>JARVGJ010000009.1 GCA_029762595.1 Methanolobus sp. | reverse complement strand
GCCACAAGACGTGTCAGAGACGAGGACATGAAGATCCTTTCCCACTCAACCGGGGCATCACTTGTCAGAAATGTCAGTGAGATAACTGCCGATGACCTTGGATTTGCAGAACTTGTTGAGCAGGAGGATGAACATGTTGAGAAGACCTACATCAAGGGATTCAAGGACTCCAGGACCATGACCATTCTCATAAAAGGAGGTTCTGAACATGTTACAGACAATGTTGAGCGCGTTTTTGATGATGCACTCCATGTAGTAAAAGTCGTGTTTGAGGATGGAAAGATCGTACCTGGCGGAGGAGCATCCGAAATAGAGGTCGCACAGGCATTGCGCAACTATGCCTCATCTGTAGAGGGACGTGAGCAGTTAGCGATAATGGCTTTTGCAGACGCTGTGGAAGAGAGCCCAAAAGCTATCGCAGAGAACTGCGGATTCGATTCCATTGACACACTTATTGACCTGCGTTCAAAGCACGGCACGATCAGCAATGCAGGCCTTGACATTGAAAGCGGCAACATTATAGATATGCTTGAAAAGGGTATCGTGGATCCTTTAAGGGTCAAGACCCAGGCAATCAAATCAACATCTGAAGCAGCAAAGATGGTATTGCGCGTCAGGCAACAGGCAATGATGGATGTCAATCCTGAACACAATATACACAACTATGATATGAGCTAAAGAGGCTGTCTGACAATTATCTCCAGTAATTATTGAATTCCTTTTTTTTCGATTTAAAGGCTTTAGATGCCTCATTTTTTGCATGATTTTGCCCTGGAATTGAATTGTCGGACAGCCTGTAAAGAGGTTACATACCTCTTTTATTTCTACCATTTTTCTGAACACTTTTTCATATACATATTCCCAATCCATATCCTTAGAATTTCTTCTTTTTGAAAAAATACATGCTATAACAATATCTTATATTGGTTTGCTAATTACAATTAATGAATTACAACAGCATTAGGACATATTCATTTAAGAATTGTTTTTGAATATATAAAAGATGATATATGAAGCAATCGATTAAATGTATAGTGAAAATATATGAAATAATACATTGAATGTTATATAACATATAGATATAGATAGCAAGATAAGTATCGGTACTGTTGCATAGCCCTGATCCTGCAAACAGGAATATACTCACATGTTACTTTCAAATAATTAACGTGTGACCCTTATAGCTACTCTTTTACACCATCGCATAAGACTATATTTCCCCATGGGGTAAACCATAGAAGTTCCTGTAATCATCAATAGCCTTTTGTGCCTGCTGTGGATACCTTTTAAGCATACAATTGAGGAAAGTCTCCTTTGAGGTGAATTCTTTCATCCGGTCAATGATCTTTATTGCATACATTTTAGAAAGCTGGTTACCTTTCTGGATCTCAAACGTAAGGCAGAGCGCCTCCTGGGGGAAATACTTCCTTCGGATGTAGGGAGCGACCGAGCCCAGAAGCACATCATTATCAAGTCTGCTGAAGGCAGGCACACCTATACGGTTCAGTCTTTCAGGTTCGGTGAGCTTTTTGAGATTTTCGGCAGAATATGAATGGATCTCGATATAGATATCAGGCATAAGTTCTTCAACAGCCTCTATAATGGGATTCCCAATATCTTCAAAGTATCTTTCATCAAGTGTTGAGATATAATCACCCTTGCTCACAAGAGGGATAACCGCAAGACTTCCCACACTGGGAGCCCTTATATTCTCAAGGATATCCGATGTATCCTTCCACTCATCACCATGCAGACCCGCCACGAACAACCTGACAGGTTTTCCTTCTCCAAGCATCCTGTAAGACATATCGACCATTTCACCTTGATCCGCCGTCAATGGACTTCTGTGCAATGATGTAGATCTCTTGTTTTTCCGACCCCAGCACCTCAATGATCTCAAGGCCAAGCGATCTGATATTTTCCAATACAGGTCCATGGTCCTGTTGCTTCTCGGTCTTTATCACCTGAAGCAATTTGCCGTTCTCCTTTAACAATGGAAGCACTCTCTCAAGAGCTGCCAGGGAATCCACGGGCTCAAGGGTAATGTCACTGAGTATCACATCCACTTCCTCCGATGACATATCCTCCAATGGTATCCGGAATACATCCCCAAGAATGACCGAGACGTTTTCCCTCTCCCGGGTCACCTTTTCAAGGTCCTGCATAAAATCCCGGCTGTATTCCACACCTTTGACAGATGCCGCAATTTCTGATGCCAGCATCAAAAATCCCCCTGCGCTTGATCCCAGATCAAGGACCCTGTCACCTGCAACAATAATACCTGTTGCATCCTGTATCCTTTTAAGCTTGAAGTAGCCCCTGGGCATATCAAAACCTTCCTCCACATCCACATCAGCACCTGCATTGATATCTTTGGAAGGCTTTTTAACCACAACACCATCAACCCTTATGCAGCCAGTGAGTATTGCATTCTTGGCCCTGCCCCTGGACCTGAAACAGCCAGTTTCCACAAGGTATGCATCCAATCTCATGGTTTAAGTAATAAGGAACCGGACTATTTATAGTATCAGTTCCAAAAATTATCTTTTATCAAAATAATGTACTTTAGCAAAAACAATGCACTTTATCAGAATAATGCACGGGATGATGGCTCTATACCAGCCAGAAGGCAGTCACAAAAACTCAAAGCATGAAGAAAAAAGGTTTATAGGATGCAGGAAGATGCTAATCCCAGAAGGTGAGAACTCTGTTAAAGGCATTAATATTTGACATGGATGGTGTGCTGGTGGATTCTATGTCCTACCATGCACAGGCAGTAGAAAATATCTTTAAGCAGATAGGCGTGGAAATGGACCGCCAGGATATCTTTGAAAGGGAAGGAGAGAGGACTGCGGATATAATTACATACCTGCTTGAAAAAGGAGCTCGGGACATTTCTGTTTATGACATACAGGATATCGTAGAGAGATATATTGCCGAATTTAACAGGATAGTCAAACTTAAGGTCTTTGATGGTATGCAGGAATGCCTCACAGAACTTAAGGAAAGATTCGACCTTGCTGTGGTCTCAGGATCTGACAGGCCTATAGTGCATGATATACTAAACTCGAAATATCCAGGGATATTTGATAATATTGTAAGTGCAGATGATGTTAAAAAAGGTAAACCTTCACCTGAACCTTACCTCAAAGCTGTGGAAATGCTTGGTATAAAAAAGGAGGAAGGGATAGTGATCGAAAATGCACCCATGGGTGTAGAGGCTGCAAAAAAAGCAGGTTTGTGCTGTGTAGCAGTGCCAACATACCTTGATTCGGGGAAATTCAATCAGGCAGACATTGTCATAGAGGACCACACGCACCTGATAGAATTCCTGCTTGGACTTGAACCCTCATACAAATGCGATCATTCGGCAAAATCATAGTTACATTTTATCCCGGTCTCATCAGAGCACAAATTGCATGACACACATTTTGCCACATCTGTTTCACCATTGCTGATCTTTACAACAAGGTCAGGTTCACATATAAGCGGCCTGCACAGGGATATCATGTCTGCATAATCCTCTGCAAGCATCTTTTCCATGACAGCTCTTGAACGTATGCCTCCGACAAGGATCACCGGAACGTCCACAGCTTCCTTTATCATTTTAGAGTAGTCCCTGTAATAGGCTTCTTCTTCCGGTACGCCTATCTTTGTCCTGAACAGCTCATCCCCTGCCTCAGCAATGCCACCACTTACCTCAATGGCACAGACACCATTTGCAGCAAGTATCTTTGCTATCTCAACGCATTCCGGAGCATCGAGGACATTCTTCCTGCCCGGAGGAAAGCCATCTGTTGCATTCATCTTTACAAGAACGGGGAAATCCTCTCCAGCCATTTCCCGTATACGGATGATGATGTCCACAATTATCCGGGTCCTCTTCTCTGTGGAACCCCCCCACCTGTCCTTACGCCTGTTGGTGTATGGGGAAATAAAGTTACTGAGCAAAAAACCGTGGGCACAATGCAACTGAACCCCATCAAAACCCGCTTCCTTTGCCCTTCTTGCAGCATTGGCAAAGTCATCTATCGTATCCAGTATCTCTGCTTCTGTCATTTCCTCCGGAGTTACTCCGTTTGTAGTGATGGTCACCGCAGAAGGTGCAAGCATAATTGGGTTTTGGGCACTGAGCATGCTCTGCCTGCCACCGTGTACAATCTGCATAACGATCTTGCTTTTGTGTCTGTGTACCCCTGAAACGATCTTTTTGTAAGGCTCTACGAACCTGTCATCATAGATACCCTGCTGCAGATGGTCGCTTTTACCTTTCGGATTGACGTATGCATACCCTGTGATAATGAGCCCTACTTCATTGCGTGCAAGATCTTCATAAAGATCACCTATCCTGCCAGTGGGCGTGCCATCGGGGTCTGCCATCCACTCATGTGTTGCAGAGCGCACAAAACGATTCGGTACATCCATATTTCCCAGTCTTATAGGTTTGAAGAACATATAGGAATATTAAGACAGATGGCTTATATGCTTTTCTTAGACTCTGCTTTTCTTAGACTCATGCATTGTTGGATGCTTCTATCTCTTCCTTCAACGCCTCATTATTGATCCTGTAGATAAGCATCGATATGAACAGCAGCATAAATGCCAGCATATTGACTGCCAGTGTAAGCTGCAGTGAGATGCCTTCAAGACCCCCGCCGCTGCTTCCGTATGAAGAACCGCCAAACATCAGCGGGTGATTTGAGCGCCAAAGACGTATCGACAAAAAACTTAAGGGAACTGAAAGGAAACCCAGCACCCCGAAGACAGCCGCAAGGCGTGCTCTTTTCCCAGGATCCTCAATTGCCTGGCGAAGCATCAGGTAGGCAAGGTATACAAGGAATAGTGCAAGTGATGTTGTAAGTCTGGGCTCCCATATCCAGTACCATCCCCATGCAGCTTTTGCCCAGATAGAACCCGTGACAAGGACAAGGAAAGCAAATACAACACCCACCTCGGCTGCAGAATGGGCAATGATATCCCATTTGCGGCTGTTGCTTTTAAGCTGCATGATGCTTGCAATGAATACAAATGTGAACGCCAGGTACGCCACAATTGCTATGGGCATGTGGAAATAGAATATGTTGAAACTGCTGTCAAGTACCTCACCGGCATTACCCTTCATAGGCGGCAGGTAGAAAAAGATCATCCATATTGCAGTTAACATGACAGGTACCGTGACAGCGGCAATTATCCTTTCTTTATTCCTGTTTATCAGCATATTTGTTCCTCTGCTTTATAGTGACTGCCTGTTTAAATGTTTTTCATAAGGGTGTTCACCTGAGTGCAGGAATACCGGGACCATGATAGGCCAGTTTCCTGTTAAAAAGAAGCAGAAACCTTCAGCCTGCTTCCGTCTGCTTCAGTCCATTATAGTATATTCAAAAACCAGTTGTCCCACAGCAAGGAAGATCAGGTCATATACGAGGAGCAGGCGAAGTTCGGTCATTATATTTCCAATGTTCCCGTCTGCAAGTATCTTCCCGGTTGCCATGACCGCAGGGATAATCACAGGTATGATAAGCGGTAACAAGAGCACAGGGAGCATTATCTCCCTTGTTCTTGTGCTGACCGTGAGTGCGGAGAGCAGGGTGCCCACACTCATGAAACCTACAGTCCCGAGAAAGATGACCACTGCAAGCCCGAATATTCCGCTTATGCTGTAATTGAACAATATGATAAAGATAGGTATAGTCAGCAACTCAACAGCAAACATCAATAATGATCCAGATATTGTCTTTCCGATATAGATAGAACTTCGGTCAATGGGTGAGAGTTTAAGACCTTCAAGGCATCCGTTCTCCACCTCTGCGGCAAAGGCACGAGAGAGTCCAAGAGTACCTGCAAAGGTGAAAGCTATCCATAGCACACCCGGAGCAAGTTGTGAGACCATCTCCGGGCGTCCCAGCAGCTCACCGAATGAGATGCTGAATATAACAATAACCACCAGTGAGAAGATAAGCATGGAATTGAGCATCTGCTTTGTACGGAACTCAGACCTCAGGTCCTTTGCTGCAATATGGATGCTTTTTATCATAGCTGTCACAATGTCTCCACTGCCTTAATAATTGCTAATCCCTTCTTCATCGATATCCTTCTCTACGATGGAAAGATACTCCTGCCTGAATTCAGGGGCACTGCAGATATCCTTTTTCATTTTATCAAAGAGTATCTTTCCCCTGTCCATTATAAGCATGCGGTCACACAGCTCAAAAGCCCGTTCAATATTATGGGTGATCATTATCCTGGTAACTTCAGAACTTCCGGTGTTCATAAGGACACGCTCGAAATTCTCAGCAGCCTGCTGGTCAAGTCCTGTATAAGGTTCGTCCATCAGCAATAGTACAGGGCTGTGCAGCAAAGCCCTTGCGATGGAAAGTCGCTGTTTCATCCCCCTTGAGAAAGATCCGACCCTCTCATCTGCACGGTTGAAGAGTTTGACACTTTTGAGGAGTTTGTCCACCTGCTCCTGCATAGCGCTCTTTTCAACACCATAGATACGTGAAAAGAACAAAAGATTCTCCTTTGCCGTAAGCTCATCATAAAGATAGGTCTCATGGGATATTGCACCTATCATTCCTCTTATGACGTTTGGATCCGTTTTGCTGTCTAGCCCATTAATGACTACAGAACCTCTTGTTGGCTCGGATACAGTTGATATGATCTTTAAAAGAGTGGTCTTACCTGCCCCGTTGGGACCAAATATGGCAACAAATTCACCTTTATGTATCTCAAGATCGATACCATCCAGTGCCTTGCGCAGGCCAAAACTCTTGGAAAGACCGGTAATTGAAATGATAGAGTCCATTGGAGCTATATTTATGACCTGCATAGATTAACGTTTTGTGCCGGATCACAAGATCCTCTCCTGAATATTCAAAAAGATAAGACATAAAAGAACATGAACTAAGGACATATGCAGGGGATATGGTAAGAATCTGCTTTAAGGGTCATCTCTCAAAGGCCGGTCCGCCAACATCTGCATTATTGCTGTACCCTACGTTTTCCCAGTATCCTTTATATGATTCATCTGTGATCTCTATAGAGGTTATCCATTTTGCCCACTTGTATCCATATTTGCCTTCTGCTACAAGCTGAAGAGGGAAACCCCTGTCAGCAGGTAATGTTACATCGTTGATCCTGTAAGCCAGCATTATATCGTTTTCAACAAGGTAGTCAAGATCAAGTCCGGTGGAATAACCGTCAGCCGAATAGAATATCACAGTGGTGGCTGTACTGTGGACTCCTGTCTCATTGAGCAAAGTATTAAGCGATACACCCGTCCATTTCGCATCAAAACCCCAGCCTTCAACACAGTCCAGTCGAACGAACCTGATAACAGAAGGATAAGCCAATAGCCGGTCATAACTCAGATTAACAGGTCTTTCAACCAATCCATAGATATGCAGTTCATATGAATCCCTGTCTATATACTGGATACCCTCTATGGCATTGTTACGCTGTTTAGAAATGGGAGTAAGCATCTGTCCCTCAAACTCACTTGCCTCCCCGGAGATATTGGCATTATGTTGGAAATCTTCGATGCAGCCGGAACCAGGCACCAATATAAAAAACATAAAGATGAGTGTGATCAACACAGCAGTTACCGGGCTTTTAACAAACATGAGATGACTTACCTTCTTATTTCCAGTGAGATATCTTTTTCAGTGACCTGTCAGGATATTTTCCGTTTTATTTTGTTCCGGGTTTATTTGATAATGGCCAGCAGCTCAAGGCCCTTAGCACTGAGAAAATACTTATCTTCGATGATGTTGAGAAATTCACCGTTTATCAGAAATTCAGTGTGGTATTTGAACACCTTCCCATCGAGTTCTGTCCTTTCAAGGAGTTCGGCCTTCATAGCACCAAACGCGCCAATTTCCCTGATCAATTGCCTCCTTACAGGATGAGAGGCTGCTTTATGAGCAAGCTCGTGTTCGGCTTTTACACGTTCCCTCTCAGAAGGTCTTGAGCACATCATATCATCCAGTTCATCATCCAGCATAGTCCTAATCCTCCTTAAATTGTGTATGGCACCATGTTATTAAAACCATTGCGACGTCGCAAAAACAAACTAAATACAAAAAAATAATTTATATATAATTAAAAATAGATATGAAATTCAAAATACCCTAAGATAAGGCCACATGCTATCATATGTCTGCTTTCATTGATCACCATACATGAAATTTAAATGGAAATATAAATGCTGGCAGTTTGAAAGCAAATAAAATTACAAATGCAAGGTGGATTCATTATCCGAGGGGATCTTTGAAGCCAGCATTTATATTAATTTGATTAAGCCACAACTTTGTCTGCAAAGGGAACATTTTTCGTGTCCATCTCATTTTTGTCCTGTGACCCTCTTGCGATGATACCAGGATCCGCTGGAAGGAATGTCAAGCTACCATCCTGATACCTCATAGGCGAACCTATTGCCTTGTAATACTCGTTCTTAAGACTCTGTATGGCCGCAACCACGGTTTCGTTATCGTACTTTGAGTTACCAATATTTGCAAAAGCCACTCCAAGCAACACGTTGTTAGCATGCAGGGCCAGATGTAGGTTCCATGTGTCCTTGTTAACGAATTCGTGGATTTTGATATCCATAACCATATTGCTTTCATTTTCCCTCAATATTAAAATCTCCTTGCAATTGAATACAATTGGTAGTTCTTGTGAACTCATATATAAGGAGTTTGTAGGTATTTTTATGAAGATGAACAAAAATTAAGAGGATGTGAACTTAATAAAGAGATTTATGTCCACATGATCATTCAAAATGGTTTAAAGGCAATGGTTTACCATTCTGCCCATGCCTTTTAACATATACATGATAATCGTTAGTATCTTTATCGAAAACGAATACATACTCCCTATCAAAGTATGCCCAGTGTTGAGAAAAAACGTTCCTTGCATCACTGAGGGTTACTGTCACGCTGGAATCTGAAACCGACACGTTGTATACAGGGTAGTCCACCTCACTGGGTAAGCTGCCCTCATAAAGCGTCTGAGCCCTTTGGATGTACTCTATGTACTCACCTCTGCCACCAGGATATTTTTGGACAAACGTACACTTTTCGATTCCTGCCCAGTAGCTCAAAGTGAATACACGGTAATGGCTTTCATTGTGCACGTATGCTGACAGGAATTTTCCGGGAGATATTGGATAGGAATTCTGGTAATCAATATCAATTTCATCGTTTATCTCAACGTGGTTTATTAGGACGGCTTTTGCAACAGGGCTTAACAAACACCATATTGTGAACACAATGAGAAGATTCCTGTAAAGTGTTCTGTGATTGCCTGATGAAATACCGTGGAACCAGTTATTGCTGTCCTTCAAAATACCGTGGAATCTTTTGATTCCTTTTAATCCATTGTTCTTATTGCTCCTGGCATGCTCTACCAGGATATAGACAACGGGTATGAGAGAAATAACCGTAACTACAGGATCGAAAAAATCAATTGCACCTATGGTTGAAGCTTCTGTTATAAAAGGAAAGAATGGTCTCATCTTCCAGCTTGTGACATAGTCAAGATATACATGACTCAAGATCGCTGCCCCGCAAGCTATTGTCAATTTAAGGTCCCTTTCCTTGAGATTTATGTATGCGGTCACGATCAATGCAAAAAGGACAGAGTGCATGAACTCACGATGCCCCATTATATAATAAAGAGTGTTGTAAGTCTGATGACTCAGGTTCTGATCAATGGCAATCAAAAGTGAATTCAGTATAAAATCAAGATCCGGAAGTATTGCCATGAAGGCAACTATCCGCACCTGCCTTTTGCTTAGCCCTGCTACTGAAGCTATCAGAAGCCCTATTCCCAGATGAGATAGCGTATTTACCATTATACCAGTTCTCTGAAAAATCCATACCATAAAGAAGATATGACTACTTCTGCCATTATTTCACATTCATTTTTGCAGAATGCATACCCACATAAATGCCAGAGAAGGATGAATTGAGCGTCAATATTTCCCAAACATCTTTGCAACAAATCTATGGAAGCCATGAATACTTGCACTGCTGCCAAGATACATCATGGGGCACCTACCAGTGATTATGTTCAATTCCGGTTCGGATTCAAGATCCCTTACATCATTTGTGTCCGTCTTCCAGTGGACCCAGTAATCAGATATCCCACGCTCCACCAGTTCCCGTATAACTCCTGAAGGGTCTTTTTTAGTGATACCTATGATTACATTCCTTACCCCGGCAGGTACAGACGGGATATCTTGTATGGACCCTTCTGCCGGTTTTTCAGAGTAGTCAAGAACATGGATGTTTTTTCCTCTTTTCCTTAGCTCATCGATAGTCCATTTTATAGCGGGTTTGGTACCATCAGTTACAATAAGAAAATTATCCCTTTCCCAGAATTCTTCCTGTTTCATTGCCATAATATCCCTCTGATCAATTGATCAATATTGCTTTGAGGGTTTGTACTTCATTGTATATGAGAGCTTTTGATGGATGAGCAATGCTACAGAATAGGTAATCTATAATTAGATAATCACAATGACAACTGAATGAACCTGATGTATTTATAGGCAGACAAATTGAAAAGATATCCCTGATTGAACAGAATAGAAACTCAGTAGTTATTATAATGAAGGTGACTTTCATTCAAATATACGGTCCAGGTCATCAAGATCCAGTTTTACATCGAATTCTTTCAGTCTGAAAAATTTCTTCGCCCTGTTATCATTATCTTCAAGCCGCAGATCGCTTTCAACAAACCCTGCGCTTTCCAGTCGCTTCAGATGTAACTGAACGACCTGTCTGGAAAGTTCAAGGTCCTTTGCCAGGTCGTATATGTATCGTTCTCTTTCTGAGAGCAGATATAGTAACTTCAACCTTACCGGATGGGAAAGTGCCTCTCCGATGGTTATAATCTGCTGAAGTGTCTTTGTCATTCGGTAACCTGCTATTGTATTATTGTTTTTTCAGGTGTTTTTATGACTTGTTTACTTTATGAGCAGTTTCAGATATCATCAAGCTTCTCTTTTATCTCCCGGACCATTTGTTTGATGTCTTCAACATCCTTTTCCAGTCTTGCAAGACGTTCACTATTAACGGATGAACCGGGACCGGACCTGTTTAGAAGTGTGACCGCTACCCAGACAACCACAAGTATAACTATGATGTTTAAAAGAAGACCTAAAAACATAGACCCGGTATTATATCCATACATCATCATTCTGATTTTCACCCTTGAAGATCATATCTTAATATTTTTAATAAAGAGTATATGGGAAGGGCATATTATTAGTTTTCGACTTTCCTTCCCGATCGGATCATTGAATACTTTTGAAGAGGAACTGCGAATATATGAACGATAGGTAATGAACGATCAGTACCTGTAAATTCCGCCACATCCTCCATAGCCACTGTCACGCATCATGCCTCGTCCACTATTATAGTACTGACCCCGATATGCAGAAACTGCATACAGGTCAACAATGACATCACCTGTATATGCATCTATGCGCCCCTGCTTGAGAATCCCTGCATCATCCGTGTAGCTGAATACCCACCATCTGCCCATCTGGTAAACATCAGAACCTATTATATCCTGTCCTGTCGCATCTGCTGCTATATCGATAGCCTCATCAATGGTGGCGACTGCAGGTTCAATAACGTTTACCCCTTCAGATGCATATGCACCATAGACAGGACAGCTAGCATAGCCATATCCATTGGAATATCCAATTCTGTTGACTGTCCATTTGTGCATCTGTCCAAAGAAAGTGGCATCATCCTGCTTAACCACTGCTCCATTTACAATTCCTATCCCTGCAAGGGATGCAATGAGCATACCTGCAAGAAGTATTGATGTTGTTCGTTTCATATTTACACCTTTATAACATATCAGAAAAATATACCTGCATATGTAGCCTTGACACTACATATGTATGGTAGTGCAGGATATAAAGTTTTGGAAGAACATCTGAAAAATGGCGATTTTCAGCAGTCGTCATAAAAGACAGCGGGTAAAATCACTTCAAAGTACATTACATCAAAATCATTATACTCCTGTAAAATGGTCAGAACAACTTGATACTCTTCCCAATACCCAACTCAACTGCCTTCGTATAGACCATATTTGCAGTCACAAGATCCTGGATAGCAAGTCCTGTGGAGTCGAAAATAGTGACCTCATTATCTGATTGCCGTCCATGTTTGATACCTGCAATTACCTCTCCAAGCTCTGCATGGATATCTGACTGTGAAATAACACCGGCTGAAAAAGGAACATTTATCTCACCCGAATGTGACGCCTGCACAATGTCATCCACAATTATCGTTGATCTTTTAAGCAGAGCCGGATCCAATTCCTGTTTACCCCGGGCATCAGCACCTATTGCATTGATGTGGGTTCCTTCCCGGACCCATTCAGACCTGACAAGAGGTTCACGTACGGGAGTGGTGGTGATCAGGATGTCACAGTCACAAACATCCCTGACAGTATCCTTACTTTTAAAATCAGCAGCCAAAAACTGCTTCATATCACTCTCAAAAGATGTGCAATGAGAGATATTCCTGCATGTCATCCTGACTTCCTCAATATCCATTACATTTGAAAGTGCAATCAACTGTGTTCGGGCCTGTCCACCCGTACCGACCATGCCTACAACATGGGAATCCTTCCGGGCGAGATATTTGGCAGCAACACCCCCAGCAGCCCCTGTCCGCATATCTGTTATATGTGTACCATCCATGATCGCCAGGGGAGCACCGGTTTGCGCGGAGTTTAGAACAATTACAGCCATCACGGTTGGGAGCCCTTTTTCCCTGTTATTTGTGTGAACATTGACTATTTTCACACCTGCAATATCCTGTTCCTCCACAAAAGATGGCATAGTACGCAGGTCCCCTTTGTGTTTATTGAAATAAAGATAGGATTTGGGGGGCATCTGGACATGTTTTAACCCATGCTCACGAAAACCATTTTCCACGGCATTCAAGGTTAAAGGCATATCAATAATACGTTTTACATCTGATTGCTCAAGCCAGAGGATATCCATCTGAAACACTCCATGAATTATGTGCAATAAGTTATTGCCGATATGATAAAACCCTATTCATATAGGGATTTTCATATAATGATTAGAATATACACTGTTAAATATAATAAAGATATACATGTAGTGTGTGACCGGAGTAAAACCCACTGAATTTCCACGGAAAGAAATATCCGAACTGATAAAAAAAGGAAGCCAGCTGCTGGAGCTTCTTGAACAAAAGAGTGGGACAGGGGAACATGATTATCATAAGAAACGCAATATGTTCATTTCCGAGTATAACAAATGGTATGCAAGATGCCTGCCTGTTGTAAGAAGCATGATCCCGGACAAGAGTGAAAGGTTTGAAAGCCTTTACCATACGAATAAAAGATCCGGGACAAATGAATATACTTATACGATCCAGGATTACATCCATGGAATATACTTAAAGGAAAAGCCCAAAAGCTATACGGACAACATCACCTGCAAAAAGGTCAAAGAACAGAATTCCATTTTAGAGGCGGCACTCCCAAGAACAGATGATTTTTCCTTTGATATGGAAAGGTTTGTAAAGATAAACCCTATACATTGGCAACCCTCATATTCAATATCAAAACAGGAAAATTTTATAGATATCGATTTTTCAGACGAGCATTACAACTCGATCAGAACCGAGATCAATTCATGTTTCAAACGTGGATCTTTCATGGCGGTCTTTTTGCTTTCAAGGGAATTGATGCGTAATATACTGCTGGATATTATTAGAATCAATTTCCCCCCCATATCTGAAGACAATATTGCCCTTTATTTTGATCCTGAAAACAGAACCTATAAAGATATATGGACATTGCTGCAAATACTGACAGAAAAGAAGGATGAAATGAACATAAACGCAAAAGCAATTGACCAAATTGTAAAAATGATTGGAACTATGGACCTGGAACCTGATCCCAAATCCCACACATTCAAGATCATTCGCACACATGAAGATATGAATACATATAAAATTGATGAGACACTTAAATTACTGAATGATATGATCGAATACATAAAAGAATGAAGTGAATAAGCAATGGTGATTCCCAAATAATATTTTATGGCCAGTGACAAAAGAATGTATATTTTTAAATTGAGCAGTTGCAATCCAAATGACTAAATACTACAAAATAAAAAAGATAGATGGGGGTAATATGAATATATTATATATTTTTGCACATCCTGAACCAAAATCCTTCAATTCATCCATGAAAGAGATGGCAATCAGGCATCTTAAAGAACAAGGTAACGAAGTTAAACTTTCTGATCTTCATGGAATGAGGTTTAAACCCGTACTTGATCAAAGTGATTTTTTGCAACGCAGGAAAAATGATTCATTTAACGCTTTCCTTGAGCAAATGAATGCAAGTATAGAAGGTACTTTTTCTGAAGACATAATTACTGAAATGGAAAAGGTGAAGTGGGCGGATTTCCTTATATTCCATTTCCCCATATACTTCACTGGAATGCCAGCTATCATGAAAGGATGGATAGACAGAGTATTTTCAGCAGGTTTTGCTTTTAACCCGATAAAGCAGAACTTCTATGAAGAAGGACTGCTAAAAGGCAAGAAAGCCATGATGGTGATAACAACCGGTGCTGAAGAGGAATGGTATTCAAAAGGCGGGAAACACGGGGATATAGAAGAGTTGTTAAGATATATCACCCACTGCACATTCGAGTATGTTGGCCTAGAAGTGATGGATACACATCTTACATTCGGTGCAGGGAAAATGTCTGAGCAGCGAGGTAATGAAGAATTGAAAAGGTACCAGGAAAGACTGAACACGTTATTCCCGCAAGACCGGTAGAGAGAACATGAATACAAAACAGGGGCTCTGTAGAAATCCTTTCTTTATTAATAAACCACAGATGAAAAATATCTGCGTGTATCAGCGTGACTTGCTAAACGGATGTTTAGCAGGCACTCAACTCTGTAAGAGGTGAGTGTATCTGCGGTTCACAAATTATTGATAATATGTTTTCTACAAAGCCAAAACAGGCACTAAATTATTAAGGGCTTATCCTGAATACCATATTTCTTTTACTTTAATTTGTTTTATATTATTTTACTTTATTTTATTTTATTTTATTTTATTTTATTTTATTTTAGTTCGTCCAATTACTTAACTTCGAACCAAACCGTAGTTTTAGCAAGGCATTTATCCAATTAATGGCTTTTTAGATATGGAGTTATGAGGGGAGTCTATGAAAGCTGGAAATAACACGTTCTTAGGTATCTTAGTATTATTTGCTATTGTTATTGTTACCATTGCAACATTCTCACTGGGTTGTGCGGAAACACCATATTTACCCGATGGTACTGATGATAACAAAAATGACACGAACAATGATAAAATAAATGGTCAGTATGATCAGTACGTATATTCAGATGCAGCAGTAGAAAACATTGATATACTTGTACTTGAATCGTTTCCTGTCCAGATAAATGTGAACGTAAGAGGATACCTTCCTGACGGATGCACTGGGATCCATGAAGAGAATGTAAAATATGATGATCAAACAAATACTTTCACAGTACATATAACGACCATCCGGCCTGAAGATGCTATTTGTACTGAGGCCATTGTTCCCTTTGAAAGTAATATTTCACTTGACGTACATGGACTTGAAAAGGGAGTTTATAACGTGAGTGTTAACGGCGTGCAGGGTCAATTTGAACTTCAGACAGACAATATCATCCCTGCATGACATATTTTTCATTTCAGTTATGAGACCTGTCAGTTACTGTGTTCGGAATTGGACCATTGATGCCATATGATCAGTTCGAAAATTCCAGATGATATTGTATTTTTTTCTTGAAGGCATGTATATCTATAGGTTTGGATATGTAATCGATACATCCGGCTGCTATGAACCTTTCATCATCTCCGCGCATCGAGTGGGCGGTTAAAGCTATCACAGGAACCTCTTTTGTGCTCTCGTTGACCTTCAGATGCGAAAGCACTTCCAGACCATCCATTTTAGGCAGTTGTATATCCAGCAGTATCAGATCAAAAATATTGTCTTTTACTTTTTCAAGGGCTGCAAAACCATCTTCTGCAGGTGTGACATTATATCCGTATGATTCAAGGAGGTCTACGGTAAGCTCCATATTCACAGGATTGTCTTCAATTACAAGTATATGGGACATTTTTTACCTCTGATTGTATTCTGGTTATTATTTGATTAGTTATTAATCTTTTTATTTATATAATATATAATTATTGTATCATATATTAAATCACATATAATAAAATGACATATTAACCTATAACAAGTAGTACAATTTAAAATATGGTCCAAAAAATGGTTTGGACGAAATTCGGAAATGTATACCATATAGCATTAATTAGAAACCAGGAAATCATAATATATCAAATGAGAACTTTACACAAAGAGAATGGACTTGAGCAAGCGATTTGAAAATGGATTGGGTTTACCTGACACAATAAAAAAGATACATGAATCACCATATAGGGCCGTATTAGCCATAACCGGCGGTGGGACAGGATCTGTGGGAGAATTACTACGTCATGGAAGAGGTTCAAATACTGTTCTTGAAGTAATGGTCCCCTACAGCAAGGTGTCCCTTCAAGAACTACTTGGAAAGGAGCCTATCCGATCTGCATCAGTGGATACGGCTAAGGAAATGGCAATGGCAGCTTACAGGCGTGCATTATACCTTAGCTCCAAAACAGGAGAGTTCAGTCCGAATATGCTTATTGGCATAGGTGTGACATGCAAACTGGCAAAGAGTGGGAAAGAGAGAGTAGGCAGGAGTCATGAAATTCATTTCTCATCACAGTCATATGACAGGACAACTGTATCAAGTCTTTTTTTGAATGGGAACCAGAACAGGGAGAAACAGGAAAAGATCGCTTCGCAGTTCATTATCGAAAAAATATCATCCATATGCTGCCCGGATGAAAAGACAGAGTTACGTGCCATGAAAGAAAGAATATTCAGGGACCTTCAGGAGGATGAAGTTAAAGTCGATCCTTCTGTTGCATGGCTGTTATCCAGGACATTGGAGGATATAAACTCAAAGAAGAATATCCGGCCATTAAAAGTTGACATGCTGATCAACAGGAACATTTCACAAGACAGAAGCAGACCAAGGATAATCCTGTCAGGATCATTTAATCCATGCCATAAGAACCACATTGAAATGGCAAGGATCGCTTGCGGAAAATACAAGGTACCAGTTGACTTTGAAATATCACTGGCAAATGTTGATAAGCCACCCATAGATTACATATCACTTCAGGAGAGGACCGATTCAGTATTGAAGTATAGAGATGAGAAGTGCATGGGAAATCTCTACCTTACTAATTCCTCATTGTTTGCAGATAAGGCAATACTTTTCCCGGATTCAGTGTTTATAATTGGGACCGATACCCTGAACAGGTTGTTCAATGAAAAATATTATCGTGAAGGGGAAGACAGGCAAAGTCTCCTGGACCATTTTAAGAAGCACAATGTGCGATTCATGGTATTCAGGCGTAAAGATGCAGAAGCGGACAATATGATGGAAATCCCGGAAATATGCGATGTCGTTTCACAGAAAATATATGATGATGACGGAACTTCTTCATCAATGATAAGAGAACAGCAAAATAGCAGAGTTATTTGATCTTACATGCATTGTAGATATGCGGATATCCACGTAGTTTTCGATTCTCCTGGATATTGTCATTTACAGCATCTGCAAACCTGTGAACTATATCCTGTGCTTTGAGAACATCATCTATATTCATTTTATCCCATTCATGGGACGATATATTGTCCAATATCCTCTTGAGGAAAGAAAGTTCTTTGCGGCATATACATACATCAAAACCTGAACAATATCCACTTCCCTTTGATAGTTTGCTCAGTTCACAGACCATGCATTCCAGATAGTTACTTGTCATCTCACAAGAAAATTTGTGTTCAGAAGGAACAACATCCTCCTTATGATAATGAACTTCGGCCAGGAACAGGAGTCTATCACACTCATAGAACCAGTCCCGCAGATCATATAATAGATTCATGCCCACTTCTCCGTATTTTAAAAGAATCCACATATATAAAAAACTATTTCCATATATGCTTTGGTAAAAATGCTCACAGAATGGTGCCGTCCACCGGGAAACAGGACTTCATCATTTTTTCATCCACATACTTTAACATATTGATCCTTTCCCGGGCCATCAGGTCAAAAAGTCCCTCTATACCAGGCGGGTAGCTGCTCCCGGGATGTACAGGTACAAGCGGTTCCCCATCAAGCATTTCAACATAGAAAAGATCAGAACCAAAGTACCTGATGAAGTGGATATCATAGGCAAGAAAAATATCAATGACCTCTTTTTTTGAGATTCCCTGTGCATATTGCTCAAGATCATTGTCTTTAAGTTCTGTAAGCTTATTATCCATGGATATAAACTGACCACATACCATAAAAATCAAATGCATACCGTGAGTTCGAATGCCATAAGTTCCAGTTATTTCAGTGTATATATGAAAAAGAATACTGTCTGTTGTATATTTCAAATTTGAAATAGCAAACAATGTGAACAGGCAGAGGTTAAACAGATAGATGAACAAAAATACATCAGTTATGGAAAAATGTGAACTGTTGTATGAAACTGATAGAAACAGATAATCAGATGTAAGAAGTATAAGAATAAGAGCATTGGACCGATCTGGTATGAAATGTATTATTCATTGTATGAAGCGTATGATTGGTACATACGTGCCTTGTTCAAGGTAGGAAAATGTACAAAGGAGAATATCATGCAGCTAAACTACAGGATTCACAGATCAGCCCAACTTGGATTTACAGATCAGCTCAACTTCCGATTTCTACCCTGATCGATGGCTGTTTTTAAAACATCGGGCTTCCGGGATCCCAGCAGGAGACGTCCTCCATCCCTGAACCCAAGTATCACACCACGATTTCCACTTACATTATAGGCCTTCCCCCTTGAACCGTACCTTATACCCCAGCCACCATAATCCCGAAGAGGACGGTAGGTAATGACATTGTATTCAAGAAGGCTTTCAAAGGAATAGTGTTTAAATGAAAGATGTAAGGGGAAGAATTTTACATAGATACCCTCGTTCCTTACCTCTACGATAAGACGCAAAGAAAACATAAAAAGAGGGAAAAGGATACCAAATACCACCCATATTGCAAGCATCCACTGATCAGGTGCGGGATTATTGCCATATGGACGGCCGTAGACCAGTTGTTCGGCCGCACCATGCCATGCCATCACTGCTGGCAAAAGGATCAATGCCCAGAGCCATACCTGAGTGAATCGCTGGACCTCACGATAAATTACCCCATCATTAGAATTATTATAAACCATCGATAATACCATCATCAGAATTATTGCAGATCATCTATAAAATATGGCTACTTAGATTATATAACCATTTTTAATGAAACAGGAAGTGATAAGAAATGATCTCCATAGTCTATACAACAACAGAAAATGAAGGAGAAGCAAAAAGAATAGCCAGTTCTCTTATTGAGCATAAGCTTGCTGCCTGCATCAATATGCACCCGATTGACTCGCTGTACATGTGGGAAGGGAAAGTGCAATACGACAAAGAAGTTGCACTCTCTATAAAGACAACAAGCTGCAAGGTCGACCAGGTCACAGAACATATCAGGATCATGCACAGCTATGAACTTCCTGCAATTATAGCATGGAAGATAGAGGGAGAAAAAGAATACCTGGAGTGGATAGCCCGGTCTGTTGGAATAGAACCTAAATAGACACACTATCAGAAGAGAAAGATAATATAGAGTTAAAGGAATAAAACGGCCTTATGCAAAAAAACAAGTCCCAGGTGTCAGTAGAATGGACTGAAAAGGCCCTCGCTGAAAAAGAACCGTGCATGAAGATGCATTATCTTGACCTTGCACTTGAGCTTAACCCCTATAACACTACAGCTTTGAATAACAAAGGAATGCTTCTTCATATAGAAGGAAAATTCAGGGAAGCCATCCAATGTTATGACAGGATACTGGCCCAATATAGTATATCAGGATCATTTCCCGCATTATATAACAAAAGTCTGGCACTGAAGGAAATCGGAAGATATGAAGCTGCACTGAATTTCATGAACAAGGCATTGAAAGTGCAACCTGATAATATTAAGATCAAAGAACATATTGAAAAACTAAATGCCATCATCGAGTATAAAACAGATGAAAAGACAAGGATAACAACATATTTACCTGCAAAGGACCTTGCTGTGAACCAGATATATGAGCGTTGGGAACCACCTGCGGTGAGCACACTCCTGGCACATTCAATGAAGTGCAATCTCAGGGACATAAAATACCAGAAGGGATTTGGGGAAGACATCATCAAAGAAAAACTTATACAGGACAATCTTGCCCAAAAGGTATATTCATGCAGATCATGTTGGTTCCAGAAAGATAACGTATGCCATCACCAGGAAACAAAAGCGATGGCTGTAGCATCCAACGCAATATGCAGGAATTTCAGGCCTGATAAAGTGAAAACATAAAGATGGCAAGGAAAAAAATAGGACCATAGGTCCAGCATCAAAGTATTCCCAGTTCGGTCAGACGTTCAGGAAGGTATTTATCCGTAACAAAGTCAAGACCCTTGCCTGCAAAAGCCTGCTGTTCAGCCTTTTTATTGATCTCAAGCTGGAGGCTGATCTGTTCTTTCCAGTAGTCACTTTCAAATCGTGGATCTGTAAGTTCACTCCTCAGGGCGGCCACATCCTTATCTGTCAATTTGTCAGTGGATAGTTCATACTCCACGATATCGGAAGGTTGCACACCAACAAACTGAGCACCGGGAGTTGCCATGTACTCTGAGAGGTGAGCACTTTTTATTGCCCCGTAAGCTACTGAAGCAAAGATACGATATGACCATGGATCGCCATCAGTGAACACCACCACAGGCAGATTCAGCTCTTCATTCATCCTTTTGATGATGCGACGAGTGGAACGTGCGGGCTGGCCCTTAAGGTGTACAAGTATGGCATCATTCTTATCATCAAAACCATTCTCAATGAGCCTGGCATACATACCACCAGTCTCAATGGCAATTATAAATTTGGCATCAGATTCCAAAAACTTGATATTCTCCACGTTAAAAGGGATCTGGTAACCGCTCTCACCTATGTCTTCCTGACAGTGGATAACACGATCCCCCCTTTTTGTTTCCTCACGCAGGCGTACCGGGCCGAACATGGTCGCACCATCTTCTTCCGGACGCATATGGAAATATTCCCTTTGCAGACCCGAGATAATCTCCAGGTCCTCTATCAACCTGTCACTTTCAGGCTGTTCCCGGAACTTGGCTATGTCCCAGTTCTCCGAGATATAATACAATTCCCTTAATGTGGAACCTCTGTTCTGTCCAAGATGGTTCTTTATGAGGAAATCGATAACATGGGAAGTTTTCAACAGCTGAAAAGCACCTTTTACCGTCTTGGCACTTCTCTCCGTTTCCCTGTCCCCGTATACCCAGACATCACTATCCTCAGAATATTCGATATTGGCTTTTGTACGGCTTGGAAGGAAAACATTTGGCACTACCTCATCGATAAACTGATCATAAATATCGCCGGCAAGACCCAGTAAACGGTTGCTTGCAATCCCATCATGTTCCTTTCTCTGATTAGAAATATGTTCTGCCATTCATAATCACCCCTTTATTGCCTTTGCACCGGTAACAAGCTCTTCTTCAAGACCTTCTACTATAAGAGCCGGCAGCTTTGCTACTTCCGTATCGTCCAGAGATGCAACAGAATACCGAACTACCTTTGAAGAACCAGGAGAAACACTGAGATTCCAAATGTAATCAAAATCATTGCCCATACTGATGACCTTTGGTTCTGGTACTGCATCCTGTATTTCGAAAGGGACCATATCATGTATCTTAAAGTCCTGTTTTTTACCGGAGAAGTTCTTGACACTTACGGATATGTTCACACCACCGTTACCGCTGGATTCGACCATTCTGCTTACAAGGAGATTACCCATTATCTTTGCAACTACCGGGTTTATGTCAGGGACTTCACGATCCAGCGTCTCAGCCAGTTTTTTAGCCATTTTTGGGAGAACCTTTGTGATTATGATTTCTTTTTCACGCCTCTTCTTGAGACTGTCACGTTTGTTAAGATACCTGTTCATTTTCCTGGCAACTTCTTTTATGGCCAGCTCCACTTCATCTTTTATTTCAGGTATATCAGCAACCGCATCCTTGGATTCTGAAGTGAAAGGAACGTTTGTCGAAGCTACGTGTACAAGGATGACAACCGGACCTGTGGGCAATCCTCCGCCTGGCTGATTCAATCCATATTGCTTCCATTTAACGGATTCAATAGCATGAGTGATCACACAGCCACCCTGTTGATACAGCAGTGGGACCCTGTTGGCAAAACGCATTATTTCAACACGATCATCCTTTTGCAACTCACCGCCATATGCTATACCCACCTCGATTATGAAAGGGTTTCCTGAAAAAACAGATGGGCTCCTGGTGGTAGTAGCTATGAAATCGACATTTACCTCCTTTTCAAGCCCTTTATAGATAAGATCCTCACCTATAGGAGAAAGACAATCAGTGGGCGGAGACATTATTTTTACTTTATTGAATGCTTCGAGAAGTTTTTTTGACTGATCCCTTGTCATCTCATGCGGATCCAGTTCAGGATCAAGTCCTGCTGCCTTGCAGATCTCTTCAGCGGCAAGATGCCCTATCTTGGAAAAGGAATAACGTAAAAAAGGAGATAACTTCTGCCTTTCGGTGTATCTTAGCATTTTCATGAGAGTACCAAGCTCTATCCCATGCGGGTGCGGCAATATCTCCTTTGCAGGAACAGGAAGTTTGTCCGTTGCCCTTTCAAAGACCACTTCATTGCCATCAGGCTCTATCAGGGTAATCCTTGCGTGAGGATTTACTATAGCAGTTGCCTTAAGATATTCGTAGATAGATTGCCTCCTCCCCTTTACATAGGAAGCTTCCATTTCCATTTCAATGCGTGTGCCATGCGGACGGTCCCAGTCAACGACATCGTCCTTGAGTATCTCGGGATCATTGGTGCTGGTATTGATCATCAGTTCGTAATAGTGTGCAGGCTTACCATGACCGATCTTGGATATGATCCTGGTATGATGCCCCGATGTAAGCTGGGAGTACAGTACAGATGCAGATATACCTATACCCTGTTGTCCACGGCTTTGTTTGAGCGCATGGAAACGTGAGCCGTAAAGGAGTTTTGCAAAGACCTTTGGGATCTGCTCCTTGACGATCCCAGGTCCGTTATCCTCCACAATTACAACCACATTGTCCTTACCTGACCTGTCTATCTGCAGGAATATGTCAGGGAGTATCTCTGACTCCTCGCAGGCATCAAGGGAGTTATCAACTGCTTCTTTAACAGTTGTGATAAGGCTTCTGGGAGCAGAGTCAAATCCCAGTATCTGCCTGTTCTTTTCAAAGAACTCCGCAACACTTATTGATTTTTGGTTCTTGGCAAGCTCTTCTGCAATCGGATTATCCATAAGATTATCTTCCTTGTCCGTTATTATTAATTATCTGCGTGACCAGAAAATAATAACTCAGAATATATAAAAATGTTTTTTCCGGTGTCATTTCAACTCTGCGCCTACAATTGTTTGGGTTGCAGTGACAGAGTTAGTCTCACGTATCAGATCCACAATACTATTGAGACTTCCAAGGTCATCGACCTCTATTATCACAACGAAGTCATATTCTCCAAAAACATGGTATATATCTTTTATTCCTTCGATCTTTTGGAGTTCATTGAAAGCTGGCCTTTCGCTGCCTGGCAGCACGTTTACCATAGTTACCCCTATTACCATTTTATCACTACACTGAAAGTGTGACACAAGGTATTTAGCAGTTTTCGATGTTTGGGATGGAAAGAACCATATCAGATAATCATATCATAAAATATATTTCAAAATCAGCATCAAAAGACACATAGTCATAATCGCCTCATTATAATGATGAGGATGAGCAATACATTTATATATCATAGTATCCATTTATGGATTAGATGAGCGGGTTATCCTCTTTTTGACAATAACCCCCACTCCCCAACCCGCTCATACTCCACTCCATTTATGTTGGATTTACAAGTGAGGAAAGATCTTTGTCAAATTATCACTGGTTTAAAGATGATTTCGTTATTTCATGTGCATGCTCCTATTTATGCTAATAAGAGCCCCATCTGATAATACGCAAGTACTGAACTTTCTCTGCAATAAGAAATGAAATGGCTTTTTAAAACTCTGATAAAATTCAGACAAAAATCATAACATAATGAGACAGCAAAAGCCATCTAAAAATCAAATAATGTCTTTTGTGGCTTTTTCACCGGATCCTTTTTAGAAGCTTGGCCAGTAGCAGTAATTTCGGCAGAGTTGATACCCTCTTTGTCCGAAATTCGTAATTTGTTCAGGCTAAGTTGAGAAGGATCTTTTTTAGGAGCCTTCTTTTCCACAAAGAACAAAGGCTCATCCGAAGTAGCAATGGACGGAATTTGTTTTTGAGCTTCATCATAAACCGCCTGAAGCTTTTTTGTGACTTTCTTTGCACCAGCCATATAGAGCAGTTCATCCATGTCAAGACCAAGGGTAGTCACAACTGCAGGCGCATAATCATCTGTTTGCAAAAGCCGGGAATAGAGCCCTGCAAGCTCAAGGCGGGAATAACGCATTGATTCATTACAATGAGTTCCGATCTTCACAGCTATATTGTCCCTCATGGCCCTTTTAGCACGCATCTGCCCCATCTTGCGCCAGAGCGAAGGTGGCTGGAATTTAACAAATCCACCACGTACACGAGATTTGGAAACAACCGTACCTCCGGTCATAAGCATACCTGCATAGCGCCACATACGATAATTCTGACGCCTGCGAACTCTTCCCAGAAAACGATCAGCCCTTGAGAGATATGAGTAGGCACTAATAATATCATCAGTAAGTGCTTCCTCTCCTTTGCCAGTATATTGGTAAGGCAGGTTCTCATCCACCCAGTGAATGAGGTCTTCCGGAGTTTCATCAAGACCATATGTGGCCTCCAATGCAGAAGCGACATCCTTGCCATGGAATATCCTGCCAATGACTTTGAATATGCTCTCTTTATTATCTCGCTGGGATGTGGAAATGTCCTCTATGCCAATTTCTGTGCGACCCAGGGAAACTGCCTGCAGATCATTGACAGCACTTCTGAAATCACCATCTGAGCTCTCTACTATCTTCTCAATAACCCCTGGTCTGCACACCAGACCTTCCTTATGTGCAATATCCTTCAGGGCCGGAACCATTGAGCGGGACTGTAAAGAACCGAACTTAAGCCCAAGGCATAAAGAACGCAATGAAGAAGACAGACCATAAAGATCATTCGCAATCAGTACAATAGGCTGACTTGTATTTTTGACTATGTCAATTATTGCACGTGACCCTCCACGGTCACTGTTTCCGTGAAGATTATCCGCCTCATCAAGTATAATAAGCCTTTTTGCCGAGTTCGCAGCTAGTGTCTGCATCCTTGAGGCTGAGCCTGCCACTTTCCCGATAATACCTGCTGTCCTCTGATCACTGGCATTGAGCTCGATCACTTCCCATCCCATGTCATTTGCAAGTGCGTAAGCAGAAGAAGTCTTGCCGATACCCGGTTGCCCATAAAACAGCACAGCCTTCATTTCAGGAGTGCCATATAACCATTGTTCACTCCAGTTACGAAGATCATCTATTACTTTTTTATGACCCACAATATCTTTCAGGGTATTTGGCCTGTATTTTTCTGCCCATTCCATCTGCACAGTCATGTTACTACCTAATATTCAGGAAAAGTAATTAATGTTTGCACAACTTTGTTGTTCTGATTGATATTATTAATGGTAGGGATTTTGCAATGGGAACAAAAAGTACAGAGAACCTCCTTGGCCTCATAGAGAAAAGGGCATTGAAGAACAGGGCAAGAGTGGCCATAGGAGTACGCAATCCCAACCTTAAGATGCTTAAAAGTGCCTCAGATGCACATGAAGCAGGATACGCACATGTGCTACTTGTTGGAAATAAGAAGGAAATAGAAGATATCGGAACAGAACTGGAGATTGTCGGGACCAATGAACCGGAAAGGACCCTGGGTGACCTTTTGAGGTCCGGATATATCGATGCCGCAGTAAGAGGAACCGCAGGGGCCTCACAGACCCTGACACATCTGAAGAAGATACTGAACCAGGAAAAACTGCACAGGATCGCTTTATTGCAGACAGATGAAGGGATACCTTTCTTCATTGCGCCCGTGGGCATAGACGAAGGAAACGAACTTGCAGACAAGATCGAGTTCATAAAGCTTGGAGTCGAATATATACGCAGGTTTGACATCGAACCTGCAGTAGGAGTCCTTTCCGGAGGAAGGATCGGAGATCTGGGGCGCAATCCCCGTGTTGATCAGACACTTGCTGAAGGGGATTTCATTGTCAACAGGATAAAAGAGCAAGGCATAGATGCTAAGCACTACACGATCCTTATCGAGGATGCAATTAAGGAAGCAAATTTCATACTCGCACCAGATGGTATCTCGGGCAACCTTATATTCAGGACACTGGTCTTCCTCGGCGGAGGAGACGGGTTGGGAGCACCCATATTAATGGATGATTATGTCTTTGTTGATACTTCCAGGGTTGGCGGGCATTATACCAAGGCAATAATGCTGGCAAGTGCATTGGTTGGAAAACAAGGGACAAAAAAAGTTATAGATGAATAACAATATAAATGCAGGAATATAAAGACAGGGAATGAATGACATGGAAGCAGTACTGATAAAAGCAAGAAATATTTCTTCTGCATGGTCACAGTTAATCCATGAGATATATCATAAGGGAGAGGTGCACAAACCGGACTACGGGACAATTACAAAACGAGTCCATGCCACTATTCACATAGAGGATGTGAACAACAGACAGGTCAACCCGGCAGTACCTTTTGGAGAGAATCTTATAAAGAAGTACAAAGAAGAACTCACAGAAGAATATGCGGACTGGTACGTTTCACTTGCTGAGGATGACAAGAGGAAATTCGATTACTGTTATGCCAAGCAGTTGTTCAGGTACGGAGAAACAGCATACAATACATTACAGAACAATGTGAAAAACATCCGTCCGGGATCCAGGAGACACGTTGGCGTACTATGGGAGAATGAAGTCCACATTCCTAAATACGAGGACCAGCCCTGCTGGATAGCCTATAAGGTTGAACTTCTAAATGATAAACAGGTCAGGATATATATCCTGTATCGCTCATGGGATGCATTTGGCGGATTCCCTGCAAATATCCCTGCAATTGTAGAAGGATTTAAAAAAGTGTTCCTTGAACAGAACCTGCAATTTGAGATAGAGTCACTGATAGCCACAGGTTGGGACACACACATCTACGAACCCGACTTGCAGGCTGTGGAAAAAATATTCAAGAATAATGAGCTTTGCCCCATATGCAAGTGCATAACACCAAAACACTCTTTTATCCAGACCACAAAAGGTAAAGCGTGCCCTGAATGTAAGAAATCTATGTGAGCTTACACCATAAGCTCACTCACATAGGGTTATTATTTTTTCATACCAGTGTGAATATTTCTAATTCAAATCCCCATTTTACACTTTCGTGCATTTTATGCGTCATTGCATTTCACACTTTAGCTTGAGGTTTATTCATAGAGATGATAACGATGTATGTTTAAATAAATATATTTCCATTAAATATATATGTATGATATGTGCATACATTAGTTGATTACGCATAAACTATGGTCAAATAAACCAATCATTTTAGGAAGGGTGCCATGAAAAGACTTACCATAAGCATGTCGGACGAACTTTTTGACAAACTTGACAAGATAGAGAACAAGAGCCTTTTCATCAGAAAACTCATTGAAAGAGAGCTTGACGTGCTTGATAACATCCCTGCAAATGAAAAAACACCATGGAAAGAGAGATTTGCAATCCTCCAAGACGATGTTGATATGATATTTACCAGGCTTAAAGATCTCGAATATAAGATCCAAATGGAAGAAGGGGTTGGCGGGAAATTAAATACTCTACCAGATATAGGAAATATGCAGGAAACTGTGCAAGGGTCACTAGAAACGTCTGATACGATCTTACCGCAAAGGTGCATGAATAGCCCGGAAGAACATACTGGATCAGACACTATAGAAGACACAGAGGAAAACGATAGTAAAACTAAGACAGACGTACTAGTTTTTGAGCAGGAATTGTCGCAACCCGTAAAGGAAAGCCATGCAGAAACTGAACCTGCGGTGGAAGTTTTTGAATTGCTCCCGGATTCAATTATGAAAAATGTTATCGAACCTGATTTCCAAACCACAGAAGAAATAGCAAGTCAAACCGTTGAAAACCCCCAGGGAATAAAGCTATCGGAGATAGTAGCGGAAAAGATCGACCAGAAAGAAGCACCACCAGAAGAAAATACATCAAGTGATCCAATCAAAAGAACAATAGAAACCCCCGCAGAAATGATAGAATACACGATACCGGAGTTCAAACCACCGGCTAAGGAAAGGAAAGAAGAAGGGGTTGTAATACCAGAGCTCAAAACACCGGTACAGGAAAGGAAAGAAGAGGGGGTTGTAATACCAGAGCTCAAAACACCGGTACAGGAAAGGAAAGAAGAAGGGGTTGTAATACCAGAGCTCAAACCACCGGTACAGGAAAGGAAAGAAGAGGGGGTTGTAATACCAGAGCTCAAAACACCGGTACAGGAAAGGAAAGAAGAGGGGGTTGTAATGCCGGAGCTCAAAACACCGGTACAGGAAAGGAAAGAAGAAGGGGTTGTAATGCCGGAGTTCAGCCAGATAGGAATAGAAAGTGAACCTGAACTAAGCCAATTTAAACCATCGGAAATGCAAAATACAGAAAATCCGGCAGTCTTACCACTGTTCATGGATACCGAAGAGAGCAATATGCAACAAATCCAGGAGACATCGGTTAAAAGTGCTGTGCATTCCCCTGATGTTGCACCCAGCAGGAATGAAAATATTAAACCTGACAAGCTTGAGACAAATATATTGATGTACATGCCCCGGGGAGCAAAGGTGAAGAAAGATATAATAAAAAGCCTTGTTTCACGCCAGTTCAACCATGAGGAGATAAATATGAAGATCCGGGACCTTGTGGCAAGGGAAGTGCTTGTGCTAAGAATGGAAAATGGCACTGAGCATCTGCACAGATTAAAGTAGTTCAGACAAGTCCTGTTCTTTGTGATGACATCTCAAAGATACGGCCTGAATGAGAACATTGTATGCAAACACTTTTGGAAAAGTCGTAACATTTGCTGCATACCAGTCTTGCACATATAGTACATGAGTTCAGCCGTGATACAGACCCGCATATTTGACAAAATCCTGCTCTTTCCATAAATGATAGTCTGACAACAAATATATAAGACTCATCGTTAGTTGCAGGCACAAAAACATAATTTGAATAAATACCAAAATAAAATCCAGAACGAATTAAAAGAAATAAAAAGGATAAAGCGACAAGATCAGGCCCATTAGGACCTGTTTTGCCATATTATCAATCAATGATTGCGCCTTTGCTTGCGGAACTGACAAATTTACGGTACCTTGCAAGATAACCGGTAACTTTCTTTTCCACCGGAGCAAAGGTCTCCCTACGCTTCTGAAGTTCTTCTTCGGAGACCTTGAGGTCAAGCTTCCTCCCGGGAACATCGATCTCAATTGTATCTCCTTCCCTTACAAGACCAATAGGACCACCCTCCTGGGCTTCAGGAGATATATGCCCTATGCATGGCCCTCTTGTACCTCCGGAAAAACGTCCGTCTGTGACAAGCGCAACCTTGTCTATCAGGCCCATACCAGCAATTGCCGAGGTCGGAGAGAGCATTTCACGCATCCCAGGACCGCCTTTTGGACCTTCATAACGTATGACCACAACATCACCCGCAACTATCTTCTTTCCAAGGATAGCGTCCATAGCTGCCTCCTCACTGTCAAATACCCTTGCAGGACCACTATGCTTAAGCATTTTGGGATCCACAGCAGCCTGTTTTACAACAGAGCCATCAGGTGCAAGAGTTCCTCTTAGTACTGCTATCCCACCCTCCTCATGGATAGGGGAATCAAGTGTAGCCATGATCTTTGCATTGAGTTTGGGGTTGATAACTATAAAATCATCAAGGTTCTGACCCACTGTTTTTCCATTTACATTAACCACGTCAAGGTTAATCTTTGACCTTAGCCGGGCCATAATAGCCTGGACACCCCCGGCTCTCTCAAAATCAAGCATATAATAGGACCCACCTGGCTTAAGGGAAATGAGATGAGGAGTAGTTCTACTCAGCCGATCAAAGACATCAAGAGTAAGCTCAATACCAAATTCATGAGCAATGGCCGGCAGGTGAAGGGTCGTGTTGGTACTGCCCCCTATGGCCATGTCAACCATAATGGCATTCTCAAAGGACTTCATGTTGACTATACTCCGGGGATTGACACCTTCATTTACAAGGGAAACGATGCGTTCACCGGATTCCTTTGCAAGCCGTATCTTCTTTGCATCGGCAGCATGAGCCGTTCCACATCCGGGTAGACTCAATCCCAGGGCTTCGGTCATACAGGCCATGGTGTTTGCTGTATACATACCTGCGCAAGAACCCGCACCGCTGCATGAACAATCTTCCAGCAGTTTTAGCTTCTCATCTGATACTTTCTCTGACTGGCATTCCCCAACTCCTTCAAAAACGGATATTAGATCCCTGTATTCATCGTCAACATAACCAGGGATCATGGGACCCCCTGTGACGACAATTGTAGGTATGTCCAGTCTTCCTGCAGCCATAAGGTGCCCGGGAGTTATCTTGTCACACGCGGTGATCATGACCATTCCGTCAAGCTGGTGGCCCTGCAGGACAAGCTCAATGGAATCCCCGATAGCTTCCCGACTTGGGAGGGAATACTTCATACCCTCGTGCCCCATGGCAATACCATCACATATCCCTATAGTGTGGAATTCGAATGGAACGCCGCCAGCACTTCTTATACCTGCCTTAACAGCCTCTCCAACCTTATCGAGATGGATATGACCTGGTATCAGTTCATTCCTGGAGTTTACAACTGCTATGAACGGTTTTTTCATTTCGGAATCTGTCACGCCGGTTGCCTTCAAAAGTGAACGATGGGGCGCACGTTCGAGTCCTTTTTTGGTCTTGTCACTTCTCATTAGAAAACCTCGTTGCTACTATCTGGCATACTACCAGAATACTACTGCTGGTATAGTTAATAGAAAAGGGCTATATAATAAGTATGTGCTTCCAGAGGAATGACAAATAATCCCATATTGCTAATAGTCCCCAGGAAAAATCAGAAAGAATATGATTTCCATTAAGATACAGTACGAACAAAATATGCATTTATGTCAGCATTGATCATGTATAAAGATATCAGCTATTTTAAGACATGATTGTGTATGAGCCGTATGACAAAAGTATGAACAACATACAACGTATGCCGGAAGAGGATGAAACCTCGTATACAGTAATGTCATGAATATCAACACAGATAGTCACTTGGATGAAGAACGAAGGGAATGAACAAGCAAGAAGTTATAAGATACGAAATGAATAATGCCCTGATCATTTCTATAAATAATGACCGAAGCATCACATAAAAACACCATATAAACACAGACGCCTGGTAAATCGGGATAGGACATGTAAAAAATCGACCATAGCACAATATATACATTGTTAAATACATAAGAATACATAAATAAAAAATAATATATAACAGAGAATACATGAATGCTGTAATAATTGACGGATATATCGATGAGCCGGCATGTTTTGGAGTTCCGCCCTACGTATCCCCCTACATAAGATATATCGCAGGAGCACTGCGTGAAAGAGGCCTGCATGAAACGGATATTTCTTATTACACCATAGACCAGCTTCGAAAAAGTCCACCCTCAGCTGCAGAAATAATAGAACGCGCAGAAGTGGTCATAGTACTTGCCGGAATGACCGTCCCAGGCAAGTATCTCCGTTCAACACCCATAAATCTGACAGAGATAGAAAGCATATTCAGCGCCTCAAGAGGAATCAAAATATTAGGAGGACCTATCAGACTTGGTTTTTCCCTTGAAGGTGGAAAAAAGGCGGAAAAAAGAATAACTAATAGTACAGACGACGTCATTGTTTGTCAAAAAGATATTGAAGCTTTTGTTTATGATGTTTTAGAAGAGAATAAAGCAAATAATGTGCTAAATTGCGAACATCGCTTTAGAAAGGTTGAAGAGATTGGACGCTGGGCCCAAAAAGGAGCATTTATCATAAAAATGCATCCGGATTACCCGAACGTGACCTGTGAACTTGAAACCTATAGAGGATGCGGACGCCACCAGCACTGTTCATTCTGCACGGAACCCTCCTACGGAACCTCGGATTATCGCGCCATAAATGATGTGGTCACTGAAGTATCGGCCCTTTATGAAAATGGTGCCAGATATTTCAGGATTGGACGACAACCCGATATCCTGAGCTACCATGCAAAGGACAAAGGAGGAAACATTCCCGAACCGGACCCTCAAGCACTACTTTCACTTTATACAGGAATCCGTAAAGTAGCCCCCCAACTTAAAGTACTTCATATGGATAACGCCAATCCCGGGACCATATCGACCTATCCTGAGCAATGCAGGCAGATACTCAGAACAATTGTGAAGTACCATACACCAGGCGATGTTGCAGCCCTTGGAATGGAAAGTGCCGATCCGAAAGTAATAAAGTCCAATTGCCTCAAGGCAATGCCTGATGAGGTGTTTGAAGCTATACGAATAATAAATGAAGTCGGAGGAGCACGAGGGAACAACGGTATGCCAGAACTCCTTCCGGGAATTAACCTTGTACACGGACTCATGGGTGAATCAAAGAAGACCTTTGAACTGAACCATGATTTCCTCAAGAGAGTGATAGATTCTGGTCTGTTACTTCGCAGGATAAACATAAGACAGGTAATGGCCTTTCCAGGAACCCCTATGTATGGTCACGATGAACTTGTACGCAAACATAAAAACATGTTTCTCAAATATAAAGAGATAATCCGAAAGGACATAGACCTTCCAATGCTTCAGAAGATCATCCCGGCGGGCACTATACTCAGAGACGTGATGTGTGAGGTCAGTGACGTCAAAATGTGTTTTGGCAGACAGATGGGATCATACCCTTTACTTGTAGGAATACCGGGAAATATACCTACTGGAAGGTTCATAGACGTTACAGTAACACGCCATGGTCACAGGTCCATCACAGGCATCCCATACCCACTTAAGATCAACACAGCACCTTTAACACTAATACAGGAATTGCCAGGAATTGGGAAAAAACAGGCCAGACTGATACAAAACAAAATACCTTTTTCCAGTCATGATGATTTTATCAAGCGAACGGGATTTGAAAATATATATCCCTACATTACTTTCTGAAAAACAGAGGAATCCCCTTCTGAAAAACAGAGAATTCCTAGTTAAGGAACCTTTTAATGAAATCCGTGTCTTTGAGTATCTTAAAGCTTACAAAACTTCCCACAAATACATTCATGTAGAAAGTAAAAGCCCTCCAGGCAATTACTGTAATACCAAGGACAGAAGATGCAACAAATAAAGAGAACACCGTGGTTCCGGCAAATTCTGCTATTCCGCTGGCCCCTGGTGTTGCAGGGATGGCAAGCAGCAGCAGCACTATCACCTGAGCGGCAAAAACAATCACCATATCGGGGTATTGGTTAAGACCTATCAGTATTACATAGAGCATAGAGAAGTCCACCACCCAGAAAGCAATTGTATAGAATATCCCAAAAGCAAGACCTTTTCTTCCTTCATTGAGCAAGACCGAAATGCTACCATGGAAGTGCTCCAGCTCCGAATCAGCCCTCATTATTATTTTTTCAAGAGCAGCATCTGTCTTTTTACCGAGTAATGGGGCAATTTTATGGACAAGGAAATAGACCACCTTTTTTGTAGGGGCGGGTCTCCATATTGCATACAATGTAAGAAAAAGTATGAAAATCAGGCCTGCTTCTGCAAATATGAACAAAATATCGAAAATCGGATCCTGCAAAACTCCGCGTATAACGTAGATTGAAATAGGAGCCAGCGCCAATATAAATATCCCATCCATTATCCTTTCACCAATTACTACTGCAGTCGCTTTGCCCAAAGGCATTTTCTGCTTATGGAGCAGATGAACTCGCAGTGGTTCCCCACCAAGGGAAGAAGGAGTTATAGATGCAGCAAGTGTTCCGGAGGTTACGATCTCAATCGATCTTACATAACCTACATCATGCCCCAATGCCCGACAAAGAGAACTTGTGCGCATACCCCATATAACATAGGTCATTGCATGTATGCATGCGGCAGCGAGTATATATTCAGGCCTTATCTCCATCAAAGCATTTATAGTTCCTGAATCAAATGTAAGAAGAACTACAAATGCACCGGATATAAGACTTATAAGCAGTGATACAATAAGCCATTTTTTGATTTTGTTCATGTCCTCCAACCTGAAGATAAAAAGGATTACATGGAATCACTCAGTATATCCTCTTTTACCTTCGTACGGGCAGGAATAAGCACATCTGGCCAGACCCTGATATTGGAATGTACGGTGACATCATCCTCAATGCTAACATCAGGACCTATGACCGTTCCATTCTCAAGGCTGCAGTTATCACCAACCTTTGTACCATTATCGATCACAGAACCGGAAACGTTGGAGTTTGTTCCGATGAACACTTCATTGAATATATAAGATGAAAGTATCCGGGTATCGTTGCCTACTACACAGTTAGAACCTATTGTAGTGTAAGGCCCGATAAGCACATTATCCCCAATGGTCGTATTCTCACCAATGACGATCGGACCCACAATTGCAGAATTCGATCCCACAGAAACATTGTGACCAAGAGATACAGGGCCTTTTATGCGTGCATCAATTGTCCTGAAGTGACCTTCAATAGTAGTTCCAGGCAAGGATTCAAGCATCCAGCGCTGGGCCTGCCTGTATGCCTGGGGGCTTCCTACATCCGTCCACCTACCTCTTGCAAGAATACCATTTATCTTTCTTTTTTTGGCAAGCATATCAGGAAAGAGATCTTTTGCAAAATCGTATTGTTTCCCCTCAGGTATCCAGTCAAATATCTCAGGGTCGCATACATATATACCCGTACTTGCCAGATTACTGAATATCTCACCGGGTCCCGGCTTTTCAAGAAAACGATGTATCCTGTTATTAACATCCATGTCGGCTATGCCGAATTCACGGGGATCGTCAATTGACAAAAGACCTATTGTAACCATCGCATCGGTCATTTCATGGAACCTGTACATTTCCCTCAGGTTCAGGTTCAATACATGATCTCCACCAAGCACGATGAAAGGACGGTCACGCAGGTATTGTTCAGCGTTCTTCACGCCACCTGCTGTACCAAGCTTATCTTTCTCATAAACGTAATCGATGTGAACACCAAACATTCTCCCATCACCAAGCTCCTCTTCTATCTTCTCAGCCATATAGCCAAGGGTAATGACAATGTCATTGAAACCTTCCTTTGACAGGTGCTCTATAAGATGTACAACAGAAGGTTTGTTAAGGATAGGGATACTGGGTTTTGGACGAGCGAAAGTTAAAGGACGTAATCTGGTACCTTCTCCACCACACATTATACAGGCTTTCATATTTTAGTAAGAGGGCCTTTTTTGCATATATCTTTAGCGACTAGGCAATTAACAGGGAGGACATCAATTTAGAAGTACCACTCCGTTGACGTTTTGGACAATTACTTCAAGTTCACCATTATACTCGTTAACAGTACCTGAAACAAAGACATGGTCATTCTCAGCTATCCTTGAGTCCAATTCTTTTGCGCCATTACCCGATGGTATGAAAACCTTGACAACACCTTCTCCGTAGTCCACGTTCATCAAAAGGTGGCCCCCGGTATAGGTGAAACGTTTTGAAAGCACGTCCCCCTCAAATCTCACATTTTCACCAGGAACTGATGAGGGGCTGAACCCATTGGAATCGGTCTTTGTGTCTCCTGCATAAAATGTGGCATATAATATAGTAAGAGATAGCAAAGCCATGCACAGAAGAATGACAACTATCTTTTCTTCTTTTTCCACAGACTCACCCCTGCATCAGGATCTGTCTATTGAGACCAGTTCGATGAAGAATGTCAGGTTCTTGCCTGCAAGGTGATGATTGAAATCAACAATGACCATATCTTCTGAAACGTTTATGATAGTACCAGCATGACCCTGCGAAGTTATTTTCTCACCAATAACGGGAGTGATGTTTGCAGAAGTGAAATCATCCATAGAGTAAGTTATTATATAGTCCTCACTAATCTCACCGTAAGCTTCTTCGGGAAGCAGTGTGACGTTTTTACTCTCCCCTACAGACATACCAATAACAGCATCATCAAACCCTTTGATCATCTGGCCAGTACCAACAGTGAAAGGCAAAGGTTCGTATTTGCGACGTGAATCATACGTACCTTCATTTATGGCGATCTCTTCCAGGGAAGTGTCAAATACAGTACCGTCATCAAGACTGCCTATATAGTTTACTGAAACATGATCACCAACCTGAACAGTATCCTGCATGTCAGATTCCGCGCATCCGGCGATAAACAGAACACATGATAAAAGAAGTAATGATAATAATATATTTTTCATGAGAGCACCATTTGAACCAATTCTTCATTTGAAAACTGCAAATACAACAACATCAATAATTATTTTCACGTATCTAGCAGGTCATTCTTTAAGGTATATAAAGTTGCTGAAACGAAGTTACAGATAACTTATGATTGCATATTATAAAGAAAAATAAGAAAATAATTGCCATTCAGTATGGAAATCAAAAAACCGGAGCTAAGCCAGATTAATACTAAAAAGAACAGTATGAAATAAACAATAATGTCAAAAGTGATGATGGACTGGTCGGGAATTGAACCCGAGGCCTCTACCATGCCAAGGTAGCGATCTTCCCCTGATCTACCAGCCCGGAATAACATGTCATACAGCACATTATCAAACATAAATCTATCGCTGCAAACTTGTATCGTTTATTATCATTATCAAATAATTCAGAATGGATATTAGCTCTGGAGCGCAATATTAAAGTACCTGTATGCGTATTTGGAGTGTCGCGTGATAAAAAGCATCACGCTAAAAACAAGCAATTGGGCCCGTAGCTTAGCTAGGTGGAGCGCACGGCTGATAACCGTGAGGCCCTGAGTTCGAATCTCAGCGGGCCCACCATTTGATTAGTATTGTATTAATAATATTGTCCATCTCATTGTCCATCGCATAATTGTTATTATCGCTGTTCTGCCAATATTTTAACTAAATACCAGACATATACAACTCGGTTTTGCACCGGTTTGTTTCATTATTTCACTGTCGGTTATCTCCTTATTTCCCTGTTGGTTTCCCTGCAGACTAAATAGACTGCCTATAAAAGACACTTAACAAGTAGTCATTCATGTTAACTGAATGGCGAATAATATATCATTCAAAATAGATATTGCAGACTTGCTATTTTAATATAAAAAATATTAATATATAATAACAACTTATAATTATTATTGGCATTTACAGGCATTTACAGAAATTAATCCACAGCAGACATATCCGGGATAAGTTCCTACCTGACACATTCAATGGATCATCACCCTTATGTCATGCACAAAAACACAAGAAATAGAACAAAACGAAAACAATTACATATGATCCGGTGATTTTATGAGAGAGAAAAAACCCAGCGGCATGAGTGAAAAAGAATATGAGATCGTAGAGTTGCTCAGGAAATTAGATATGAACAGACCTGTGGCCCTAACTCTGGCCTGTCTTTCAGGTGGAGAGGAGATTACGTCCCGCGAGATAGAGAAATGCTCTAATCTCAGGCAACCTGAAGTCAGTATAGCAATGAGATACCTAAAGGATAACAACTGGGTAGACATCAGGGAAGAGAAAAAAACAGAAGGCAAGGGAAGGCCCGTAAAACTTTACAGGCTTGTCACACCACTGGATGAGATCGTGCAGAACATTGAACAAAAGATCCTGATTGAAAGCAAATACGTGCTCAACAACATCGAAAAGCTCAAAAGACTGGCATAACACTGTTTAATATTTGCTGCGAAGATAGCAAAACCTTTTTTTTACAGGGAATTATAACATCTATAAATGCAACAATCCCTGCTATCGAAGATTTTAAATCTATGAGGAATATTGATACACATCCTATCCCAGTTACACCAATGGAGTTAATCTTTTGAGTACTATAAGCGAAAAAATATTAAGCCGCGCTTCAGGCAAAAAAGCCCATGCAAATGATTTTGTAATAGCAGATATTGACTTTGCCATGGCCCATGACGGTACAAGTGTCCTGGCGGTACGGGCTTTCAGGGAAATGGAACAGGAAATAGTATGGAATCCTGAAAGAATAGTCATACCATTTGATCATCTTACACCTGCAAACACTGATACTACTGCAGCATTACAGCAAGACATCCGGGAATGGATAAAAGATCAGAAAATAAAGAATTTCTATGACATCGGAGAAGGCATATGTCACCAGTTACTTCCCGAGAACGGATTTGCCCTGCCTGGAAAACTTATTGTGGGAGCTGATTCACATTCCTGCACCTATGGAGCATTCGGAGCTTTTGGAACAGGTGTTGGTGCCACAGATATGGCAGAGATATTCGCATCCGGAAAGCTATGGCTTAAGGTTCCTGAAAGTATAATGATAAATGCAGAAGGCAAATTCAACAAAGGTGTATATGCAAAGGACCTTACACTGAAAATAATCGGAACCCTGGGTGTTGCCGGTGCAACATACAAAGCTGCCGAGTTCTATGGGAGCACCATCGATTCCATGTCCATGTCAGGAAGAATGACCCTCAGCAATATGGCAATTGAAATGGGAGCAAAGGCGGGGATAGTCCCACCTGACAGCACCACATTAGATTTCCTTGAAAGAATTGCAGTTGAGGAATATGAAGCCATTTATGCCGATGACAATGCAATATATTCAGAAGAATATAACTTCGATACAAATGAACTTGAGCCCCAGATAGCATGTCCTCACCAGGTCGATAACGTACGCGACATATCTGATGTAAAACCTATAAAACTTGACCAGGCATTCATTGGGACCTGCACCAACGGTAGACTGGAAGACTTAGAGGTGGCAGCAACAATCCTCAAAGGGGAAAAGGTTGTCATCAGGACAATTGTTGTGCCTGCCTCCCGCACAGTGTTGCTTGAAGCGGTCAGGAAAGGTTTTGTCGAAGACCTCCTCGGGGCCGGCGTGACAATCGGTCCCCCGGGATGCGGACCATGTCTTGGAGGACACATGGGAGTCATTGGAAAAGGCGAAGCATGCATATCAACTGCCAACCGGAACTTCAAAGGAAGAATGGGTGTAGGGGGCTTCATTTACCTTGCATCTCCCGCAACTGCAGCAGCCTCTGCACTTACAGGCGAGATTACCGATCCCCGGGATATCTGAGGATACAAAGTAAATTCATTAGAACTTTAAGTGAAATCACAGAGAGAAATTACAGAGAAACATATACGGAGTTATAACAATGGAACTTGACAGGCCAAAACTTGAGCATCTTATAGAGCACTGGATAGAGCACAACGAAAGCCATAGTAAAAGCTTTAGTGAATGGGCTTTAAAAGTAGAGGCAGCCGGCTATAAGGAAATAGCTTCAGATATCAGGATGGCTGCAGTAAAAATGGATGAGTGTTCAAAATTGCTGGAAAACGCAAAGCAGAAAATTGAATAATATACAGTATCATATTGAGGATCTCCTGTGAGATTTAAATTTACAAGCATTGCTGTTTACACAGCTTTTCTTACATGTTTCTTTTTATTAATTCCAGGAGTTGCAACAGCAGTTGCAAATGTAAGCATACTTCCGGCCACACATGAAGTCCTTCCAGAAGAAGAGTTTTCGTTGCAGATTCACGTAAGACCACATACACCAATCTCGGGCTTACAACTGGACCTTATGTATGACAGTTCACTTGTAATGATCAGCAGTGTACAAGAAGGAGACCTTTTTGCCGGAACAGGCTCATCGGTAATGTTCAGGCCAGGGAATTACGAAAAGGTGGATATGATCTCAGATATATTCAGTGTACTCATGAAAGAGGGCAGTGTAATAAACGATGGCATATTTTGTACCGTCAATGCCAAAGCCGGACCTGAAAACGGGATAGGACATTTCAGGATCGCTAACCTCATAATAAGTGACGAGCAGGGAAACGCTCTGCCTTCAGCTAGCTTTGATTCGACAATAAAGATAACAGGAACTGCTGGCTCTGTAAATGAAAATGGTAAAGTGGCAAATAAAGACGATCAAGAACTTAACATCGTTTCACCTGAGAAGGAAAACGCTGAACACAGATTTGAAAGCATACGCGATGGAACTGAAGAAACCCATACAGGCGAAATGGAAGTTGCTGGCTTTGTGAGCAGTGAAGTTACAAAAATCATCATGCTTCTTTTAACAGCAATAGGATTTTTAGGATTTGCTTTTTTCCTTGACAGGAAAAAATAGAATAATTACAAAGGGTTCTAAACCCTTTGCATTATAATCTTCTTTTGAACTACAATATCACTTTTAAATATATAACTATCATCTTCCCAGTTCTGCGTGGGCCCTTGCAAGATGCCCTGCTGCCTGTGCTCCCACCAGGGATATCTCACCTGCCAGCACTGCAGAAGCTATTATCTCTGCAAGTTTTTTGGAATTTGAGCCTGGTGGATTCCCTGAGCCACTCACACCCAGGATCCTCAGGCAGTCTCGCTGGGTACCCAGATTGGTGCCACCGCCCACAGTACCTACAGCCATAGCAGGAAGGGTCACAGAGCAATAGAGATCCCCATAACGGGTCAGTTCCATTGTTGTAATCGTGCTGCTACCTTCGACAACATGAGCAGGGTCCTGACCACAGGCAATGTACATTGCTGCTATGATGTTTGCAGCATGTGCGTTGTACCCCAGAGAAACGGCCCTTGCAGAACCCAGGAGATTCTTGCGATAATTGACCTCTACAATCGTCTCAGGTTTGCATTTCAAACGCTCCTCTACTAACGCTGCAGGTATCGTCACATCCGCTATCACAGTCTTACCCCTGCCAAGGATGGTGTTGATAGCTGCAGGTTTTTTGTCAACGCACATGTTCCCGGAGAGAGAAACAGGAATGGCACCAAATTCATCCTCGATGAGGGAAAGGACAGAGTCAGTTGCAATCGTCACCATGTTCATACCCATGGCATCTTTAGTATCATAGGAAAAACGCACATGCACTGTATTGCCCGTGACAAAGGTCTGCACATCCACAAGTTCACCGAAACGGGTGGTCTCAGATGTCTTTGTCTTCATCCGGGAGAGAACTTCAGGGTCCTGCAGCCAGTCTGAAAATTCCTTTGCGCGGATTACATCCTCAAGTCTGAAAACCGGCGCTCGGGTCATCAGATCACGGAATATGCGGACATTTGCACCACCGCATCGCGTAATAACAGAACATCCCCTGTTCACACTGGCAACAAGAGCACCCTCCGTAGTAGCCAGTGGTAATTGGAAACTTCCTTCTGCAAACTCACCATTAACTTTCAGGGGACCTGCTATACCAAGAGGGACCTGAATGATGCCTATCATGTTCTCGATGTTCTTTTTACTGGCATCCTCCACATCTATCGAAAAATTATGGATGTGGTCGAAATCAAACCCTCCGGCCTCCTCCAGGGAAAACCTTCTTATCATGACTGCTGTTTTTTTATCTGTCATGCTGTCCAGCTTATGAAGAGATATTCTGCCGGATAGTACTCCTTCCAGTAATTCTTTTTTATCCCTGTTCAAATCCTTTCTTGATGTCATACTAATCTCCCGTGAATCAGACAAACAGCACCCTGTAGCTTTTTCATAAGTAACGAGTTAGCTTCAATAATACAAATAGTTCACGCATAATCGCTTTTTTCTGTGGGACACAACAAACATTTCATGAGAAAAAAATAAAATACGTGATTTTTTATATTAGGATAGCATAATTAACAATGTCCTGAAATGCATAAAAAATTAACATCATATGCTTTTTACGAAACATATTTATGCATATATGATAAAGCAGTTTGGGAATACATATCATGCATTTTAGATATTAAAAGGTGGTTTATATGACAGATGCCAACCCGTCAGAGAGAGTTAATTCCGGAATACCCGGACTGGATGAAATGTTACGTGGTGGATTTTTTAAAGGAACTGCGAATGTGGTATCAGGGGATTCTGGTACAGGTAAAACCATATTCGGTACGCAGTTCATAGTAGAGGGTGCTAAAAAAGGCGAAAGAGTAATGTGTATAATCACTTCTGAGGAATCAAAATCCATCGTGAAGGAAATGAAGACATCCTTTAACTGGGACCTTGAAGAATATGTAGAGCAGGGTCTTCTTACTTTTGTCGACATCACAGATCCAAGCCTCCGTCTTCAGAAAAGTGTTGAGATCGCACCATCGGAACTTATCAAGAGCTTTAAGAAATTGGTCGAAAGCAAAATAGAGGATATCCAGCCAACACGTATCTTCATTGACTCCATTGAGGCACTGTTTTTGGCAATCGAATCTAACTACAAATTGAGAACGCTCATAGACGACGTATTCAGCGTGTTCCGCAAACATAACGTAAGTTCTGTGATAACAGTGGGATCAATGTTTGGGCTTGATGAAATGGTCGAATATGGCGCTGATTCCGTGATAAAACTGGGTCGTATCATCTCTGGGAATAACCTTCAGCGCTCGATCTACATCATGAAGATGAGAGGGTCTGGAACAATCAATGAAGTTCGTGTGCTTAATATATCAGACAGCGGCATGGCCGTGCTGGCACAATCACCATATCTGGAATAAAGTGGCAAAACCAGCCACTTACCGCCATTTTCATACCACCGTATTACACATGAAATGTTTTTATATATTTTGATTTTTCAGAACAAATACCATTCATTATCGTTTACTGCATTACCTGCCCTTTCATTACCTGCGGGAATATCCCTGCTAGCCTGCCTGCCAGTCTTTGAAGCAATTGCATCGGAAAAATCCTGAAGATATGTACTCTGGTTCAGACTTCCGTAAATGAACTTCTTATCCGGTTGTACATGTGTATTGATGGTTTCTTCTTTCGGGACTATGATCACCTCAATCCCGGACATTTCAACTGCCAGCTCCATGGCCTTCCTGAAATCACCTATGCAGTAAGCAATACGATGTTTATAATGTTCCCTGGTCTTTATAAGATATTGAGAAAGTCTCTCGCTTTCCATCTTTATGAAGTCCCTTTTTATTTTTGCCACGTTGCACTTTCCAAGCATGAAATGATAATCCATGAAAGGATACTCAGTATCCAGCTCCCGGGGGGTGATCCCACATGTCCCGAAAACAACAACATGGACCTGTTCAGGCATGAGCATGCCAAAAATGACCTTATCGAATATCTTATGTGAAGGGCTCTCATGATAAGGCTTTTTCTTTGCACATGGAACAAAGATACAAAAATCCCTAACAGGTGCTTCGTATTTTGAAAGTATCCACTCGTTTGCGCGTAACATATCAGGGTGATATATTATCTCATCCGTGTCCAGTGGCAGACTGGAACGCTCGTCTTCAGGTATTATTGTCAAGGAATGGAAAATTCTGGCAAACTATATATATAATTGACGCAATCTTTAATCGGTTTTGTGCAAATCGTACAATCCCACATGATAAACTTATTTTGTGATGAGGATCAATTATGGCAAGTTCTATTCCCGAAATGCTGAGAGCCGAATGTAAATGTGAGGACATGGCAAAGTGTGTACTTGGACTTAAAGAACTTGATATCAGTACATACAAGACATTACTTGAAAACGGTGCCATGACAGCAGAGAGACTCGGAGAACTACTTGGTCGTGAACGGAGTACGGCCTATCGCTCATTACAAAACCTCATTGCATCAGGTCTTGTATACAGGGAGACCAGATCCATCTCCATAGGCGGATATTATTATGAATATGTTGCCATTGAACCAACCGTGGTAAAAGAGATGATAAAGAAGACAATAGACCAGTGGAATAAGAAAATGAACGAACTTATTGAGAACTTCGATAAGGAACTTCTGACCTAGATCCTTTTTCTGCAAGTCCGGACCTTCTATGATTGCGGACTAATATGTAAATGAAATCATTGCTTTGGTCATATACTTATCTTCCTGAACAGATGGGAACCAATCATTACCATTACTACTGTGAAGCCGGAAAGGACCATAAAACAGATCAGAGGATCTATCTGGGAAGTTCCAAGAAGACCATATCTTATACCTTCCACCCCGTATGTCAGAGGATCTAGCAGTGTAAGTGACCTTACCCATAAAGGAAGATCGTCAATTGGGAAAAGGGCACCAGATAATCCGAATATGGGGAAGATGACAAAATTGATAATTAGCTGAAAACCATGCATATCATCCATTCTTGAAGCGATGGCAATCCCGAATGCTGTGAAAGATATCCCTATGAGTATCATGAACACAATAGCTATTGCAAATCCGGGAATACTGCTTACCTTAAGGCCCATAAACAAGGACAGGACAAATATTATGAGCCCTTGTATAACTGCTGTGGTGGCACCACCAAATGTCTGACCCAGCATGATCTCAAGTCTTGACACCGGTGCAACAAGCGTCTCTTTAAGGAAACCGAACTGTTTGTCCCATATTATCTGTATGCCTGCAAACACCGAAGTGAAAAGAACACTCATTGAGATTATCCCGGGAATTATAAAACCTATGTAACCCTGCTCCATACCAGGGAGGACGACTACGGAGTTAAGACCATATCCAAGTACAAGCATAAGGAATATGGGCATACCCAGGCTGCCTAAAAGTCTGCTTTTTGAACGTATATAGCGCTTTAAATTCCGTAACCATATGGTATAGATAATGTCCATTCCCTTACCTTCTCAGCCTTCTCATCATGCGCATCTGTTCTTTACCTGAGGCTTCCTCTTCCCTGATAGTCCTGCCTGTGAAATGAAGGAATACATCTTCAAGAGTGGGTTTGTGGATGGATATGGACCCTATGGGAATATCCCTTGAATATGCCATATTTATAATCTTTACAACATGTTTCTCCGCATCTTTCAATCCAATAGTAAGAGAATCATCATGGATTTCGATGTTCTTGATACCTGGCATGGAGCTTACAGCTGACCATAACTTCTCCTTTTCAGAAGAGACTATTTTTATAATATCCACTCCAACATCTTTTTTAAGTTTGTCTGAGGTACCAAGGGCTATTATACTACCTTTATCTATAATGGCAATCCTATTACACAGTTTGTCTGCTTCTTCCATATAGTGGGTTGTCAGGATAATAGTAATACCCTTCTCACGGCTCAGTTTCTCTATATAATCCCACAGATGGTTGCGCGTCTGAGGGTCAAGGCCCAGAGTAGGCTCATCAAGGAAAAGTACTTTCGGTTCATGCAACAACCCCCTTGCAATCTCAAGCCGCCGTCTCATACCGCCGGAGTATGTCTTTACAAGGTTCTCTTTTTTGTCAGCCAGTTCTACAAGCTCAAGAAGTTCTATTATCCTTTTTTTTCTTATCCCTTTGTCCAGGCGGTAAAGCCTGCCATGGAAATCCATATTCTCATATGCTGTCAGTTCCTCATCCAGGCTCTGGTCCTGGAATACTATGCCAATTGACCTGCGAACCTCATCTTCGTTATTCAATATATCGTATCCATTTACAGAGGCTTTTCCACAACTTGGTTTGAGCATAGTGGAAAGCATAGACATCGTTGTTGTCTTCCCCGCCCCGTTGGGACCAAGGAGGCCGAAGACTTCACCTTGTTCTATATTAAAAGAAAGACCATTTACGGCAGTGAAGTTACCAAATTCTTTTGTCAGGTTCTCAACTGTAATTGCAAACACTTTTTTATTCCCCTATGCCTTCAAAGAGAATATCAACCTTATCTGACAGATCCCTGGAAAAAGAGTATTCGTCATCAGAATGCAGCCATGTCATAAGTGAATGCAAATAGATGGCATTCAGGGTATCTGATGCGGACATCATATCTAGGTCCTTCCTGATCTTACCCTTTTGAACACCCTCGTACAGAAGTTCGCAAAGTATACAGGCAAATATTTGATCTTTGTTAGTATTGTCAAAAGGTCGTGGTCCTGGAGCCATTAATAATTTCCTGTGTTCAAAGAAAAGGATCCTGGCAAGTTCCCGGTCTTTTTGGTAGTTATCTGCAAGCATGGAAAGGAAGTTCTTTATTTTTTCTTTTACAGGCATATTCAATGCAATCTGAGACTGCAGGATGTTCATACCAGCTCTTCGTTCTGTTGTCTGAAATAAAAAAGTAGTGCTTCTTTTGTCAGGAAGGAGTTGAAGAATGTACCTTTGGCTATTCCGGCTTCCTTTGTTATCTCATCAACAGTGGTGTTCTTAAAGCCCTTTTCCCTGAAAAGACGAGCAGACACTTCAAATATACGGTTTCTAGTTTCATGTTTCTTTTTTTCACGCAGGGATATGATACCTCTTTTCTCACCTGACCAGGTTGGGATCATTGTCAAAAGTGACCAGGGTCATTGATGACCGCAGTCATATTTAAGTATTTTGAATCAGAAATTATCTACAGGGTCTCACCAAAACAAACAGTAAGTCCTAAGATCACAGAGATGAGAATATGGAAGTAAATCCACTAAAAATAATACATGACAAGGATAATGAACTGTCCAGCATACTTGAATCAACACGCCAATGCGCACTTTCTGAAGATGGCATACCATTAAAATACAAATTACTGATTGCGCTGGCCCTTGATGCAGACCATGGAGCTGTAGAGGGAGTTAAGAACCTTGCAATGCAGGCAATGGAGGAAGGGGCCACAAAAGAAGAGATAATGCAGGCAGTGCGTGTAGCTTACTATATTTGCGGAGCAGGAACTGTTTACACTGCAGCCAACGCACTAAGGGATATCCTGTAAATATCCTGAAAAATCAAGATCAGCAAGCGATTAAAGCCAGTAACCTGGAGCTCATGAAGTTGATGTGTAATTGTGGATAGAAGATAATACCAGGTAAGGATATAAGATAAGGATAATGGGACATACGACAGTGCTAGTACTTCCATATTAATACACATTAATACACATCATATACTAACATACAAACTATTTCTACTATATGCCCCACATAAAGCACCTTGTGCCCCAATCATACATTACCATCACTAAAACATGGCATTGCTCATAAAACATTAGTAGCCTGATTCAGAATATACTCCTGTGAACTCTACCATGAAAGTAACAAATATGGAGGACATGTATATCCACATGAAAATAACAAGTATAGAGCCTATTGTCCCGTATAATGTCGCAAGATTGCTGTATGAAAGATATAGACCCATAATATACTTACCGATTGTGAGCAATATCACGGTTAACAGAGAACCGATGAAGACATATTTTAATCCAAGGGTCGCTTCTGGCAATACCCTGTAAAGATACATAAAAAATAAGACCAGAGTGAAGAAGCTTATAAAAAGACTTGCATACCTGACGGCATCTGTTGGTAATGAAAGGGTTGATTCCAGATTATCGGAAATTGCAAAAAAGATCACTTCAAAAAGAGTGCTTAAAGCTACAAGCATTCCAAATACAATAGCCGCTATCAGAGATGACATCTTTTTGCGTACAAATTTCTTCAGCCAGCTTTTAGCAGAACTTTCCAAACCCCACATCTTGTTTATCATCTTTTGAAGCTGAAAGAAAATATTACCAGCACTCCACAAGTAGATAGCAAAACTGAATATTATGCCTAAACTAAATGAACTATCCACTGAAAGCTGAGTAAAAAGATTATGCAACGCCGTAATAACAATATCATCTGCAAAGATAGATACATCCGTGATGATAGATGCCTCGATAAACTGCTGTTTCAGAAAAACACTACCTAAGAAAAGAGTAAAGAGAATAAGGGAAGGCAGACCTATCACTGCATGAAAGGAAAGTGCTGCGCTATTGGTTATACCATCATCCTCTACCCACTTGTCAAGAGTCTTGCGAAAAAGACCTGTATATTCCGATATCATCAATTAAGGGATATTACCCGATAGGATATAGTTATTATCGGGCCACAACAACAATATCGATAAAATGATATAAGGTTTAAATACCAGGAATAGTAATGAGAGAAGCAATGAAAAATTCCAGCAAAATGCCACAGGCACTTCTGGTACTTGGTGTGCTTGCAATCGTACTTGTTTATGCCCTTTATCCCTACATCAATGCATTTTTCGGGGCATTCATCCTTTATGTGATCTTCAAACCCTTATATACCTACATGACGAGCCGAATGCGCATTAACAGGAACCTTGCGGCATTTACAATCATTAGTCTTACAATCGTGCTTATATTGATACCCCTATACATAATTCTGACCATTGTGATCTTCCAGATACAAAGCATACTTTTTGATACCGGGTCCTTGCTTGAATATCTGAACCTAGTAAGCCTCTATGCCAGTCAGCTGCCACTTGAGAGATTGCCGGTGGATATAAATGTAAGTGAAAGGATAACAGAAGTCGTTTCTGCGGCAGCCAATTTCTTCAGTATAATGCTATTGAATGCAATCCAAAGCCTGGGACAGCGCCTGATAGAGTTTGTTATAATGTATTTCCTGTTGTACTATCTATTCATAGGCACAAATACCATGAATTCTGCCAATCTTCAGGGAATCATCCCCTTCAGCAAAAAGAACACGATCATCCTGTTGAATGAATTCAAATCCATAGTTAATGCTACGCTTATAAGTTCCGGCATAATAGCCATTGTACAGGGAACATTACTTACCATAACTTTCCTGCTGCTTGGAGTTGAAGGGGCTTTTCTATGGGGCTTTATTGCTGCTATACTTTCCTTTCTTCCTGTAGTCGGAGCCACAATAATCTGGGGCCCTGCAGTTGTGATCCAGTTGATCCAGAATGATTATTTCACGGCACTTGGAATCCTTATAGGAGGAGTAATACTCAGTTCCGTAGATAACTTCCTCAGGCCCATGATACAGAACAAAGTAGGACGCATCCACCCGCTTGAGACACTTATAGGAGTTATAATAGGAATAAATCTCTTCGGGTTGCTGGGAATCTTTATCGGCCCTCTGCTTATTTCATATGTGAGCCTGATAGCAAGGATGTTCAATGAAGAATATCTGTCTGAAGATAAAGATACAGAAATGACATAGTTGTCTGTTTATACCTGACCCGAGGATGACAATACCTGTATAAAATAGTAAGGCAATGGATGCTTGTTAGTTACCTATGAAAAAAGAAGAAGGATAAGAGAGAACAGCTTTAATCTCACAACCCTTCAATGAAAGTGCCCATCCTCTCCAGGGCCTCTCTTATATCTTCCCTGGAAGTTGCATAGGAGCATCGGAGAAAACCAGTGCCTGCCTGGCCAAAAACATTGCCTGGAATGGTGACTACCTTCTGCTCGTTCAAAAGACCCTCTGCAAACTCCTCGGAAGTCAGGCCTGTACATTCAATGTTTGGGAAAGCATAGAATGCACCCTTTGGCTCGAAACATTCAAGACCAAGCTTGTTCAGGCCGCTTACAATTAGATGACGGCGGCGATCATAGTCACGAACCATCTTTTCCATTTCATTCTGGCCATTGCGCAGGGCCTCAATGGCACCTATCTGCGCAGTGATCGGAGCACATAGCATTGAGTACTGATGTATCAGCATCATTGCGCTTATGACTCGCGGGGAACTCAGGGCATATGCCATTCTGAAACCGGTCATAGCGTAGGCTTTGGAAAAACCATTCAGGAGAATGGTCCTGTCACGCATACCTTCAAGGGAACTGAAGCAGGTGTGACCGCCATTGTATGTCAGACAGTCATAGACCTCATCAGATATAACCATTATATTATGCTCACAGACCACATCAGCAATAGCCTCCAAATCAGCCCTGTCCATGGTAGCACCTGTAGGATTGTTGGGATAATTGATGATCACTGCCTTTGTCCGGGGACCGATAGCAGATTCCAGCTCCTTTGCAGTAAGCTTGAAATTATTCTCCATTTTAGTGGAAACAATCACAGGAACACCTCCTGCGAACATCACTGAAGGCACATATGCCACATATGAAGGCTGGACTACGATAATCTCATCACCGGGATTGGTTATAGCCCTGATAGCAAGATCAAGAGCCTCACTTACACCTGACGTCACCAGGACCTCTGAAGCAGGATCATAATCCACACCATACTTTGTGGAAAAAAGTTCCGATATTGCTTCCCGCAGATCAATAAGACCATAATTGGATGTATATGATGTCTCACCACATTCCAGCGAATGTATACATGCTTCCCTTATATGCCACGGAGTAACATAATCTGGCTCACCTACACCAAGAGAGATAACATCATCTATACCTGATGCCAGATCAAAATAACGGCGTATGCCAGATGGTGGAACTTTTGACATTACATCCGCTACAAACTTTGAGGGAGTGCATGCTTTTCTCATATATATACATCCATGTCATTAGTATTTATACCGCAGCCAAGTCATGGTGTCACCGGTAAACGAGTAACATGATCCTGTTCATAAAGGATGACACCATCCTCTTTGTAGGTCTTCAGGACAAAATGAGTTGTAGTGTGCTGTACCTGTTCAAGGGTGGAGATCTTCTCTGCCACAAAAAAAGCCACCTCTTTCATAGACTTGCCAAAAACGGTCAATGAAAGATCATACTGCCCCGAAAGCAATCTCACAGAACGCACTTCAGGAAACTTGTACAAACGCTCCACAAGGGCCTGGTAACCCATTTTTCTTTCAAGGGTCACCTTCAGCTCGATAATGGCATAAACATATTCATCACCGGCCAGGTCCCAGTCAATGACTGTCTTGTACTTACGGATTATGCCGCCATCTTCCAGTTCTTTTACTTTTTGGCAGACCTTATCAACACTAAGTCCCGTAAGGGTTGCAATCTCTTCATGACTTATCCGTGCATCCTCTTCAAGACATTCTAAAATGTGACGTGTTTTTTCATCCATGTATAACAACTCCATAAAACCAGACAGTCAGATGGAAAATAAAAAAAAAAAGATGCCCGATCACTCGAGCAGCACTGCGTTCACAACACCATCCTGACCCGGACGGCTGGTGACAATGGCATTGCCAATTGGAGTCTTGATAACAGATCCTTTTGTAAGGATGTTACGCCTGACATAGTGCTCATTAGCATCGTTACCGGTAACATTCTCGATAGTGGTCTTCTGTGTCTTGCCCTGTGAATTGGTCACGTTTGCCTCATTGCACTGGAGAAGTCTTACTTTTCTGTTTCCGCCTCTGGTTGCAACGTTCTTTCTCTTGACATCGTTAATATGAGTTTCAGCTGATTCGCGACCAAGCTCGTATTTTCTCTTACCTCGGGAGGTCTTGATCTTAGCACCCGTATATGTTCTTCTGGATCTGCCTTGCCATTTCATGATATATCCTCTTATAAGTATTATATAATTGTGAAGGAATTACCATCCGTAATCCCTGTTCAAATCTGGTATGATTTATGGACGTTCCTTTAATATTAAGATGCTATATGAACTTTACGAGTGGCATGGTACTGACAGATAATCTGAAAACTTACAGCCAGATACATAAGACTACTATTAGCACCCTTATAGCATAGACAATTCATAAATAATTATAACTCTTATATAGACATATGCTTCGAGTAACATTTCTTGGAACAGGGGGGGCCCTTCCAACCCCGGAGCGAAACCCTTCAGCCATAATGATCAACCGTGAGGGCGAGCTGATGCTCTTTGATTGTGGCGAGGGCGCACAGCAACAAATGATGCGGGCAAAGACAGGAATGAAAGCACTATCCTCCATATTCATAACTCACTTTCATGCAGACCACATGCTGGGAATTCCCGGCCTTATACAAACATTATCATTCCATGGAAGGACCGAGCCATTGAAGATATATGGACCTCACTGGATACATGAGTTTGCCAGAATACTCAGTGCACTGGGCTACTACAAACTCCGTTTTGAGATAGATGCCATAGACCTGAATCCAGGAGATGTGATCAAAAGAGAAGACTATTCAATAATGGCCATAAAAACAGAACATAGCGTACCAAGCATCGGATATGCACTTGTTGATAACGAAAGGGCAGGCAGGTTTGACCGCCAGAAAGCAATTGAGCTGGGAATACCCCCAGGCCCCCTTTTTTCAAAGCTCCATAAAGGGGAGACCGTTGAAGTGAACGGCAAATTGATACACTCAGAGGATGTTGTAGGACAAAGCCGCCCCGGCAGGAAAATAATCTACAGTGGGGACACAAGGCCTTGTAAGAGCATACTTGAGGCCAGCAGGGATGCAGACCTCCTTATACATGATTCAACACTTGCAAATGATCAGCAGGAATGGGCCATGGAATCCATGCATTCAACAGCCAGGGAGGCCGCACTCCTGGCAAAGGAAGCAAATGTCAGAAAACTTGTACTTACACATATAAGCTCAAGATATTCGGACGACGCTACACAATTGCTTGAGGAGGCCAGGGAAGTGTTCCAAAATGTAATAGTAGCCGATGATCTCCTCGAGCTTGAGATCCCATTCCGGGATAAGATATGACCCTGCCTTAGAGATGAAATTAAAATGGAAAAAAGAACAATGATCAGGAATATTAGAGGAAGGTCCAGTCAAGCTTCCGATCATCAGCATCATAAAGAGACGCTTCTATTTTCATTTCATCAAATTCATATGGAAGGCGTTTTACCCCTATATAGAGAATGTCACCCGGAACGTATTCAAAGCATTCTGGATCGATCTTTCCAAAATAAACACGTCCACCAGACTCTATTTCTTCGACAACGACACCTTTCCAACGAAGAGAGTCTATCACATTAACAATGATGCATTCAAACCTGTCAGATTCATTTACCTCAGACATAGACCACCGATATATTTGTTATCTTTAAAAAGATAATCCTTAAATGTACATCCTGTCTGTATTTGAAGGTGGCTGAATATTCTTGATTTTCTTAACGGATGCGAGCAGGTCATCCTGCGTAACATTCTCACGGTCTTCTATAATCACATTATGAAGTGCGGTTTTCAGCACCTTTCCCACAAGATCCCTTCCTGAAAGTTCTCCGGTCATCCTTGCTATAACCTTAAGGTCAACATCTTTCACCGGAACAGGAAATGTCCTTACATTGGACTCAAGGATTGCAAGACGCTCCATTTCATCAGGAAGTGTGAATTCGACCTCTTCCTCAAACCTGCTCCTCACAGCAGGATCAATAGTATCGGTACGATTGGTAGCACCAATAGTACATACACCCGGACGCTCCACTATCCCATCCATTTCGGTCAGTAGCGCATTGACAATCTCCGCAACATCCCCCCGAAGTTCCTGATGCCTGCGATCAAGGGCTATTGCATCCAGCTCATCTATGAAGATAATACATGGTGCCATTTCCTGTGCACGATCATAAAGCTGGTGTATCTGCCTTGCACCTTCACCCACAAACTCACCTATAAGCTCAGTGGCCTTTACAGGCAATATAGGAACGTGGGTCTTGTTTGCAAGTGCCTTTGCAAGCATGGTCTTACCAGTGCCCGATGGACCGAAAAAGAGCACGTTTCGGGGTGCCCATTTGCCAAATTTTTCCGGCGCTTGGAGGAAACGTTCGATTAGTTTACACTTTTTACGTGCATTCTGCTGCCCGATAACATCATCGAATGTGACATCACTTCTAAACTCAACCGTCGGGACACTGCTTATAACAGGATCCCTAACAATTATATGGGTACTCTGACCTATAATTGACTCCGGTGGCTCAACATCGGTGACCTTATAAGCAAAATCAGGATACATGCGGCGGTCAAAAAGGTAGTCCCCTTTAAGAGCGATAACACCTTTCCATTGTTCTCTTGCATAATGTTCAAAGACACCTGGATCAGATATCTCAGGATACTCATCAAGCACACTTGCCATTGGATAGCCTGCAGGTTCCAGTACAAGGAACTCAGCAGTACATTCAGAAGGCTTGGAATTTGTTTCTCTGTTAGACTTCTGGCTCGTTTTCTGGGCTGTCCTTACTATGTCTACCATCTCTTTCATTTTCTAATAACTAATGAAAGGAGGAAATTATTAAATCTAACCCTTAAATGTTTCGCAGCTTAGACTATGCACAATTTTAAAATAAATAGACGAACATTAAATATAGTAATTGATAATATATAAATAGATAAATGTTATCTAAAATTAAAACTGGAAATGTGACTAGGAACATGAAGATACCAAATATAGTGAATACCGTTTTCCTGCTGATAGTCTGCATATTCGGTTTTGTATTTTTGGCACCTTTCATAATTGCAAAGGATACCAGCTCAATAGCCATAAGTTCAGCTTTGATAGGGAGTGCTTTCATAGTAATAATCTATGCCAGCAACCATATTGAAAAAAAAACCACAGAAATGGAAAAAAAAGTAAACGAACTTGAAGATAAAAGGAAAGAGCTAGAGTATCTGGTGGGGCGCAACTCAAAGATAGAGAGCATGATATCCTCCCTCATTAAAATGTTCCTCGATCCAAAAGATATTGACAAGACCATAGAAATAACACTTGAAACAGCGGCAACGCTCTGTAATGCTGAAAAGAGTTATCTTTTCATTTTCAACAAAAACGGCGAAGCATACAGATCACATCAATGGAAAAAAGAAAACATCAATGCCTCACAAAGCTTTTTTGAAAAGGTGGATCATCCACAATATATAAAAATGCTCAATAAACTCCGAAAAGACCAGTTAGTGTTTATCCAAAAAGAAGGTGTAAACCATAAAATGGTGAACATTGACAGGATAAGTACAAGTCCTACAGGACTTGTATCCCTCATTGCAATACCAGTGGAATCTAACGGAGAACTGGCAGGTTTTATCAGTATAGAAAGTGAGAATACGGATATTATCTATTATGAAGTATATCCCCAGACAATAAAAATAGTCTCAGAGCTTGTGAGCATGGCACTTAACCATAAATCATTCCTCAAGGAGCTTAGCCTCTTTAAGGACCTGATAAACAGATCAAACGATTTCATTTTGGTCATTGATATGGAAAAGAATAACATTATAGATGTGAACGAAACCGCATGCAAGGAACTCGGTTACAAGAGAGATGAATTCCTTGGAATGAAAAAGGACCAGATACATTCACTTTTCAATGACAATTTCTGGGAGCACGAATTTAGAGATATATTTGGTGACAGGTATTTCGAGCCCAGCAAAATCATAACAAGAAAAGATGGGAGCACCCTGCAGGCAGAGATTAATGTCACTTTTTCCAGCATTGACAATAATAAATATGCACTGGCCATTGTGAGAGATGTTACTGAGCGCAAGGATATGGAGTCGATACTTGCAAAGACAAAAGAGGTAATGGAACTTGCGCTTGAAGGAGCTGACCTGGGAATGTGGGACTGGAATCTCAGGACAAATGAGGTCATGTATAATCCACGATGGGCTGAAATGATGGGGTATGAGTACGATCGTGTAGAACACAATATCGATACATGGAAAAACATTACACATCCGGATGATATCAAATTTGTGAATGAGAACATCCACAGACATCTGCAAGGAGAAACACCGTTCTTTGAATCGGAATTCAGGGTCAGGAACAATAATGGAAAATGGCAGTGGATACTTGCAAGAGGCAAATTGACAGAGTTGGACAAGAATAATGAACCATTCAGGTTTACCGGAACAACAATGGACCTTGACAAGAGAAAAAAAGTTGAGGAAGAACTACGTCACTCCAACGAAATGAAAGACCTTTTTACAGACATTATGCGTCATGACCTCCTCAATCCAGCAGGGAACGCAAAAGGATACTCCGAAGTACTCCTGGAAATGGAAGAAGAGCCGGGAAAATCACATATTATCCAGAGTATGCAAAAAAACATTAACAAACTTATAGATATGATTGAAACTGCCGCCACCTTTGCCAAACTTGACTCTTTGGAAGAACTGCAACTTGTAAGAATGGATATAATGAGCATCATGAACAATGTTACAGAACAGTTCGATCAGCGCCTTATGTCAAAGAACATGACAATAGAGATGAGGGCAAATAACAGTTACCATGCAATGCTTAATCCTATTGCTGAAGAGATCTTTGCAAACTTCATATCAAATGCCATAAAATACAGCCCTGAAAACACAAGAATAATAATAGACATCCAAGACTGCAACTATGAATGGAAAGTAAATGTTACAGATTTTGGAGAAGGCATCCCTGATGAGTCAAAACCCCTTGTTTTTGACCGCTTTAAAAGAGTTAACAAAAGTGGAGTGAAGGGAAGTGGACTTGGGCTTGCTATTGTCAAAAAGATAGCTGAGCTTCTCGGAGGAGTAGTTGGGGTAGAGGACAATCCGGAAGGAACGGGCAGCAGATTCTGGTTCAGGATAAAAAAAGATCAATCAGATAATGAGGAGATCATCTTTGAAAACACGGATATGGAAATCATCGCTGAAAAGAATGCACATTTCCAGATAAAATGCTGAATATCCCTACTGCCCATTAAGTATAAGGAAGATAGTAACAATCAGGACTTTTTGATAGTAATCATTAAAGTAGCAATTATAAAGAGGACATATAATGGAGCTTGATGAGATAGTTATTACAAGAGCTATAGTGGAAGAATTTTCAAAGGTATTTCTTGACTACACTGATGTGGACGTAGCTTTGGTTGGAGGCGGACCTGCAAACCTGGTTGCTGCAAAGTACCTTGGAGAAGCAGGACTTAAAACGGTACTCTTTGAGAAGAAGCTCTCCATCGGCGGAGGGATGTGGGGAGGAGGGATGATGTTCCCCCGTATAGTTGTCCAGGAAGATGCAAAAGACATCCTTGATGATTTTAATATAAATTACCGGGAATACGAGAAAGGCTATTATGTGGCAAGTTCTGTGGAATCCGTTGCAAAGCTTATCTGCGGTGCTACCGGTGCAGGCGCTGAAATATTCAATCTTATAGATGTTGAGGATGTGATGATCCGCGAAAATGATACTGTGTGCGGACTTGTTATCAACTGGGGAGCGGTATCCATGACAAAGCTTCATGTAGACCCGCTTGCTGTGCGTGCAAAGGTCGTTATTGACGGGACCGGACATGATGCAGGCATATGCAGCACAGTGCAACGCAAAATACCCGGAGCTAAAATGGAGAAAGGCGTTGTTGGTGAAAAGCCCATGTGGGCCGATCTTGGTGAGCGCCTCCTGATGGAAACAACAAAAGAAGTTTATCCGGGACTCATTGTCACCGGAATGGCCGCAAATGCCGTAGCAGGTGCACCAAGGATGGGACCTGTGTTTGGCGGGATGATGATGTCCGGCAAAAAAGCTGCTGAGATTGCCATCAATAAACTGAAAAAACAGGGCACTTTATAAATAAAAGAGCCTTATGATGCTGTTAAAGCGCTTTCAAAGGAAAAGCTTTATGTAAGAAACGGACATCTATAGGGTGCTTTCAAGGAAAGCACCTGCTTCAAGCCGGGGTAGGGTAGCGGTTATCCTGTAGCCCTGTGGAGGCTACGATTCGAGTTCGATTCTCGATCCCGGCCCCATTATACACATTTTGTTATTTACTTGTTATTTACTATTTTATAGCTGTATAGCTTAAACCTTCTATAGAGCTAAATCAAGATGATATTAGATATTATTGATATAGGGGCAAAATCATTTAAAGTAATCACTAATTACGTGTCATCTTGCCATTTGAAAATCCCGTATTGCAGGGAAAAATATGAAATATATGAAAATTAACCCCAACCCACATTCAGCAAGGGGTGGTACATCCTTGCATGAATTTACAATTTATGATTGCAACTGGATTTTACACTTTATTACTATATAAATGTATATGACTTACGTGCCAGTTCAACACATTTAATAAACATACTAATAAACGATAAACATACAAAAAAACGTATTTTACAATATTGCAATATAATATTTAAAGTGTACCGGGTTTCAACTATCGAATTCGTTAAGTTTTAACTGTCTTCGCTGACAGATATTTTCACCCGGGATCTCTACAGGATAAGCACCCGTCAGACAACCCATGCACAGGTGATCCCTTCCGATTCCTATTGACTCTACAAGACCATCGATACTCAGATAACCCAATGAATCTGCATTGATCACGGCCTCTACTCCTTTAATGGTCTTGTGGGCGGCTATGAGCTCATCCCTTGAAGCCATGTCAATGCCCAGATAACATGGTGCCACTATCGGCGGACTTCCGATGCGTGCATGTACCTCCATAGCACCTGCATTGCGAACCATATCGATTATACGGCGGGAAGTGGTCCCCCTTACAATACTATCATCGATGAGGATAACTTTTTTACCCTTGATGTTATCATTGATCGTATTCATTTTCAGACGTACTGCTGTTTCGCGCATAGCCTGCCCCGGAAGTATGAAAGTGCGACCTATATAACGATTCTTCATCAGGCTCTCTTCATAGTCTATCTTTGATCCTTTGGAATAACCAATAGCAGACGTGATGCCAGAGTCAGGAACAGGAGATACCATATCAGCATCAATCGGATACTCCCTGGCAAGCCTCTCACCGATTCTCTCCCTCACCCTGTATACAAGCTGTCCGTCAATTATGGAATCCGGGCGCGCAAAATAGACATATTCGAAAACACAGTGAGCACAATATTTCTCATCAAATAGCTGATAAGATTGGATCTCACCTTCCCTGAAGATTACCAGTTCACCGGGCATCACGTCCCTGAGAAGCTTTCCGTTAAGCGTATCAATTGCCACACTTTCGGAGGCAACCACGTAACCGGAATCAATGGTACCAATACATAAAGGCTTGAACCCAAAAGGATCCCTTACGGCCATCAGCATATCATCTATCATGATGGTCAGAGAATAGGAGCCATTCAACTGTTTCATCACTTTGCGCACAGCTTCCACTTCATCATGTTTTAGAAGTTCCTTTACCAGAAGATGTGCAATTACCTCAGTATCAGAGTTTGCAACAAAGATGTGACCTTCTGCCTCCAGCTGGGCCCTCAGCTCAAGGCCGTTGACAAGATTACCATTATGAGCAAGCGCCACACTGCCACTCTTGTATTTGACTATGAATGGCTGGCAATTCTCTATTCTGGAGTCACCGGAAGTAGAATAGCGGACATGACCGATTCCCACGTCACCCTTAAGGGAAACAAGGTCATCCTTATCAAATATCTCAGGCACAAGGCCCATACCTTTTATGGTCTGGGGATGCCTGCCATCATGGACTGCGATACCTGCAGATTCCTGTCCGCGATGCTGCAGGGCATAGAGCGCATAGTAGATGCGAAGTGCAGAGGGTACAGGATGTGGCTCTGAATCGAACTTCACGACCCCTGCAACACCGCATTCTTCGCGCATTTATATCCCTAGTCTAGAAAAGACTTAATATTTGCACTTAGCCTGCCACTTGTAGCTTCTCATGCGCGGACTCTTTCCAAAGCCACATGATGTGCACTGTTTTGTATGAATGTTAAGTGAAACGCTACCGCAGCGCCTGCATTTGACATGTGTGCGCTTTTGCCTTTTACCCATTGAAGGAGTACCTTTGGACATTTATAATCACCTTTTGATTTAATATTAGTTGGAAATCATTTTAGCATTATGACCCAGCAATAGATCAATTGTAGCCAATGAAAGCTTGGAGTTCCCATGATATGGCTAGTAGTTCTTATAGGTTACGTTCATTTCAGGGAGAGACATAAACTACGTTGTCACCTCTGATAACAACACTACCCAGTTTTCTCACAGTTTCTCCTTCCTTAAGCTCTTCAGCATCATCCAGTACAAGGTTCATGTGGACATCATAACCCTGAAGTTTGCCACGGAATTCCCTTGCACCTTTTAGTCTCACGATCACAGGTGTGTTCAAAGCATCGTTCAATATATCAAGAGGTCTGTTTCCCATATTTAGTCGCCCTCAGTTTAATAAATCCAAATAATTATATGCGAATATCGACTTGTAAATCTATGTACTTACATATACATGTTGCGATGCACCAATGTTGCTGACGCAACATATATAATTATCGTGAAGATCGGTTTTTTGGCCATTGACAATATCCTTTACTGTGACAATATATATCATCGCAAAGACATATGGGCCCGTAAACCAACTGATATATAAACATCAAGGCATTTAAGGGCTCCGTTATCAATTAGACACAACTAAGGCAATAAAATATAAGAAGGCAATAAGATCTAAGGCAATAATATGAAAAGGATATCAGTCATATTGACCATCGCAGGTTCAGATTCCGGAGGAGGAGCTGGAATTGAGGCAGACATAAAAACAATAGCATGTCTTGGACTGCACCCTGCATGTGCTGTCACATCAGTAACAGCACAGAATACCACCGGTGTGCTGGATGCCTGTGACATCCCCGGTGAATTCATATGCAAACAAATAGATGCCGTTTGCGGGGACATGAAAATAAAATGGGCGAAGTCAGGAATGCTTTCCTCAGCAGAGATCACATCAGCCGTTGCGTCCATGGTAAAGAAATATGGACTTAAGCTGGTAGTGGACCCTGTCATGGCTGCGGAAGCTGGCGGGGACCTGCTATGCAAGGATGCAGTATCAACCCTTAAAGAAGAGCTCTTACCTGTAAGTGAGGTCGTCACGCCGAATATCAATGAGGCGAGCATCCTTTCAGGAATACAGATAAATGATGTGGAAAGTGCTAAAGAAGCTGCCAAAATAATAAGCATGAATGGAGTCCGGTTCGTCATTGTCACCGGTGGGCACCTTGATGCATCAGACATCATCTATGATGCTGAAAAAGACACATATACCATAATTCCCGGAACCTTTATCAAAGGCGGTACACACGGCTCAGGTTGTACATATTCCGCTGCACTTGCCTCTTTCCTTGCGCAGGGATATGGAATAGAGGAAGCTGCCAAAGGGGCAAAGGGATTTGTCGTGGAAGCCATAAAAGGCAGTGTGCCTGTGGGAAAGGGAGCAGGGCCTGTAAACCAGTTATCCGGGATACTTCACAATTCGGAGAGATACAAGGTCCTGGAAAATGTAAAAGAAGGAGTAAGGATACTTACCGATTGCAGGGACTTTGCAGCACTTACACCAGAAGTCGGATGCAACATAGCCATGGCAGTGAAAGGGGCTGAATCTATCAGAGATGTTGCGGCAGTAACCGGGCGGATAGTAAGGGTAAAAGGAAAAGTAGTAGCAGTAGGTGATATTGACTTTGATGCAAGCAGCCATGTTGCCCGTATAGTCCTTACTGCAATGGAACATGATGCATCGTGCAGGGCTGCTGTGAATATAATGTATTGCGAGAGTGTTCTGGAGATATGCAGAGAACTGGGACTTGACATTGCATCATTTTCAAGGGAAGAGGAACCTCAGGGCGTGCATACAATGGACTGGGGGACCTCTGAAGCAATAAAAACACATGGAAGAGTACCGGACATCATCTACGACATAGGAGGTTTCGGGAAGGAGGCCATGATCAGGGTCACAGGACATGATGCAAAAGAAGTTGCAAACCTGGCTGTGAGAATTGCCAGGAGACATGCAGGCCTGCAAAGACAATAATGGCATAGGACCTGAAATGTAGTATATTGAAATTGCACCATTACTATTCATGCTCAAATATAACACATCATATCCACATATAACAAATTATACCCACACACAACACATATCTGATACACATTAGGCATCTTTGATAATATACCGGGATAATTTAGGGTTTTTACAAGAGTGAAAATAAAATGGAAACAGAAATATTCAAGGGACTCTACCTTTCAAAGGAAATAAGGAAGAGCATTAAAGAAATGGGATTCAGGGAGCCCACGGAGATCCAGGAGAAATGCATCCCCCCGATACAGGAAGGAAAGGATATAATCGGACAGGGTCATACCGGAACAGGAAAAACAGCAGCATTTGGCATACCAATGCTGGAGCTTATTGACCCGGCTATCAAGAAAACCCAGGGTCTTGTGATGTGCCCGACACGGGAGCTTGCAGGACAGGTCTGCGAAGAACTGAGAAGGCTTGCAAAATATATTCCCGATATAAAGATAATACCAATATACGGCGGGCTTCCCATAGAGACCCAGATAAATGAGCTCAGGGCCGGAACACAGATAGTAGTAGGAACCCCGGGAAGGATCACAGACCATCTTGAAAGACAGACATTGCAGACAGACGACATAAGCATCGTGGTACTTGACGAAGCTGATGAGATGTTGAACATGGGTTTCAGGGAGGACATCGAGAATATACTCGAAAAGATCCCTTCAAACCGCCAGACATTGCTCTTCTCGGCAACAATGCCAGAATCGATACTGAAGCTTACAGAGAACTACCAGAAAGAGCCAGTCCATATAAGAGTGTCACAAAAAGAGCTAACTGTACCCCAGGTCAAACAATATTATTTTGAAGTAAAGGAAAATGCAAAGCCTGAAGCTTTAAAACGCCTGATAGAAGCAGAGAATATCAAATCTGCACTGGTATTCTGTAACGCCAAAAAGGAAGTTGACAAATTATTAGTGAAACTGCGCTCCAGAGGATATCCTGCAGAAGCACTTCACGGAGATATCAAACAAAGACATAGGGAGCAGAGGATGGACAGGTTCAGGAAGGAGGACACCGGCATCCTCATAGCAACTGATGTGGCTGCAAGAGGCATAGACATTGATAACATCGAGGTTGTTTTCAATTACGACCTGCCCCAGGATCCACAGACCTATGTCCACAGGATAGGAAGGACTGCAAGAGCAGGCAGGCCAGGGCTTGCATACACGCTTGTAACGGGCAGGGAAACGAGCAAGATCGATGCAATTACCAATATAACAAAAACCGATATCCTGAAAAGAGAACTACCCAGCAACAGGGATATCGAAAGAATAAAAGAGGATCGTATCGCAGATGAGGTAAGGATGAATATAAGGCGGGGAAAGCTGGACAAATACGATGAATTCGTATCAGGCATTGCAGATGATGATATGAATTACCGGCAGGTTGCTGCGGCACTTGCAAAAATGCTCCTTAAAGGCGATAAATGAAAAAGAGGAATAGAATGAAGGATTTTGTGATAATAGGACATAAAGCATTGACTTGCGGTGACTTTTCCCTTAACGACCTTCCTGGTTCTGCAGGAAGAATGGATATTCTTTGCAGGTGCGTCAATTCCGCACTTTTCCTTTCACATGGGATGAGAAGGGACGTCAATGTCCACCTGATACTCCTCGGAGAGCCAGATCCGGTGAAAGTGATAAGGTTTAACGGAGAGAAACTCAAATACCTCAATCCTGATGAGAGAAGCAGTGGATCCCTTATAAAGAAAGCACTTGAAAAGGATGCCACACCATATGAAACCCAATCCACACCCGGAGTATGGGTGCGACGTGCAGGCCTGCAAGAACTGCTCAGTGAATTTAGCAAAGCAGGCAGGGATGTTTATTACCTGAAGGAAGATGGAAAGGACATAAGGGAATATACAGAACTTTCCACTGATGCAGTGTTCATCCTGGGCGACCATACAGGGGTCACCGAAGAGGAAGAAGAGCTCATTTCCAGAGTGGCAAAACAGACACTTAATATAGGACCTCTGTCGCTCCATTCCGACCATTGCATGCTGATCATCCATAATGAACTGGATAGAAAGGAAGTATAGCCAAAGGTTATATTATATAGTACCATTCTGTGCCAGGCATCCGCCTAAAGACAAAAAAACATCTTATATGCATATATCTTATATGCTTATATGAATTTGACATGACAGACAGATAACTGAAAGTGATCCCATGAACATACTTGAAACTGCTAAGAATATCATCAATGAAGGACCCATCTGCGACCATTGCATGGGCAGACAATTTGCCAAATTGTCTACCGGCCTCACAAATGTTGAAAGGGGACAAGCTGTAAAACTGAGCCTTGTAATGGAAGGGGATGCCATGTTCAAAGAATCAGGTGACGAGTCCCTTCTTGAAGCAATGGCAAGTAGCAGCACATATGCAAGAAAGACCCTGAAAGTAGAAGGAAAAGATGATAAATGCTGGGTATGCCAGGGTATTTTTGATGAGCTGGACATCTGGGCGGACAAGGCAGTTGCAAGCATAGGAGATATAGAATACTCTACGTTTTTGGTGGGTACAAAGGTCAGCGGACTGATAGGTGAGAACGAGGAAATACTCTGGAGCGAGTGCGGAATAACACAGGCAGAGCAGTTCAAGACAGAAATGAACCGCGAGGTTGGTAAGCTCATAGCAGCACGTACTGCAAAAGAGGTAGAGTTTATAAGACCGGATGTTGTGGTAACCCTTGACCTTGCAGAAGAGACTGCAAGCATACATGTAAGATCGCTTTACATACAGGGAAGATACAAAAAACTTGTAAGGGGGATCCCACAGACCAGATGGCCATGCCGCAAGTGTGGTGGCCGCGGATGTGAACAATGCGACAATACGGGGAAACAGTACCCGGAATCCGTTGACGAGCTTATCGGCAAAGAAGTGATTGAAGCCACAGGCGGAACGGATACAAAATTCCATGGTGCAGGACGCGAGGATATAGATGCACTCATGCTGGGAACAGGCAGGCCTTTTGTTGTAGAGGCATTGAGCCCAAAGATCCGCAGCATAGATGCATGGGAACTGGAAAAGAAGATCAACGGGTTTGCTGCCGGTAAAGTGGAAGTTGAAGGACTGAAACTTGTAGAGAAGACCGTCATAGAGGACCTGAAGTCATCAAAGGCGGATAAAGTTTATAACCTTAAAGTTACATTCAAGGAGCCAGTTTCCACGGACAGGCTTAAAGATGCCATCAGCTCCCTTATAGGAGTTCAGGTGCATCAAAGGACACCTCAAAGAGTAGCCCACAGAAGGGCAGACCTTGTCCGTAAACGATATGTTCATGATATGCAACTCAAAGAAAAGACCGATGAGTATGCAATTATAGAAGTACACTGTGATGGAGGCCTGTATGTAAAGGAACTCACATCAGGTGACGATGGAAGGACTGAGCCAAGTCTCACAGGGCTGCTAGGAGTACAGGCAGAAGTGAGCGAACTCAATGTCATCAAAGTAGACATATAATAATGATCCCATTTCTGGGTATCAGATTGAACATTTACACAGAATCAGTATAAGATAATCATTTGATCAATGGAGGAAAATAATCATGCCAACATCACACGGTGAAAAATGCTGTACAAGATACAAACTTAAGAAGACCACAAGAGAAAGAGGAATCTCACCTGTTAGTAAAGCTATACAGGAGTTTGACAACGGACAGATGGTTCACATAGACATCGACCCCAGCGTACAGAAAGGGATGCCAAACGCCAGGTTCCAGGGAAAGACAGGTAAGGTTACAGGTCAGCGCGGCCGTGCCTACCTGCTGCAGATAAGGGACGGTAACGCAATGAAAGAGATAATCTCCCTGCCACAGCACCTTAAACCACAGAAGTACTAATTAAAAAAGGAAACAGTAATTTAAATTCTGTTTCTGAAATACCTTTTTATCGTTAGATATATCTTTATTGCGCGTGTCTAACGATATAACTAAATCATATTGATATCTAATTGCCATCCAACGATGAATTAATATCTAAATAATGCATAGAGTGTATACCAATGATAGTAAAAGAAGTTCTGAGTGAAGAATTGTTAACCCTTTCAGAAGTGAAGGGCCTATTGCACGAGATCATGGAGGAGCGTCTCACAGACGAAGAAGAACTGGGATATGAACTGCGTAAAGCTATCAACCATGCAGAGATGTTCGCAAAGACAAGCCCCGAAAGAGCAAGGGACCTTGTGAACAAACTTCTCGGACTTGAAAAGATGAAACCTGAAATAGCTATAAGGGTAGCTGATATCATGCCTCAGACCAGGGATGAGCTCAGATCACTTTATGCAAAGGAAAGATTCACACTAACGGATGTAGAACTAGACCAGATACTTGATCTTGTAGAAGAAGCAATGGATTAGATTTATATTCAATACATCCATTTTTTTAGATTGGATAACTTGTACGAGTAGCAGTGGGTATGTCACTGGAGGAATATATGATAACAAAGGGAAAGCCACCTGAAAAAGAAGATAATGCATGGGTTCTGGACTATCTTCCATACGGAAGTTCCGATGATAAACGCCCTTCATATCAAAAGAAGCCTGTTGTACAGGCCGTGGGAGAGAAGCACTTTGTACTGATGGAGCTTGTACCAAAAGAGGGAAAAGTGCCTGACATACAGGCCCGGGTATATATAGGCGAAGGTGACAGAGACCTTATTGATCACGTTAAGCATCGCATACCATACCAGGACTTAAGCCATGGTGCACAGCTTGAGTTGCCCTATATCCTTGAGATGAGCGTGAAACATCACGAAGACAAGTTCATACAGTTCTTCAACGATGCACATCCAATTACAAACAGGCTGCACATGCTGGAACTACTTCCCGGCATTGGGAAGAAGCTCATGTGGGCCATCATAGATGAAAGGAAGAAAGGCACTTTCAAGAACTTCCAGGACTTACATGAAAGAGTCGGTGGAGTACATTCACCTGAGAAGGTAATTGTCAACAGGATAATAGAAGAACTGAAGGATGACAATATAAAGTACAGGCTCTTTACAATACCCATTCGCCGCTCTCGTGACCAGTAAAGGATGTTTATTTCTTGGTGCGCGATATATTAAAGAAATATGGTATCCGTGGTGGATACCATGACCAGCATTTTTTGATAGACGAACGCGTCCTTGACAGGATAGTCTTGGCTGCAGATATAAGATCCGATGAAACCATACTTGAGATCGGTGCAGGCATTGGAAACCTGACAGAAAGGTTGATGGAAAAAGCGGCACATGTTTTTGCAATTGAAAGGGACCCTGAGCTTGTAGATGTCCTCAGGGACCGTTTTGGAGACCACCAGAAACTTACAGTGATTCAAGGTGATGTGCTTGAAACCGATTTTCCTTCTTTTGACAAAGTTGTCTCAAACCTGCCCTATTCCATATCCTCCGAGATCACATTCAAGCTCTTCAAACACCGTTTCAGGTTAGGGATACTAATGTACCAGTATGAGTTTGCACAAAGACTGGTAGCCACTGCAAATTCCAGGGATTATAGCCGCCTGTCAGTCAATGCACATTATTTTGCAGATACCTCAATGATCATGAAGATCCCAAAGAGCGCTTTCTCCCCGCCTCCGGAAGTCCTTTCTGCAGTAGTCGAAATAAAACCCAGACCTGCAGACTTTGATGTTCTGGATGAGAAATATTTCCAGGACCTGGTGACTGCTGTTTTCGGACAGAGACGCAAGAAGATGAGAAACTCGCTACTGAGGAACAGGCAGCTGCTTGGAATTGAGGACATGAAGGATATAATACCACAACTTCCGCAGGAAATACTTGATGCAAGACCTGAGAACCTTAAACCGCAACAGTTTGCAGAGATAGCAAACATATTATCCATGCACAGAAAGAGATATTGACCTGCGGACATATTTCCCGGATTACTACAACCATGGTCACGATAAATTACCAGAATGCAACAGTATCCCTCTCAGAACAAGTATATGAACCTGCTGAAGACTCTTTTTTACTTGCGGACTCAGCCCTTGGGATACTAAGGGATGGCATGAATGTCCTTGAAATAGGCACAGGCAGTGGTTTTGTCTCTGCTGTTCTTAAAGCCAACAGGAAGATCAATCTCCTGGCAACGGACATCAGCCCTTTTGCTGTAAGTTGTGCACGATCCAATGGCATAGATGTCATCAGGACAGACATGTTCAGAGGGATCAAAAAGAACCATCAATTCGACATTGTGATATTTAATCCCCCCTATCTTCCAACCTCGGAAGAGGAAAAGCTCCCGGGGTGGCTTAACTATGCCTTTGACGGCGGTATTGATGGTCGCAAGGAGATAGACCCTTTCATGGAAGATGTGGAAGACTACCTGAAACCGGGAGCTGTCATATTGTTGCTTATCTCATCCCTTACAGGCATCGATAAGGTAAGGACAAAAATAGAAAAATGGGGCTTTGGCACACAGGTAATTGCCAGTAAGAAATGCTCTTTTGAAAGACTTGTTGTCATTAAAGGCATGTGCCTGAATAACCATTAGAAATTATCCAGGAACATAAGCAAAGGATGGTCATACAAAACCATCTATCAGTTCATTCACTGCATCGGTCTTTGCTGCATTTCTGTATAATGGGCCCGTGGCCAGCACATCAAGATGTTCTTCAAAGCTTGGTTTTTCATTCACATAGAATACACCAAGAGGGATCCTATCACCCCATTCAAGTGACTTCTCAAAAGCCCGCACCCGGTCATTTAGCTCATAACCCGGATCCTCCATTTCATATACCCTTTCAGAATACCATTTGAAAGTATTCAGCTTGTTGAAGGAAACGCATGGCTGGAGCACATCAACAAGAGACAGACCTTTATGCTGTATACCCTTTTCGATAAGTTTTGCCAGATGCGGGATGTTGCCTGCATATCCACGACTTACAAAGGAACAATCCATAGATATTGCCAGTGAGAGCGGATTGAGAGGCATATTGAAAACACCATGTGCCTGGATCTTTGTTCTCATACCTACCTCACTTGTAGGAGATGCCTGGCCTTTTGTAAGACCATATATCTGGTTATCGTGGACTATCATTGTAATGTCCGGGTTCCTCCTGACAGTGTGCAGGAAATGATTACCACCCTCTCCATAGCAATCTCCATCCCCTGTGACTGCAATGACAGTAAGCTCATGGTTAGCCACCTTCGCCCCTGTTGCAGGTGGGAGAGAGCGACCATGAAGGCCATTGAAAGTGTTGCACTTCAGGTAATGAGGCAGTTTGCTTGACTGTCCGATACCGGAAGCTATCAGCACTTCATGGGGCGAGCGGCCAAGATTTACGAGCGCCTGTTTGAGTGCCTTCAGGATTCCAAAATTCCCACACCCGGGACACCATGCTGTTTCAAAGTTCCCATAGTCCTCTATGCTGACCATTCAGATTACCTCCTTTTTCTTCAGAGCATCAATAACATATCCCGGACTGAAGGGCTTTCCATCGTACCGAAGAACATTCTCTGTGACACTTATACCTGCATCTGCTTTCAAAAAGCGGGAGAATTGCCCGGTGGAATTGTTCTCAACACATACGATCTTCTGTGCCTTTGAAAGCAATTTAATTGTAGCTTCAACTGGCAGCGGATGAATGTGAGTGAAATGAATGCAATTCACAGACTTGCCCTGGCTGCTTAGTATATCAACCACCTCCACAAGAGGGCCATAAACAGAACCCCATCCAATGAGTGTCAGAGAAGCATCCGGATTTCCATATAATTTGGCCACAGGCATTTCCTTACGAAGCATTTCCAGCTTATTCATACGTTTATCATTCATCTTAATGCGATTTTCAGGTTCCTCGTTGATGTGACCAGATTCATCATGCTCATCACTGTCAGCAACAACCAGCACCCCACCCTGTCCCGGAAGAGCTCTCGGTGAGATCCCCCATGGAGTCAGTTTGTAGCGCCTGTATTCTTCACCCTTGGACCTCAGCTCCTGGTCAGACAGTAAATGCCTTTCAACTTCCACGTTGGAAGCATCGAACCTTGGACATGTGAACAGCGAATCAGCCAGGTACTGATCACTCATGATAATTACAGGGATCTGGTATTCATCTGCAATGTTAAAGGCATCTGCAGTCATATAGAAGCATTCCTCCGCAGTTCCCGGTGCAAGGATGCATCTTGGGAATTCACCCTGGGCAGCATGCAGGGCAAACAGAAGGTCACCCTGTTCGGTCATTGTAGGCAGACCGGTAGCCGGCCCGGGACGCTGGGCAAGGAATATCACAGCAGGGGTTTCAGTAATACCCGCAAGTCCAAGGGCTTCAGCCATCAGGGAGAAACCCCCTCCTGATGTTGTTGTCATGGAGCGTGCGCCTGCAAATGAAGCACCCAGGACCATGTTCAGTGCCGCTATCTCATCTTCTGCCTGTTCCACGACCACACCGAAGTTGTCAGCATTTGTCGCCACATAGGTCATTACACCAGTTGAAGGGGTCATCGGGTATGCTGCAAGGAACTGCACACCGGCAGCCAGGGCACCAAGACCCACTGCATCATTTCCATTTATAAGCATCATATCTTCAATTTCCCCGGGATCGGCCAGTGAGAATTTGCACCCTCCGGGATAGTTCTCTTTAACGTAAGCATAACCGGCGCGTACAGCATCTATATTCTTCTTTACGACCTCATCACCCTTCTTTTTGAACGTCTTTTTTAATACCTGCTCAATCCCGCGGAGTTCAAGGCAGAGTAAACCGACAACAGCCCCCATGGAAACAGAGTTTGAATATATCCTGTCCCCACATACATCCCTGGCAATCTTTAACATAGGAACATGAAAAATGGAATCTACAGATCCCTTGATGTCAATTACATCAGCATCAGCAACTACCACACCATCGCCCAGTTCAGACAAGTGCTGCTCTATAGACTCGCTATCCAGTGCAAGGAGAAGGTCTACATTTTCAGTCATTGCCAAAACAGGAGAATCACTGATACGTATCTGGAAAGTATTATGCCCTCCGCGAACCCTTGAAAGATAGTACTGTGTGGAGAAAACATGGAACCCACTTTTCTTTAGTGTCTTTGCCAGTACCATTCCTGTTGTTTGCAAGCCCTGACCGGCTGCACCCCCTATTTTCAAATTGAGACCGATGTTCATGATTATCCCTTTCTGCTCCCATACCTTATGCAAATATGAAATAACAAATACATAGATCAAGATCACCAAGCCTGCCTGTACCCTCATGAGATGATACAATGTACACCTGACAGACAGAAGTGACTATCCTGCTCCCCTACTCTCTTTTGGATCGAAGCTATAAATATTGTTCGCAGGCTATGTTCCAGAGCAGTATTGGAAAGATGTAGTGCACAAGTGGAAAATATAAAGGAATAAGTAAGAAAGGAATAAGAATATGTTTATATAATATATTTAACTTAATAATATATAAATTACAGAAGGAATATTATCGTATATTCAGGTCTGACGTGATATCAATGGAAAGAATGCCCACAGGAATAGCAAATCTGGACAAAAAGATAAGTGGTGGATACCCTAAAGGAAAAGGCATCCTTATAACAGGAGTACCTGGAGCAGGCAAGACGATATTCGGATTACATTTTCTGCACAAGTCATGTATGGATGGACAGAAATGCATCATGGTCGCAACTGAAGAATCACCTGAAGACCTGCTGGAACAGGCATCAATGCTGGGACTGGGTCTTGAATCTTTTATAGACAGAGGTTTGCTGGAAATAAAACAGGTCATGGAATTCAGGACCGGTACCATTGCCAGAGAAGCACACCTGATAGATGAGTTTAGTGATACGGAAATAGAGATCATAGAAGAAACACATCTTGACAGGTATATCCGTCCGGACCAGGAAGGTTTCAATATCGAGGAAATAGACCTCATAGACCTTGTAAGGTTGATACCAGATGAGACTGATGTAGCAGTAATTGACAATATAGGAGTGCTTGCCTTTGGACTTGGTCCTAAGGAGTTCAGGGACAAATTCGACACCATAAATCGCATGCTTGCAAAACAAAAGACCACATCCCTTTACATAATGGATGAAGCTGCCTATGAGATGACACATAAGATTGCAGATTATTCAACATATGGGGCTGTTAAGCTGATGGTCAAAGAGAATCCGTACACCGGCAAGAATGAACGCTTCCTGAGCATACCTAAGATGCGCAGTACTAAAATATCCCTGGATATAAATATGTTTGACATCACTTCTGCAGGCATCAGCCTTAAAGGTTCCAAAGCCAAACTTGTGGAACTCTAAAGAATAAAATGCACCTTACTTTTTTAGTTAATTGCGTCGGTATTTAAAAGTACAGACTGCACATAAATAAAGTAAGCAAGCTGTTTTCTTTATTTATTAGCTCGTTGCATTTAAAGATAGAAGATATTATGAAACAATATTGAATCCAGTAGATATATATATTAATAAGATAATTATATTAATATTGCATAATTTAGTTGATACTATCCCCTACAAAAAAATGTAATACAATCATAAAGGAGTTTTTACCATTACATCATCCGCATCTAAACCTAAAATTCTCATTGTTGATGATGAGATCATGAACATTGAACTGCTTAAAGCATACCTTGATGAAAAATATGAAGTGATCATGGCCACAAATGGCAAAGATGCGCTTGAACTTGTAACGGCACAAAAACCAGACGTAATCCTTCTTGATGTAATGATGCCTGACATCAATGGTTACCAGGTTTGTCAGAAACTTAAAGGAGAACCTGATACCCAGTTCATACCTGTTATTATGGTTACGGCACTTTCAGGAAGAGATGACTGGATAAACGGTATCGAAGCCGGAGCAGATGAATTCCTTACAAAACCCGTCAATAAGATGGAACTTCTTACACGCATCAGCTCATTGCTCAAACTGAAGAATATGCACTATGACCTGCTGGCAGAAAGGGATAAGCTTAATTTGCAAAACCGGATCCGCTCCGTGCTCACACAGGTAATCCCGACTCTGCTGAGAACATTGCCCGCAGAACAGAAGAGTGTCGTAATACACCAGATGATGGACATGGTCGTGGAAGCCATTCTGGATGATACTGATCCTGAAAAAGGGATGGCCGGTTATGAGTGTATAGGGGATCTGTGCTGCCAGATAATAAACCAACTGGGAGCTAACTTTGAGTCAGAGATAACATCCGGAAAGAATACAGTATTCACTATCCAGGGAAATACGTGCCCCTGGGGGAAAGAAGAAGCTCAGCTCAATCCCATACTATGTACCCTGTCAAGAGGCATTATTACAAGGATCCTTGATATCTACGGGCACGACCTTGAAGTTGACGTGCTCGAAACCATAGGAAATGGCGACGAGCAGTGCTTATTCCACTTGAACAGGACAGACTATTGAATCAGATCCAATATCCTTACCGCAAGATGTGCTGCGTTGGCACCGTTGTCAACACCCACACTTGCTACCGGGACACCTGGAGGCATCTGGGCTGTAGAGAGCAGGGCATCAAGACCCATCATCTTTGCACTGACAGGAACCCCGATCACCGGTTTTTTTGTCTTGGATGCTATAACACCCGGTAAAGCAGCAGACAGACCTGCTATTGCTATGTATACCTTTGAATCGCTCTGAGCTACATACTCATCCAGTCTGTCCGGATTACGGTGGGCGGATATGACCTGGACATCATATGAATAATTGGTGCCATCAAGAACACCCGTTACCCTGTTTGCCACTGACCTGTCAGATTCCGAGCCCATTACTATTGCAATATCAACCATTTTTCTATTCTCCTAAGGAAGATTACCTTCTCCGCTCAATTCCTTTTGTCTTTCTATGTTCATTCTGATCAATATGCCAAAAATCTCTTTTATGGCAGAAATATCGAGATTCAATTCAGTTGCCGTATCTACTGCACGCTCCAGAACAACGGTGTTCTGGGAGGGGTCATTGATGTTTATCCCTTCATTTTTCTTGGCATCAAGGACCTTCGTTGCCATGGCAACCCTTTTATGTATGAGTTTTATAAGCTCGCTATCAATCTGTTCTATTTCTTCACGTACTTCTTTGATAGTGGACATGTGTCCCCCGCTGACTTTAACTTAAGGCCGGATCTGTTCCGCACCTTTATTATTTACCTTTGTCTTTATCACGCTTCCGCTTACACCACAAGCATCCCATGCACATTTAAGTTCTGCGACCTGATCCTCATTCACAAGTGCCACATAAGAAGGACCCGTACCTGATAAAGTAACGCCTTTAACGCCTATATCCAGGGCGCGCATCAGGAACTCCGTGTCAAAACCAAGTGCGGCACAATAAAGAAAACCATTGAGTGTCATAGCCATCTGATATTCACCTTTAAGGGACAGATCATATGCAATGTCCACCCACGGAGCTATGGTCTGTGAACGTGAAACATTGGTATCGGAGCTAAATGATCTCACTTCAGGAGAGAAGATCAACACTTCATATTCATGTTCTGTCCTTTTCAATAACTCCATTTCCCTGTTATCAGTTACAACAAAACCACCATAGAAGGAGGCACATGCATCATCAAGGGCACCTGTAATGGTAACCCCGGAATCAAGAGCCGCACGTACACCTGTCTTCACAGCATCAAAAGGAGCAAGTTCCTCACCAATTGCAGCAAGTGTTGCAAGCACAGAGGCATTTGCTGCGGCACTACTGCTTTTAAGGCCACTTGCAAGCGGAACTTCGGAACGTGTTGTCACAGTTCCCCCCATTTTTATCCCGAAATGATCAAGCACATAAGAGACCGATCTTTCGATAAGGGAAGTGTCTGCATCCGGCATTCCCCCTACTGACCCTTGAATGACAGATGTATCTTCATTCAGTTCCACATCTGCATATGTTTTTAGATCTATACCAAAAGCCGCACCTTTCCATGTGGCTATTGCATTGATCACCGTGCCGGCGCCAAGTGCATAAGCACTTCCTTTTAAGACCATTATAATATCCCTGTGACTTATACGCTGTAAATAATTCATCTAGACATGATCAGCAAATGACCATCAATGACGATGGGCAGACCTAAATGACGAACCTGTATGATTATTCATTACATTACCATAAACTATTAAAGAGTAATGTCAAAAAGAATGAGAACAGAGATTATACAGAATACCTGATACTACAGAATACCTGATACCTTGAAATTTTAATTTACGTGGGAAGAAAGTACCAGATTCCTGAGTTTGTTATAACAACCTTTGTATTTTTCAAGAATTTCAGGAGAATGAACTTTATCTTTACGGATACCCCCAGAACATTGATCAATACCTTTCAGATATTCCCCCTTCTCAGATGACAGTAGCTCAAGGAAGAAACCACTGTTACGGAAATCAACAAGTGCATCCTCAAATATACCTTCACATGAACCATAGAACATAAGGACACCATTGGATACAAGACCGTAGAACTTTATTCTCTCATAGGCCTCTTTCTTGAAGTGTTGCAATGATTTGTATGCATTCATATCCTGAAGGGTCACCAGGACATTGAAGCCTTTGCTTTTTTTCAAGTCACGGGGAAGCGTTTCCGGAAAAAGCAGTTCTGGTTTCAAACCGCTGCGTTCAAGCTCCAATACAAATTCTGATGACATGGATCCATCGACGATAAGAAGCTTATCGATCATTTCATCCTCAGCAAGTAATTTCACAATTTCCCTTTCAAATCCAGTGCAACCAATTATACTCATTAAAGCCATATTCCCCTCTCCATATAAACAAAAGACCACCGGGCCCGATAAACCGGGATAGATGAAATGAGTCTTCTTTGGCCCAATTATGTACCCCATATAATAGGGGAGATTTAGTAATATATAAACCCACCGAAAGTCATGCCGTTTTACACTATATACAAATGTTCAATATGCAACATATAATAGAATTTAAGATATAGGCCGGATCCTAAAGTAATACAAGCCAGAAAATGCGAAAAACAACAACAGATACGAACGATACTTTTATAACAAATACGCGTTACTATAATTACAATTCTCTGGTCCATCAGAACCGGAGACATTTAGCATAGTGACGCGATCATTTAAGTCAGGATAATCAATAAGCTTCCTTGTATGGCGCTTTGCACAAAGGAAATGTTTGTTGAAAATGGCGTATTCATGCCCGCAAACACATAAAAGTGCTGGAATGATAATGTTATTTAGTGAACGTCGGCATTTATCTCTGCACAAACACTTTGCAGAAACTGCTGAAATCATTTGCAGGACATTGACCTGAAAGCATTTTAACTCATATAGGCAGGATTACGGAGAAGATCAGATGAACGAAGTAGTGTTTGGAGTAAAAGACAGTAAGCAGCTGGAATACACACCAGAGAAGTGTATCGGCTGTGGAACGTGCGTTATGGCATGTCCTAAAGGCTCATTAGTTCTCGGTTCAGTGGGAGCAGTAGCAAGAGGACTTATCGACAAGGATTTCCTTGAGAACCAGACAGAACTCTGCATTGTATGTGGGATCTGTGCCAAGACATGCCCAACAGGTGCACTTGAAATGAAACAGGATGGAAAGTCTGTAAATGACAATAGTTACATAAGTGTTGCACTCAAAGAGACAACCGTAAATGACAACTGTGTCCACTGCGGACTTTGCGAACAGGTATGCCCCCAGGGATGCATAGAGGTAAAACAGTGGCTTTCAAACGACGGAAGCGCAAAGGTTGACGGTGAGACAATTATTGACGCAGGATGTTGCATACACTGCGGATGGTGTGAGGCTGTCTGTCCTGCAGAAGCTATCACTGTTGAGAAACCTTTTGAAGGAACATGGTTCAGGGATGAGGATACCTGTACTGCCTGCCGCACCTGTGTGGACACATGCCCTTGCAATGCTCTTTTTAACCCGGACTGGGAAGCCGGAGAAAGGGTTGACAAAATAGCACAGCGTGCTGATGCATGTATCTATTGTGGCGCATGTGACATGTCATGCCCTGTAAATGCGATTACTGTTACAAAGACAGCCATCATCCCGGAAATGGACAAGAAGGGGATCCTTGAGAAGAAACTGCTAAACGTTGAGATGAAAAGGCCCACACTTACTTCAAGGCTGGTCACCTATGAGGATGCATGTCTTGGATGCGGCAACTGTGTGATCGTCTGCCCGGTGAATGCAACCGATGAAGAGGTCGGAGCAGGATACCTTAATGAGGTCGATGCCAAGAAGATCCTTGAAGTCAGAAACGGTGTCGTAAAGATAGTGAACCAGGAAGTCTGCGGGTCAGACGCTGCATGTGTCATGATATGTCCTGTAGGTGCCATCGCACTTGAGAGAAGGGAGGAATAAGAATGGCAGGAACTATTGCAATAAAGAACGGTTACGTTTACGATCCCCTCAATGAGATAAACGGGGAAATGATGGACATCTTCATAAAGAACGGAAAGGTCGTTACTGAGCTCTCCGGAGCAGATATGAAAGATGTCAAGGAAATTGATGCAAAGGGCAAGACAGTCATGCCCGGTGGTGTGGACTCGCACTCCCACGTAGCAGGGGCAAAGGTCAACGTAGGCAGGATGATGAGGCCTGAGGACCACTACAAGTTCTACCAGAAGAGAACACCAATTACACACTCCGGTTGCGGATACACTGTACCTTCTGTTTACCTGGGAGGATATGAGTACTCCAAGATGGGATATACAACTGTTTTCGAGGCAGCAGTCCCACCGATGGAAGCCCGCCATACACACGAGGAAATGCGCTCAACCCCGATGCTTGACATGGGAGGCTATCTTGTACTGGGTAACAACTGGTTCCTCATGAGATACTTCAAGGAAGGGGACATCGATAAGGCAGCAGCTTACATATCATGGATGATGAGGACGCACAAGACCTATGGTATTAAGTGTGTCAATCCGGCAGGTGTTGAGAACTGGGGATGGGGCGAGAATGTCAGTGCCCTTGACCAGGCAAACATTCATTTCGAAGTCACACCTGAAGATATTATAAAAAGTCTTACAGAAATCAATGAGAAACTTGGCATCCCCATGCCTGTGCACCTGCACGCAAACAATCTGGGACATCCAGGATGCTGGGAAATAACAAGGGATTCACTCAAGATCCCAAAGAACGTCAAGGCAAAACCAAACACCGATGTTGAGTGGGCCGAGACAAAGAAGAATGCCAAGAGGCACGAGTCAGTTTATCTTACTCACTGCCAGTTCAATGCATTTGGCGGTACCTCATGGAGGGACTTCGAATCCGGTGTAAAGGGGATCACCGATTACGTGAACAGCACAGACCACGTTGTAATGGACAGCGGATGCGTACCTTTCGGTGATGCGACCGTGATGACAGGTGACGGTCCTGCAATCCACGACCTCTATGTACTTACAGGCCATAAATGGTCAAACACTGATGTCGAGTGTGAGTGCGGATCAGGTGTACTTCCATTTGAATACCTGAAGAGCAATCCCGTACACAGTGTACAGTGGGCAATGGGCCTTGAAGTGCTGCTCTATGTCAAGGACGCATGGAAGAGCATCATGACAACGGACAGCCCCAACGGCGGCCCATTCATAAAGTATCCGCAGATCATTGCATGGCTCATGTCCAACAAAGCAAGGCAGGATACCTTTGATGAATGCCACAAATGGGCACAGGACAGGAGTGATCTTGGTGCAGAGACAAGGGAAATGGACCTCTTTGAGATAGCAACCATCACCCGTGCAAACCCTGCAAGGACGATCGGAATGTCATACAGGAAGGGAACCCTTGGCATCGGTGCAGACGGTGATGTTGCAATTTACGACATTGATCCAAAGAAACTCGAAGTCAGCGATTACGAGAGCATCATAAGGAGCTTTGAGAATGCTGCATACACCATCAAGGCAGGAGAGGTCGTCTCACAGATGGGCGAGATCGTCGCCATCCCTGAGAAGAACACTTTCTACTCAGACATTGCAGTGGATGCTGATGATGAGAAGAGGATGCTTGAGGATGTAAAGAAATGGTTCAAGTACTACACTCTCGGTTTCAATAACTATCCGACACCTGAGAAGTACCTGGCAAACCCGACACCTATCCAGGTCAATGCGGAGAAGTGATTCTAATGGCAGACGTAATTCTTAAACCAACAGGAAATTTCGACCTTACCGTAGAGGCAGAAGTTGTCACACCTGACAACTTTGCCGGAAAAACTACCGAAGAGATTGGAAAATTACTCGTTTGGCAGGGCCCAAAAGAGTACCCGCTCACCGATTTCTTTTCGGTGCAGGGAAATGGCGGAAACTCTGCAGAGGATACTACCATCATCGTAGACGGAGATATCCCCAGGGTCAAGCGCATCGGACAGGAAATGACAGCCGGCAGAGTACTTATCAAAGGCTCCGCAGGAATGCACATGGGCTCCGGAATGAAGGGTGGAGAGATAATTATTGAAGGTGACGCCGATTCATGGGCAGGCATGGAGATGAAAGGTGGCTCCATACACATCAAAGGCAACACAAAGGACCACCTTGGATGTGCATACCGTGGCAGCTGGAAAGGCATGAGTGGCGGACGTATCACTGTGGACGGGGACGCTGTAAGCCAGGTAGGCGGAGGCCTTACCGGCGGTGAAATAGTCATTGGAGGCAGTGTAAAGCACTTCTGCGGCATCCGCATTAACGGCGGCCTTATCGTCGTGAAGGGGAACGCTGTCAGGACAGTCGGAGCGGAAATGACTGGCGGCACCATTGTCATCGGAGGCTGTATCGAGAGATTCACACCGGGATTTGAGATGACTGGAGTCGAGTCCGACCTGAAGTTCAATGACATAGAGTGCCCCGGGGAATACAAGAAGTTCACAGGCGATTATGCCATCCCGCAGAAAGGAAAGGGCACACTGTATGTGTCCTGTGAGAACAACGAGTGTCTGTGAGGTGATATTCATGCAAGCATTACTCAATACAGGTAGTACCATAGATGAGGGAAGACTTGCCAAAGGTGGCAATAAGTATTCCGACGAGTACACAAAGGAATGTGCAGTCTGCTGGATGTGCGCAGAGGATTTTACATCCCTGGGCTGTCCTGAGAAAGTATCAGTTACATCAAGGGACGGAAAGCATACCATTGCAGTTTATTCAAAAGTTACCGAAGCAATGAAGTCCGGACAGGTATTCATACCAAGGTCCATCTGGGCAAATATCGTTGTGGAACCAGATACATTCTCAACAGGTTCACCACGTTACAAGGGAAGCCCTGTTTTCGTAGAGCCTACCAATGAAGAGGTCCTCAGCGCCGAGGAAGTTGTCCTGAAGCTGTACATGGGAGGTGAATAAAATGGTCCATAAGAACATTATCTGCCCGGTTTGCGGAGGTTCATGTGATGATGTCCAGATAGATTTGGATACCAAGAACCGTACAATAGATGTCCAGAACGCATGTAAGATGGGAAACGCCAAGTTCCAGGAAGTAGTAAGTAACCACAGGCTCCTGAAACCCACCATCAGGGAAAATGGAAAGGTAAAGGAAGTAAGCTGGGATGAAGCTCTTGAAATGGCAGCAGACATACTGGTCAATGCAAGACGTCCATTCTTCTTCCTTGGAAGTGAGACATCATGTGAGGCACAGGAAGTAGGACTCCATATTGCAGAATACCTTGGAGGACCTGCAGACTCAAACGCAACCATCTGTCACGGACCAACTGTAATGGGAATTCAGGAATCAGGCATGGTAGGTGCTACCGCCGGCCAGGCAAAGAACAGGGCCGATATGGTAGTCTACTGGGGTGTCAATGCACTGGAATCCATGCCAAGACATATGTCAAAGTACGGTGTATTCCCAAGAGGTTACTGGACAAAGAGAGGAAGGTTTGACAGGACCATGGTAACAGTGGACCCAAGGGTGACCCCTACAGCCATTGCATCGGACCTGCATCTGCAGCTTAACCCCAACTCGGACTATGAGCTTCTCAGTGCACTGTTCACCATCCTTAACGGAAGGGAACCTCACCCATCTGTTGAAGAGATCACAGGAATACCAATTTCAGTGATGAAACAGACGGTTGAGATGATGAAGGAATCAAACTATGTAGCCATCTACGTAGGTCTTGGTGTTTCATCTTCATACGGCAAGCACAGGAACATAGAGATAGCACTGAATCTTGTTAAAGAACTGAACAATTATACCAAGTGTAACATCGGTGCCCTTAGAGGCCACTGTAACGTAGCAGGATTCAACCAGCTTGCATCATATCTTTACGGTTACCCATTCGGTCTTGACTTCATGAAGGGATACCCACGGTACAACCCCGGTGAGACTACCTGTGTGGACCTTCTCAGGGAGAAGGACGTTGACGCTGCGTTTGTCATGTCAGCAGACCTTGTTAACCACATTCCTGCAGACAGTGCAAAGTACCTTGCAGAGATACCAATGGTGTGCATAGACATTGCACCATGCCCGACAACAACTGCATCCGATGTGGTTCTGCCCGGTGTTATAGATGCAATGGAATGTGACGGTACGTTCTACAGGCTGGACAATGTGCCCGTATATTTCGAACCGTTCACAGACTCACCTTTCCCTGAAACAAAGAGCAATGAGGATACCCTTAAGCAGCTCTTTGCAAAGATAAAGGCCAGAAAGGAAGCATGAGTGAGAAACGGTACTCAGAAAGAAACAGGAAGACCACGGTTTTCCACAGGGATGAGGAATACATCCCCTCATCCTTTTATATCCCAATGAAGTGCCTGCAGATCACTGAGAACGATAAACAAAACGTTACTGTGGACGTTATAATCGAAGAAAAGTCAGAACTTTTCGTAAATAACTTCCATGTAACTACTTTTTTTGCAAGTCCATACGAACTTGAAGAGCTTGCACTGGGATTTCTCGTATGCGAGGGATTCATTGAACCTGATACAAAACTAGATCCCATAAAGATCGAAGGCAGAACTATGTTCTGTAAAATTGAGATCAACACTCCTGAACTGGAGGAACTCACCCGCCTTGAGCGATGCGGAACAACATCATACCGCAAGGATGCTATCAAACACATCAATCCAGATATAAAATTCACTACTGATGCGATCACACATGCAGTCGGCCAGCTAAAAGAGCTTGGCAGGATATGGCACAGGACCGGCGGAGCGCACACTTCCATGATCTGTGATAATGCAGGAGAAGTGCTATTCTTCTGCGAAGACGTGGGAAGGGCATGTTCTGTGGACAAGGTCGTTGGTAAGGCCCTGATGAACGGCACAGACCTCTCACAGTGTATGCTGGTGACCACCGGCCGGCTTGCATCCACCATGGTCTCAAAGGCTGTGAATGCCGGCATCCCTCTTGTTGCAAGCAAGGGCGCCACTGTACGCGAGGCTGTGGAGCTTGCGAAGAAGGCAGGGATCACGCTTGTGGCTTTTGTGAGGGGGCGCGATATGTATGCGTATGCAGGGGAAGAGCGAATCCGATTAAATGAAAGATTATGAAGGATATTGATACTTTGAAACAAAAAACATTATATCACATAACCACCCTACTATCCCCCTGTTAAGTAACACAATTATTATCCTTTATAATACCAGTGTATACAAAGAAGGTGACATTATGAGTGAAAAAATTGGAATATTAGCTATTGGGCACGGCAGCAGATTACCATACAACAACCAGGTTGTGACAGAGATCGCTAACATGATCTCAGAGAACCACCCTGAGTATATCGTCAAAGCCGGCTTTATGGAGAACAGCGAACCTACCGTCGAAGAAGCGCTCATGTCCTTTGCAGGTACAGGAGTAACAACAATAGCTGCAGCACCTGTATTCCTTGCATCAGGCATCCACATCACAAAAGACATCCCTGGAATCCTTAAACTGGACCCTGAGACAAACGAGGGTGAGATAGAGTTTGACGGACAGAAAGTAAAGATCGTCTATGCAAAGCCTCTTGGAAGCGACAAGCTAATTGCAGAGCTTATCTTCAAGAGAGCACAGGAAGTAATTTAAGCTGTGTCACTGGCACAGCCTTCTTTTTTCGAATATACCTTTATTGATAGCTTATTTTCACAGACTCTTTTCCTGGCTTGTAATGAGCAAAAATGTTCCCTGTTCTTACCGGGACCGTGAAGGATCGATCTTCAGAATTATAAAAAAATACAAAAGCCATTTGTTTTTAGCATATGAGAATATATTATAAAAACTTAGAAACGTATTCTATTTAGCAACTAATATATACCATATTGGTAATAGTGTTTTGAAAGGAAGGCTACGTAATGAGTGACAAAATAGGTATTTTAATTATAGGACACGGCAGCCGGTTACCCTACAATAACCAGGTTGTTACCGAGATCGCAAACATGATAGCAGAAGATCATCCTGAATATGTGATCAAGACAGGATTCGTAGAGCATAGTAAACCTACTGTTAAAGAAGCACTGATGTCATTTGAAGGCACAGGTGTAACAAAAATAGCTGCAACGCCCATATTCCTTGCATCCGGGGTCCACCTCACAGAAGATATTCCTGAATTCCTTGACCTGGACCCGCAGACAAATGAAGGTGAGGTAGAGTTAGACAGACAGAAGGTAAAGATCGTTTACGCAAAGCCTCTTGGAAGTGATAAGCTCATTGCAGGACTTATCTTCAAGAGAGTACAGGAAGTACTTTAGACATCATGTGTATTTGTTGTAATATGAATTCATGTGTCATCGGTTAAGACATAAAAAGAGTCAGATGCTACTGTTTTTTCAATATAAACGATTTTGACTGGATTT
>JARVGJ010000008.1 GCA_029762595.1 Methanolobus sp. | reverse complement strand
CGCCGCAGGGACTGCGGTTTGAGCTTGTGGATGTATTCTCGCTGGAGAAACAGATGAAGCAAGAAGCCACCCATTTTTAATGGATGGTAGTTCACATGATAAGCCATCTGCTTATAGTTACAAAATGGATATCTCTAAAATAGTATTTTTGCTTTTAAAAGCTCAGTTTGTACAGAGTATCAAACCGGCTCCCCGGGGATTTCTCCCATGATCTCATATGAGATCCTCCTGTATAATTCTAGATACTCCTCAGTGGGCTCCATTTCATATTCAGATTTGATATTATAGCATTTTTCGAAGCTCTTTCCTTCGGGGGGATTTTTTAGGCGGTCAGCATATTTGGCATATATCTTTGCTACAAGCCTGTTGGCCTCGGCTAGTGTCAGATGGGTTGCCATTTGTGCCATTTCCCCCATGAAACGGGATTCCAGTCCGGAGGATTGGTCAGGTGCACTTCCCATACGTCCGGTTGGTCCCAAAAGCATATTCCTGCCACACACCGTGTCTCCAATTGCCTGTGCCGCTGTCTCATAGAACATCATGTCGGTGCATATGCCTGCAGAATTCCAGTAGTATCTTGCAGTATAATAGTTCATATTCCTGGATATTGCAAGGGATGCTATATTGGATGCCCAGAGTATCTCTTTTGTCGATGAGGATCCTGTACTTGAGTTCACAGAACCGGATGCGTGTATGCTGGAGTGCGTCAATACCTTTGATTGCAGGGTCTCAGCAACATCTATGATGGCAAGTCCTTCAGGAGATCCGATACACGGGCCACCGAAAACCGGCACTTGTCCTGAAATATAGTGGTTTCCATGTTCCTGGTGATAGATACATTTTGACAGAGTCTCATAATCCACCTTAAGGTCGTCCATATATATTTCCTGGGGGTCAGCATTTGAATAAAGGTCAGGGGATGACACCAGTAAGGATGATATTGCAAGCGTTGAAGTACTTGGGCCCATAAGGGCCAATCCTTCCCTTCCAGAAATTTTTGTTGCCAGCCTCTCATACCTGGTAGCCTTTAGCACAGCAAGCATCTCCAGAGGGCTCTTGGCTTGTATGAATTCCCCACCCAACTGCTTCATAGCTCCGCTGTATATTCCCTGCACAACGTTCTCCTGTACAGAGCTAAGGTTTATGTAAAGGAAGTTCTCTTCAGTTACACTACCCCCCAGGGGTCCGCCAATTATTATTGGAGGTATAGAGACCATTGGATATCTTGGAGGTACTACCACTTTTTCCTTGAGCCTTCCTATCTCAAGAGTGTTTGTGGTATTCAGAGCTTTCAGTATATCTTCCTCTTCGATATTTATGATTCTCTGGGTGCTTTTGCAGAATATACCTACAGAATGAAGTAGCTCAATACCCGCTTCAAAAACAGCATCTGCCATTTCCAGATCATCTGGAACTAATATTGAAGGATCGTATTTAATATCATATTTGAGAGCTAATTCCTCAGATTTCTTGAATATTCTAATATCATGCTCTCTCTCTGTTCTTTTTTCTCCTTCGATGGCAGATTTGAGATATTTGTGGATATTTTGCATATCTTTCTCCTTTACAAAGGAATAACTTTTTTAAACAAGCTGTGTTTTAAGTGCTTTCGATATTTCATAATTGATTTTTCCATGAGAATATATATAGCTTCTGGTCATGTTCATTTCATTATACGGACGATTTTATGGACATAACAATGAAGTAATCTATAAGAGTTCTGATTAAAACCATATATGATGATGCTGAAAATCCTTCTATCAATTCTTTAGAAAAAACTTTTTTTGGTATCTGATGCTGATTATGTTTGTCTTTAAAATAGACTGCTCAACTCTGATATTTATATTTTATCATTAATAGGGTGTATCATTTTAAGTAATGAACCCGATAATTCTCATAAAGAATCGATGGTAAATTTCATTCATGAAACTTGATCTCATTTTTTCAAATAAGGAAAAACAGTTTCATCTGGTATATTTCTATTTTTTCTCTATTTGTATGCTAAAAGTATGATGATTCTATTGTACACATATTTATTGTTTTCCAGGGCTTGGTTCTCTTTTCTGGTATTTATAATTTTTTATTCTAAGAGCAGAAAAATATATATAGCAGTGAACACCATTTGTGACCTATTCTATAATAGGAGATTGAATTCATGACGGAATATACACCAAAAGAAAGATTAGCACGTGCATTGACCGGTAAACCTGTAGACAGGATGCCAGCTGTTTCTGTAACCCAGACCGGGACAGTAGATCAGATGGAAGCCTGTGGTGCTTTCTGGCCAGAAGCCAACGAGGATGCAGAGCAGATGGCAAAGCTTGCCGAAGCAGGACACACTGTTGTAGGATTTGAAGCAGTACGTGTACCTTTTGACATCACTGCAGAAGCTGAGTTCTTCGGCTGTGAGATAAAGGCAGGTACAAAAGAGCAGCAGCCATCTGTTGTGGGCCATGTTGTAAAGTCAGTGGATGATATCGAGAAGCTCAAAGGCTACAGTCTTGATCATGGCAGGATAGGTGTCATTTGTGATGCTATCAAGATCCTTGCAGACAAATATGGTGATGAACTTCCAATCATGGGAAGTATGATCGGTCCTTTCTCCCTTGCACAGCACATCAATGGTGACGACTGGTTCATGGCTATCTTCACAGATGAGGAATTCGGTCTTGCACTCATGGAATTCACAACTGATTTCAACGTTGCATACGCAAAGAAGATGGTTGAGAACGGTGCAGATTGCATGGTTATCATCGACCCAACTGCAAGTGCACAGCTCATTGGTGCTGAATTCTATGAGAAGTTCGTTGCACCTTACCACAAAAAGATATGTGACGCAATGCACGAGCTTAATGTGCCTGTTGTATTGCATATATGCGGTGACACCACCCAGGGTCTTGCACTCATGGAATCATCAGATGTTGATGCCATCAGTGTTGACCAGAGTGTGGATGTTGCAACTGCTGTCAGCAAGGTGGAGAAAGCCGTGATTATCGGGAACATTGATCCTGTTAACATGCTCTGGAACCAGACTCCTGCTACTATAAAGGAGCAGTCACAGAAGATCATTGATGCAGGAGTGGGTCTGCTTGCACCTGGCTGTGGTATTGTGAGCAAGACACCTACTGAGAACCTACAGGCAATGATAGAGGTTGCAAAGAACCATAAATACTGAAACAATATACATAGTTTCACCCTCCATAGCTCCGGTCCTTTTCAAGGACCGGTGCCTCCATACTTATTGTATGTCTATCCCTGATTTTCCACACATTTTTCCACACAAATATATTATAGCATAACGTCTAATTGACCCCGAAGGATGTCCCGTCGAAAAAAGAAAAATACTGGGCAGGATGATTCCAGTATCATGGATTTTGAAAGCCTGCTGAAAAAACAGGGTTACTGTCTTGCAGGCCGCCACAGTGCCGTCAAGACATGTCTCTGGCTTAGAAGGTCTATAAAGGATGAAGGTGAGTGTTACAAATCTGTTTTCTACGGCATTCATTCACATCGCTGTCTTCAGATGACACCTACTCTTATGTGTAACCAGAGGTGTCTGCACTGCTGGAGACCAACGGAAATAGAAGTGACCATGCCGGATGGCTGGGATTTCCCGGTAGATATAGTTGGATCATGTATTGAATCCCAGAGAAAACTCATATCTGGCTTTGGAGGCTCAGCCCCACATGAACGCTGGCAGGAAGGCAATGATCCAAAGCATGTGGCAATATCACTCTCCGGTGAACCTACACTTTTCCCCTACCTTCCACAACTCATTGAAGAGTTCAAAGAGAAGGGATTCACTACTTTTGTTGTAAGTAATGGCACTGTTCCGGAAATGATGGCAAAGATAAATCCTGCCCAGCTATACATGAGCCTTGATGCTCCTGACAGGGAAACATACGAAAATGTCTGTCTGCCCAAATCTCCTTTGTTATGGGATAATATTTTAAAGTCCCTTGAAGTACTCAGGGACAAGGAAACAAGGACCGTCATTCGCATAACACTTATCAAGGGTGTTAACATGTTCAACCCTGCAGGCTTTGCAGATATGATAAAGATAGCACATCCTGATTACATAGAGGTCAAAGCTTACATGCACCTGGGTTTTTCCAGAAAGCGGCTTCCCCGTGAAGCAATGCCTTCACATGAGGAGGTAATGGAATTCTCCATAGATCTTGCTGAACATCTTGGGTACGGGATTGCAGGCGATGTTGAGCTTAGCAGAGTTGTCCTTCTCTCTAAAGATGGTACTGTTTCTCATCTTTTGTAGGAGATAATGGGTATCCATGTTATCTGCAAGTCTTAGGATGAAGGTATTTTAAGACTGATGTCAGGACCTCTGTCACAATCTATATTTATATCCACGTATACATAAGCACTCAAAACAATCGAAGATATGGATTATCTCTTTATTTCAACCGGAGTATTCACAAAATGTCAGAACAATCCGCTCATTCAAAATATGAATTCAAAAAGAAACTGGAGGAACTGCGTACCAAAAAAGGACGAGGTACTGAACTTATTTCCTTGTATATCCCCTCCACAAAGCAAATATCCGATGTGACTTCACAGCTTAGGACCGAACATGGCCAGGCTTCCAACATCAAGTCCAAGGTAACGCGTGATAATGTGCAGGGTGCACTGGAATCCCTGCTTTCAAGACTAAGATATGTTGAAGTACCCGAGAACGGTATTGTCTTTTTCACAGGTGCTGTGGACATCGGTGCCAATAAAACAAATATGGAAACCACCATACTCGAACCACCCCAGCCAATTGTCACATACAGGTATCATTGTGACTCCTCATTTTTCCTTGAACCACTTGAGGAAATGCTAAGGGATGCAAAGACATACGGTTTGCTTGTCCTTGACAGGAGAGAGGCAACTGTAGGTCTTCTTGTGGGTAAGCACATAGAACCTTACAGGAACCTGACATCTACTGTTCCGGGTAAACAAAGGAAAGGTGGCCAGAGTGCCCACAGGTTCCAGCAATTAAGACTTATAGCCATCCATGATTTCTATAAGCGTATAGGTGAAGCTGCAAGTGAGGTATTCCTCACTGTAGATCACAAGGACTTTGAAGGTGTCCTCATTGGAGGTCCTTCTCCCACAAAAGAAGAATTCGACTCAGGAGATTTCCTGCATCATGAGATAAAGAAAAAGAGCCTCGGTCTTTTTGATGTTGCATACACCGATGAATCAGGTTTGTCAGAACTTGTCAATGCTGCCAGTGAAAGGCTTGCAGACATAGATCTGATGGTAGAGAAAAAACTAATGCAGCGTTTCTTTGCAGAACTTGTCTCTGATTCCGGGAAGGCTGCATATGGTGAAGTCCAGGTACGTAACAATCTGGACATAGGTGCAGTTGAAATACTAATGATATCTGAAGGTCTCAGGGCAGAAAGGATCACTTTGAGATGTCCCAACGGGGATTATGAAGATAAGGTCACCCGTAATTTTAAACCAGGGGAACAGGATATATCCGCCGGTTCATGTCCGGTATGTAATGGTAACCTGGAAATTATAGAAAGGGTCGATATTGTTGATGAACTCTCAGAGCTTGCAGACCAGATGGCAACCCAGGTCGAGTTCATATCCAATGACTTTGATGAAGGTTCCCAGCTTTTGAGTGCCTTTGGTGGTATTGTTGCAATACTGAGGTTCAATACCGGTGTATGATACAATTTTCAATAAGTAGATAAAGTGTATTTAATATTTCAGGATTTTAACTTGTAGGTGTTATCTTTGTTCCTCGAATTTAAAAGACAGGTTTCAGATGCTCTGTGGAGTGCCCTTGAATCCCTTGGTCTTGAAACTGGAGACCTTGGACTTGAACCGTCCCAGCATGCTGATATTGCCTCAAAGGTGGCTTTCAGGCTGGCTGCACAGGCAAAGTCCAATCCCAAAGAGCTTGCTGAGAGGATAGTCGATGCTATAGAATTGCCTGAGTCTTCCCTTATAGGTGATATCAAAACAGTGGGCCCTTACATAAACATAAATGTTGGTCGCAATTATGTGGACAATACGGTCACCAGGATACTGGAAGAGAAAGATTCCTTTGGAGGTGGTTTCTGTGAGGGTAGGATATTGCTTGAGCACACTTCAGCCAATCCCAACGGACCCTTGCATGTAGGTCATATACGCAATTCCATTATTGGTGATACTCTTGTGCGTATACTTAAAAAAGCAGGTTATGATGTACAGACCCAGTACTATGTCAATGACATGGGCCGTCAGATAGCCATTGTCTCATGGGCGCTCTTGCAGTTCGAGTTTGACAGGTCCAAAAAACCTGACCATGCAATAGCAGACGTTTACATCAGGGCAAATGCCTCATTGAACGCAGATCCTCAGAAAGTTGCCGAGATAGACAAACGTATGCAACTTGTAGAAAGCGGTGATGTGGAAACCATCAGGAGTTTTGATGAAGCTGTGGGCCTTGCTGTCTCAGGTATAAAGCAAACTCTCTTGCGCATGAATGTAAGCCATGACAGTTTTCCACATGAGTCCGCTTTCATCCGTAGTGGTGCCGTCTTAAGGATAATAGAAGAAATAAAGGCGACAGGCAGGACCAAAGATGATAATGGTGCTCTGGTTGTCGATCTTTCAGATTATGGCTTTGAAAAGACCCTTGTAATACAGCGCAGTGATGGCACTTCACTCTATACCACTCGTGATCTTGCCTATCATGAATGGAAAGGTGAGCGTGCGGACAGGATGATCGATGTGCTTGGTGCAGACCACAAACTCATATCTGGTCAGCTCAAGGCAACCCTCAACGCCATAGGCAAACCCGAACCAGAAGTGGTTATATTCGAATTTGTTTCCCTCCCGGAAGGCTCTATGAGCACACGGCGGGGCAAGTTCATCTCTGCCGATGATCTGCTTGAGCAGATAGAACAGCAGGCCTATCTGGAAGTTGATAAACGCAGGCCTGAGATGCCTGATGAGTTCAAGAGAGAGGTTGCATCAATGGTGGGTATAGGCGCTGTCAGGTATGATATTGTAAAAGTCTCTCCTGAGAAATCCACGGTTTTCAACTGGAAAGAGGCACTTGACTTTGAGAAACAGGGCGCTCCTTTTATACAATATTCTTATGCCCGTGCATGTAATATACTTAAAAAAGCAGAGGAAGAAGGCAAATGGGACCCAACCCAGAAGATTGATCCTTCACTTCTTACCGAGGATACGGAAATAGACCTCATTAAGAAAATGGCATCCTTTGACAGTATCATAGACCTTTGTGCAAGGGATTTGAAACCACATACAATAGCTATCTATTCCAGGGAACTTGCAGATTCCTTCAATCAGTTCTACAGGTTTGTGCCAGTGGTAAGCGCTGAAGAAGATGACATAAGGGCAAGCAGGTTGGTTCTTGTGAACTGTGCAAAGATCGTTCTTTCAAATGCTCTTGATACACTTGGTATCGGTGCACCTGAATCAATGTGAGAAAGTGGTCCCTTCTCATAGATTCTTTTTTGGTAACTATTCAGCCTCCCTCCAACAAAAAAGCAAAAATCAATATACTATGACTTCATTTTAACATTCAGAATAAAAGTTCTGTTGATCTGAGGAAAAATAATCTTCTTCGCTAATCCGGGAAATTACCATGACCAAGACAGCTTATCTCTACGTATTTGACACAATGGCCGACTGGGAGCCAGGTTTTTTGATAGCTGAAATGAATACGGGTCGCTACTTCCAAAAGGATGCTGTAAAATACATTGTCAGGACAGTTGGTACTACAAAAGAACCTGTTGTCACCATGGGAGGAGTACGTATCGCACCAGATATAAGCCTTGAAGAGTGCATAACTGATGATGCCGGAGTCCTGATTCTACCTGGTGGTGATACCTGGCTGGAGGATATCCATCTTCCTCTGCTGGATAAAGCCAAGGAGTTCCTGAATGCAGATGTCCTTGTGGCTGCCATTTGTGGTGCAACAATGGGCCTTGCCAAAGCAGGACTGATGGACAACCGCCCTCACACCAGTAATGATCTGGGATATCTGAAATCAGTCTGTCCTACTTAGGCCGGAGAAAAGTTCTATCGCCATGAATCCGTGGTTCCTGACGACAATCTGATAACCGCATCAGGTGTTGCTCCTCTGGAGTTTGCACGTGAAGTTCTCAGAGAGCTTGGCGTGTTCTCAGCCCAAACTCTTGAAGCATGGTATCAGTTATATGTTACACACGAAGCGCAGTATTTCTATTCGCTTATGGGGTCGCTGGAGGAGTGAGATATATTATGCCTATTATTTGAAAACCTCTTTAAACTCATTTTTTAAGATCGAACACCCATCTGCTTATCCCGGGAGCCACATTGCCGCACCTGCGATGGAATAGTACCTCAAATCCCATATTCCCGTATCTTTGGATCAGTCCGTAGATGTCCTCTTTTGGTTTGAAGGTGTAGAAATGGATATAGCCCCCGGGCTTTACAAGAGTGGATATACTTTCAAGAAAATAGTCCATACCGTAAGGTGTGGGGATTATGGCCCTGTCAAATTCGGCTCTAATCATATTGGATATGTTACAGGCATCGGCATTTATCACGTGAATGTTCTTTTCGACTCTATTGAGCTTGCAATTCACAGAAAGATATTTGCAGGCATCACCGTTCATTTCCACTGCAAATACGTTTGCAGCATTCTTTGCTGCGGGTATTGCAAAAGGTCCAACTCCTGCGAATGGCACAAGCACATCCTCCCCGGATCTGACAAGAGATGCCACCCTTTTCCTTTCAAAGGAAAGCCTGCCATTGAAAAAGGATTGTTTCAGGTCTATCCTGTATGCAAGACCGAATTCCCGGTGAATGGTCTCTGTGCTTTCACCTGTAATTATCTCAAGACTGGCAATCCTGCGATCTCCTTCAATTTTTGATGTCTTGTTCAGCACTGTCCTGATATTCTGCGTCCTCTCCATGATAGCTCTGGCTACATCCTCATTGTACGTTTCCATGCCTTGTGGAACAGACACGATGGCTATGTCACCGATAACATCAAACCGGCTGGGAAGTTTGCAAAGATAATTTTGCGGGACTATACCTTTCAGTTCATCTCTGAGGCTCATTCTAATCGTCTTTTATGCAAATTCCCTTATATTGATCCTCATATTTTCCTGTATCCGGGAGTGACCTTTTTTTCAAGTGCACTAAATGATCTGTCTATCATTATTGCAAGCAGGATCGCAGGAATGGCACCTGCCAGAAGGGTACTTGTGTTGTAACCTATAAGCCCCTGGAAGATGATCTCTCCAAGTCCCCCACTACCTATAAAAGCCGTAAGCACCGCAATGCTGTTGGCCAGGATGCCGGCAAACTTTATTCCTGCAAACATTGCAGGGTATGCATTTGGGAGCCTTATATACGTGTTTATCTGCCACTGGCTCATTCCCATACCCTGCGCATAATCTATGATCGAAGGATCAACGTTTTTCAGGCCAATAAATGTGTTCTTTACTATAGGGAGCAAAGCACGCAGCATTATGGCCACAACAGCCGGAGTGAAGCCTATACCAAGCAACGGCACCATGATAGCAACAACTGCAAAACTGGGAACCGCCTGTACAAGGTTTGCAAATTTCATCACTACAAATTCCAGTTTCCTGCTGTAGAGGGATGCAAATGCAAGGGGTATGGAAATTGCTATACTTATGGACAAAGTGGTATAAACAAGGATAATATGTTCCCATGTAGCTTCAAGTATTATCTCAAGGCCTACCATGTCCCATACCTCTCCTGAAGCTTCTTCTCAATGATACCTGCAAAACCGTCAAGTAACACCGCCAGCAATCCGGTCCATAATCCGGCAACAAGGATTGCATCTTTCTGGTAGAGCTGTACCCCGTTCTGTAATACGGTCCCAAGTCCCCCGGCAGCAACCAATCCTCCAAGTGTGACAACACCCATGCAGAACACAAGTGCTATCCTTATACCTCCGGCTATCAGTGGCAATGACAGAGGTATCCGCACCCTGAACAATGCTTCCCGGGAGGAGAGTCCGATGGCACTGGCAACATAGGTGTACTGGGCATCCACGCCCTTAAGACCTGTATATGTATTCCGTGCAATAGGCAATATAGAATAGAGTACACATGCTGCGATGGTAGGGCCGGCGCCAAGCTTGAGAACTGGCAGCAGCAGCACTATAAGTGCAAGATCCGGTATTGTCTCAACGATATTGAGGAAATTCAGGACCGTATCTGCGGTTTTTGGTCTCATGTATATGAGAACACCTACCGAAACACCAATAATTATTGATAGCGTCAGGGCTATGCTGAACATCTGCAGATGTTCTATGGTGCGTATTGTCATCAGGTGTTTGTCCCAGACCTCTGCAATGACCTGTATCGTTAACATGTATTCTCCTTTCCGGTCATTCACGTATCTTTCAGATCAGCTTCAGCAACACCTCATCAGATACAAGGATGCCTGCAGGCTTATTTGGGTCCATGACGATTGCAATGTATTCTCCGCTCTTTTTCATCTCTGAAAGTGCGAATGCAACTGAATCCAGAGGCTGGAAGGTTTTCATAGGTCTTGCAAGATCAGCCAGTTTCTGAGCTTTTACCCTGCATTTCATAAGGTCCACCATTGTTACCTGCCCCAGCAGCTCATGCCCATCGAATACAAAAGCAGTTTCAAGGTCTCTTTTGGTCATTTCTTCAACAGCATCACATACCTCTGTTTTCCCGTCAAGGGCATATTTATCTTCATATGCAGACATGAGGTCTTTGACCTTAAGAGTGTCCATGTGTTTGTATTTGCGCTGGTTATCGACAATATCTGATACAAGCTCGCTTGCAGGGTTAAAGATGAGCTCTTCAGGAGGTCCCACCTGTACAAGCTGTCCCTGGTCCATTATGGCTATTCTGTCCCCCAGTACAAGGGCTTCCTCAATGTCATGGGTAACAAATATGATGGTCCTGTTGATCTCGTTCTTTATCTTAAGGAATTCTTTCTGAAGCTGCTTGCGTAGTATAGGGTCCAGTGCCCCGAATGGTTCATCCATTAAGAACAGAGGCGGATCAGTTGCCATGGCCCTGGCAAGACCAACTCTCTGCTGCTGTCCTCCGCTTAATTGCCGGGGATATCTTTTCATGAAGATATCAGGGGGAAGGGATACAAAATCCAGCAAGTTACTCACCCTTTGATGTATCTTTTTCTTGTCCCATCCTTCAAGTTTTGGTACCAGCCCTATATTTTCCCCGATGGTCATGTGAGGGAAGAGGCCTATATTCTGTATCACATATCCCATGTTACGGCGCAGGCGCACAGGATCCACGTCCCTTGTATCAAGCCCGTTGATGGTTACAGATCCTGTATCCTGGTCTATCATCCGGTTCATCATTCTCAGTGCAGTTGTCTTTCCTGAACCACTGGGTCCTATGAGGATGAGTAGTTCCCCACCCCGCACTTCCAGGTCCAGATCCTTCACTGCATACACAGGCCCGTATTTTTTAGTGATACCTTTGAACTTAATGGATTCTATACGGTCAAACAGTCTCCTATTTTGCATATAGTGCACCCCTTAAGTGATATCGTGTTTAAAAAAAGAGAGGGAAATCCTTCCCTTATCCCTCTATGATGCCTTCATCGACAAGGAACTGATATGCAATATCCCTGGGCTGTTTCTTTTCAATGTCGAACTGGTAGTTCAGCTGCGTCATTGCATCGGTGTCAATTGCACCTTCAAGTTTTTTCATTGCAGCAATGGCATCAGGATTGTTCTGTGCGAACTGTTCCGTTACTATAAGGATGGCATCATAAGGAGGCAGAGCATTCTGGTCATCCTCAAGCACCCTTAGGTTGAACACCTCGTTGCGGGTGTCAGTGGTATAGGCTGAAATGGCATCGACTTCATTATTCTTGATGGCTTCATACATTACGGTAGCAACTGCCTGTTTGTAATCCCTGAACTCAAAACCGTACACGTTCTTTATGGCCGGTAGCCCGTCCTCACGGGTAGCAAATTCTGGATCAGTTCCAATTGTCATCTCTGCAGCATATTGCTCAAGATCACTTATCTTTGTGACATTGTGCTCGGCTGCCCAGTCCTCACGCACTGCAATGGCATATGCGTTCTCAAAACCAAGGTTGCTTACTACCATAACCCTGTCTTGTTCCAGAAGACCGTTTTCGGTCGCATCGGATACTACCTGCCTGTCCCAGTCATCAAGCTGCTCCAGATTAAGGATCTGGCTGTATGCAGTACCTGTATATTCTGCATATGTGTGTATCTGGCCGGCCTTCAATGCCTCATAATTGACAAATGTACCTCCAAGACCCTGTTTGACATCGGTTTTGTATCCTGCATCCTCCAGTACAACAGCGGTCATGTGTGCAAGTATGTAGGACTCCTGGAAGAGTTTCGATCCTATGACAATGGTTTCTTTCTGCTGTTCACTGGAAGGCTCCTGCGTACATCCGCTGGCAAACAGGGCCATAGCCACAATTAACAATATAAAAATAGTCTTTTTCATATTCAACACCCCGAGAATCGCTTGTATGAATAACTATAATATAACTTTAATACGATAACGACTTCCCTTTAATATAGATTAAGTGCACCTTTTATAAAGTTATCTGTCTTAAGGAAAGCAGTCATCAGTAGAAATCATTATGCATAGTCTTTTAAATCATACAAGACAAATAACACAGAGGAGTGGTTCAAAATGACAAAAGCTACATGGAACGGAGCTGTTCTTGCAGAAAGTAACGAAACGATAATTATCGAGGGCAACCATTACTTCCCACCGGATGTGGTGAACATGGATTATTTCAGGGAGAGTGATTTTAACACAACATGCCCCTGGAAAGGGGTTGCGAGCTACTATGACGTCGTTGTGCAAGGGAAGGTCAACAAGGACGCTGCCTGGTACTATCCAAAGCCCAAGGAAGGTTCACCGGAAAAGGTGGGAAAGGATTTCACCAACTACGTTGCATTCTGGAAAGATGTGGACGTAAGGTAAGCTTCTTTTCACCTTTACAGCTCACAGAAGATCCCTTTGAGCTTATCGGTCAGTTTGATGTTCTCGGAATAATCCACAGGTACATCAAGCAGCCAGACCCCGCCGGCATTAAGGGCTTCAGTGAGCTTTGGTCTTAGCTCTTCTGCGCTTTTGATCCTTACGCCATTTGCACCAAAGCTCTGTGCCAGCATCACAAAGTCGGGGTTTTTGAAATCAATGCCGATGGTCTGTTTAAAATATTTCTTTTCGTGCCATTCGATGAGTCCGTATTTTGAATCGTTGAAAATGACCACTACAAAATCACACCCCAGTCTGACAGCAGTTTCAAGTTCCTGGAGGTTCATAAGAAAACCTCCGTCCCCTGCAATTGCAACAACCTTCTTATCAGTATTTATCAGGCTTGCTGCAATGGCACCCGGGAGTGCAAATCCCATGGATGCAAGTCCATTGGACATGAAGACCGTGTTGGGTTCATATGCAGGGAACAGTCGTCCAACCCACAATTTATGGGCACCTACATCGCTGATAAGGATATCGTTCCTTCCCATTGCTTCTCTGACATCGTAGATTATTCTCTGGGGTTTTAGTGGGTATGACGGTTCATTCCTGTAATCCTCAAGTTCGGCCCTCATCCTTGAGCGGACCCCTGAGAATCTCTCAGGTATATCCCTTTTGAAATCGCATTGTTGCCTGAGATTGAAAAGTGCCTGCATGATGCTGCCAATTAGCATAATTTCCGGGATATAATTCTCATCTGTTTCCGGGTGGTCGGTGTGTATGTGTATTATTTTCTTTGATCTGTCAGGGTTCCAGGATTTAGGGCCGTATTCAACATAATCATATCCTACACAAATGATGAGGTCAGCCATTTCAAAACCACACATGATATGGTCATGGTCCTTGATACCCATGGAACCCAGGAAGTGCTCGTCATCTGCAGCCACTGCACCTTTGCCCATGAATGTGCTTACCACTGGCAGGCCTGTGGAATGAACGAATTTCCTGAGCTCATCAGCCGCATCTTCCCGGAAGATCCCGTTGCCTGCAAGGATGATGGGCATGGAACTCTTTTTTATCATATCTGCAGCCTTTTTGAGTTCTTTCTCATCATGCAGGCTGATGTGAGAGTAGGATCTTCTGGAAATGGGTTCTTTGGATGTGCTTTCCCTGGCCACATCCTCAGGAAGTTCTATGTGTGTGGCTCCCGGACGGTCAGTAGCAATATGAAAGGCCTTGCGAACTATCTCGGGTATGAAATCAGGCCTTGTGATCTTTGAATTCCATGTTGTGAAAGGCTTGAAGGCTGTAACGATATCAATATACTGGTGTGATTCCTTGTGGGTTTTCTCAAGCGCCGACTGACCTGTGATAGCTACAAGGGGTGCCCTGTCAAGCTGGGCATCGGCAACGCCTGTTATCAGGTTGGTTGCACCCGGCCCAAGTGTTGCAAGGCAGACCCCGGGTCTGTGGGTGAGCCTTCCGTACACATCTGCCATGAAAGCGGCGCTTTGCTCATGTCTTGTAGTTATGAATTGTATCTTTGAGCTCAGGAGGGAATCCGTAAGGTCGATGGTTTCTTCCCCGGGCACTCCGAACACATATTCAACTCCTTCATTCTCAAGACATTTTACAAAAAGGTCACTTGCTTTCATCCCTTAATACACCTTCATGGATTTGATATTCATAAATTCCAGCATACCTATGCGATACAACTCTCTACCTACGCCGCTTTTCTTCATTCCTCCAAAAGGTAATCTGGGATCTGATGCTACAACGTTATTGATTGTAATGATGCCGGCTTCTATATGTCGCGTCATCCGCATGGCCCTCTCGGTCTCCCTGCTCCATATACTGGCACCCAGCCCGAACTCTGTGCTATTTGCTATCCTGATAGCCTCTTCCTCGTTCTTGAAAGTTATTATCGGTGCCACAGGTCCGAATGTCTCTTCTGTGATAACAGGAGCATTTTCATTAATGTCGTTAAGGACAAAAGGCATATAATAGGCCCCTTCTCCCTCTTTTATTCCTCCTTTAAGAACGACGTTTGCTCCCATCTGAAGTGTTCTTTCAACCTGTCCGCTCAGTATATCTCTTTGTTTTTCACTTGCAAGGGGTCCCATATCGGTGTCATGGTCCATAGGGTCTCCTATCTTGAGATTCTTCACATTATCTGTGAACAGGTCTGTGAAATCTTCTGCGATCTTTTCATCTACGAGTAAACGTTTGGCTGCAATACAACTCTGTCCACTGTTCTGAAACCTGGCCGAAACCGCTGCTTTTGCAACCTTTTCCAGGTCTGCGTCCTCCAGCACTATGAAAGGATCACTTCCGCCAAGTTCAAGAATGAACTTCTTAATGTTCCTTCCAGCAGCTTCAGCCACCATTTCTCCTGCAGACCGGCTGCCGGTGAATGAAACGGCGTTTATTCCGTCTCTTGATATCAGTGAGCTTGCAGTGGGACCGTCCACAAGTAGTGTCTGGTAGCTGCCCTCAGGCAACCCTGCCTCAGTGAATATATTCCCTATTTCCAGGGCACACATGGGTACATTGCTTGCATGCTTCAACAGGACCGTGTTCCCTCCTGCAAGGGCGGGTATCCCGAACCTCAATGCCTGCCAGAATGGGAAATTCCAGGGCATTATGCTCAGGACCACTCCCACAGGCTCATAGACAAAACCTGAAGTTTCAGCATCCGTCTCCACAAATTCCGCAGCCAGGAAAGTTTCAGCATTCTGCGAGAAATATTCACATGTCCACGCACATTTCTCGATCTCCGCAAGCGATTCCTTGATAGGCTTGCCCATCTCCGTTGTGATAAGCTCTGCAAGTTCCTGCTGCCTGTCCCTCAGTACCTCAGCAACACACTCAATGGAAAAACATCTCTCTACAATGGGTTCTTTTTTCCATTCATCGAATGCCTTTCTTGCAGCTTGTATTTTCTCATCGATAACCTGCCGGGAATGAATATCGAATTCTCCATTCAGTTCACCGCTTGCAGGATTGACAGATCGTATTTTTCCCAATTTGATTCCCCTTTACTATATTATTTGTAGCTATACAGAATAATTCACTTTGTTCTGTTATATAATAGTAGATATCGTTTATATGTTATTAAAAAATCTCTCAATGGTTCTTTGGTAAAAACGGATGTTTGGGTTCATTGTCCACACATGCATCACATAAGTTTCAAGGATTTGATATTCATGAACTCATAGAAACCGTGCTTTGAAAGCTCCCGGCCCATGCCGCTCTTCTTGACCCCTCCAAAAGGCAGGCAGGCCTGTGGTGTACAGAACGAGTTAACTCCTACCATCCCGGTTTCAAGTTCTGATGCTACTCTCATAGCTCTTTCACGGTCCTGGCTCCAGACACTGGCTCCAAGCCCGAACTCTGAATCGTTTGCAAGTTCAATGCCCTCATCCTCAGTTTTCACGACAGTTATTGGGGCCACAGGTCCGAATGTCTCTTCCCTCATGACTCTCATGTCTCTTGTAACTGCACTGAGGACAGTTGGGGAATACATGTACCCCTCAGTTTCCATCCTGCCACCGGGAACAAGGACCTTTGCTCCTTTTGATATTGCATCTTTTACCTGGTCTTCAAGGATCCTTATCTGCTCATACCTGACAATCGGGCCAATATCTGTGTCAGGCTCCGTGGGGTCTCCTACTTTCAGCTTTCGGGTTCTTTCTACAAATCTTTCAGTGAACTCCTCTGCCAGATCTTCCATAACAATGAAGCGTTTGGCTGCAATGCATGTCTGTCCCGTATTGATAAAACGGCTTGAAACACCGATCTTTGCCGCCATATCGACATTGGCATCATCAAGGATTATGAAGGGGTCACTTCCTCCAAGCTCCAGCACGAATTTCTTCATGTGATGGGCAGCAATTCCAGCAACCTTCTGTCCTGCATCGTATCCTCCTGTGAAGGATACCGCTTTTATCTCGTTCCTCGGGATAAGTGAGGATGCCATTTTTCCGTCTATGAGGAGTGTCTGGAAAACACCTTCAGGAAATCCCGCTTCAAGGAATATATTCTCAATTTCAAGAGCACACATGGGTACATAGCTGGAATGTTTGAGCAACATGACGTTCCCCCCTGCAAGCACATGTGATGCAGCACTCAGGACCTGCCAGAAGGGGAAGTTCCATGGTTTGATGGCAAGCACAGTGCCCATAGGTTCGTAATGGATCATTAAATCGCATGAACCTTCTTTTGCAGGCTCGCCTTCAAGCATCTTCTCTGCGTTGCCGGCAAAATAATCGAACATATCCGCACATTTGGCGACTTCAGGGACAGCCTGCTTTATGACCTTCCCCATCTCAGAGCTAATGAGTTTTCCGTATTGTTGTTTGTTCTTTCTCAGCATCCGGGCAAAATTCTCAAGAAGCTCTTTACGCTCTGAAACATCGGTTCTTTTCCATTCCTTAAAGGCCTGGGCCGATCTTTTGAGTATCTGACTGATCTCTTCTTCATTATGCATTTCAATTTTGCCTATAACTTTGCCTGTTGCGGGGTTGATGGATGGGATGCTGGTCATATAAAATCCTCAAAGAGCAGTGATAATATTGGAATGTCTGTATTTGATTTTGTTGATTGGTTTGAAAAGTGAGACCGATATTCCACATATCCTTTCATCTCATAGCTATCTGTACAACACCTGGATACTTCTTCATGATAGCATAGGCTATGGATCTGGCAACCCATAGTTTTCCCTGATGCATACGGCGCATTTGACTGAATTCCCCAAGCCTTTGCAATGCTTCAAGGGCCAGAGGGTCATTGAGATAGCAGCTGTCAGGGACCTGGGTGTCTGAAAAGAAAATAAGAGGTAGTCTGAGTTTGCCCTGCATGTCAGCTGGTAGTTTTGCACTTATCTCTTTAAGTACACTCTTATCAAAGACATGTTCATTCCCCGCTTTTGTTCTGGCTGTTGGCCTGTCTTCTTCTAAAAGCCGGGCAAGTATCTTCCGCTCTGAGACGATGCCTTCGTTTATCTTTCCTATCTCTACCCTCATCCAGCGCATGAGGATGGAGTCATCAGATATCGGATGTCGGCCGGACATTGTGTTCCTTTTTTTGTTTATGGTCTTTTCATTGAAATCTATTTTGATCCATATGCTATCGGATAAACAATTTAAGGCTTTGGTTTATAATGTAGATAACATTATATTAACAAAATGAACAAAAAAGGAATCAAAAATGAATGCATATTCACAAGTCTTTGAACTATCTATCAGAAAAGTGAAAAAAGCCGTTCTACATGCGTTTGAAGACGAAGATGTCAGCATAATTCTTTTCGGCTCAAGGGCCAGGGGAAATGCATATCAGACATCGGATATCGATATCGGTATCCTGCACAATGGCAGTTATGACAGGAAAAGATTAACTGCCTTAAGAACCGAGTTAGAAGAGATGAACATTCCCTATACTGTGGATCTGGTTGATCTGTCCGTTGTTTCGGAAGAGTTTCGGCAGAAAGTGTTTGATGAGGGGGAAGTATGGAAAGACAGTACAAGCTTGAAATGAAAGCAAGGGTTGCAAAAAGAGCCCTTGGCACCCTGAAGGAAATCATGGATGAACCTTACTCGGTCATAATCAGGGATGCTGCTATCCAGCGCTTTGAATACACCTTTGAGGCTATCTGGAAGCTTATCAAAGAATATCTGATAGAAAGGGAAGGTATAGTATGCAATTCTCCCAAGTCCTGTTTCAGGGAGGCTTTCAGAATACATCTGCTAAACGAGAGTGAGAGTATGCAGGCCCTTTACATGACCGATGACCGGAACATGACCACCCATACCTACCATGAGGATGTTGCTGAGGAGATATACAGGGAGCTTAGCGGATATTATGTTCTTATGGATAAAGTATATTGGAACATTGTCAGGGATTTGGAAAGGAATGATCTTTAAATGATACTAAATGATCCTGTTAATGTGTCAGTTCTTATCATATCAATTCCTCCAGATGATCATACCTGAGTTTGTAATAAACCCCCCTGCCGGTTCTTCCTATCTGTATGAATATCTTTTTTTCAACAAGTTCCCGAAGATCCCTTTTTGCTGTTGAAACCCCAAGCTTGCACAGTCTCTGGTATTCCTTGCAGGTGATCTTTCCCATCTCCCGGGCAAAGTTTATGGATTGTATCTGTCTATCTTTCAATCCTGCCTGAATATACTTTCCAACGGTGCCATGGTCCCGGCTTATATTCAGCACGGCATTCTCAACCCTTGAAACCTTTAATGCAAGTCCATAGAGATAATACTCCAGCCACTGATTTACATCAGGTGCACTTCCGTTGCTGCCTTCAAGTTTTTCGAAATAGTCCTTTTTTCTCTGGTTGAAGAACTCTTCTATGGTAAACAGTTTTCTTGCTTCCCTGAAGTTCCTTCCCAATATGAATGAAGAGATACTCCTGGCAATTGTCCCACTGGCTTTTTCAAAGGGATGTATACGATACAGTTCGTAATGCAGGATTCCGGCCTGCAATGCAGGGATAATTTCTGAAGATGGATCGCTATATACCCAGTCTATCAGGTCCCTGATGCTGTACCTTATCCTTTCCGGTTCCATGAATCCTTCAAGCACACTGGTCCTGTACCTGCCGCTTTCACACTCGTTGTCTATGTCTTTCATGGCTATTTTGTGAAGTGCGAGTATCATTCCTTCGGAAATATCCTCACTCTCCATGCTCTGCAGGTACTCATTTATTTCCAGGAAATTGAGGACTTCCTTTTTATCGTTCTCATCCCCGAAGATGTTCTGTCCGTTCACAAGCTTTGTGACCTGCTGGATGGAAAGGCCGTTATCCTCAAGGCTTGTTGCATGGTAGGCCAGCCTGAAGAGATTGTTGATCTGCAACCTTCTTTCCCATGCAGGAGGTACATGGGTGTTGAGGATTATCTCCCTGGCTGCCTGTATCCTTGCAAGCAGGCGGACCATTCTGTCAGTATACTGGAACTGTGGCTGGTACATTTTTTATTTATCTATCCGGCAGGGTTTGTTCGACTGGCTAATTATAAATTCATTAACTGCAACTTATATTTATGGATGGCCTGAATACTACAGCAGAGAAGATAAAGACGATGGAGATAAGAGGTGCGGGAAGGATCGCTGTTGCTGCTTCAGCAGCACTCAGGGACTATGCCATGTCACTGAAGGACCTTGACCTGGATGAATTCAACCTGAAGATGAAAGAGGCAGCAAAGACCCTTGTGGATACCCGGCCTACAGCTGTATCTCTCCCAAACGCTGTTGCGCTGACCAGAAGGCACAGCGCTGGCAATGTAAGTGATGCTATTGATGAGATAGCAGGGAATGCGGAAAGGTTCATAATGAATGCAGGTGAGGCACTGGAAAAGATCGGGAGGATCGGTGCGCAGCGCATCAGGGACGGGGATGTCATCATGACCCATTGCAACTCCCATGCAGCACTATCCATTATCAAGACCGCCTTTGACCAGGGCAAGGACATATCTGTGGTAGCCACCGAATCCAGGCCCAGAAGGCAGGGTTTTATTACCATAAGGGAACTGAATGACTATGGGATCCCTACCACATTGATCGTTGATTCTGCAGTGAGGCTGACAATGAAAAAGATCGACCTTGTTGTGGTTGGTGCAGATTCAATATCCGTAAACGGTGCACTCATTAACAAGATCGGCACTTCCCAGCTTGCACTTGCAGCACAGGAAGCCAGAAGGAATGTGATAGTTGCTGCGGAGACCTACAAGTTCAGTCCTCGCACCCTCCTTGGCGAGATGGTCGAGATAGAGGACCGCTCAATTGATGAAGTGATCGACCCCGGGCTTCTCAGGGAGCTTCCTCATGTCAAGGTAAGCAATCCTGCATTTGATATCACCCCTGCTGAATATATAGACCTCATAATCACAGAGGCCGGAGCTTTCCCTCCAGCTATGGCCTTTACGGTGATAAAGGACTATCTTGGACTTGAACTGGAAATTTAAGTTTAAATTTAAGCAATTTGAACAATTATTCCGGAGGTATCAATCCTTCCAGTTCCACCATTTTAGCAGATGAGGGTCATGTTCATCGTTAGATGCAAAATAAACTGCACACCTGAAAACATAAAGCATGCATCTGTCAACCTGCATGTCCTGAAAGTCACATAGTTGCTGATAGAGTTCTTCAGGTTCTTTATCTTTTATTTCTGCAACAGTTCTGATCCCTAGATTCCAAAGGTCATCAGCTATCTTTTTTCCAACACCTGGAATTGCCATAAGCTCCTTTGTCACAGTTTTATATTTTGACGATGCTGAATACGTTCCATCTCTCATTTTTTCCCCAGAGTCGCAACGTATATCACAAATTCGTTCTCTCCGTCAATGCCGATTGCAGGATTGATATCCTCGTCAAGGAATGCAGCAATTGCACAAACCCCGCATCCTATGGATTCTGCGCTCAGGTAGAGATTCTGGCACACATGCCCGGCATCCAGGTGAAGATACCTGTACCCTCTTTGTCCGTATCTCCAGGCCATCCTATAGGGCACTGCTGTCCATATGAAGGTCACAGCACTTGTCTTGATAAATCCCTGGTCCAGGCATCCTGTCTTTATCCTGTCAGCAATATCTCTTTCCATATTGACCTCTACAAGTCTGTGTTCAATAGGGAGGAACCTGTACAGGCCTTTCTCCAGCCCTCTGACATTGTTCACAAGTATATATGTTTCCAGAGCATGCCTTGCCCCTGCAGATGGCACTGTCCTAAAGGTTACGACATCCCGGACAACTTCCTTAACTCCCTGCGTGCACCAGAGCAGGTAGGAAAGTTCTTCCAGGGAGATAGGTTCTGAACTGTAATTCCTGATACTTGTCCTTCTTTCAATGGCCTGCCTCAGGCTTATGTCATCTGCCTGGACCTGCTTTGGTTCAGGAAGGTCGGTTATCCTGTCTGTGTCCTTTGCTGCCAGCTCCAGGGGAGGCTGGGGGTGACCCATGGACTGGTCTGACCTGCCAAGGTATCGATACTGTGTCTTTTCCATGAACTCCTTGCCTATTCCACTCATAATAGTAAACATCAGGATATGGTAATATAAACCATTTGATTGTCCACCTAAGGATCTGATCATACGGTGCCAGTAGGCGAAATGCAAGATGCGCAAACTGGCTACTGTGGTAATGAGCTGGTTTTGACTATAACATAATTTCTGCCCTTACTGAAATTGTATATGAGGGTCTGTGAAGTACTGGTCCGGATATGATAGGGTAATTCCTGCTCTCGCAATTTGTAATATAAAAACAGAGAAAAATAACACTAAACGTTACTAACAGGTGAAATAAATCTATCAAACAATATCTGTAACTTATATCTGTAAATTAAAATTGTCCATTCAATTATGGCTGTCTTTATAAATTGAAGGCTCTTATGTATTTGGTTTACTGTGTGTACATCTTCATATATTTACATATAATTTAATTCTCTATGAAATCACTTTTAAAAACCGAAACTACTTTTTTTATTAGTAACACTATTATGCACATTAGTCACATACAAAATCATAAGCTATATATAAGTAAATCAAAATATAGTATTATTAATTGCTACTTAGTAGCGCTAAGACATTAGTGTGCAGTAAAATGGATGCATCTATACTGAAAGCATATAAATTGCTGTCAGCAAAGATCCCGTGTACAGAATATCAAATGAAAACAGGAAGTGACTAAAGTGGAACTGATAAGGATGGAAAAATTGTGTGTAGCTTCAGAGGAGCAGGAGATCCTTTCAAAGTTCAATGTATCTGTTTCCAAAGGAGACAAGGTTCTTATCAAAGGGCGCTCAGGAATTGGGAAAACAACCCTCTTCAGACTAATTTTAGGGTTCAGGCTACCTGTTGCAGGTGATATATACTTTGAAGGAAAAAAGATAGATCCTCAACTTGCCTGGTATCTGCGGAAAAAAGTGACACACATCTCACAGAACAGCGATATAGGAGAAGGTTTGGTAAGGGATATGATAGAAGAGATCTTCTCTTACAACGCAAACAAAGGAATCCTGGACACTAAGGAATTACATTCATTGCTTTCAAAGCTATCACTCAATAAAGAGGTCCTTGATAAAAGATTTGAAAATCTATCCGGGGGAGAAAAACAGCGCATAGCCATCATCATATCAATGTTGACAAAGAAAGAGATCTTCCTGCTTGATGAAGTAACCTCAAGCCTTGACAAAGCACTGAAGAAAACAGTTGTTGAAATGTTCCTTAACAATCCTTCATGGACAGTACTTGCCATATCACATGATACAGAATGGGAGCGTGAGAATGTAAGGATAATAGATATGGAACGAATTCAGGAAGATATCAATGTCTGCAGTTGATATCACTATTACGGGGATGGTCTTTTGCTTTCTTTTATTGGCAATACCGATTTTTATCAGCTACCGGCTTAAACTAAAGCTGATAAACCCCACCCTTGAAAGTACTATCAGAATGACCCTACAACTTATTTTTGTCGGTTTCTTCCTAACTTTTGTTTTCGATCTTAACAGCTCATTACTGAACATATTATGGATAATCGTAATGATCATAGTTGCTTCTTATACGGTCCTGAGGGATTCTGAACTTAAACAGGGCTCACTTCTGATCCCGCTTGCAGTATCCTTCGCACTGGCTAACATTGGGATTCTCCTGTACTTCAACAACTTTGTTATCGGACTCACAGACCTTTTTGATGCACGCTATTTAATACCAATAGCAGGTATGGTCATAGGTAATTCACTTAGGGCAAACATAGTAGCAATGAACGATTTCTGTTACCAGATACAAAGGGACGAGAACCGATACCTTTCCAGTCTTTCACTTGGTGCAGAAAAATACGAGGCATTAAAGCCTTACATGAGAAGGAGCCTCAGGAACTCCCTGAAACCAACGATTGCAAATATGGCAACTGTTGGTATAGTCTATCTTCCCGGCATGATGACAGGACAAATAATCGCAGGTTCAAGCCCACTTACAGCTGTCGAATATCAGATCGCTATCATGATAGCCATTTATGTATCAACTGTCATGAATGTAGTGCTTGGGGTATTGATACTCATGCATCAGGGATTTGACAGGTATGGAATATTCAGAAAAAGTATGCTCAAAGAAGCATGAACTATGGTTTAACTTCTAAGCGGGAAGTCGTCCTCTTCGGAGCGAAGCGACAGGAGGGTTCATTGATATGTTCTGTCTCCTGAAAAAAGAAAGTATGTGGCCCGCAGATCGATAATCATGCTTCCCAGAAGGATAGCTATAAGATCCATCCTCCTCTCAAATAGCTTGCCGAGGAGGAAGGCGGGTCCAGGCTGGAATGGTGTGCAAGGTATTGTATCAGGTGATCTGGCCGTAGGGACTTTCCTCATAGTAGCGCAGGAACTCCTTTGCAGATACGGTTGATTGTGCCTCCGAGCCAAAGAGCAGGCTTGAGATCGATGGCTTATTCAAATAGACCACAGTTGGCTGGCCTTCTATGCCTCCGATCTCTGCTGCCCTGTCAATGGCATCATAAAGGTTACCGAATTCGTCCACAAGTCCGAGTTTCTTTGCTTCTCTTCCGGTGTATATCCTGCCGTCTGAAAGTTCCTTGACCTCAGTGATACTGAGACCCCTGCCTTCTGCGACATGCCATATGAAATTGTTGTAGATCTCTGCAACTACTTTGTTAGCGTATTCCTTCTCATCTTCCGAGAGTCCTCTCCATGAGCCTCCCATGTCCTTGAACTCTCCGGATTTAACGATGTAGAATTCAACTCCCTCGTCCTCATAATAGGCAGAGAGGTTCTGGAATGTCCATATGGTTCCAATGCTTCCTGTCATTGTGGATGGGTTGGCTACTATAAGGTCTGCAGGTGCAGATAGATGGTAGGCTGCACTTGCTGCCACATCTCCCATGGAGATTATCACAGGTATTCCGCTTTCACTTGCTTTCTTGACCTCTGTGTAGATCTCCTCGCCTGCGGTAGACGAACCGCCTCCGCTGTTAACCCGCAGGACAATGGCTTTTACGTTCTTATCCCGAAGAGCTCGTCTTATGTTATCTGACACTTCCTCAGAACTGACATATCCAAGTCCTCCCGGGATACTGCTGGAAATAAGGGTTCCCTGCACATATATTACAGCTACTTTCTCATTTGAAGGATAAATGTCTCCATTGAAGGTCTGGTAAATTACCGCAAAACTGGCTCCGATAATGAACAAAAGAACGGCGAATATAGCTGCATATTGCCAAAGACGGCTTTTTTTCCTGGATGCAGGAGCTTCGGTAAACGGCACGCTTCTACCTGCGACATTTTCATTTACCGGCTCATATCTTTCTTTTTTCTCAAAGGTATTGTTTTGTACATCCTCTGAGGATTGCATATTTTCTATGTTTTCAGATGGATCTGGGTGAGAATCTTCTTTTTGTTCAGGGTTTTCAATATCCTTTTCTTCCGTCTCTTTTACAGAAGTATCATAAGTGCCTGAATGATCCTTTGCCTCACTCTCTTTTTCTATTGCCGGTGCTTCACTGTCATCCTGTTCAGTGCCTGGGGATTCTTCTGTAGTTGTATCATCTTCCCTCTTTCCCTCGTAACTATACGGGTAAAGATGATATTCCACGTCATCATCTGTTTTTTTATCTGGATTTTCTTTGTTCATCTCATTATCCATCCCTTTTTAAAATACATGTGAACATTCAAAAACCTTGCCTTATTCCCTGTGTGAGCGAAATATATTTTATAATTGCCCGCAATCCAGCATCAGAGCTATTTATCAATTCCCAATGGAGATAATAAATGTCAAACATCACTTCTGATAAATCCGTGCTTGTAACATGCGGTCTTCCATATGCTAATGGAAAAGCGCATGTGGGGCATCTTAGAACATACATCCCTGCAGATATCTATGTGCGCTCCCTGAAAAAGAACTCACAGGAAGTTACATTTGTCTGCGGTTCCGATACACATGGTACACCTATTGTGGTAAATGCCGAGGAGCTTGGGATCACTCCAACAGAACTGGTCAGTAAGTACCATGTCCACTTTGATGGGATATTCAAAAAAATGGGTGTGATCTTTGATGCCTTCGGGACAACAGATGATGACACAAACCACAGTCGCACACTGGACATCGTTGACAAGCTGATCGAAAAAGGGTACGTGTATCCTAAAACCATAGAGATAGCCTATTGCCCGCAGTGTGATCGTTTCCTGCCGGACAGGTACGTTGCAGGCACATGTCCCCACTGTGGAGAAAAGGCACGTGGTGATGAGTGTGACCAGGGATGTGGCAAGCACCTGGAGCCAGGGGAACTTAAGGAACCAGTGTGTACCATATGCAGGGGCCCTGCTGAATATAAGGAGCAGGAACATTTCTTCTTCAAGCTCTCAGAATTCAAGGATTTCCTGCTGGAGCACCTGGAGCACCTGGGAGGCACTCTCAATGCGCGCAACTATGCGCTGGGCTGGGTAAAGCAGGAACTCACCGACTGGTGCATTACAAGGAACCTTGAATGGGGTGTGAGATTCCCGGACCATGATGAGCTTGTTGTGTACGTATGGGTGGATGCTCCTATCGGTTATATCGCATTCACGGAACAGTGGGCAGAGGCGACCGGTGGTGACTGGGAAAAGTTCTGGAAAGGCGACTGCCCTATAGTCCATTTCATCGGTGGCGATATAATCTACCATCATTGTATCTTCTGGCCCGCGATGCTCAAAGGTGCTGATTACAGTCAGCCTTCTGCGGTTGTTGCTTCGGGTATGGTGAAGATAGAGGACAAGACCTTCTCAAAGAGCCGCGGTTATGTTGTCTGGGTCGAGGAGGATTACCTTGACCACGGTTTCCACCCGGACCTTCTAAGATATTATCTTGCAAGTTATACCTCACATACAAAGGAAGTGAACTTCTCATGGAAGATATTCCAGGATAAGATCAACACAGAACTTGTAGGCGTTTTCGGCAATTTCCTGTATCGCAACTTGCTTTTCGCATTCAAGAACTTCGGGTCTGTCCCGGAGGGTGATATCGAGACAGAGCTAATGGAGAAGATAAGCTCCACCATCGAAGAGGTCAGGAAGGCAAATGCAGAATACGAGTTCAAGAAAGCTGCAGATACTGCAATGGCCCTTGCATCATATGGTAATTCTTACTTCCAGTCCAATGAACCCTGGAAGCTCATCAGGGAAGATAAGGATGCATGTGGAAAGGTTATCAAGAACTGCATTCAACTAGCTAAGGCACTTGTGCTGTTGTTTGAACCAATGACCCCTGGAAGCATGGAAGTCGCCTGGAAACAGATCGGCATGGAATCTGATGTGCACACAGCTACCTATGAAGAAGCAACCGTTCCTGTGCTAAGCGGAACAAAACTGTCAAAACCTGAGATACTTTTCACCAAGCTTGAGGATGATAAGATCGGGGAAATGGAAAAGATATCCTCAAAGCGTATAAAGGCAGCCATGGCAAAGGAAGCAGGGATCAAGGAAGCAGAGATAATGGAATTCAAGGACGAAATAGACTATGATGATTTTGCAAAGCTTGATATCAGGGTTGGAATAATAATTTCCGCCGAGAAGATCAAGAAATCAAAGAAGCTCCTGCGTCTTCAGGTAGATATCGGCGATGAGGAACCAAGACAGATAGTTGCAGGTCTTGCAGAACACTACGACCCAGAAGAAATGATAGGCAAAACCGTGAACGTGCTTGTCAATCTCAAGCCTGTGAAGCTCTGCGGCGTGGAATCCCAGGGCATGCTCCTGGCAGCAGATGCCGGTGAGAGGGTATCTTTGCTGACAGTCGATAAGGATATGGGACCTGGTTCCTGTATCAGATAATTAAGAGCTTATATTTTTTGAGATGGGCTAAACCCCATCTTTTTGCTTTTTGATTTTTTAAGATTTTGGATTAAATGAACTTACAGCTAATGGATAATCGAATTTTAAAGGATTAAAAGAAAGTAGATGTAGCTAACTACTTTCCTGCACCTTGCTCAAGCAGCATCTCAAGATAGGATGTCCTGATGGAATCTTTTTCTTGAATATCAAACTTCTCCAGAAAAGAGAATATTCGTTTTCTATGGCTTTGAATGTCAGACTCAGCAATGATCTCTACTTCAATGAACTCCCCGAGACTTCCCACATTGTCAAGGCAGATAATTATATTATCGTATCTGAATATCTCCCTTGTCTTTCTGACCACACCTGACTCATGGAAACCCAGAGCAAGAAGGATGCTTCGGGTTGTTCCACCGTCCACTTCGGTCTCAAGTTCCTCGCGTGTCTTGGATATGGTGTCCAGTTTTTTTCCCTTATAGGTCATTACTGACCTGCCATTGACAGCGCGTATCCTCAGTGCTTCATCGGTATTTGCAAAATCCCTGTGAGGAGCATTGAAATAGGTGTCCCGGTGATGCTGGACACCTATAAAATCAGCACCCATGCCTTTCAACAGCTCTTTTACCTTCTGGTGATGGGCACGGGCTTTAACTTCAATTTCTAACATTTGTCCGGGATGAATTTGGTACCATAGTAGATCATGCCCTGTTCACCATCTTGTCCCAGTTTCCTGAAAACAGGCTTTACTTTCATGCCTATCTTCACAGTTTCAGGCTCAGATATTATCTGGCTTGTGAGGCTTGGACCTTCTTCCAGTTTTATAATTCCAAGAACATAAGGTGTCTGGTTCTCAAAACCTTCCGCAGCAGTGTGGATCACAGTGTATGTCACAACTTCCCCTTTCCCGGAGAACTTGTAATCCTCTATCTCTCCTTCACGCCTGCATGCAGGACACATGTTGCGTGGGGGGTAGAAGTACTCATCACATTTCTTACAGTGTGTGCCTACAAGATTGTACCTTGCTACCTGCTTTCTCCAAAATCTTGGTACTGACATGATGATCACCTGTTCCTCGAGAATATGTGTACAACAGCAGTTGCTCCGGAACCTCCCACATTGTGGGTCATTCCGATCTCTGCTCCATCTACCTGACGCTTTCCAGCCTCGCCACGAAGCTGCTCGACTATCTCAATAGCCTGCTTAACACCGGTGGCTCCCACAGGGTGTCCGCAGGATTTGAGCCCTCCGGAGGTGTTCACAGGTATTTTTCCTCCGATAGCTGTCTCTTCGTTCTGGGTCATTATCCCGCCCTCACCTTTCTTTGCAAAGCCAAGGTCTTCAATAGCACATATTTCGGCAATCGTGAAGCAATCGTGTACCTCTACAAGCTGTATGTCCTCTGGCCCCATCTTTGCCATTTCATATGCTCTCCTTCCGGCTACTACGCTTGCATCCAGGGTGGTTATATCCCTGCGGTCATGCAGTGCAATAGTATCAGATGCCTGTGCTGTTGCCTTCACATATATTGGTGTATCGGTAAATTCATGGGCAATGTCTGCAGGTGCAAGTACCACAGCGGATGCACCGTCAGTAATAGGTGAACAATCGAATATGTGAAGCGGATCTGCTACCATTATGGATCTCAGGACGGATTCAACTGTAATAGGGGTCTTGTACTGGGCAATGGGATTATGCTGTCCGTTATGGTGGTTTTTAACAGCAACAGATGCTAACTGCTCGCTTGTGGTTCCATATTTGTGCATGTGCATCTTTGCTATCATTGCATACAATCCCGGAAAGGTTGCACCCATGATGCCTTCCCATTCCCTGTCAGCGGCTGCCGCAAGTGCTGAGGATGCCTTTGCTGAGGGGACATCTGTCATCTTCTCGGCTCCGGCAGCAATGACGATATCATCAATTCCTGAAGCTACGGCATATATTCCCTGACGGAGCGCAAGTCCTCCTGATGCACATGCTGCCTCAACACGTGTTGAAGGCACGTGTATGTCCTTTGCAAGTCCCGAATAATCGGCAATCAATGCCCCAATGTGTTCCTGCTCGACGAATTGTCCGCCGCTCATATTGCCCACAAACATCGAGTCTATCTTCTCACCGACAACGCCGGCGTCATCTACTGCACCTACTCCCGCCTCAACCACAAGGTCTCTGAAAGAGCGGTCCCACTGTTCGCCAAAACTTGTGTTCTTGATACCTATGATCGCTACATCTCTCATTTTTGACACCTCATGCCACCTTTATCTTTCCTTTGTGCCTGGCGTATTTGGAGTAGTCGATGTAGACCGGGTCTGCAAGGAGTTCCTCCACCTTTGCTGCTTTATCCCTTATCTCATCTATTCTGTCAGTTACTCTGATGCTGAATGCATCTCCTCCGGCACCTGAGCCGAATGCGGTTGCAAATATGCGATCCCCTGGTTTTGCCTGGTCAAGGGTTGCAGCTATTCCCATCATACATGATCCGGAATAAGTGTTCCCAAGCCTTGGGACCACAAGCCCGGGCTTTATCTGCTCCTTACTGAAACCCAGCATTGAAGCAGCACGGGTGGGGAACTTGCCATTGGGCTGGTGGAATACAGCAAAATCATAATCTGCAGGTTTTGTGTCCATTTTTTCCATCAGTCCCTTTGCAGCGTTTGTAACATGTTTGAAGTAACCCGGTTCACCTGTGAACCTGCCACCGTGTTCAGGGTATGGCATGCCTTCACGTCTCCAGAAATCAGGAGTGTCGGTTGTAAAGGAGTATGTATCCTCGATGACAGCCACAAGTTCTGACTCCTTGTTACCGATAAGGTATGCAACACCACCAGCTGCGGCAGTGTATTCAAGGGCGTCTCCGGGGGCTCCCTGGGCCACATCTGACCCTATGGCCAGGCCAAGATCCACCATTTTTGAGGAAACAAGTCCCATGCAGGCCTGGACTGCAGCTGTGCCGGCCTTGCATGCAAATTCAAAATCTGCAGCTGTAAGCACCGGGGTTGCGCCAACTGCCTCTGCAACGATGGTACTGGTTGGTTTTACTGCATAAGGGTGGCTTTCCGAACCTGTGTAAACGGCCCCGATTCTTTGTGCATCGATGCACGATCTTGAAATTGCGCTCCTTGCAGCCTCCACTGCAATAGTAGCTGCATCTTCATCAACCGCAGGCACTGATTTTTCATAGACCATCAGTCCTGACTTGAGTATCTCTGCATCGTCTCCCCATACGCGGGCGATTTCATCGATCTTAATTCTGTATTTTGGTACGTATGCACCATATGAGACTATCCCTACACTCATCTTAACACCGTTTAAATGTGCATTTTAATGTGATATCTACTCGATTACATGGTATTCACTGTACTTTTTCAGCGCATCTACCATTTCGTCAATGTCCATTGTCGTTGCAAGAAGGGGAATCCTGTCAATTTCAGCCATTTTCTTTGCCATAAGATGAACTTCATTTCCACGCAGCCCGTGTATAACAACGGCCCCAGGTTTAAGGTTGGTTACCCTGATGGCAACCATCGGCGACTTGCCGGTTGTGACCTTGGTGAATATCATTGCACGCTCGGTGCTCCATCCGTAGAGTTTCTGGAACTCATGTGATGAGAGCTCAAGAATAGCCTTTTTACTGTCAACAACGGTAAATCCGTAAAGCGGTTTCTCTATTCCTTTATTCACTATATCCGCCTGGATTATATTGGCAAGCTTTGCAACCTGCATTGGAAATGTGTATTCATATGTAGCGTAGATGGCCTTTGACTTCTTATCTGCAAAAAGTATCCCCTCATAAGCATGAATCTTCTGTCCGCCTCTGTTTGAATCAATATTAAGGAGGGCTTCGACTATCCTGCTCACAATAAGCGTGCCAGGAGATTTCCGTCTGCCGCTCTCGTAGTCACTGATGACAGAAGGGGAAACGCTCAGGTAGCCTGAAAGATCTGTCTGTGCTATCTCGAAGTTCAATCGCCATTTTTTCAAAGCCTCTCCGGGCTTATCTGATAGCGTAATCTCGCCTGCCATCTTTTCTGCAAGACGCTGGCGAACCATTTCATGCGATTCGTCTTCATTCATGCTTTATATTCCTAAGGATAGATTCACATATATATTTAACGAATACAAGTTCGCTTATTGTCGATATACAATGTTTGGCAACATTTACCTATTTATAGTATGTTATATATCTACTATTAAAATATGTTTCTCACAAAAGATAAAGTTAAAATAACAGTTTCCGAACTATCGCTTTATTTTTCCTGTGCAAGGAAGTTGTATTATTCATGCCGCGGTCATCAGGGAGTCTCTTCTTCTTCCCAATACTTTATAGAACATCTTGTATTAAAGGAAATGGCTATGTCATATCCTCATATGTTGAAAGGCTCTTCGTCAAAAGACGATGTGACATCTGAGCGCCTGGAGGAATTGCTTCTGGAGGTACTGGGGACCATACCTCATATATACCCAGTGGAAATGGAGGGAGTTAGCGCAGAAATGATAGAATGTGCATCACAGGTCATAAGGTCCTGTTTTGGCATGCTCCAGGAAAATCTTTCCATGCAGATTTCCCTGCCGGAAATATCGATTCTTGCCGGCAGGCTGGCTGCCCGGGATGAAGAGCCTTACCTTCACTCTGAAAAACTCAATGTCACCGGTGTCCCATATAGACTTTTGGATATGGATGGCACTTACGTCCCGGTCATTATAAAAACCGGAAGTTCTCCTGAGAAAGGTGTCTGGATGAATGACAGGTTACATATAAGCTCTTTTGCAATGCTTGCAGAAGAGATGCATGGAAATCCGGTAAAGTATGGCTTTGTTCTCTATGCAAGGTCCGGGATCTTCAGGAAGGTCAACATCCATTCAACCGACAGAAGGCAGGTATTAAGCGCCATTGGTCGCGTCAGGAAGATCAAAGAAGGGACAATGCCGGATAAAAAGGAAAGTCCTCTGTGTGATGGTTGCAGCTATTCGGATATGTGTAATGTGAGATCTTCTTTAGCATCAAAATTCTTTTAGGACTTGCCGCTTATGTGGCAAAAAGTATTTAAGATTTCAATATGGAGCATGCACAATGTCAAAACCTCTGTATCTTGGTGAACTGCTCCTTCACTGGTGCCCTTCATGTAATGTTCCTGTCCTTGGTAAAGAATGTTTTTGTGGTACTGTCACCAGACAGGTGACAGTGACCCCTCCGGGAGATATCCGTCCTGCTTTTCCATACGAGATCGATCACATTAATAAAATTTCAATTGAACAGTTCAATGCCCCCCTTATCGCCGATGAGCGTGTAGTCATCCTTAACAAATCTCCTTATGATGACCGTATGGATGAGATCATAGTTGACGGAGAGGTAATAGCTAACATCCGTTTTGAGCTTGAACAGCTAAAATGGGTCCTGCTTTTGCGTTTAAATGGTGCACGCAGGATATTTGGTAGTACTGACCACAAACACCTGAAAAGCTGGGTGTGCATTGATGCAGGAGCTGAAAAGTTCATACTTGATGGTGCAAGCGTACTGGCTCCCGGTGTGAAGGATGCAGATACATGTATCGGGGAGATGGATGAGGTGGTAGTCCTGACCCCAGAGGGCAAAGTGCTTGGGGCAGGGCGCGCACGTATGAATGGGGAAAAGATGCTTGAGAGGAGCAAAGGTTCTGCTGTTAAGGTGCGGTTTAAGGACAAACCTGCTGATATATCAGTACCCCGGGGTGGGCAGACATGGGATGATGCTGTAAAAGCAAATGAGCTCTACATGAACGAGTTTGTAGAACGCTCTCACAAGTTCATCAAGAACGTTTCATCCTCTGTGGACCGGCCTGTGACAGTATCCTTTTCCGGTGGCAAGGACAGCCTGGCAGTGCTTCATCTTGTCAGCGAATGTCTTGATGACTATGACCTTCTTTTTGCAGACACGGGTATCGAGTTCCCTGAAACCGTGAAGAATGTACATGATGTTGCAGAGTTCTATGGCAAGCCGCTGAAAATGATAAGTTGTGGCAATGCTTTCTGGGATTCGGTGGATAGTTTCGGTCCTCCCAGTGTTGAGGTGCGATGGTGCTGCAAGGTCTGTAAACTGGGTCCAATTACCCAGATAATCAATGATAATTATGAGAACGGATGCCTTACTTTTATCGGGCAGCGCAAGTATGAGTCCGGTACAAGGGCCAAAAGTGAACGTGTCTGGAAGAATCCGTGGGTAAGTAACCAGGTTGCTGCAGCTCCTATTCAGAACTGGACAGCCATGCACGTGTGGCTCTATATCTTCAAGAAACAACTCATGTTCAATCCTTTGTACGGGGAGGGTTTTGACAGGATAGGCTGCTGGCTGTGTCCCTCCAGTTCAATGGCCGATTTTGTAAGGCTTAAGGAAACACATCCTGAAATGGAAAAGAAACTTGATGATTACCTGCTTTCCTATGCTGAACGTATGGGCCTTTCAGAGCAATGGGTAAAGCATGGTTTCTGGAGGTGGAAAGACCTGCCTTCCCAGTTGAAGGAAATAGCAAAAAGACAGGGAATAGACATCGTTCCCAAAGGGGTCGGGGAAACCAGTCTTAACTTTACCGTGACATCCGGTTATCGTCCTTGCAGGCAGGGGGGTATATCCGCAGAAGGGGGTTTTGACGGTCCTGTTGACCTTGGAAGGCTTGAGCAGACAGGGATGCTGGAGGCGGTGGGTAAAACGACCTATATGGAAGGTGTGGCCATGCTGTCCCATGGTGAGGACCGTGCACAGATATTCGCATCAGGGAATGTCACTGCAAGAAGTGACTCTGACAGAGATGCCAGGAAACTGATGAGGAAAGTGGAGATATCCGTGAGAAGGGCACTGCATTGCAGTGGTTGTGGAGTATGTGTGGGTAAATGCCCGCAAAGACTTATCAGTATAAAGAAAGGACTGGCAATCATTAGGGAAGGATGTGTACATTGTGGGAAATGCATCGAAGTGTGTCCCGTTGTCAAATTCAATTCATGATTCTGACCAGAAGCCTTATAGTATATATCTGCCAATTTCATACGGTGATTTTTTGTTAAAGAGAGCACTGCTCAGCGTTTCTGATAAGACCGGTATTGTAGATTTTGCTCGTGGACTTGAAAAACTTGATGTACAGATCATCTCTACCGGCGGTACTGCCCGCATTCTCCGTGACTCGGGTATCGAGGTCATGGATGTGGCAGACGTCACCGGTTTCCCTGAAATGATGGGCGGACGCGTGAAGACGCTCCATCCTAAGGTCCACGGTGGCATCCTTTGTATAAGGGATGACCATGATCATATGGGTGAGGCCCAAAAAGCAGAAGTTGAAATGATAGACCTTGTGGTTGTAAATCTGTATCCCTTTGAGATAACCGTTTCAAAGGAAGGCGTGCTGCTTGAGGAGGCAATTGAGAACATCGACATCGGTGGGCCTGCTATGCTTCGCTCAGCTGCCAAGAACTACCGCTCTGTCACTGTGGTATGCGATCCGGATGATTACGGCTCCGTATTAAAGGAGATACGTTCCTCCGGTGTTGTGTCCCTGCAATCCAGGGAAATACTTGCAGTCAAGGCTTTCAGGCACACAGCGGATTACGATGCCGCCATTGACACTTACCTTAGCAAGGAATTGCTTGGACAGGATGTTTTGCGCATGAATTATACGGATGGTATAACTCTCAGGTATGGTGAGAACTGGCATCAGGATGCAAAATTCTATAAGGGTGTCAATATAAGCGGTCCCTCACTTGCAAACGCAAAACAGCTCCATGGGAAAGAACTGTCTTATAATAATTATATAGATGCTGATAATGCCCTGCAGACGGTCAAGGAGTTCTCCTCGTCAAAACCAGCAGTGACCATTGTTAAACATAACAATCCCTGCGGACTTGCAACCGGCAACACCCTTCTGCAGGCTCTCAGGGCAGCCTGGGACGGCGATCCCATATCTGCTTATGGAAGCATAATATGTACCAATACAGTCTTTGATCTGGAGGCGGCGGAATTTTTGAACGGCAAATTCGTAGAGATCATCCTCGCTCCTGGTTTTGAGCCTGATGCCCTTGATTACCTTAAGAATAAAAGTGCGAACCTCCGTCTTCTTGAGCTTGGGGAACTGAATGAACCGTTCACCGTAAATGACACTTATAAATATGTTATTGGTGGCGTCCTGAAGCAATCTCGAAACATTGGTATCTATGATAAATGGGATTGTGTGACCGAAATTGGATATCCTGAGGATCTTCGTGCTGTATCGGAATTCTCGCTACATGCTTGCAAATGTGTAAAGTCAAATGCAGTAGCCCTTGCATATGAATATGATGATGGTTGCTACATGATGCTTTCAATGGGTGCAGGACAGCCTAACCGGGTTGATTCTATCAGGAAGCTCGCAGCAACAAAAGCCCGTGAGAACCTGCAGGTCATATATGAGCGTGAGAAGCCTGATATCTTATTTGAGGATTATGTAGCTGATATCTTCTCAAAGTGCGTTATGGCATCTGATGCATTTTTCCCATTCGATGACAGTGTTGTACATGCGTCTGAATTTGGTATCAGGTATATATTGTCTCCGGGTGGTTCTATCAGGGACCAGGAGGTAATTGACACTGCTAACAGGCTAGGCATATCCATGATATTTACGGGAATGAGGCACTTTTTGCATTGAAGTACTTTATTCTTTAAGTTTTATCTTTTTACATTTATTGGTGTCCTGGGCGAAAGTTTACTTTACTTGCAGTGGAAATTTAGCGACAAGGTATGATTTTTATGCTATACTGCTCTTGATTAGAAAACCCTTATAAGCTATTAATTAAGTTTTATATAATTAAAGGGTCTTTCAGTCGGTCGGCTGTAGACGGCTCAACAAAAAACAGGTGATGGTTGTGAAATCAAAGGGGCTTTTAAGTATACTGACCTTTTCGGAAAAAAGAAAAGACATTTTGTTTTTACTTGAGGAAAAGCCGGGTACATTATCCGAGATTAAGGATTATTTCAATGTATCATCCCCTGAGATCTCTCCAAGGCTTAAGGAGATGCAGGCCTGTGGTCTCATAGAGAAGACTGATAAGCACTATCAGATAACTCCCATAGGCAAAGCTATAATCACCCATTTCCGACCATTTTTGGAAATGATCGAAACAATAGAAAAGAATGAATCTTTCTGGGGAGAGCATTATCTTGAGGATATCCCGGCTCATCTTCTGGACAATCTTCTGGACCTGAAGAATTGTGAAGTTGTCTCTGATAGTATTGAAAACATCTATGAGTCACATAGGACTTTCACTGAGAACATATCCCAATCCACTTTGCTTAAAGGAGTTTCATCCATATTCATTCCGACATATCCTGATTTTGTAGTAGGTCTTGCTGAAAGTGGAATCCCTACTTCTTTAATCCTTACTGAAAAGGTGTTCTCGAAGGTCAAAGATGAACACCGCGATAAACTGGAGTTCTACTTAATGGCTCCTAATACCGAGTTATTTGTTATTGAAGATGTCAAACTTGCATTTGTGGTTACGGACATTTTCTTCTCAATGTCCCTTTTCTTCAATCCGGACACATATGACCCAAGAGATGACCTTGTAGGCTATGATAGTTCAGCCCTTAAATGGGGAAATCGCCTTTTCGATTATTTTAAGGGCATGTCACGTGAGATAAGATCTATCTGATGGTCAGATGGCGGCTCCATATACAAGGGTTCTTAGTCCTGTAATCGATGTTGATTCCCCGTCTATCATGAAAAGTCTTTTAGTCAGCCTTTTCTTTGTTTCTTTTTCTACCTGTTCTGCAAAGCTTTTGATATATATCAGTCCGATTAACAGACTGTATATAATTATCACAGGTTCAAAGGCTATGAACCCTGCAATTATGGATACAAGGAGAATTGAATGTGAAAGAAGGTGCAGGCTGAAAAGAAGTTTTTTTGCTTTTCCCTGACCCAATACTACAGGTAATGTGCGTATACCTGCTAACATATCTCCTTTTATGTCCTTGAAATCATATATTGTGGAATTTATAAACAGTTTCATTGCAAAATACAGGAAAACAATTAATGGAGTTACGACAGTTGTGGCCCCTACTCCTGCAATCCCTGCAATAAAGGCTCCCCATGTGATTCCTACGACCATGTTCTTCTTACCGAGTCCTCCTTTAAGCTTCAGATCGAATTTTCCTATTTTCAGACCTTTACTGTAAAGGTAGCCTGTAATAAGCGGAAGAAAAGCGATTATCATGAGTCCGTTTATGGTGAGTATTGCAGCCCCTGCCACAAAACACATTAAAGAGACTACCAATGCTGTTCTATTTGAAGCCCCTTTTAATTCGGGCCTGTTGGCCATGTCTTCTTCGGAGTCCATGGCCCTGTCCAGGGTATAGACCGAGTAAATGATCAATCCTCCTGCAAGGCAGTTCCAGAAAACAGAACTGATATTCATCAGAAGGAAAGCTATGTGTATTCGTAGCGCTCCTGAAAATGAAACGAGTACAGAGCTTTTTAAGAGGTTGATGGTTGGTAAGATGTTATTCCAAAAGGTTCTGTACGCAGGTTCATATTTGTTTATTACGGGGCCTGGAAGACTAATCGTGCAATTAGAGTTCATAGTTTATTATGAACGATTCACTATCTAATATTATTTTTTAAGTATAATATTATATCAATAGACTAAGGAATCCTATAGAAACGTCTATTCAGGCTTAAATAAAAAAGCCTGACTGGATGTCGATCAGACCATAATCGAAATCTGATATGTGCACGTATATTTGCCTGTGTAACTATGTGGAATATATTTAATCATCTATATATAATATTTGTAATATATTCTTATGTTTTCACATTTAATTATGCTAAAAAGCTATTCTTAGCTCAAAATTACTATATATACAGATAATTGCATTAAACTTTGTATCTTATGGATATGCTCTGATGGAACTTTATACTCAGAGTATTATGGTCACTGTTTGCAGATATTATTGTAAGAAACGTATCTGCTCAGATCAGGTGATCCTATTTAGTTCATATGATATTAACATAAATCAAGAGAGTGGGAACTTGGAGTTTGATGATGATTCAGTTGAAAATGATCTAACAACCGCAGAGCTCCCCACAGCTTTAAAAAAAGGGGCAAAATATCGTTTTTGGACAAATGCATGCGGTCTTAACTTTCATTTATCTTTTGATGAGGAGCAAATTACTCTCTGTTCTGAGAATATATGTCATATAATGTCCGGTTCTATCAACTCTGTTCATCCCTTTGAGACATCTTTTGCTTCTGCTTTCTCTGAAAAGGTATTGGATGTTATAAAAAGGGAACATTTTCTTGAAGATGACACTTTGCATGTAGTTGATGTTCTTATAGAATGGAAGTCATTTTCAATGCTTATTCTTTCCTCAAAAACTTCCTCGCCTGCAGATATAAGGGTGTACATAGGATCAAAAGAACATTTTCTACGTTTATAGTGTATGAGTATCGTGGTTTACGTAGGATATGCCTTTTATTATAGGGGAAGTGCCTATATATTACTTGATGTTCTATATATTCACATATTTCATAACATAAATGAGGGATTTCAATAGAAACCAGAAAAGTTCAGCAGACTGGCGGTTCAACTTACATAATATCACTTCCCAAAACCTGGGCGGACAAGGTAGGTATTAAAACAGGTAGCAGGGTCACTTTACAGCCTCAGCCCGACGGAAAATTGATAATTGATCCAATACATGATAGCCCTCCGGCAAGGAAGATACAGATCGACGTATCAGGGAGGATGGGTGACGTCCTCATAAGGGACATGATAGCTGCATACCTTGCAGGCTCTGATACCATCGAAGTTAAAGCCGACAGGATACTTGCAGAACAAAAGAGCATTATCCGAAGTATGTGCTATAAGTTGATAGGTCCTGAAATTATAGAGGAGACAGCAAAAAAGGTAGTTATCCAGGATCTTTTGAACCCTGATGAGATCTCTATCAAAAAGAGTGTAAGAAGGATGTACCTGATATCCAATTCAATGCACATCGATGCAATAAAGGCTATTAAGACCCTTGATGCTGATCTTGCCCTGGATGTTGACCAGAGGGATGATGATGTGGATCGTTTGTTCCTGCTGATAGCAAAACAGTTCCGTTCTATATTGAGGGGAGCCAGACTACCGGATGCCGCTGATACCTCTATAGATGAGTACCATGACCTGAGGATGGCAGCAGGTCCCATTGAACGTATAGCTGACCACGCACGAAAAATAGCAAAGGTAACCACAACTTTGAATGCCCCCATCCCTGATGATATCATGGAAATGATAGAAACGACGTCGCAGATTTCAAGAAAGATCGTGGAGGATGCAATAGACGCACTCTACAATTTTGATGTAGTGCTGGCAAATCAGGTAATTGACCGGGTATCAAACATGTCCCTTATGATAACAAAGCTGAATGGGGCTATTCTGGATATCGATTCTTATGGCTCAGTTGCTGCTCTTGGTACCGTTGTGGACAGTATTGACAGGACCGGGGACTATGGTTCAAATATTGCAGAGATTGCAATAAATTCCGCTATGTCAAGGGTCCTATGATGTTATTAATAGAGAGTCCATGGTTTTAGATAATAAGAAATATATGTTAATGCGTGTTTATACTACTAAAATTATCCATAATTAAATATAATGCTACTTCACGGAGGGAATGAATGGGCGTAATCAAGAAGTTCAAGAGGAATTTTTCAGATGTTTTCAAAAGGCTGTTTAAAAAACAGAATGCTCGTATTGGTATATATGGTCCGCCAAATGCCGGTAAGACAACCCTTGCCAATCGCATATTAAGGGACTGGACCGGGGATGCTATGGGCTCGGTATCTAATATTGCCCACGAAACAAGACGTGCAAGGCGTAGGGAAGGTGTGACCATCAAGACCAATGGTAGCTCCATCACTCTGGATATCATCGATACGCCGGGACTTGCCACAAAGATAGACTTCCATGAGTTCATGGAGCAGGGTATGGACGAGGCAGAGTCTAAAAGACGTGCAAAAGAAGCTACAGAAGGTGTAATTGAAGCCGTTAAATGGCTTGAGAACCTTGATGGTGTAATTCTTGTAATGGATGCCACAGAGGATCCTTTCACCCAGGTCAATGTCACTGTTATAGGGAATATGGAAGCAAGAAGTCTTCCGCTTCTGATAGTTGCTAACAAAGTGGATCTTGCAGACGCAGCACCTGCAACCATAAGAGATGCGTTCCCCCAGCATCCTATGGTTTCGATCTCGGCCCTGGAGGGAAAGAACATAGATACATTCTATGAAGAACTTGCAAAGAGGTTTGGGTGATGTCTATGCAGGGTTTCCAGATGGATCTTGTATCAGAGCACAGGCTGTCAGAGATGACCCCTGTGGAAAAGGTCAGGTTTATTATTGATGAAGTAAAAAGTGGAAAGATACTGGTCCTTGAAAAAGGCCTGAGTCCTGAGGAGGAAGCAAGCCTTATAGAGATGACCATGACCCTTATAGAGCCGGATGGTTTTTCAGGTATAGAGATGGAAAGCTATCCTTCAGAAGTGGATAACTCCTTTATAGGGAAGCTCTTGAAAAAGAATTCTCTGAAGACAAGGCTTACGGTCATAGGGCCTGCTGATCAGCTAAAGACCCTTAAGAAAGACCGCAATATGATAAGTGCTCTCATTTCCACAAACAAATGATTTGCGTGAAGCAAATGGATAAGAAAGAAAACAGGAAAAATCTGATATCGCCCAATCTCTCCTTTTCTTCTCTTGAGATGGGGAGGGATGATGTGAATTTAGTCTGTACATACGGTAAAATATCCGTGTGGTTTGGAAGACAGGTACAGGATGTCGTTATAGGTCAGATACTTCTGGGTATTGCCAATATTGATAATTCGGCCGTTCATGAACTTGAGGTCATTTGTGATTTTGAGGAAATAACGGGATATGAAAGCAATGGTTATATCCTTGTTGCATATGCAAAGTCCAGGGAAGGATACAGGACAACTTTCAATGTTCCCTTTTCCAGCAAGAAGGCCCTATTCTATCTTGCAGGCTCCATAACCGAAGAACTTAAAGACAAGGACACTATTTTAGACTGCTACTGGACCGGAGATAATTCAGATATCATGTGTTTATATGAGGAATTAAGCAATATCGATGGCTGGAAGATTAAAAGTATCAATTATAAGGACGATGCAAGAGATAAACATGACAGTCCTTTTATTTTAGATTGACCTTCAGAGGAAATCAGATGAAAGAGATTCATTTAACTGAGTGTGATTATTTAACGTCTTCTATTAGATTAATGGCCGAACATCTTGAAAATGTAGCTGATAAGCTTGACAAGGATTCTGTCAGGCAGATGCTTGAAGAAATAATGGGTGCAAGAAGGATCTTTGTAATGGGTGCCGGACGTTCAGGTCTTGTTGGAAGGGCATTTGCCATGAGGCTCATGCACCTTGGACTTGCGTCCCACGTGGTGGGTGAGACCACAACACCTGCTGTCAGTAAAGAGGATATAGTGATTGCAATTTCAGGTTCAGGACAGACCCGTTCTGTTTCAGATCTTGGGAAAGTTGCCAAAGAAATAGGTGCCAAGCTTGTGACCATTACTTCGAATAAGAACTCCAAGCTGGGTAAATTGTCAGATACTGTAATAGTCCTTCCCGGCAGAACAAAGGATGATGCAGGCGGATATGTCGAGCGTCATATGCGTGGTGAATATACTTATCTCACTCCGCTGGGTACCTCTTTTGAAACATCTGCAAGCGTTTTCCTTGATGCTGTTATAGCAGAGCTCATATACATAACAGGGGCTTCGGAAGAGGACCTCAAATCAAGACACACTAATATAGAGTAATAATGCCGGGGGATTACATAACTATGCCTGTTTCAAGATTTGCACAGAGGGTTCTTGATCTTGACATCTCCGGTATAAGGAAGATGTTTGAAGGCGCTGGTCCAAATGCCATCAATCTTGGTCTGGGACAACCGGATTTTGACACTCCCGGTCATATCAAGCAGGCGGCAATAGATGCCATAAATGAAGGGTTCACCGGATATACAGCAGGTCCGGGCATACCCGGGCTTCGCCAGGCATTGAGCCATAAGTTCAAGAATGAGAATGGTTTTGAGGTCTCTCCCGAAGGGATCATTGTCACTTCCGGTGCATCAGAGGCCCTGGAACTTGCAATTGCATCACTTGTGGACCCTGCAGATGAGGTACTCATAGCAAATCCGGGCTTTGTATCCTATAACTCCCTGGTAAGCCTGATGGGCGGTCGTGTGATCTCTCTCCCTCTTGCAGATGATCTGACTATAAGTCCTGAGACGGTTGTTGAGATGATCTCCCCGAAGACCAAAGCCATGATCGTTAATTCTCCTGCAAACCCTACAGGGGCTGTTCAAACTAAGGGCGATATGGAAGCATTTGCCCAGATAGCAGATGATCATGGTATAACCCTGATATCTGATGAGGTCTACGAACATTTCATCTATGAGGGTGAGCATGTAAGTCCTGCACAGTTCTCCGATAACGTCATCACCGTGAACGCAGTTTCCAAGACATTTTCAATGACCGGGTGGAGAATAGGCTATGTAGCTGCAGGTAAGGAATATACAGAGCAGATGCTCAAGGTACACCAATATGTGCAGGCATGTGCCAATTCAATTGCACAGAAAGCTGCACTTGCCGCCGTATCTGGCCCAATGGACTCGGTTTTTGCCATGCGTGATGAGTTCAGGTCCCGCAGGGACATGCTTGTTGAAGGTCTTAATTCCATAGGACTTAAATGCGAATCTCCAAAAGGTGCGTTCTACGCTTTCCCTGAAGTTCCTGAGGGAACTACATCAGCAGAGATAGCTTCAAAATTAATCTCAAACGGGGTAATAGTTGTCCCTGGTACTGCCTTTGGTGACCGTGGTGAAGGACATATACGTCTTTCTTATGCTTCATCCATGGATAAGCTCATGGATGCACTGGATATTATGGAAAAGGTCCTGTGACGATGTCACAGTTCATTTTCAATTATTTGTTCTTCTTCATCCTTCTGCTTTTCTTCGATGGCTTTTGTGACCATTTCTATAAGTTTCAAAGTAACCTCACTTACGCCTTCGCCGGTTGCCGTGGACATTTTCATATCCACATAATCAAGTTGCTTGTACTGTGGCAGGTCTGACTTGTTTGCAACAACAAGCACAGGTAATTTGAACTCACTACGTACCTCGTCAAGCATGCGTTTCTGATCTTTTATCTCGTATCCGCATGTCTCAGTTGGATCTATTATGAAGAGAACTACGGCATCCAGGTTCTTTAAGGCGGTTATCGCCTGAAGTTCGATCTCATTTCGCTGCGACATTGGCCGGTCAAGAAGTCCGGGAGTGTCCATTACCTGATATCTGTCATTCCCAACAAAGAAATGACCTATGGATACACCTTTTGTGGTGAATGGGTATGGTGCTATCTCAGGTGTTGCCCCGGTGACCTTTGTAACAAAGCTGGATTTACCGATGTTTGGATATCCTGCAACCACTATGGTTGGCTCATCTTCAACCGAGGGGAGTTTCCGAAGTTTGTTCCGGGCCTTGTTAAGGAAAAGCAGATCTTTGTCTATGGAATAGATTATAGATGAAATACGTCCGAAACATTGTTTTCTCACATGGATAGGATCCTTGCTCTTTCTAATATTTCCGACGTGTTCCCTTGCTATCTCATGTATCTTTGCACTTGCCCAGTCAAGCCTGCTCAGGGATTTCCTCAAGTCGTCCACTCCTACCATTACGTCTGCAAGTTCGTAGTAGAAAGGTGGAAGATTTTCAAAGGTAGGGAATCTTCTGACAATGTTCTTAAGATTATCTGTAAGTATGTTCGCTGCTGTCAGCATCATAGACTCGTTTGCCTCAATTGCGGTCCTTCTGCCTGTAATGGTTTTCCCGGACATAGCCCTGGTTGCTCTTCTGAAGGCCTTGTCCAGCAATTCTTCTGATGTGGGGACTGTATTTATTTTTTCAAAGATCATGTTCCTTCCTGTCGTGCCATCAAATCACTTTAAGGTATAAATCCCTGTTCCTATTAATATAACCTTTCTGTTCCTATTAATATAACCTTTTATACTATCGCTTTGATGAAATACTACAGTTTATATATCTCCTTTGAGTATGTATTACCTATATTTGAGATAATGGACCGGTGATTTTGTGGAACTGACTCCCATACAGAAAGATATTCTCATTGCATTGATCAACCTTCAGAGGGAAAAAAACCGCGCTATTAAAGGTGAGGAAATTGCAGAACTGATTAGCCGTAATCCCGGAACTGTCCGTAACCAGATGCAATCTTTGAAAGTCCTTGGTCTTGTAGAAGGCGTACCCGGTCCCAAAGGTGGTTATAAGGCAACGGGTGAGGCATATGAGGCTTTGAGTATCACTGCAATGGATCATGAGGCTACTGTGCCTATATATAGAAATGACAGGCTTGTGGAAGGGGCAACAGTGGCAGAGATCAGTTTTACCACAGTAAGACATCCGGACCTTTGCCACGGTATGATGAGGATCCTTGGTAATATAAAGGGATTTGAGCAGGGGGACCTGGTCCAGATGGGCCCCACGCCGGTGAATAAACTGATAGTTCGTGGGGAGATAGTAGGAAGGGATGATACCCAGAACACCCTTGTATTCTCCATCAATGAGATGATCTCCCTTCCAAAGAAACCTGTCAAGGACTATGCACGAACAAACCTCATATCAATTAGTGAAAATGCTTCCATACAGGAGACGGCACGTTTGCTTATGGAGAACACTATCCATGGGGTTCCTGTTATAGAAGATGGTGAGGTACTTGGGGTTGTAACTTTTACAGATATAGGCAGTGCTGTTGCAAGTGGTAAAATGACTGCCAGGGTCAAGGATATAATGACCCGTGACCTCATAACAATAGACTCGGAAACATCACTTTATGATGCTGTGAAGGTATTTGACAGGCATGATGTAGGCTTTTTGCTGATCTTATATGATGGTGTTCCTAAAGGGGTCCTGTCCAAAAAAGATGTTTTCCACGAACTGGTCGTGTACTGAGATGTCTTTTATTGGTTTATGAAACCTTATATTTCCGATATCCTGGTAATATCATTTTCTTCTTTTCTTAAGTTCTGTGCTAATCTCCTCAAGGGTTATTCCCTTTGCCACAAACATTACCATGAGATGGAAAAGCAGATCGGATGATTCGTATATGATCTCATCCCTGTTTTCGCCTTTAACGGCAAGTATCGTTTCGATAGCTTCTTCCCCGACCTTTTCCAGTATCTTGTCTATACCTTTCCTGTGATCGAGCAAAGAGCACACGTATGAGTTCTCAACAGGATTTTCCTTCCTGTCCTGTATTATACCATACAGTTCATCAAATATTGAGAGGTCAGTATCTGTCATTATCTATCAATCCAAAATAAATGGTATAATATTACATCTTTATGGCGTTACAGTCTTTAAGTCCACAACCATGCCTTTAGCTATGGACCGTGTTAGCAAAAAAAGTCATGGTGACGTTGGTTGTAATCCACACACAATATGACGGGATAGTGTTGGTTATACCAACGTCTGAAACTATCATATAAATTCGTGTAATATATCTTTTTTGGTCCTACTTTATAAAGAGTTCAGATCTTTCTGGGATCTGTAATCTCTCCTGTGAGTGCTGAGGCTGCTGCTGTTGCAGGTGAGCTCAGGTATACGAAGGACTGTGGGCTACCCTCACGTCCCTTAAAGTTACGGTTGGATGTTGCAAGTCCTACCTCGCCGTCACCCAGCAGTCCGAAAGAACCACCCATACAAGGGCCACAACAGGGAGCTTCCACAATAGCACCTGCCTCCATGAACTGCTCAATATAACCTGCTCTGAGCACTTTCATGTATTCGGTCCTGGAAGCAGGGATGATAAGAAGTCTGACATCTTTTGCCACTGGTTCATCTCCCATCATCCTGGCAACTATCTCTATATCCTCAAATCTTCCGTTGGTACAGGAACCAACGAATATCTGGTCAACTTTTGTACCTTCAACTTCAGTGACAGGTTTTACATTGTCTACGTTGTGCGGGCATGCAACCTGTGGCTCAAGGTTGCTGACATCATATTTGTGAAGCTCATATTCGGCACCTTCATCGGATGCCCAGTAGGGGTCAAACTCATAGTCAGGGATGCGTTCTTTGAGGTACTTCTCTGTGATCTCATCCGCTTCTATGATGCCTGCCTTTCCTCCCATTTCTATGGCCATATTGGAAATGGTCATGCGCTCAGACATCGGCATTGACCTTATGGTCGAGCCTGCATATTCGGCTGCCTTGTATCTTGCACCTTCTGCTCCCACATCACCTATGAGGTGGAGGATGACATCCTTGGAATAGACATGTTCGGGAAGCTTGCCCTCTACCTCAAACCTGATAGTATCAGGGACCTTGAACCAGAGCTTTCCTGATGCAAAGACGGCTGCCATATCGGTTGAGCCTATACCGGTTGAGAATGCCCCAAGTGCACCATAGGCACATGTGTGTGAGTCAGAACCCACCACAAGGTCTCCGGGCCTGACGTGCCCCTTTTCAGGCATTACCTGATGGCAGACTCCCTCATAAACGTCATAATTGATGATGCCCTGTTCCCTTGCGAACTTCCTCAGCATGGTGTGGTTGGCAGCGGCATTGAGAGAGTCCGCAGGAACCTGGTGGTCAAAAAGGATCACTATCTTACTTGGGTCCCATACCTTTTTCTCTTCTTTGTCCCTCATGATCTCATAGAATCCTTCCACTGCAAGAGGTCCTGTGATATCGTGGGTCATTGCCCTGTCTATATTTGCCATTACGAATTCTCCGGCCTTTACCGTCTTCCCGGAGGCCTTCGAAAAGATCTTCTCAGAGATCGTCATAGGTTCATTGTTAGCAGACATGTTTATTCCTGCATAATGTTTATTCATTATAAATCAATCGATAAACCGCAGTTCTGATATTCCTGGTGGTCCTGCACTTTCCTTCACTATTATGGACAATGTAATTTAAGTATCCTTGCTTCATATCCGATACTGCACTTTCCTTACCTTTGGGTCCGGTTGTAAAGCTGCTATAATTCTCATAGGTCAGGATGGTATCTTTAAGCTCGCACAGGTACCTTTCAAGCACCATGTGTGCAAGTTCCCTGCTTTGGACCATTCCTGTCTTCTTTCCAAGTCCTTCACATTCTGAGGTCATGAGCTTGAGCTCTTCCATGTAGAACGGGTATGTGCTGCACATGAGTGGGCGCAGTTCATATATGCCGCACTTGTTGTTATTTCTTTCATCGGGAATGAAACAGCAATCCCTGTTCTCTTTCCTGTGTAGCATCCATCCGAAAGTATGGATGTTGCCATCCTCATCGATCATACCGGATCGCTCATGGAGTGAACATTCTTCTGCGGGTGACTCTGCCTCTATGTTCAGCGGTTCTGCCACATCCTCCATTCTCAGGTTCATTCCAACCTGTATCCTGCGTATCTCCTCAGGCATCAATGCCACTCTGTTATCGCCTGATTCCCTGCGACAGCACCTTCCACACATAAGACAATGGAATCCTATTCTTCGTATCTGTGCTGCTATTTCCTCTTCATTTATCTTTTTTGCATGATCAAGCTCATCCTGCAGTTGTCTGATAAGCATCTCTTTTAATCTGTTATCCATTTTTACAGCTTCTCAGACATGATATAAGAAAATATGTTGATGTCTCAGGTCTCAAAGTAAAAGCCAGTTACTGAGGTGAAAAAAGGAAGAATTGATGAGGTCCATCAGTCATCGTCTTCTTCCACACCTACGGCTGTAAGGAATCTCTTGACAACAGCTTCATTGACAAGTCTTAAAAGTGTCTGGCGGTCCTTTGCAGCGCTGAAAACTCCCAGTGGTATCTGGGCTGCGGCTGCAGTTGCATGTCCTCCTCCTGCCTCCTCCCCAAATGCACGCTTCATGACCTCTCCCAGATTGACCCTGATGTCATTGCTACGTCCTGAGATGTATATCCTGTCCTCCGCAACACCGAACACAATGGATGTGGATATACCTTCAAGGTTTAGAAGGTAGTCTGCTGCCTGGGGTAATGTGTCCCTGTTGCGTATACTTCCAACATTGGACAGCAGGTAGCTTCCAATGACCTGGCGGTTATTGATCGCCTCTCCAAGGACGTCCAGGGTCTCAATGGACATGGATGGCCTCTCAAGCTGATCAAGTATGTCGTGATCTGAGAGGGGGTAGAGATAGGAGGCTGCCGAAAGGTCTGCAGAATCGGTATTTCTCTTAAAGTCCAGTGTGTCTGTTCTGATACCGTACAGCAGGGCAGTGGCAAGATCACTGCTTATGTCCACATTAAGTTCCTGCAGGTATTTTGTCAGTATGGTGGCAGAAGCGCCCACATTGGGGCGTATATCTATGAAGTCTGCATCCATGTCCGCATCTGTTATTGGATGATGGTCAATTATAATGTTAACATTCATGTCTGAAGGAAGGGGGTTGTTGGCACCGGGCACTGCACAGTCTATGAGTGCAAACTTCTCATATCCTGTAAATCCTATATCTTCCGTCCTGTAAAGGTCTATTCCCAGAAGGTTAACAAAAGCCTTGTTCTCCTGATGGCCTATCTCCCCGTGATAAAGGATGTCAGCAAGCACATTGAAGGATGAGGCTATAGTTTTCAGTGCAAGGGCACTTGATATGGCATCAGGGTCCGGGTTATCATGGACGACTATCCCAAGCTTTTTGCCTTTGTTTGCCTCAAACCACTGGGTCAGTTTATTTCCCCGGCGCATTGCTTCTGCACGCTCAAGGGATCTGGATAAGGATTTTGCAACCATCCTGGGGGGCATTATGACCTGGTCTGCACCCATGGTTTCCATTTCCTGCATGTTTATGACATCAGGAGCTCTCACTACGCAGTAAATATCCTTTGATACCTTGTTCCTGACATTCTTGAGGGCCATCTTATTTGCCTTTGGATCTGAACTAAGTATCAGTATACCTGCTAGGTTCTTTGTATTTATGACATCGAAAAGATGAGGGTCACTTACATCACCGACAATGGCCTCATAGGCTTCTTCACGTAGTGTTTCCACCTTTTGGGAATCCTTGTCAACAATTATAAGCTCTTTGTCAAGCTCCCTCAGTTCCTTGGCTAACGCAAAGCCAAAACTCCCACTTCCTAGTATGAGATATGTGGGTTTGATCTTTGATTTATCAGTTGCGTTTATTTCTTTTGCAACGGTGTTAATGAAAAGACCTCCATCTCGTATAAGGTGTTATAATAGCATAAAATGATTTTCGGTAAAAAGTATAAACAAGTTAACTGATAAATAGAATGCAAACAAAGGGATAAATAGATACCTATGTTCCCGTTAACTTTCCCGAAAATGCGTGCAGTTGATGCTAACTGTTCACACCTTGGTCTCACTCCCCTGCAGCTTATGGAAAATGCAGGTGCTGCAATTGCACGGGAAATAATCTCCCGCATGGAATGTGGAAAAGTTCTTTTCGTTGCTGGCAGGGGCAACAATGGAGGAGATGCATTCGTTGCAGCAAGGCACCTGGCACTTGAGGATGCCTACGATGTAAGGTTGTTGCTGCTGGGTCATCGTGAACGCATCCGGACAGAGGAATCCAGACATAACTTCTCCCTGCTGGCTTACAGTGGTATCAGGGAAATAAAAGAGATATCCGATTCAACAGAGCTTGGTGCTTATCAGGGCTTAAAGGATGCAGACCTGATTGTAGACGGGATCCTTGGCTCTGGAATAAAAGGTGCTCCAAGGGAACCAGAATCAACTGCAATTGAACTTATCAATTCATCCGGTAAGTACGTGATCTCCATAGATTCACCCTCAGGATACGATCCGGAGGCCGAAGGGTCCATTAAAACCATCCATGCAGATATGACCATGACCTTTCACAGAATGAAGCAGGAACTGGGGATAGCCGGTTGTGGTAGATACACCGGTGAGGTCAAGGTGGCTCCCATCGGTGTCTTAAGGGATGCAGAGGAATATGTGGGCTGGGGTGATCTTATAAGCCTTTCCCGGCGAAAGCAGGACGCTCACAAAGGTAACTCAGGTCGTATTCTTGTGATAGGTGGCGGTGCCTACTATGGTGCTGCGGCACTTGCGTCCATGGCGGCACTTCGCACAGGTGCCGATATTGTAACAGTAGCAGTTCCGGAAAATGTTGCAGACACGGTAGCATCCTATTCTCCTGATCTGATAGTTATCCCTCTTGAAGGAGACAGGCTCAATCCGGGCAACCACAATATGCTGGCAAAGCTTATTGCATCCCATGATGTTGCTGTCATAGGTCCCGGAATTGGCAGACACCCGGCAACAATAAAGGCCGTAGGCCAGCTCCTTCCTTTATGTGAGAAGGCTGTCATTGATGCTGATGCTCTTTTTGATCTGACCTTTCCTGCAAATGGCCAAGGCAAATTCATACTGACCCCGCATGCAGGTGAGTTCTCACGTCTTTCTGGCTTCACAGTTCCCTTGTCCCTTGAAGAAAAGAAGAACATGGTGAGGAGTTTCTCAGGCGAGAAAAAGGTCACAACTATCCTTAAAGGCAGTATTGATGTGATATCGGACGGACAGAACACCCTTTTGAACAGGACAGGGAATGCAGGAATGACCGTGGGTGGTACCGGGGATGTGCTTGCAGGTGTTGCAGGGGCTTTGTTTGCTGTCAATGATGCCATGGATGCAGCATCATGTGCAGTTTTTATAAACGGTGCTGCAGGTGACCTTGCGTTTAAAGAGAAAGGTTTCGGTTTGCTTGCGACAGATATAATTGACCGGATAACAGATGTTATATCGGAGGTGTCCTGATATGGAAAAGAAGAATAGAAGGATAAATGTGGACATTGAGAGGAAATGGATCCGTATAAGTATAAGTCATGGCAAGGACGAGGAGATCCTTAAACTAAGTCTTGAAGAGGCCACAAACCTTAAAGAACAACTCAACAATACTATAGAGGATTACCTGCAAAGGCAGAACATAAGGATAGATTAAAAACGGTGATCTTTTGGAAGCTACATTCACACATATTGAAAACGACAGGGCGGTCATGGTTGACATCGGCAGTAAGGATACCATTGTAAGAAAAGCCATTGCCTGCGGGGAGATTGTGCTCAGTGAGGCAACCATTGGGAAAATACGTTCCGGAACTGTTGAGAAGGGCAATGTATTCTCCACGGCACGCATAGCTTCCATACTTGCTGTTAAAAGGACGCCTGAACTCATCCCCATGTGTCACCAGATTCCCGTTACTTCGGTGGATGTGGATCTTTCTATCCATGACAGTGTTGTTCGTGCTGAGGTGGAGGTTAGATCTGTGGGAAGGACCGGAGTTGAAATGGAGGCCCTGACGGGGGTTTCGGTTGCCCTGCTCACTGTATGGGACATGGTCAAGTCTGCGGAGAAAGACGAAACAGGCAATTATCCTGCTACATATATCCAAAATATCAAGGTTCTTGAGAAAGTAAAAGAGAACCAAAACTAATGTATTATAAGGCTACATTAGGAAAACTCAGGTTAATAGAAAATGAAATCTTAAAGAGGTACATTATTTGAAGATCATAGGAGGACCGGCATCCCAGGCTCTTTCAACAAGGGTGGCAAGAGAGCTAAGCATAGAACCCACGGTGTGTGATTTTACAAGATTCCCGGACGGGGAACTCTACTCACGCATCCTGGATGAAGACGTGGATGAAGTTACTATCATCCAGAGTACGACGACCGATTCTGACCTCATTGCTTTGTTGCAGCTTATAGATGCCTGCGAGGATTCCCCCGTTATAAATGTGGTCATACCTTACATGGGCTATGCAAGACAGGACAAGAAGTTCAAGACAGGTGAGCCTATAACTGCAAGGGCTATTGCAAGGACCATCAATGCAGACAGGATATTCACGGTGAATGTTCATGAGTCAAGTGTGCTTAATTATTTTAATGCAGATGCCTTCGACCTTGATGCATCCCGGCTCATAGGTTACCATATAAGGTCACTTGACCTGTGCAATCCGCTTATAGTGTCGCCTGACATGGGCGCTGTGGCCCTTGCTGAAAATACGGCAGCGGATGTAGGTCTTGAGTTCGATTATCTTGAAAAGACCCGTTTGTCCGGGGATACTGTGACCATCAAGCCCAAGAACGTAGATGTGATGGACAGGGATATCATAATAATCGATGATATGATAGCAACCGGGGGAACCATGGCAGAGTCCATCAAATTGCTCAGGTCACAGGGTGCAAAGGATGTATATCTGGCATGTGTTCATCCAGTGCTTGCAAGAAATGCCGTGTTGAGGCTTTTCAATGCAGGGGTAAAGGATATAATTGCTACCGATACCATCGAAAAGGCACAGAGCTGTGTAAGTGTTGCACCCCTGATAGCCAATGCTTTAAGAAGTATCTGATGATCAATATACCGAGGTTTTATAATGACGTTACCCGATGTTTGTCCCAGGGACGGGGTTTCCAGGTGTAAGAAGAAAGACTGTCATCTTTACGTAGTCGAATGGCGCACAGGGGATGAGCAATGCATAATTGGGTATCGCCTGACGCATAAAGAGCTCTCCAGGTCCGCTCCTTTGGAGGATACATATGCTGAAAGTACCCGCCAAAGACTTGGAAAGACTGTCAGGCCCAGGCGCGAGGATGAAGAGAGTGGGCAGACTTCGGATACCACCGAGAGACATCACCTTCAAAGGCAGGTACGAAATGTTGAAAATGTTATATGCCACAGCAGTGATCAACATTCTATCCCCACAGACTCTGAAGAGATCGTGTTCAAAAATAAAAATACTACAGTTATCGAATCAAGGCATGGTGCTGAAAGTCCGCAGAAGGCCGATAGAAAAAGAAGGTCAGTTGAAGAGATGATGGACCTTGACCTTCCTGAGAACTATGAGGAAGAATTCTGGAAATAACGGTCCCATATTGAATATTAAACATGGGATACTTTGCAATGTATATGATCTGCTCCTGAATGAACTTGGACCTCAATACTGGTGGCCTGCACAAACCCCCTTTGAGGTGGTCGTAGGTGCAATGCTTACTCAGCAGACAAAGTGGACAAACGTTGAAAAAGCTATCTGTGGCCTTAAAGCACAAGGTTTGCTTGAAGTGCAGGCACTTGCAGAAGCAGATTCCGCACTTATAGAAGAGCTTGTGAAGTGTTGTGGTTTCTATCGGCAGAAAGCTTCCCGTATCAAGGCAATTGCAGGATTTTTTGCTGAAAATGATGTGGACACTGTTTTTTCAATGCAGGTTGAAGACCTTCGAAAAACAATGTTGTCCCTGAAGGGTATAGGGAACGAGACCGCTGACAGTATAGTACTTTACGCTGCCGGTAAACCCAAATTTGTTATAGATGCCTATACGACCCGTATGCTCAAATGTATCGGTATTAAGGGAAATTATATTGAATTACAGGGTATGTTTGAGAGTTCTCTGCCTGAAAATGTAGATATATACAAGGAATATCATGCTCTGATAGTTGAGTATTCAAAGACCTTTTGCGGCAGGAAAAGATGTGAAGAATGTATTCTGAAGGATTTGAATAAGAATGGATATTGAAACCTATAAACAGATATATGCAAGCCTGGGAAGTGTTGATGACGTCAAAAGTGTTGCAAAACAGTTCTCACAACCAGTGGGTACCATTCATTCAATACTTAACCAGAAGACTGTTTCAAATGTCAAGAGGAATTTCTCAAAGGTCAAGAACAATAGTGCCAAACATTTAAAACAGTGGCAGAAGGGTAAAAGTATAACTGAGATATCCCGGAAGAACGATATACCTGCAACTCTCATGGTGACCATGATCCTCAAAGAGATGGGCATTCCCAAAAAAGGATTCATAAGGAATCTTGATGATTACCCGGAAGGTCGGCTCAAAAGTGAGGTTATAGAAGCAATGGAGTCAGATTACTTCTTTTCCCCCAGGGCCCATGAGATGCATTCGGAAAAAGGAAAACTGGGTGAGTCCATACTTGCTGCCTGGCTTGCTGAGAGGGGACTGTCCTATCGGTCCGAAGAGGACCTGAGGAAAGAGGGTTTTACAAAAACACCTGATTTCTTGCTGAATGAAAACATTGATGTTGACGGAGCGAAAGTTTCCTGGATAGAGAGCAAGGCTCTTTTTGGTGATGAGAAAGAGCATGATTATTATATAAAAAAACAGTTCAGAGAGTACGAGGAAAACTACGGTAACGGTATGATCGTTTACTGGTATGGTTTCATTGAAGACATAAGTTTTAACGGGAACATTATAAAGGACTACCGTTTCTTTGGTGACGATCAGGATATGATGGAAGAACTCCTGAACTTTGAGACCTACTGGTAGTATTCCTGCGATATCATTCCTTTTTTACTGGCACCATTACATTTTTTGTATACACCTGATACACACCTTCCTCATCGTATACAACAACTTCTTTGTTAATTGTTGCATGGTTTCCGTGAACGACCAGAAAAGGCCAAACTTCGCTGTTCTCAGGATCACGCTGGTTCTTCATGTTGAAGATATCCTGGGAAGTGCTTATTGGTATCCTGTGAATGCTCTGGGTAATGCGGGTCATATCTTATTGAAGACCAGATGCTTATTAATACCTTTCGTACCGGTTTTATATGAGGTGAGGATCTGTCCTCCGAAGGACAAAAAACCCATATGTATTCCGGATTGGATTTTCTTCATTAGCAAAGATTATAATAGTAACGATCCTCTAAGATTACTGGCTTTTGGGCAACTTATATTACAACTATTAATATCATCGGTGAGATCATGGCAGACATTACACATTGGGCAGATGTCATAGCAGAAGAAGTACTTGCCAAGGGCAGGAAACATCTTGTTGCAACAGGCATCACGCCATCAGGTCACATTCATATTGGTAACATGCGCGAAGTCGTAACGGCAGATGTAGCATACAGGGCGCTTGTTGACAAAGGTGCAGATGCTGAATTCATATATATTGCAGACACCTACGACCCTTTAAGGAAAGTATATCCTTTCCTGGATGAAAGTTATGCGCAGCACGTTGGTAAACCTCTCTCTGAGATCCCATGCCCCTGCGGGGGGCACAGGAGCTATTCGGAGCACTTCCTTGAGCCTTTCCTTGGAGCCCTTGAGCACCTGGGAATACATCCCAGGGTTTACAGGGCAGACGAGCTTTACAAGGAAGGGGTCTACGTTGATGCCATCAAACAGGCACTTATAAAAAAGGATGAGATTGCGGCTATCCTGCAGAAACTTTCAGGAAAGACCCCTGCAGATACATGGAATCCCTTCAATCCCATATGTGATGAATGCGGTAAGATCAACACGACAATTGTCAAGGGTTTTGACCTGGATGCAGAGACCGTGGATTATGAATGTACATGTGGAAATAGCGGAACCGTTCCTATGAAAGGAGGCGGTAAGCTCACCTGGCGTGTGGACTGGCCTGCAAGATGGAAGGCACTTGGAGTCACTGTAGAGCCATATGGAAAGGACCATGCGTCCAGAGGTGGCTCGTATGATACCGGTGTGGCTATATCCAGGGAGATATTCGCTTATGAGGCCCCTCATCCAATAGTCTATGAATGGATCATGCTGGGCAAACAGGGCGCTATGTCATCATCAACCGGTGTTGTGGTTTCCATTGCCGATATGCTGAAGGTCGTCCCTCCTGAGGTTCTGCGCTACCTTATCATCCGTACAAAACCTGAAAAGCACATCAGGTTCGATCCTGCATTACCACTGCTCACACTTGTGGATGAGTTTGAGCGCCTGCATTCAAGCGACAAGGCCACATCATATGACAGTAGGATAATAGAGCTTTCCCATGCAGCAGGACTTTGCCATACAGATATTCCCTTCAAGCACATGACTACCATATACCAGGTTGCAGCAGGTGACTTTGCCAGGATACTGGATATAGTGAAGAGGGCAGGATACGACACTTCCAGTGAAAAATGCATACGTGAGCTTGTGGACAACGTCGGCAACTGGCTTGAGATGTACGCTCCTGACAATGCAAAGTTCAGCGTGCAGGATGAGCTTCCGGTAAGTAGTGCACAGCTCAATGATCTCCAGAGGGCCTTCCTCAGTTCTTTTGCAGCCATACTTGACAGGAGCGGTGAAATGAACGGCGAGGACTACCACAACCTCGTATACTCAGCAAAGGAGGAAGGTTCTGAACTTAACACCACTATCGCTGATGCACTCAATGCGGATCCAGCCACACTTGAGGTCAATCCTAAAGAACTCTTCAAGGCAATATATGTCTCAGTACTGGGACAGCCTTCAGGCCCCAAAGCAGGATGGTTCCTTTCCTCACTTGAGAAGGACTTTCTTGCTCAGCGTTTTAAGGAAGCAGCAGAGTACAGACCCTGATCATGGCGAATAATTCTTTCCAGGGCAGTGACCTGCAAGGCAAGTCTCATTTCCTTGCCTGGGACGAAGAATACAAACACGTGACCTGGGGTGGTCCCAGGTCGATTTCAATGCTGGAAGGTTTGATCTCTTCCAGTTCACTTGTCCTTGACCTTGGATGCGGGAACGGGAGGTTCCTTTTGCCGCTCTCCCACAAGTACAATACAATCGGTACGGATGTCTCATTAACCGCGGTGAGAAGGGCCAGAGAATATCTTTTTAAAAACAAGGGTAAAAGTGAAAAACATACCGAATGCGTTGTTTCAAGTATAACATCAATTTCTTTTTCTGATAATTCTTTTGACGCAATTCTGTGTCTGGGGGTTTTGCAGCACTTGCTGGAACATGAAAGAATGCAGGCAATTTCTGAGATCAAAAGAGTGATGAAAAGCGGTGCTTCTCTTGTGCTGGAAGTTTTTGGGACCGGTGATATGAGGTGTGGCGGTGATGAGGTTGAAAAGGATACCTTCATGAGGAAAAACGGGATAGTATACCACTATTTCACCAGGGAGGAATTAGGATCACTGCTCAGTGGATTTGAGATCCTGGAAATAAAAGACTTAATATCAGAAAAAAAGTTTAATGGCAAGCCACACAGGCGCCATCATGTCAGGGCAATTGCCCGGCTTTAGAATGCGATTCCAAGATAATTAAGAACAATTATCAGCAGTGCACCTACAACACCTGCTATTGCACATATGAGAATGACTATCCACGTGTAAGCGATTTCCAGCCCCAACACCAGGTTTGCCACAACAAGCACTATAAGTCCTGCTATTGTGTTAATTACCATGTTCTTTACAGTCCTCAGTACTTTCCAGAGAAGAATTGCAGCTATGATGGCCACAACCAGGATTATTATTTCAGTTACCATAATCACCTTATTTATATTGCTCTGATAAGTATTTAATGATTACTTAATAATTAACCCTCATTCAGCTTTTCAAGGAAAGTATCTATTGCTTTTCTCATGGCAGCGTAGTTTTGGTATTCTTTACTGATTATTCTGCTGTTTCCCAGTATCATGGCAGACACATTTGCCTGCAGAGTGTGCAAACACAGGACCGGCAGCCCTATGTTCAATGCGCTGCATACCTCATAGCCAACACCTATGGAAGGAGTGCTCACTTCAGCTATCACACAATCGCTCTTTCCAAGGAAATCCATGTCGCGGGTGTATATCTCCTGTTCTGTGAGCAGGGATTCTGTCTTTTCAAGTTCCGGATCGGCCACATGCCAGCTAAGCACTTCATGGCCTCTGTCCTGAAGATAGCTGCACATTTCCATGTATGTGGAGAGCATTTGCCTGCCACCCCTTATTGATGCTGAAAGGAATATCCTCATATTACACCTCTGTGGTAATGTCCTCTTGTATGTTCCTCATTGATGTCGCTTCCATGCCAGATGTATTTTGTTTCTCCTGTGTAGCAGGCATCAATATTGGCCCGGTATGCTCTTGTGACCATGGCAACACGCTTATCATCCATATTCCTGGCATCTGCCCTGAGTCTTGAAACACCTGCCCTGATAAGCTGGGGAATATCATCCAGCAGGCACAGTTCCCTTGAGTTGAATATGTGTGTCCTGCACTCCGGGTCTGTTTTGACCGGGAACTCAAATCCTTTCTCGTCCACGATTTCAAAATTGCCACTTTTGCACAGGGAAGCACAGTTAAGGGCATTATCATCTTTCTGCTCTGACAGCCCACCTATAAGACAGTGCTCGGATTCCATTATCCTTATTTGCCCATGCACAATGTATTCGCAATCCCCATACTTTGCTAGCTCAGTTATTTGTCCCAGGTTCATTTCAGTTGAGAGTGTGACAGTGTCTACTCCATTTTGTTCAAGTGCCTGAAGACTATACCTGTTGAATACATTAAGGGAACTGTCAGCCAGTATTCTCATTCCGCAATTGCTTGCAATTCCCAGGACACCTGTGTTAGCTGCAACAATGCCTTCAAATCCCAGTTCCTTTGCAAGTACTATTGTCTCTTTGAGCTTCGGAACTTCCCGGTCTTTCACGATGAGGGGGGTGTGCAGATATAACGGGATCTTTCTTTCAGATGCAAGGGAGATGGCAGTTTTCCATGCTTTATCCTGAAGTCCTTTAAGTGATATATCAATGTAAATAAGGTCTGCTCCGCTTTTCAATGCGGAATTCAGGTTCCCAGGACTATTGACCGTGACCGAGAGCAGTGTCCTTTTCTCATCACTTTTACCAATCGGCTCTGCATTGCCTGTCACTTCTGTCTGCTTTTCAGGCATTTCGCAACTTCTGTCATGCGCCGGTCTTCTCCACTTCAAGGTCCTGATACTTTCCAGTTCGGCGGTAGCTTTATTTCTTGCATTGTTCAGCTCTTTGATCGGGATGAATGCATCATCGGGCATATCGACTGCGATATTTTGAGCTTCAAAAACAGTGTTTCCTGTTTTAGCAAGCTGTCTGCTGACGTCATCTTCTGTTGTTGGTCTTTTCTGTGACCTTTCAACGATATATTCACAAATAACAGTTGATGTGTTGTTTTCTATGTCCGAAATTGAGAGTTCAAGCTTCTCTCCGATATGCGCTTTAAACCCGATGGAAACAGGAACCTTTCTTATCGGGGCGGGGGAACTGTACGAAGCCTGCAGTTCTTTCATAAGCGAATCATCAAGTGTCCTGTAAACCAAGGTACCGTTCTTTGGTGGCTGGTCAAAATTGATGGTAATGATATCACCAGTGCCTGCTTTTTTCTCGAGTCTGTTCCCTATATAGATGCCCCGTATAATTGTGCCGCAATCCCTGCTGTCTTCAAAGCCGATACCATCCCCCACTTCAAGTTCCCTGGTAAGTGTTATCTCCATTCTGTTGAGCTTATTGTTGAATCCTGTAACTTCTCCAATCACAATGCCCTGGTTATGCGGCCTTTGCCGGCTCATCAGCTCCCCTGCAGGGTCAGCTTTGAGGTATCCGGTCGTGAACCCCCGATTGAAGAGTTGTTCCAGGTTTTCCTTCTCTTCCTCTGTAACGAAATAATTGTTCGGGTCGCCTGCAAACCTGTCAATAAGACGGCGATATATCCTTACAACACCGGCAACATATTCGGGACGCTTCATCCTGCCCTCTATCTTGAAAGAATCCATTCCTGTCTTTATGAGTTCAGGCAAGATATCTGATGTGTTGAGGTCTTTGGGACTCAGAAGGTAGCTTCCATCTGTTTCTACCTGCTTACCGTCTTTACGTAAATTGTATTGTTTGCGGCATGGCTGGGCACAATATCCGCGGTTTCCGCTCCTGCCTCCTATCATACTGCTCATGAGGCACTGGCCTGAGTAGCAGATACAGAGTGCACCGTGAACGAAAACCTCTATTTCCGCATCGGTCTTAGTTTTTATTTCCGCAATTCCCTCAAGTGAGAGTTCTCTTGCAAGCACTATCCTTTTTACTCCCATATTTTTAAGGAAACGGACGCCTTCGGTGTTGTGGGTCGTCATCTGGGTGCTTGCATGTATGGGCAAAGAGGGGACCTTTATTCTTGCAAGTTCCAGAAGTCCCATATCCTGTACAATGATGGCATCAGCTCCAAGCTCATCCAGGGTGTACATGATATCAAGGGCTTTTTTAATCTCGCTGTCCTTGATGAGAGTATTCATGGTGACATAGACCTTAACTCCCCTGAGGTGAGCGAAGTCCAGGACGTCGCTGAGTTCCTCTATGCCAAAATTGCCGGCGTATGCCCGTGCACTGAAATCCCTTATTCCAAGGTATACAGCATCCGCACCGTTCTCCACAGCAGCTACCAGCGATTCCATGTTCCCCGCAGGGGCCAGAAGTTCAGGGGTCTTAAGCATGATATCCGCCCAGATGAGTTCACAGTATATAAACTCCTCTTTAGTGCGTTCTGTGGCTTTTATGAGAAAAAAGCTTCAGTCCGTGCAGATGCAGGGATTCTTACAGCAAGTGGGACACATATCCGGATACTTCTCAAGAAAAGCAGCTTCCAGGTCAATATCATACAGGTTTGCAAGTGCCGCTATCCATGCAAAGCAGTCGGCAAGCTCTTCCCGTATATTGTCCATGTCCTCGCGCCGGATGGCCTCTGCAAGCTCACCTACCTCTTCTACAAGCCAGAGGGTGGTGGCCGCTGCACCCCTTCGGCGGTCATTGTGGGCGTAGAGGTCATACATACGTTTCTGGAATTCGGATATCTCCATATTCTCTCACTTCTCTTCTGTTTAGCTCAGAGCCTTACAGGAATGTCCTTTTTCCTGAGATGTTCCTTGACATCATTAACGGTATATTCTCCAAAGTGGAATATGCTGGCTGCAAGAGCGGCATCTGCCTTACCTTTTGTAAATCCCTCGTAAATGTGTTCGGGGTTACCCACGCCCCCGGAAGCGATGATAGGTATCTCCAGTTCCTCAGAGAGCTTGCTTGTGATGGGAATGTCAAAGCCGTCATAGGTTCCGTCCCTGTCCATGCTGGTTAGCAGTATCTCTCCGGAACCAAGTTCCTCCACTTTTTTAGCCCATTGTACAGCATCTATCCCTGTTGGCTGCCTGCCACCGTAGATGACCACTTCATACCATGCCGCTGTGCCGTCCTCAAGTTCAAGTATGGTCTTGTCCGGGTTGTTTCCCACATCAAGGTTACGTTTGCAGTCAATTGCTGTGACGATACACTGGGCACCGAAGATCTCCGATGATTCCCTTATAAGCCCGGGATTCTTCACAGCAGCGGTGTTTATGGATACTTTATCTGCGCCTGCCCGCAGTATCTGGCGTATGTCCTCTATGGAATTTATTCCACCGCCAACTGTGAGCGGGATAAATACCTCATCAGCAGTCCTCTCTATCACATCTATCATGGTAGAGCGCCCTTCATGGGAAGCTGTAATGTCAAGGAAAACAAGTTCATCGGCACCCTGTTCATTGTATCTCTTGGCCAGTTCCACAGGGTCTCCCGCTTTTCTCAGGTCCACGAATTCTATTCCCTTGACAACGGTCCCGCCCGCCTCATCAAGTGTGACATCAAGACATGGTATTATTCTTTTTGTAAGCATCTATTATCTTATCCCTTGCATTGCTTTTCTTTATTCATATCTTTGGCTCTAAGAAAGATGATATGGCTGAAATGTTATATATAAATGTTATATATGTTTGGAGGATGTGGATGCTTCGATTTAATACTTGTTGTATGTTCATTTCGTTATGGATGATGTGGTGTTGTGGAGCGAACCAATGACAAGCTCAATTATCACTTTTGTCTATAGACTGCCTGTAATCTGCAATCCTGCAGCTATTTGGTTGATATGCAAAAAGAAATAATGGATGATGGACACAACACCCGTTCTTCCCAGTTGGTGGCATCATTGCAAAGCCTTTCAGTCCCGTCTCATCCGCTAATGCTCTTATAAATTATTATTTCGTTCGAACCTTTTGGGTACAGCCATATCTTCGTATCCCCCGCTGAAGCATCTGTAGTCTGCGGGTCTGTTACGTCTATCTCCCTGTCGTTGATGGTAAAACTTTCGGAAATGACATCAATCACTAAACGGTCTCCTGTGCTCATTATCACTTCATTTTTACTTAAAGGGGAATATATGCCTGTGCTTCCATGTGAGGACAGGACCATCCTTACCTCTGCAAGGTCCATGTCATCTCCGCCTTTGTGTTCGAGCATGTATTTTCCCTCACCAAGTGCAGAAGCCTGAAGTGTCAATTCAGGGACCGATTGTGGCGGAGTATCGGACGTGCTGCTTTGTTCAGTTTGTCCGGCAGGTAAAGTCATATCACTGCCCTGCTCGTCGGTTTGAGCGGCATCGGGCGTGTTTTGATCATTGTGCTCTGCTTCTGTACTGTCATCGTTTTGCTGTTCCGCTTCAGATCCGGTCTGCTCCGGTATATTGATGTCACCATTGTCGTTGTCAGGCTCTGATATGCAACCGGAACCTGTTATTGCCAGCACTACCAGGCAGATTGCCAGGATAGCATAAAAATAATTATGGTATGTTTTCAACTAAATCCCCCTTCCCTTTAGACTTATTCTTTTGTTAATTTATATGCTATTTAATTCTTCTCATCGCAGCAAGATGAACATTTCCCTGCGTCTGTATTAATATAGTCTCGCTTGCCTATATATTTATTATCTGGGTTCAGATATACTGTGCAAATTTAAAGCTCCAATATAATGTATCAGATTCAGGTGAAATGATGCCAGACATGCAACAGCTCATACATTACGCAACAATGGCTCCTTCGGGCCACAACACACAAGCATGGATTTTCAGGATAAAACAGGAGGACATGATCCGTATATGTCCTGACCTCACACGGAGCTTACATGTAGTTGATCCTCAGGACCGGGAGCTTTACATTAGCATAGGATGTGCTCTGGAGAATCTGGTAATTGCTGCAGCACATCAGGGATATGAAGCTTCTCCGGCTCCTTTGTCAGGGAATGGTTCTGTTGATGTGTTGCTGAAACCTGTGAGTTACAAAGCCATTAATAAGGTCCTTTTCGATGCAATTCCTGAAAGGCAGAGTACCCGAAGCCGGTATGATGGGTCCCCTATACCGAAAGCTGAGCTGCAAAAGCTTAGTTCATTTCCACTGGAAGAAGGTGTCCGGGCTATTATTGTGACAGAACCTGAAAAGATAGAAAGGATCATCGGACTTGTCAGGGATGGCAATAACATACAGATGAACAACCCTGCTTTCATGCAGGAGCTTATTTCATGGATCAGGTTCAACCGTAAGGAAGTGGACATGTATCGTGACGGCCTCAGTTTTGAGGCTACAGGAAGCCCACATGTACCCCGGACAGTGGGGAAACTGTTCGTGAAGCTCTTCCTGAATGCCAGGACACAGTCCAAAAAAGATGAAAACAATATTAGAAGCTCATCTGCATTGCTGGCAGTGGTCTCAGAGAACAATGACATCGATTCATGGATCAGGACCGGTCGCAGTTTTGAGAGGCTGGCATTGTACGCTACTTCTCTGGGCATAAAGAATGCCCACATCAACCAGCCCTGTGAAGTCCCGGAGCTTAAAGACAGGTTGCAGGAGCTGTTATCCCTGGGCAGCAGGCATCCCCAGCTTTTACTTAGATTGGGCTATGCAAAGAAGTTGCCCGGGTCACCGCGAAGGGATGTGGATGAGCTTGTAAGATGATCTCCCTCCTCAAACCAGTAAAACTGCAATTACTCCTGCCAGAAAGACGCCATCAAAGGTCCCGGCACCGCCTATGCTCACAACAGGAGCGCCCAGTTTGGTAATGGCCCGCATGTTCAGCAGGTCAGCTCCGATAAGGGTTCCCAGGGTACCGCTTATGTAGGCAACGGCAAAGATAAGTTCGTGCTGTACCTGTGTGGTGTAGACTATAAGGATGGAACTCAGGGCGGCGGCTATGGGTGGGACGAATGCAGGGGAAACTATACCGACACCTTTTACAGGTCTGGCAACACTTTTTGTTATAAAGGCAACAATCAGCGTAGCATAGAGGGCATAAATGGTGGCATTGGGAAAGAGGCTCAGCAGGTAGAGGGATACCATGGCTGGGATCAGGGCCCCACCTACATTTATGGCTATGGTGGTACGGGTAGTGTATGTATGTTTGAATGGGACACGGTACGATATTCCAAACACCTTTACATATCTGTGATCCTCTATTGGGATGTGGGACTCGATAGTCTTTAGTGGTATGTTGATATTACTTCCTATCAATGAGGCAAGAAGCAGGAAAAGTGCATGGTTCCAGGAGAAACCTATCCTTGCAAAAGCACTGCTCACAACGCCAAAAAAAAGAAGGGATATGCTGAAAACAATCACAAACGTGAGTATCAGCGTAAAGATGAAAGTAAAAGGGTTATAGAAGATCCGGTGCCTCATAAGCTATTGTCCTTGCTGACACTATATACTTTTTTGGGTCGCTTGCAGTATACATAACACGGTGCTGTCTCAGGAAAACCCCATGATGGCCTTGGAACCCAGGAAATTATCTTTGCTTATGGCATCATCGTTGAAAACTTCCTCATTGATCATAATGGCAGCATTGTTCCTCAGGGCAATAGCTATACAATCGCTGGGCCTGGCATCGAAATCTATTGTGGTGCCCTCTTTTACAAGCGTTATCTTGGCATAGTATATGTTATCTATCTTCTCATCTATCAGCACCTGCTCCACTTCCGCCCCCAGGCGTGTAAGCATGGATACTATCAGGTCATGTGTCATTGGTCTTGGCATGGTCTCGTTCTTCAGCACCGAATTTATCGACAGTGCCTCTGACTGGCCAATGTGTATCGGCATAAGGAGCCCTGCATCATCCTCAAGCATGACAGCCGGTACAGACCGTCCGAAGATATTGATCATATACACTCCCTTCACGGTGACTTTCTTTATTTTGCTTACAGAGTTCATATTCCCGACAACGGCCTTTCATTTTTTCAGATAGTCTGTAAAGCTCACAAATTTCACTGTTGCTTTATCAGTATCATTACTTAACACTTTCTTTTTTCTCCAAACCCGCCACCACCGGGAGTTTCCACCACGAAAAGGTCACCAGTGTTCATATCTGCAAGGGCCATGCTTCCAAGTTCTTCCAGATATTCCCGGACATTTTTCCCAGCATCCTGGTTCCGGTCGGACCTGACGATATAATTATGCCCTGTTTTTCCATCTTTACCGCCGTTAAGACCTTTTGGAGGGTACTTCCTGTGGCTTGAAATGATAGCTGCTCTCATTGGCCTGAGGAAACGTATCTTGCGGACAACCCCGCATCCTCCCTGATATTCCCCTTTACCGCCACTGTCCTTACGTATGGAAAACTCCTCAAGTCTGACAGGGAATCTCCATTCCAGCACTTCCGGGTCGGTTATCCGGGAATTGGTCATATGTGTCTGCACAGCATCCGTGCCGTTAAAACCGCTCCCGGCTCCCGAACCACCGCAAACGGTCTCATAATACTGGAACTCATGGTCCCCGAAAGTGAAATTGTTCATGGTGCCCTGGGAGCCTGCCATCACTCCCAGCGCACCGAAGAGCGCATCAACTATATATTGCGAGGTCTCAACATTCCCGGCCACCACCGCTGCCGGATATTGGGGGCTCAGTATGCTCTTTTGCGGAATAGTTATGGTAAGGGGTCGCAGGCACCCTTCATTGAGGGGAATGTCCTTGTCCACAAGCGTCCTGAATACGTAGAGCACCGCCGCCCTGCACACAGCAACAGGAGCATTCAGGTTTCCAGGGTGCTGCTTAGAGCTTCCTGTAAAGTCTATATGGGCCGAACTGTTCTTCCTATCTATGCTCACTTTCACATTGACAACAGCCCCGTCATCAAATGAAAGAGAGTATTGTCCATTATTCAATACCTTAATAGCCCTTCTGACTGCCTCTTCCGCATTATCCAGTATATGTTGCATATAAGCCTGCACAGTTCCAATAGAAAAGTGCTCCACAAGCTTTTCAAGCTCTGTGGCCCCATTCTCGTTGGCTGCTACCTGTGCCTTCAGGTCAGCTATATTCTGGAATGGATTGCGTGCAGGGAAAGTCCCGCAAAGCAGCCATGCTTTCACTTCATCCTCCAGGAACCTTCCCTGTGAGACTATCCTCTGCCCACCTGTCATAACTCCTTCTTCCTCGATGTGCCTGCTGTCAGGTGGTATGGAACCGGGAGTGATCCCTCCGATATCTGCATGGTGTCCTCTTGATGCCACATAGAATGCAATTTCCTTCTCATGGGATACAGGGGTAATGACCGTGATATCAGGCAGGTGTGTCCCACCCTCAAAGGGTGAATTGAGCATGAAGACATCCCCTTGTTCCATATCCGGGAACTTTCTGATAATAGCTCTTACACTTTCACCCATGGAGCCAAGATGAACAGGTATGTGGGGTGCGTTGGCAATGAGATTCCCGGCCCGGTCAAAAAGAGCACATGAGAAATCAAGTCTCTCCTTTATATTCACAGAATAGGCGGTATTCTGTAGGGTATATCCCATCTGCTGTGCAATTGACATGAACCTGTTGCTGAATATTTCCAGCATCACAGGATCAGCTTCCTCTCCTACGTTCTCTCTTCCCGGCAGGGATGAGGTCCTTTCAAGTACAAGTTCCATATTTTCCGCAAGCTCAGCCTTCCACCCCGGCTCAACTATTACAGTGGTATTCTCCTCCACTATCATTGCCGGACCAGTGATTCTTTTTCCGCCCGCTCCACGGAGCCAGTCCCTCCGGTAGACAGGGGTTATGTGTAATTTTCCGGATGTGTACATTTTTGTATCAGGGAGACGACATCTTTCTTTCCTGTCTCCGGTGTTGCCCCAAACCACGCATTTTCCTATCCTTTCACCCAGGCAGATGGTCTCCGTGGAAACCGCCTCTATGACCAGTTCCTTATTATCCATGATAAATCCAAAACGGCTTTTGTACTCATCCTCAAATCCCTTCCTGATCTCTTCCTTTGCCTCAAGAGCTACAACTATTGAGGAGCCGGTATCCCTGTACTTGACATGCACTTTGTGCAGGGTGTTCATGTATTCCTCAGCAACACCCTGCATCTTCATCTCTTCCCTGGCACTGCTTTCCAGCTCACGGGCAATTTCCTCCAGCTCTGCCATCAGCCCCTGCCCAAGTACTTTCTCAACGGCCTGCTCCTTTATTATCCTCTGGTCGGCAAGCCCCATGCCGTATGCAGAAAGTACGCCGGCCAATGGGTGTATCAGTATTTTCCTGATTCCCAGGGCGTCTGCAACACCGCAGGCGTGCTGGGCTCCTGCTCCTCCAAAGCAGCAAAGTACGTAATCCTTGGTATCATATCCTCGCTGTATGGATATCTTCCTGATGGCATTTGCCATGTTCTCGATGGCTATCCTGAGGAAGCCTTCTGCAACCTTTTCTGCACGGTTTTCTTCACCGGTAAGATCATTTACTTCGTCTGCAAGGACTGAGAATCCCTTCCTGACAACATCAATGTCAAGGGGCAGGTCTGCATCTGGCCCGAAAACATGCGGAAAATATTGGGGCATTATCTTTCCAAGCATGAGATTGCAGTCAGTTATGGTAAGAGGCCCTCCCTTGCGATAACAGGCAGGCCCAGGGTCAGAGCCGGCAGAATCGGGTCCGACTACAAATCTTTTGGACTCAAAATGAAGTATTGAACCCCCGCCTGCTGCTACGGTGTGGATGTAGAGCATGGGAGAGCGCAGATGCACACCTGCTATCTCGTTTTCAAAGCTTCTTTCATATTCTCCGCTGTAATGGGCAACATCTGTTGAAGTGCCACCCATGTCAAAGGTGATGACATTATCAAAGCCTGCCATCAGCGATGTTTCCACAGCACCGACAATTCCTCCGGCAGGCCCTGAAAGAATACAGTCCTTGCCCCTGAAATGTGTAGCCTGGATAAGTCCGCCGTTTGACTGCATGAACATGAGTTTTGTGTTATCAGCACCTTCTTTGAGGGTAGAGGATATCATGTCGATAAAAGTTCTGAGCACAGGGGACAGATATGCATCCACTACAGTGGTCTCCCCTCTGCTAATAAGCTTCATCAGGGGGCTCACTTCGTGGGAAAGCGATATCTGTGTGAAACCTATACTCTCTGCAATCTCCCGCAACTGCAACTCATGCTGTGGATAGCGATAAGCATGCATAAGTACAATTGCAAGTGACCGTATCCCTTTTTTGAATACTCTCTCAAGCTCCTTTCTGGCATTATCGGTATCCAGTGCAAGCAGTTCTTCCCCGGAGGCACTATAACGCTCCTTTATTTCGATAAGCTCCTGATATAGCAACTCAGGCAGTTCTATATTCAGGGCAAAGATGTCAGGTCTGTTCTGGTAAGCTATCCTCAGTGAATCCCCAAACCCCTCTGTAATTGCCAGTGCCGTAGGCTCTCCCCTGCGTTCAAGCAATGCATTGGTCCCGACTGTGGTCCCCATCTTTATGGAAGCTATATTCCCGGTGGGTAGCGTTTCATCCGGTAAGGTCCCGAGTATGTCCCTTATTCCGTGCATGGCGGCATCATTGTAATGTTGCGGATCAACCGAAAGGAGCTTATGTGCAAGCAAATGCCCGTCAGGTCTGCGGGCAACAATGTCAGTGAATGTGCCTCCACGGTCTATCCAGAATTGCCACTTCTCTTCTTTAGAGGACATGTTACATTCCTTAAAATCAGAAAGTTATAAATGTTTTTGCCATGTCAGCCCACAATTGTGATTATTCTGTATTATTGATCTGTTGCTTATGGATACATTGCAGGCAATTACAGAAAAGACCATGCATCTTCCTGCAGGCAATGACTATCCAATATGGGTTTACCTGTTACCTGTAAAGGCATTGAAACCATGGTCTCCCACCAGGGGCACGAACACCACTCCACCCCTGTTCTCTTTTGTAATTTCCCCGTCCATGGATTTCCTTATGACATAGAGGTTCTGGTATGTCTCTCCTTCCGGCAGGACCATGATACCACCTCTTTTAAGCTGTTCTACAAGGGGTTTTGGAGTATCCGGGGCAGATGCTGTTACACATATCCTGTCATAGGGGGCATGTTCTGCATGGCCCAGTGAACCATCGCCCAGTATGACATCAACATTGGAATAACCTGCTTTTTCCAGGCTTTCCCTTGCAGATATTGCCAGTTTCTCAATACGTTCGATGGAATAAATCTTTCCTTTCTTTCCAATTATCTCCGCCATAACGGCTGCATTATAACCGGACCCTGTCCCTATCTCAAGTATTTCCTGTCCCCCCTGAAGTTCAAGAAGGTCACACATGATGGCTACCATGTGCGGAGCAGATATGGTCTGGGCATAACCTATGCTAAGCGGGTTGTCAACATATGCATGCGATATGTGTATAGAAGGCACGAAAAGATGTCTTGGCACCTTTGAGATCGCTCTTAGTGTTCTTTCACTTATCCTGCGTTCCCTGAGGGCTCTTACCAGGTTCGACCTTTCCCTTTCATACTCCATGCGGTTCTTCCCTCTCCCCAACCTCTTTTCACTGCATCTTCAGCAAATATCCTCTTTATGAACTTTGCCTCCACTGCCGTCCCGGTACGTGATTCCAGGCTGCCATCCCTTATTTTTATCTTCTTGACAATAAAATTAGTGCGGTCTGCAGTTTCCTCTTTACCCACAATGAACTCATACCCGCCAGGTACTCTCTTCTGGATGGCTTCTGTGCTCTTTCCTCGATGCACAGCGATCTTGACGACGACCTCATCAATAGCCCTTCCCCATATGGTACCTATCTCTTCAGCATTCGCCTTTTCCAGCCTCTTGTCCCCGGATTCTATGGCAGTTACGATTATCGGGAATACTTCATCTGATTCACCGTCATCGGCAATTATCTCATCGTCTACACTTATAATATCATCAGATGTCAGCTTTGTCATCCGTGTAAAAGATGAATCACCTTTGCTGATTATTACTTTGATATTGAAATTCCTGGTTCCTTCGATCTTTACCGGATGGACGTTTCCGCATTCCTGGCACTGGACCACTGTATTCTGACCGGACTTCAATACATCATGCAACACAGCGATCTTAGGTGAGCAGGACGGGCATAATACTTCAATTTCATCGTTCATATTCTCAATGACATCATTGTCTGGAGTATGTAAATAATTAACTGCCAGGTAGCCGGAGTATGTAAATAATTAAATGGCAGTGCAGTTTTCTACAAATGCAGCTGATTTGCCTATGGACATATCACAGAGGCATTGATGCTTAAAGCTGTTTTCTCATTACGATAGCATCAGACCTGTCGTCCTCATAAAAAAAACCTTTGATCCTTTGTATTTCCTGGAAGCCATGTTTCTCATATATATTTCTTGCAGCGTCCCATTTGACAGAAACCACAAGCAGAGTCGAGGATATATTATATTCTGCAATGAGCTTTTTTTCCAGCTCCAGGAACAGCTTTTTGCCGTAGCCTTTTTGGCGGTGTTCTTGGAGGATCCCCAGGGATGATATGTAGAGCTGGGTTCCTTCATTGCTGTGAACATCTGTGATCGTGTGGTTCAGCCGGAAATTCCCTGCAGGGATATCTTCGGAATGTTCCCATAGCTCCGAGCAGATATATCCTGCAATGACGTTTCCGATTTCCAATATCAGGAAACCATCCGGGAATATCCTTATCCTGTCGATGAAGACATCCCTGCTTTCAACTATATTGGCATGGAAAGAACCCTGCTCAATGAGCATTATTCTATCAATGTCATTTTCCCGGGCATTTCGGAAAGATATCTCCAAATTATCACCAACATTATGAGGCTTGATGATAAATCGCTCCCCATCTTTTCATAACTCATTGAAAAGCAGCGATCAAAAAGAATACTGCAGAAATATCTGCAGTCTGCTTCAGGCTTCCTGTCTCTCACTTGCGGCATGGGCTGCAATGAATTCCCTGAGCAGTTTTGTCCCAAGCAGTGCGCTTATGCCGTTATCGTATTCAGGTGCGATCTCAACAACGTCAAAACCAATTGATATCGGGGCAAATGCACGTATGATCTCCCTTACATCGATATCCTTAAGGCCGAATGGTTCGGGTGTTCCAAGTCCTGGTGCGTATGCAGGGTCAAGGGCATCCATGTCCAGTGACATGTAGATCTTCTTAGATCCGAGATAGTCCCTGACCTTGGAAATGACCTTATTTATACCCATTTCCCGGACATCGTCCGAGGTGTAATACTGGATGCCATTCTCCTTTGCAAAGTCCCACTCTTCCTTTGGTCCGCTGCGGACCCCTATGGTAACATAGTTGTCGGTGATATCGTCCAGCACATGCCTGGAAACACATGCATGGTTGTTCCTGATGCCTCCGTATTCCTCTCGAAGATCAAAATGTGCATCCATCACAAGAAAACCGATATCATCTCCTGCCTCCTCGGCACATGCCTTTACACATGGATAGGTCAGGGAATGTTCTCCTCCAAGCATTATGGGGACCTTGCCATCCTTTGCGATCGGTCTGACAGCGTGGTAGAGTTCTTCGAGTGTCTGGTCCACCGATGAGTAATGTTCAAGGTTTCCTGCATCATGGATAAGCAGGTCCTCAAAGTCGATATCAAAATGAGCATTGTAGGTCTCAAAGTTCGCGGAGGCCTTCCTCATGGCATCAGGGCCCCAGCGGCTCCCCGATCTGAAAGAGGAAGTCCCGTCAAAGGGAACACCGAATATAACATATCTTGCAGCATCGTAATCTGCAAGCGCATCCATCATATCAGGTCTGTAGAACATGTTAATTGTAGTAAGAACAATATGAAAAGATATATGGTCCGATCATCTAAGATCGAACTTCATTTTACCCATTGCGGTTATGTAGGAAACCTCGTTTCCTTCCTTGATCCTTTCCTTGTACTCATCGGGAATGGTCATCTCAAATGTTGAGAAATCTCCCATATCCATGAGCTGTGCCACATTTCCTGTAATGGAAAGTACCTGTGCGTTCTTCCTCTCCACAACAGGTACATAGGTCTTATCGGAAACAGGACCTATTATCGATCTTTTCTGGTTGTCAAAAAGACCAATGACATCTATCCTTGCCTTTGCAGAGCCGTGTTTCCCCGGCTTTGATTTGGATATGCTCTTGATGATACAGGCTTCATCGTCAACAACGACGTATTTACCCTCTTTGAGTTCTTTAATTTCGACTTGAATTTTCACTTGAAATCCTCCATAATAGTAATGATTATTTATTAGCTTAAAAAGACTAAAACTATAATTCCGAATCTTATATATGAACTTAACCTTTGATTCTGCATTATTGGTAACAAAAATAGCAAAATCTTAAATGAAAATGTCTTTCAGTTATATCCTGAACTGTCCTGTTTTTTGCGGCAAATGTGCCTTTGAAGGGGATATGTCGTCTCGAAGAAGCCTGATTATGAATTGTAATTCCTGGCAGATATTTAAAATCGGCTTATTCTTTTTATATCTGTATACTTTTTTCGATATCTTAAAAATTGAATTCATTAGAACTATGTCCTATTCAACGGTTTGCCGTAAATTTAAAGAATGACTATCGCATTAAGAAATACCTATATTATGCCTACTTATATTATGCCGCAATTATTTGAAAATCAATCTTTTTTGTATTTGATGGATAACGCGGCAGATCGTATTTATAAACATTGTGAAAAGAGAATTATACTATTATAGATGTCGATGATGGATGTCCGTACAAATAAAAAGAGTTGCTATTAGCGTGCTAAATATGATTTGTTAAAGTTAATGCGTTAAAGTTAATTTGTTAAATTCGGGAGCTTATTACAATATGATCAGCAAAGAACGAATAATGGAAATCGTTGAGAACTACGACCTTAATGATCTGAGCATCGCCGCTGTTTGTTCTCATTCAAGTCTTCAGATATTTGACGGGGCAAGGAAAGAAGGTTTCAAAACCATAGGAATATGTGTAAATGAACCTCCCCGATTCTACGATGCTTTTCCGCTGGCAAAGCCAGATGAGTTCCTAGTTATTGAAAGTCATAAGGATATTTCTTCCATCATTGACACTCTTGTGGCAAAGAACGCAATTCTCATTCCCCATGGGTCTGTTAGGTATATCGGTTCAGATGTATTCTCAGACCTGGCTGTGCCTATCTTTGGTAACAGGTCGGTTCTTGACTGGGAGTCTGATACGGATAAGGAACGTGTATGGCTGAAAGGTGCAGGTCTGGAGATGCCCGGGATCATTTTGCCTGAGGACATAAATGGTCCTGTTATGGTCAAGTATAAGGATTCAATAAGTGGATGCGGTTTCTTTGTAGCTAAGAATTATGAGGAATTCCGGGAAAATGCAGACATGAATAAGGAATTCACTATCAAGGAATTCATTCTTGGAACACGATATAATCTTCACTTCTTTTATTCTCCGCTGAGAAACGAAGGTTATAAGCTAAGCAATGGCATTCTTGAGATGCTCAGTATGGATCGTATGGTCGAGTCTAACGCAGATGAGATATTCAGGCTGGGTTCACCCCGGGAGCTTGCAGAGGCTGATGTCATTCCAACCTATGTTGTCACAGGAAACATACCTCTTGTTGCAAGGGAGTCACTTCTGCCTAAGATATTCAGCATTGGTGAAAATGTGGTTGAAGAATCCCTCAAGCTTTTTGGCGGCATGATAGGACCTTTCTGTCTGGAAACCGTGTTTACTGACAAACTTGAGATAAAAGTTATCGATATATCATCTGGCATAGTTGGAGGTACGAATCTCTACCTTTCAGGTTCTCCTTATTCTGATCTTCTTGAGTCCGATCTTTCTACAGGAAAGAGGATCGCCCAGGAATTAAATCTGGCAAAGGCTACTGGTCAGCTGTCCAGGATCCTATCTTAATCTTTATTACTCATTTTTCTCTTTATTGGGTATGCCATCAGCATCCCATCCTCTGAAGTGATAATAATCAAGGATAGCCTTCTTAAATTCTGCCCGATCGATCTCACCACTGGCAAAGAATCTATCAGGTAATGTGTCATCCTGTGAAGTAAATCCCGACCTTATGTTAAAACGTCTTTCAAGGTTGTATATCCTCTCACCTGCACGCAGTATGTCCTCGGAGGAGTATTTCCTGCCTGTAACATGGCTTAACATTTCACATATCTCAACTTCACCCATGGCCAGTATGGAGAAAGGACACATTACCAGGGAATCCATGACTGCTGTAAGATCCTGGAAATATTGAACAAGTGCAACTTTCCCCTCATATCTTTTCCTGTCAAGCAGCATGGGTTTGCCCATTATCTCAGGAGCAGCCATAAAAGCGCTAAGATGAGAACCACCTGTATTGGATGTTGCATATGCTATGGCCATGCCTGCCATATCACGGGGATCATATCCTGGCAGTTCCAGCCCCTTGACAGCTGTGCTGTATTCTTCCTTTTTAATGGCACAGAGGTATGCATGTGCACCCCTGCACAGTTCATGTCTGCCATTTCCAATTTCCAGGACCAGTCCTTTCAGCTCATCCATTTGCATCCAGGGATTGACTTCCATATATGCCGCAATGGAAGCGCCACAGGAAAGGGGGTCCAGGCCGTAGTCAAAGCACAGGTTGTCCATTTCCCTTATGAGTTCCAGGTCATCATTGCCGATATTAGGTCCGAATGCCCATATGGAATCAAAATCCGGTATAGCTTTGCCATCCTCCGAAGTCCTTCTGCAACCCACCGGACATGCATAACAGGGGGCATGCATGATCCTGTATCTCTTATTGATCGCTTCGCCTGATAATTTTCCTGTCCCGGCAAAAGACCTTTTCCTGAAGTTGTGTGCAGGAAGTGTTCCCATATGTTCCAGCAGGTCAGTAAACACGGAACTTCCGTATGTGCTAAGGCCCTTGGAAGCCGGGGGGCTTGCAACCAGCAGTTTTTTCACTCTGGCCACAACTTTCTCAAAACTATCCGGCTCTGCCACTTCCACGACATTTGTACCCTTAACAACTATCGCTTTGAGATTTTTGGAACCCGCTACAGCACCATGGCCTCCCCTGCCACTGGAATACATGCGGTCATTGACAATATTTGCCATGCTTACAAGTTTCTCTCCTGCCCTGCCTATGCATGCAACCTTTCCTTTTGTTTCAAGTAATGCAGTGGTCTCTGCGGTATTCTTTCCCCAGAGGTGTTCAGCAGGCAGTATTTCAATCTCCTCGTCAAATATCTGCAGATAGACCGGCTTCTCAGCTTTTCCTGTGATCACCAGGGCATCAATTCCTGCAAACTTCATCTCCGCTCCGAAATATCCTCCGGTATTGGAGCTGAAAATGGTGGATGTGAGGGGGGATTTGCATGTGACTGCAAAGTGCCCGGACATGGGAGCAGATGTGCCTGTAAGTGGTCCGGTTGTGAAAATGAGTGGATTCTCCGGATCGAAGGTTTCAACTGCGGCTGCGGTATGATCCTCTGTGAGCCTGCATCCCAGTCCACGCCCGCCGATGAACTTTTCTGCATATGTCTTCTTGGTCCTTGATTCTGTGACCGAGTTATTGCCAAGGTCAATGATTATCGTTCTTCCTGTCCATCCGAACATGTCTTAAACCTCTCTGTATCATGGCAGCATTCATTGTTGCTTATGTATCTTTAAATATCGCTGCAATGACATATCACTTTTTTATCTTATGCATGGCTTCCATTTCCAGCATCTTTCTTTTAAGCTCTACCTTCTCACCGTGTGTTTCCCCGCAAAATCCACCTGGGCCCGATGAAGAAACCACCCTGTGGCAGGGTATGATGATGGGATATGGGTTCCTTGCAAGTGCACTCCCAACGGCCCTTGAAGATCCCTTGCAACCAATGCGGCATGCAATTTCACCGTAGGTCAGCGTTTGTCCGTACGGTATCTTTCTGACCTCTTCAAGTACAAGACGCTGGAAATCCGTAAGTCCCAAGAGGTCCGGTTCATAATATGAAAAATCGACCATTTCACCTGCAAGGTATCTTAATATGTCCCTGAAGATGGTCTCATCACTCTTTTTCCTCATTATCGAAAACCCCGTTTTCAAGATCCTTTCTCTTTCTTTTGTAATGGAGCCATCCTGTGCCGTAGTATGCTATCAGGACCAATGCAGATACTATCAGAAGAACAATCAAAGGCCATGTTGATTTAAGCAGTAGCGGGTTTATGTCCTCCCTGCTGTCATAGGTGGGGTACATGATATCATTTCTGTCATTACTATGGCCAAGTCCCAGTGCATGTCCTATCTCATGTGCAGCAATATCCTGCATTGTCTTGTCTCCATACTGTGCCCATGAATATCCCCTGAAATTACCGGTCTCCAATACGATGTCAACACGCTCAAAGCGCCCGTTCACCACATAAGGCCTGGCAAATCCTGCAACACCATCCTCTACCCCTGCGTCCTGTTCCAGGTTCCTGACCCACATTACCAGTATGTCAGCATTATCAGTTTCGACTATTAAAAACTCAGGCTGGTACCCCAATTGCCCGTTTCCCCCCCTTTCCCAGTATTCAAGGGCATTTTCAACACTCTTCCTGTAACTGGGACTATAACTATCAGGTACGTTGTTGTCATCGATATGAACAGTGATAGGCATGTGGTCCCAGGGTTGTGGGTACATGATAAGTTCTCCATTGTCCGCATGCCTGAGATTTTCAAAGGCCATCCCGCTTGCAATAAGGATTATAAGGGCAATTATCACCCAGTTCATTTTTGCCATAGCCATATTTACTGATATGAGATTAGTCTGCTAAGTTATATTCATTTGGCATATATGACAGGCCAATTATAACAGGCAAATGGTATTGTATAGCCAAGCCTATATTTGATAAATACAATCAGGATATATGGAAAAACGTGTTGCTGTGGTCTTTGACAGTGCAGGTACGCTCTTACACATGTATCGTGTTGCAAAGGAAATGAGCACGGGCCATATCCTTGAAGATATACAAAGCACACTCCTTGTGGCAGAAAAGGCCAACAGGGCCCTTGTAGTTTTGCGTACCCGTTTTGAGGAACTCAGATCATGTGAACAGGATATGGTTTTGTACGAATTCATTGAGAAGTATGATATCGATGTTGCAATCAGCTGTTCAAGCAGTCCTTTTCCTCTGGATGAGGTTTACAGGGTGATCAGGCATGATCCGGTAAGCTTAAAGGATATTTATGATGTGCGATCACTTGTAATAAAACGCTGTCCTCATATCTTTTACATTGCAGCAGGCCTGATCGTGGATTCCCGGGAGAATAAGGTCCCATATGTTCTGAGCACTGGCGGGCAGATGTATTCCAAAACATACGAAGCTATAGTTTCTCTCAGGGAGATGGGTGTTGATATTTACATTGCCTCGGGTGATGATGCCATAAACCTCAAAGGGCTTGCTTTATCCCTGGATATTCCTATGAGTTCCGTTTTCCCGGTTGCCACAACACATGATAAAGAGTGTATAGTCAATGGTCTTAAGGAGAACTATAACATTGTTTTCATGGTGGGGGATGGCATGAACGATATACTTGCATTAAGGGCAGCAGACGTGGGAATTTTAACATCCCAGCAGGGTGACATGAGGCCACCTGTCCTTCTGGAGGCAGCTGATATAGTCATAGTTGATATTTTCGATGTGGTGGACATCGTAAAAAAAGTAACGACATAGCTATCTAACGAAATCGATATCAATAGACACTCGTGAAAGTTAACGGCGCGAAACGTATGCGTTAATTTTATGTAGTTCGTTCAATAATCCAAAAGTAATTCTTAAAAAAGATGGCTATGAACTTGTTATCAGGTCTGCATGGGTTCAAACAAGCTAGTTTTGTATGTATTCTACAAAACCATTAAGTAATTTGAGTAGATATGCATATCATTATTGGTGAGGCAGAAGTCATATGCACCCTGGAGGGAGGAAATGAAATGGCATTATTCATTGAAGTTAAAAACCTGGCACTTGAGTTTGATGGTGTCAAAGTTCTCAAAGATATAAACCTTACCATTAACGAAGGAGAAGTCCTTGGTATTCTTGGAAGGAGCGGTTCGGGTAAAACGGTGCTGATGCACGTCCTGCGTGGTGTTGAAGAGTATGAAGGTATCAGTGGGGAAGTAATATACCACCTTGCAAGATGCGACAAATGCGGATATGTGGAGCCACCAGGCAAGGTGGGGAATCAATGTCCCTCCTGTGAAAAGGATGTCCTTCAACCTTTTGAAGCAGATTTCATTAAGCTCCCGCTCCATGATCCTTCAAGACGTGAGATCACCAAAAGGATTGCTATCATGCTTCAGCGTACCTTTGCTCTTTATGGTGATGACAGGGTGATAAGCAACGTTGTTAATTCATTGACTGAGATTGGTGTCGACAGTGAAAAAGCCCTTTCACGTGCTGTTGAGCTTCTGGAAAAAGTGGAGCTTTCACACCGTATGATGCACGTAGCCCGTGATCTTAGTGGTGGTGAGAAACAGAGGGTCGTACTTGCCCGTCAGCTTGTAAAGAACCCTATGCTTCTTATCGCTGATGAGCCAACCGGTACACTTGATCCAAGGACTGCTGCAGTTGTCCACGATGTTATCGAAAAGGCTGTAAAAGATTACAATATGACCATGCTCATTACTTCTCACTGGCCTGAGGTTGTTGAGAGCCTGGCTGATAAGGCGATTATTCTGGAGGAGGGATCAATTGTAAAGGAGGGTTCTCCTTCAGAGGTTGCTGAAGAGTTCATGAAATTTGCCTGTGCTGTTGAAAAGAACTCTGATGTTGCTGTTGGCGACCCGCTCATCAAGGTGGATAACCTTGTCAAGAAGTACATATCTGTTAGCAGGGGTGTTGTTTACGCTGTTAACGATGTGTCTTTTGATGTGAAGGAGGGTGAGATATTCGGTCTTGCAGGTACCAGCGGTGCCGGAAAGACCACTACTTCAGAGGTCCTTATGGGTATAGTGCAGCCTACAAGCGGAGAGGTGCAGGTGCGTGTTGGTGATGAATGGATAGATATGAAGAAGCCGGGGCCTGAATGCAGGGGACGTGCTGTGAAGTACATGGGCATATTGCATCAGGAGTACGCACTTTACACCCACAGGAACATAATTGACAACCTTACCGAGTCAATAGGTATCGACCTTCCTTATGAACTTGCTGTCAGGAAGGCCATCAACACTCTGACAGCTACCGGGTTTACAGAGGAGAAGGCAAAATCTATATTATCGAAGATGTCAGATGAGATTAGTGAAGGAGAAAGGCACAGGGTTGCACTGGCCCAGATACTGATGAAGGAACCTAACATCGTTATTATGGATGAGCCAACCGGGACCATGGATCCCTTCACAAAGAAAGAGGTCACAAGGTCAATTCTGGAAGCAAGGGAAAAGATGGGCGACACATTTGTCATAGTGTCACATGATATGGACTTCCTGGAAGAGATATGTGACCGCGTAGCTCTTATGAGAAATGGTAAGATCGTCGGTGTAGGAGAGCCTGCTGCCGTCCTGTCTGAACTTACCGAAGAAGAACGTATTGAGGCGGCAGCAGAAACATGACAGTTTGAGAAGATTACGGAGGAGTTTGGCACGAATGGCGAAATAAAGATAGAGATCAACGGACAGGAACTGAGATTACCGGAAAGTTCGACCCTCGAGGATGCCATTAAGGTGTCAAACGCACCTTACAGGAAAGGAACAGCGGTCGGTATACTGGTAGAGAAAGAGGATCTCAGGTCACAGGCATCGGTGGAATATCTTGTAAAGACGTCCAAAGGTGAGTTCAGGATCGAACTGCTTGACGAATCCTCTCCTTCTTCAAAACGATGGATCTCTATTTTTAAGGACCTGATCGACCTGCCTGTTAGATGGGCAAGCAAAGATGCCCTGGCCTTTGGTCCTTTTAGCACGGACATGGTACCGGTCCGGGGGACCTGCGATATGGATGTGTTCACTCTCCTTTTCGGTGCAGGTGGTGGGGATGCTGCAAACACTCATCTTATAATAAGCAAGACCAGGCATACAGCAGAGTATGGCGCGCCTGATGAAGGTATATTTGCCAGGGTCATAAGTGGAAAACACGTTCTTCCCGATCTTGTAAGAGGCGACAGGATCATCTCGGCAGAGCCTGTCATTGAATGGGAGAAGGCCGGTGAACATATCTCTACAACGGACCTTTCCTTTAAACTGGAGAATGGGTCTAAGATCTTCACTTATGTTGAGATTGAAATTGACTCTCAGGCCCCCCAAGGAGCAGAGTTCTTCTTTGCTGTTACCCGCGATGGTACCTTTCATATTGATTTTGTATCATCATCCTTCATATCCGACCATCGTTTCCAGGGGGAAATGGTCACTTATGAGAATTTCGAATCACGCTCAACAGGTTCTGTCTTTGTGAGGACCGTGGGATATGGTGCAGGGAAGCTCTACATTTCCACAAACGACCGCACCTCATCTATCATGCATTCGTTAATAGGTCACGTGGTTAAGGGTATAGAACTTGCAAGGATGGCAAAAAGTGGTCAGAAAATAATGGTTGAATCCATTCCTGATCCAATAATGCTGCTTGGCAAGACCAATGCTGATGCTGAGGATGAGATGCAGGCCCTTGGTATAGGGCTATCAAGGGAGGGATATGTTGATGACAATGGATTCATAGTCAAACAGTTCCCTGCAACGACAATCGAAATCATGATGGAAGGAAAGGTAAGCGTGCAGGGGGTGGACCCTGATAAACTTGTGACTGTGGAGCTTTATGATGATATTGCTCCAAAGACCCTCGATTTCTTCAGGCATGCTGTGGGTCTGCAATACAATCCTGTCGGCGTGCTTCCAGTTATGATGACATATGAGAATACCCATATATTCAAAGCAGAGAAGCCGGCAGAGTCCTATAAGGAGATCTTCCCGGAGAACACTCCAGAAAAGACAATTGCAGGGGAGATCGGCATTACAAACCAGGCTGCAAAAAGAACCGGCATGATAGGTGTCAAGACATCGGATGATGACCTTTTCGGGCCAACAGGAGAGCGTTTTGCCAGCACTAACATAGTTGGAAGGATACTAGATATTGACAAACTCGCACATTTCAGGGACGGTGAGTTCATGTATATCATAGAGCGCAGCAAGGAGGAATGAGGATGGCTGAAGGAAATGAAGATGTCATAACAAAGCTTGTTGTTACAAGCTCAGATAGTGTACTGCCAATAGATGCTGCAATGAAGATATACGAATCAAATACAGAGATTGTCATAAAGGAAACATGTTTTGGTACCATGGTCACAGGCCCCAGGGATGCTGTGGACAGAGTGGTCAAAGAGGTTGTAGACCTTGATAAGAATCATATATTCGTTAAAGAGAGAGGCTTTCCCCCGGGGGATGAGAGACGTTGCCGTGCATCCCGGGGAGGGGGTGCAAGACCAGGTTTCTATTTCCTCAAGGAAGAGTCAATGATGCTGCCAATGATAGGAAAAGCACTGGATAAATATGACAGGGATGTCCCTCTCAGGGAGACCGAACATAAGAAAAGGTTTGAAATAAAAGACCTTCAGGACATAATAGAATCCAACTTATGAGGCAATACAATGGCAAAAATTATCATATACCCTATAAACAGCCTGATCCTTTCTGACCTGGTCCAGAGGTTCGGCCACACGCCCCTTGCAATGATGGAAAAGATCAAGGAAAAAGTATCCACAGTCGGTGTGGATTCTCCTCCCCTGAACATCACTGCAGAAGAGCCCAAACTTGGTTTGAAATATGCAGCTGTTGAAGTACCGGCAGGTATCAGGGGCAGGATGGCCATAGTAGGTCCCATGATAGAGCAGGCGGAGGCAGGTATCATTGTTGCTGAGTCCCCAATGGCATTTGGTTGTATGGGATGTGCCCGTACCAATGAACTGACCAAATATCTCATAAGGAGCCGTGATATGCCAATCCTTGAGCTGGATTTTCCCAAAAATGACGACGACGGCCAGGAATTCGTGTACAGGATCGCTGAATTCTTAAAGTCATTGCCACAGATGGAGGAGGCAACAGAATGAAAGATGAAGCTCAGGTTAAGGTGGCACTGGTGTCCTGCGGATCCGAATATGCAGGTGTTCAGGGAGAACTTGATTCAGTAGCAGCCAGTGTGAATGCAAGGCTCATTTATCCTGAAATAGATATCAATGTCCTTGATACTATCGGCAAGGATTTTGGTATAGAGGCTGCAAGCCCGGATCTTCGTCTTATGATGGCAAGGGCAAGGGCAGTTGTTGAAGGTATCTCGGATGTTGATGGTGTGTTCATCACTTCATGTTTCAGGTGTGCAGAGGCAGCCATAGTCAGGAACGAGGTTCGCCGCTACATCAACAGATACTCAGATCTCCCTGTAATCAGTTATTCTTTCACCGAGCGCACAACTGCCGCTACCCTGCTGACGCGTATGGAAGCCCTTACCACCATTGCAAGGCGCAAGCACCTTCTGGCAAGGGAGAACCAAAGGGGACTTACAGCGGGTATCGACTCCGGTTCCACTACCACTAAAGCCGTCATAATGAAGGATAATAAGATAATAGGCTCCGGATGGGTCCCTACTATCAAGGTGATCGACAGTGCGACCGAGGCATTCAATATTGCATTGGAAGAGGCAGGTGTTAAACAGGAGGCCATCCAGGCCATCGGCACTACGGGTTACGGTCGTTTCCTTGTGGGAGAACATTTCAATGCCAAACTCATCCAGGAAGAGATCACTGTCAATTCAAAAGGTGCAGTTTATCTTGCAGGTAAGCAGAAAGGTTCTGCAACGGTGATAGACATCGGTGGAATGGATAACAAGGCCATATCCGTAGAGGATGGCATTCCCGGAATGTTCACAATGGGTGGTATATGTGCAGGTGCTTCCGGACGTTTCCTTGATATGACTGCAAAAAGGCTTGGTGTGGATATCACCGAACTGGGTGCCCTTGCTGTGAAGGGTATGCAGGAAAATATCGATATGAACAGTTATTGTATCGTCTTTGGGATCCAGTCACTTGTCAATTCCCTCGCCAAGGGTTCGACACCTGAGGATGTTGCTGCTGCAGCATGCCACAGTGTTGTGGAACAGATATTTGAGCAGCAATTGCAGGAAGTCGATGTGAAGGAACCATTGATCCTTGTGGGTGGTTCTTCGCTTATAGAAGGCGTTCCAAAGGCCCTTGGACAGTTGCTTAAGATAGATGTACTCGTTCCTCCCAATTCCCACCTGATAGGTGCTGTGGGAAGTGCTTTGCTGGCATCGGGATATCTGGAGGAGTAATTCTTATGGAAGCTCTTGAGACCTTCATTGTAGAGTCCCCTGTAAAGGAAGAAGGTGATGTATACAAAAGCATAGTCGCTGATATCATTACTGAACTGGTGCTTGGCGGTGCTATAGGGAGGATAAAGGTTGTGGTAAGGCCCGAAGACTCCCTTTTCCAGATGGCTGTGATCTTAAGGGGTGGACAGCCAAAGATGAAATTGTCTGATATGGCAAGCGTTGAGGTTTCCAATCAGATGAAAAAAGAGCTGACTATATCCATTGGTCAGGAAAAATACTTTCCTGAGCTGATAGAGAAACTATGGGCCAGATATGGGCGTATGAAAGTACTCCAGCCTGAAAGGAATACGCTGAAAATAATAGCAGAAGATATAGACTCTGAGGTCTCATTCCTTAATGATATGGTCGTTGCAGATCCCCGCAGCACACTTCTGTCAAGGCTGGTGGAAATGGCTATAAGGGCCACTCCGGAAGGTTTCAGGGTACGTTATCATTCAATGAATGACAATCTGTTCGTATTCGCGGCAAGTGAGGATCCTCTGAAACCTGAGTGGATACAGGAGGCAAATCAGATTGCAGCAGAACTTATGGAGGGTGAATGATGTCTGCGATATTGGAGCCATATATATATGAAGGTGGAATCCACAAACACACGCTCATAACAGAGCTTCTGGAGGATCTTGGAGGTTATCTCATACAGAAGGTTCCGGCAGCCACGGAAGTCACACTTGTCATGCTGATACCCAGGGATGATGTTCATCTGATAGAGGAACTGGGGACCAAACTCCTTGGTAAACTCACCCGTGCTCCTCTGACAGGTACTGAGATCGCTGTAGTGTCACCCACACTTGCATCGCATCATCTTCCCCACTCCGCATGTGATGTGGCTGAATACATGCGCAGGGGTGGTGCCAATACGAATATGATAGGTCTGGCAAGGGGTATGGGCAGAAGGGTCTCACTTTCAGATAATTATGAAAGGAAACTCATCAATGAACATGATATTGCATTGTTCTCCTTTGGTACCTTCAGTGACTGTATCATTAACAAGAAACCAAAGTTACTCGAAGGGATAACCATTCCTAAGATAGTTGCCGGAGGGCCCCGTGACCTTAAGACCGAAGATGTTGCAAATGCCGACCTTTACGTGGGAGGTATCGGCAGGGTGGCACATCGCATGAGGAAAAGCGGTGAACTTGATGCTCTTGATGTGCTGCTGGAGAAAGTCGTTGAAGTAGTGGAGAAGATGCGTGAGGACATTGCAAAGGACCAGCTGGCTGTATTGCCTGCAAGGGTCATGAAAGAGATACATGAACAGATACCGGAGATATTCGATGTGTTCTCCCCTGCCCCTGTTACGCTTCAGCTTGACGGCTTGCGTGTAAAGCTTCCTTATGATACCTTCCACAAGAAAGTGGAGAATCTGGAGTTCGACGAAGGATTACGGCTTTCTGACATGGCTTCAATCACTCCGTCAAAGATGAAAAATTATATATTGGTCAAGATCAAAAGGGAATCTGAGGTAGGATTCACGGCATGATATACCGATAAAATCTGTCCATGGGGTTATTATGGAACTGAATAAAATAAAAGAGATCCTCGACAAGGAACCTGAAGAGGCTGCAGAAGAGATTCTGGCCGATGTTGAGAAGCGGTATGGTGAGATTCCTTACATAATCAACTTCATGAAGGATATGCCGGAAATATTCATCTCACGGATGATATACGAGAACAGTATCATGCGTGAGTTCAAACGTATGGATCCCAAAACAGTGGAGCTAATATGTATTGCTGTTGCTTCTGCCCTGCGATGTGAGCATTGTCTTAAGACCCATGTGAGGGTTGCAAAAAGGCTGGGTGTCTCTAAGGAAGAGATCTTTGATTCTATCCTGATAGCAAGTACCGTTTCAACTGCTGCAGTGCTTGCTGAGGGCACCCGCTCTGTGGATGCAGAGTTCAATGGAGCTAGTGCAATGGGAGAAAACGCAAATAGTTCCAATTGTACTATATGTAATATAAATTCCGACCTTCCCGAAGAAGACTAAAAAAGTAAATAAGGAAACAGTTTTTCCTTTAATAGAAAGGTGTTCCCGGTCCGGATGCCAGAACCCCTATTATGTATCCAAGTATAACACCACTGTTCAGGAAAGGCAGTCCTGCCTGTGGTTTCCCTTTCATCACAAGGATGCTCAGTATAACAAAACCTGCAATTGTGCCTATCATTGCTCCAAGGGCCGGGTAGGATATGAATCCTAAAAATTGTAGTGTTGCATCCTTCTGCACCAGGAAGAAGTTTGCAGATACCACTAATATGGTTGGCATGATGGCATCACCAAGTCCCATGAAAAAGGCTTCTCTCTCCTCTCCTTCCTCTTTTTTGAACGAATCCTCAATGAATGAGTACCTTAAGTGTTTTGGGATCACAAAGAGTATTGGCAGGCGCAGGTCCATTACTCCTTCTGCAAGGTCTATCATGTGCTTTGTCTTGTAGACAGATATCGCATCGTAGACAGCCAGCAGTACAAGCAGTACCATTACCGGAAGTATGGACAGGGATATACCAAAGATCGCACTGGCCCCTGCGCCTATAATCAGTCCGATGATATTGATCACATACCATTCAGGGAACTTGTAGAGCAGTACGGTGAGAACGGCTGCCACCAGTGCAGATATAACATTGTTCGTCATTTCGGATATATCTACAAGGGACAGCAAAGCATAGAACACATAGTACATCGTAGCTCCCACCGCAAGGAGTATGGTGAGCTGTATTATCCATTGCATGTTCCTTTTAATTGCCATTAGCAACAGGAATGTGAATACGAGGATAATTCCTATATAAAAGATGCTGTTAGCCGTAGACTCCGGGTTCTCAAATGCCTTCATATCGTTTGCATTCATAGGCGTAGCCAGAAGCAGTGCAGTTATCTGTACTACCAGTATGATGCCTGCCATCACAAGCATCGGGGCATAATCTTTAATTCCTGTCTTTTCAGAACTCAATGCTGCAACTCCAATTGTATAAATTATCAAATAGTATATAAATTCTCAAATTTTATATAAATATAGTAAATGTCTGGTTCACTATTTAAGGTATTCTGTTTTTAAAAAATAGAGTTAAATAATATAAATAGCAAAGAAGCCCATAAGAAAGAGGGAAAACAATGGAAACCAGGGATATATTATTCTCAGTTGTAATGGTTGTATCTTCATTTGTCTTAACATATGAATGGCTTGGAAGGTTCACCCACAGTCCGGCAAACTCCTTGATAATACTGTCTGCTATGGTCATGGTGGGTGCACTGGCTGCGATGATCCTGTCAGTGGACATGCGCTTGCGCAAGATAGATAACATGCTTGAGGCTAAGGAGCGCTCTTTGAGGATAAGTGTCCAAAGTGTGGAAAATAATCTGGATTCCAGGGTAAATGAAGTAATTGGAAGAATGGACGATATAATGGCTTCTATGGACCGTACACGGTACAGGTAATATTATTTTTTATTTAATATTATTAGATCACTTATTTAATATCCCGTAAACCATATTAACCTTGTAGTAGAATGGCAGAATGTATTCCATATATACGAGGTGCGTAAATGCGCATTAATTTGGAACCGATAGGTATCATAAAAAAAGCAGGGAAATGTTCTGAGATACTCATCTACTCTGACTTTGAGCAGCTTGTGAAGAACATGATGTCAAAGTTAAGCAAGAATGGCAATGATCAGCACAATCTCGTGATAATTCACAAAAATAAAGATGCAAGTGACCTTCACCAGGTGCAGATCACTAAGACCCATCTCATTGACAGAGTAGGAAATATCCTCAGGGTAGGAAAGATAGATGCAAACGATGATTCTGTCATTGATGTAAGACTTGAATGCAACGGGCTCATAACAAGTGAAGCCTGAATTAACATATAATATATGATTTTACATGGGTGTTGATATAGGGGAACTCCTTAAAAGGAGTGAAATAGAGGTATCAGACCTTTCTTCAAATGTTGTTGCCATAGATGCCTTTAACACGCTTTACCAATTTCTAAGCATCATTCGGCAGAGGGATGGGACCCCTCTTAAGGATGCACAGGGCAATATTACTTCACATCTCTCAGGCATCCTTTACAGGATGACAAACATAGTTGAGGCTGGTGTAAAACCTGTCTTTGTTTTTGATGGTAAGCCACCCGGGCTGAAATTACAGACGATTCAAAAAAGAACAGAGATCAGGGAAAATGCAAAGATAAAATATGCAGAGGCCAAGGAAAAAGGACTTGCAGAAGAAGCATATAAATATGCTCAGGCTTCTTCCAGGGTCGACGCCACGATAGTCGAAGATTCCAGGCGCCTGCTTACAGCAATGGGTATACCATTTGTTGATGCTCCTTCAGAAGGTGAGGCACAGGCTGCCTATATGGTAAAAAAAGGTGATTCTGACCTGATAGCTTCACAGGATTATGATTCCCTGCTCTTTGGCTCACCAAGGGTTGTCAGGAACCTGACTGTGTCCGGAAAAAGGAAATTGCCAAAAAAGAATATATATGTGGATGCCAAACCTGAGATTATAGACCTGAAGGAAAACCTTGATGGACTTGGAATCACTCGCTCACAGCTAATAGACCTGGCAATATGTGTGGGCACTGACTATAACGAGGGCCTGGAGGGAGTTGGTCCAAAAACCGCCCTCAAGCTTATAAGGGAGCATGGGACCATTGAGAACATACTGGCTGTAAAAGCTATGGATCTTCCGGGTATTGAAGAGCTCAGGGACCTCTTTTTGTCTCCTTCTGTTACAGATGACTATTCCCTTAAATGGAAAAGACCTGATACTGATAATGTGATCTCTTTGCTCTGCGGGGAGCATGACTTCTCAGAGGACAGGGTTGCAAAGGCCCTGGAGCGCCTTGAGGCATCCTCGGGCGGCGGTCAGAGTACCCTGGATAAATGGTTCTGAGCCTGCTTTTTGAGAAGTGTAATTCCTGTTATTGCTTCAAACTCCTCCCTTATTTTCCTACAACTTTAAAATTGTCGCCTTTCACTTCGATAGCCTGGGTGTTACTTATAGGAATCAGGTCAATCCTGTCTTCAAATTCGCGAATTATATCCTCAACAATGGTTTCGAAAGGAGGGTTTGTATAATGCGGTAATGGATGAAAATCAACAATTCCAAGAGCTTGATCCTTGTTTAGTTTTTCAGCTTTTGTTCTGTCATCCATCGTATCTACATATTCAATACTTGGAGCCATAATTATTGAACCTGCAGACGCCCCTATGTAGATTTTTCCTTTTTTGATCTGTTCGGCTATTATTTTATCTGCCCCAGTGTTTTTCAATTCCTGAAGTAAATAAAATGTATTTCCTCCAGAAACGAATATGTAATCGTTATTATCCAATGTATTCGCTATTTCTCGTCCCGAGTGTTCCGTTACATTGAACTCGTGTACTATTATCCCCAGTTCTTCAAACGCTTTTTTGTCATCGTCCACATAAAACGTTACTTCTTCCGGAATACTTGCTGTAGAGATAAAAGTTACAGTTTTCCCTTTGATTTTTTCATTTGTGAATTTTTCAAAAATTTCAGTCACGTCTGCAAAAGACGATGCTAAAAACAATCTTTTCATTGTATCCTCCTCTTTTCTTTAGTAGTCGTATCTTTCTCTGTGTTGAACGTGTTTTCCTCAACAGCAGGGTTACAAAGGCCTTTGAATGCCTTGAAGCATCATCCGTTGGCGGTCAGAGTACGCTTGACAGGTGGTTCTAAGGTCTAAATGTCCTTTTCAATAAGCGAGGTTCCTGTCATCTGTTCCGGTTTCTCAATCCCAAGTATTTCCAGCATTGTAGGAGCGATATCCGAGAGTTTTCCATCCCTTAATGTTGTCCCTTCATCTGCGTTTACAAGAATGCATCTTACAGGATTGGATGTGTGTGCAGTATGTGGCTTGCCTGTTATGTAGTCTATCATCTTCTCGGCATTTCCATGGTCTGCGGTTATGATTGCAGTTCCGCCTTTTCTAATAATGGTCTTTGTTATCTTCCCTACGCACTCATCCACGGCCTCAATAGCTTTTATCGTTGCATCGATAATTCCGGTGTGCCCTACCATGTCCATATTTGCAAAATTGAGTATTATAACATCATAGTTGCCGGAACCTATTCTCTCAACTAGCTGGTCTGTAACCTCGTACGCGCTCATCTCTGGTTTCATGTCATAAGTGGCTACATCAGGTGACGGTATAAGGCACCTGTCCTCTCCTTCATTCTCCTTTTCCACACCACCGTTGAAGAAGAATGTCACATGAGCATACTTTTCTGTCTCAGCTATGCGGAGCTGCTTCTTGTGATTCTTGCTCAGGACTTCTCCCAGAGTATTGGTGATGGTCTCCGGTGGGAATGCTATTGGAACATGCAGTTTTTCATCGTATTCTGCCATGCAGACGTAGTGAACGCCTGGTTTTACCTTTCTCCCAAAACCATCAAAATCATCATTCACAAAAGCGTATGTCAGCTGTCGTGCCCTGTCAGGACGGAAATTGAAAAAGATGACCGAATCTCCATCCTTTACTGTTGCCACAGGTTTGCCACCGGCGTCTGTTATGACAGTTGGCTTTACGAATTCGTCATTCTCGCCTCGCTCATAAGCCATACTTATGGCTGAAACAGCATCTGAGGCAAGGATGCCTTGGCCAAGTGTGAGTGCATCATATGCCATTTTAGTGCGGTCCCAGCGCCTGTCCCGGTCCATTGCATAATACCTTCCACAGACAGTTGCAGTCTTTGCAATTCCTGTGTTCCTGCAGAAATCCTCATGTCCTATCATATCATCAAGGGAGGCCCTGGGAGGAACATCCCTCCCGTCCAGGAATGCATGGATATAGACCTCATCGATGTTCTTTCTTTTTGCCATTTCAACAAGCGCTCTCATATGGTCCATGTGGCTGTGCACACCACCGTATGAGAACAAACCCATAAGATGCAGTGAGGACCCCTTCTCCTTTACATGTCCCATGGCCTCAATTAAGGCGGAGTTCTCAAAAAAGGAACCATTGTATATATCCCTGTTAATACGTGTCAGGTCCTGGTAAATTATCCTGCCGGAACCGATATTCAGATGACCTACCTCAGAGTTACCCATCTGGCCCCGGGGTAGTCCCACTCCTTCTCCGGATACTTCCAGAAAGCATGAGGGATATTTCTTAAGCAAAGAGTCAAGTACCGGGGTATTTGCAGCCATGATGGCATTGCCCTGCTTTTCAGTACTATATCCCCAGCCATCAAGTATCATCAATAACAGTGGTCCGTTCTCATATGACATGGGTTATGAATTGTCCCGAATGTTTTTAAATGCATTGTATATTCTTCTTAGAGGCATGGCTACATTATGCTCATCCTGATATCAGCGCATGTGTACGTTTTTGTTCTCTGTGAGTTATTGCCTTTTTTTCTATGATATCCTGATGTGCCTGAGCATAAGGTTGAACAGAAGCAAAAGGTTACTTTCAAAGAAGATCATATCATTATTATTCCTGTCCTTGCCTGTTGCGGTAAGCAAGGTGAACTCCAGGTCATTTTCAGCTTCAAGACGTATCCTTGAAAATGGATCCGGACACTCGTATCTTTCAACAGATATGGTCCTTGCAACCGAGAAAGGGTCCAGATACTTGTTGACCCAGCAATTCAGTTCCCTGCGATACCTTGCAGAAAGGGACATATTCTTTATTCTGCTCAATGCACTTTGCCTGTTGTCTTCATAGTATGTGATCCAATCCGACATGCTATCTCCCCTTTGATTTATACGGATTATCCAAATCTTCCCTTTTAAGTATATGTCAGTTTGATGATATTAATTTTCTCAAAAAGGGAATATAATTCAGATTAATATGCAATATCTATTTACTTTGTCTGTAGTATTTATTTACCTTCTTTATGATATTCAGGAAGTATTTTGGCTTTTTTTGGCTTTATATGTATCATTTAGAAGAACATGTGTATGTGGATCTCTGCATTATCACGTTATCTATTTAAGCTAATAGTCTTACTTGCTATGGAGGGTTCAAAGTGGAAGATACTATTAATAAAAGCGATGATCAGTGGAAAGAAACTCTAAGCAGGGACCAGTTCATAGTGCTGCGCCAAAAGGGTACTGAAGCGCCTTTTACAGGGAAGTATTACGCAAATAAGGGAAAAGGTATTTACCTGTGCGCAGCGTGCGGTCAGGAACTATTCGCTTCGGATGCAAAATTCGATTCAGGGACAGGATGGCCCAGTTTCTTTAAACCTATATCAGAGGAGAGTGTAGATCTCAAACCCGATAACAGTCACTTCATGGAAAGGACCGAAGTGCTATGCAGCAGGTGTGGAAGTCACCTTGGTCATGTTTTTGATGACGGTCCTGCTCCCACCGGTCAGAGATTCTGTATAAACTCCATATCTCTTGATTTTAAAAAAGAGGATTAAAAGAGGATCAATTGCCCTAAATATGGGTCAAATATGGTTCAATGGAAATGATGTGAGGCATGAAGCCTCAAGATCACCTGACATTAACAGTCAGTGTCATTTCCGGTAAGTCCCTTACACTGAACGTATAGGTGCCGCTTTTTGTGAATGTGTGGGTATGTGTATCGTGAGCATACATTTCTTTGTCTTCAAATAAGCCGTCATCACTCACAAGCACATAACTGTTCTGTGGCTTTTGGTTTCTCCAGACAATGGAATCCCCTCTGTCTATTTCAATTTCTGACGGTATCATTTTCCCGTAGTACTCCATCCTCACACCAAAAGGCGTGCCCTCAACGATTGGCATTTCTTCATATTCCACTATCTGATCATCTGCTGTGTCTGTTTCAGGACCAATGTCATTATCTTCTGCATTGTCCGCACAGCCGCTGGCAAGCACCCCGGCAAGCATCACTATTGTTATCAATATAAGCCATTTTTTATTCATATCTACCACCCTTTTATACTTTTATCTGTGTCCTTTTTTTTTGGATTGTCGCTGATCTGGGATCTCTTTTCCGGATGGACCTTTATTTTACAATAAAAGGGTTTCTCCGGGATATATTTATAGATAATATAGTCAAATAAGAGCTATGGATACAACCTTTATATTTTTTATGTATTTGATGCTGGTAAACATAGTGGCATTTTACCTGATGGGTCTGGATAAAAGGAAGGCAAAAAAGAAAAAGTTCAGGATATCAGAAAGAACACTTTTCACAAGCGCTATAGCCGGGGGTACTCCCGGTGCTATAGCAGGTATGTATGTTTTCCGCCACAAGACAAGGCATCCGTCCTTTAAGATCGGTATGCCTATGATCCTGTTGCTACAGTTATATATCTTTATCAGGTTTTTACTTCCGCTCTTTGCGCTGGTCTGATGCTCTTAGAAATCCAGCCTTTCCATTTCTTCCAGTATCGCAGGTGTGAAATTAGTAAAATTCTGGATCCCACCGGTCCAGGCTGCTATCATCATGGCATCCTTTACCTCCTGTGAGCTTGCACCAAACTTTTTCAGTCTCTGGAGTATCTTGACGGCACTCTTTGTTTTCTGGTTAGAGCAGGCAATTGCAAATACAAGTAAATGTTTGTTCTTTTTGGAAAGCCCGTTTTCCTTCTCATCCCATACAGCACTGTAGAAACCTGCAACAGCCTGCGAAAAATCCACATCTATCTTTTTTGCATAGGCCACAGCCCTTGGCTGGAAACCTTTCACTTCTTTTGCATCCTTTGTTTTATTCATTTCATCTTCCATATTCATCTATTCAGATTTGGCAGGAAACGATTTAATGTTTTCTTATCACATTGTTTCCTATGCAGGCGGGAATAAGTTTTCCGAAATATGATATAAAAATAATTTAAGTCTCTGTAGAAATCGGCTCTGTAGAAATCCTTTCTTTATTAATAAAGAACAGATGAACACGGATACATTCACCTCCTACGGAGTTGAGTGTATCCGCGGTTCACAAATTATTGATACAAATTATTGATTATAGTTTTTCCACAGAGCTGAATTTAAACTATTTTATAAATAAATGGGGCATATGACCCTACATTGTCAGCCTCTTGTATAACAGCGGAAGTGTTTCCGGCAGCATCAGGGCATCATCTATTATTGTGTATCCAACGTCAGAAAAGATCTTGTCAAGGTAATCCCCCGGGTTTTTGTCCACGGTGATGCAGAAAAAGTGTATCCCACGGTTCTTTGCTTCATTTATGGCTACCCTGGTGTCCTCCTGTGCAAGATCACCCTGGTAGGTGCCTTCTCCCTTTGACCTGTCATATGGCTCACCGTCTGAAAGCAGCACAAGCATCTTTGTATTTGCCTGGGCCTGTTCCAGTTTACTGACAGAGTGACGTATGGCAGGTCCCAGGCGTGTATTGGAGGCAGGCTGAAGGAGGCTCATTCTGCATGCCACCTCATCGGATAGTTCTTCATCAAATCCCTTTATCAAAAAATACTCTATATTCTCGCGGCCTTTACCGGAGAATGCATATATGGCATACTTGTCCCCAATGCTTTCAAGTGCCTGGCTCATAATAATCAGCGCATCCTTTTCGACTTCCAGGATACTCCTTCCATCATTACCCAGTATCTTCCGTGTTGAGGCGCTGACATCTATCAGGAAGAGGGTTGCCACATCCCTTTCGTGCTTGTCCCACCTTATGTACAGCCTCTCATCGGGATTGATACCGCACCTCTTTGCGATAAGTGATTCTGTGAAGGCATCAATATCTATCTCTGTACCATCCTTCTGCTCTTTCAGGCGGTGGAACGCCTCTGGTCTCATCATGCTGAATGTATGTTTCAGGAGTGCGATCTCATTGCTGTAGCGCTCCATGGCTTTGTTGTAGTAGGATGTGGAACCACCGGAAGGTTCTATTTCATTGATAGTGCTCCATTCTGTCCTGTAGTCATTAATGGAACTGTCCCACTCATCGTATCTGTAAGTCCCAAGCAAGCTCCAGTTCTTGTTCAGGGCTTGTGTGGGTTTATTGGTAGCCTGCTCCTTTGGCCTTTCCTCCTGTGCTGTGAGGTCGGCTTCTGTCTCAGGCATGAAATTCCTTATGATGTCCTCGGAGGGCCTGGTCATGACAGGGTCTTTGCTTCCCGATGCACCGATATCCATGCCACGGTAGGCTATGTTTCTCAGCATCTGATATTCTATCTGCCCAAGAGGGCCAAAGTGTTCTTCCATTTTGGAATATATCTCAAAGGTCCCTTCAAGGCAGGATGTAGTTGTGGAATCCTTGATGAATATATTCTCTTCCAGGATCTTGCGCACATCTTCCAGGACCTTCCTGGTAAGCTCATCAGTATCGAATTGCACTTTATGCCCTGTAGATGCCCACAGTAACGCTTCCATGAATTCCTCAAGACCTGCGGAAGGTCCTGGCCTTGACAGGAGCATTCGATGCCTTATCTCTTCAAGGTCGTAACGTACTCCCCTGTAATGCTCCATTATCATATACTCCACCCGTGCATCCTCAAGGATTCCAAATATAGTTGCAGCAAGTATCTGATTTGGAAAAAGTGAGAGTATATCTGCGATGTCCATATCAATATCAATTTCCGGATCATGCGGGTCTGTGTTCCGTTGATGGTCCGCTGCGTTGTACTCCCTGCTGATCCTGTCCACAAGTGTGCCAGCCTTAACAGGTTCTATATCAAGTGAACTGAACCTGACATGTCCTACTTCATGCATCACGCTTAACTTGTATATCCTGAAATTATCCTCAATGCTCTGGTATAGTCTCATCTTTGGGGCAAGATATATGGTATTGCCTGCGATAATGGGATTGACCCCGTGTGTGTCCTCAAGAAGCGGCAGTGATGTCATGGAGCGTATGACAAAATTTGTGCCGCAGAGGCCCAGTGCATAGTATCTGAGCACGTTAGTCACTTTTTTGAGTTCTAAGGAGCCGCTGAGTTCCTCTGCAAGATCAGTTGATGTCTTTGATACAAGACTGAAATAAGCCTCTCCTGCAGATCCGCCTGATGACTCCCCTGGAGGTCCGCCTGAAGATCCTTTGCTTTTGCTTGGTTTGTTTTTACTTAGTTCCAGGCCTTTAAGTGCCCACTGTTCAAGCTCATCCACGTCCAGTTTTCCCAGCAGCTGCACAGAGTGTGTAAAATAATCTCCAGCAAGTCTCCTGTCCATTTCATGGAGCCTTATCCCGATCTCTGCCCATCGGGTGGCATTTTCTATTTTCGCCTGGCGGATGAAGGATCCCAGGTTCCCGAAGAACAGGCTGGTAAGGGTCGCATCCTTTCCAAGGAGCACATTTGCGGTCCTGAATATCTGTTCATGATGCTGTGGTGATATATCCCTCATGGCCAGGAGCGATCTCTCATAGTAGGCCGCTGCAAGCCCTGGGTCCTGCATGGCAATACCTTCTCCTGTGCCGACCCATTCCTCGTAAATGTCTGCAGTGAAAAGTTTATAGGCCAGCGCTGCATTGCTGAAATAGTTTTCAAGGCACTTTGGCTCGATCTCTGCCAGCATGATGCCTCTTTCTATGATAGCAGACCGGCTTTTCCTGTCCGTATCCCCGGTGTTCTTTCCCAGTATGAGGCTTGTCTGAATGAAGGTCCGCAGTGCTTCCCTGTTGTCCTGTAATGAGTCCAGGGCTTTGTTCTTCCATTGTTCTGCCTCACTTAGCTCAAGTTTATCCATGTACTGTGCAATGCTGTTCAGTAAATGCATCGAACTTTTCCTGTCATGCCTTGCAAGATCGGTTGCAAAACGCATGAGTGCTGCAAAGCTTTGCTCATCGGCGTGTCCAATGATAGCTCCTGCGTTCCTGTACAATGCCATTGAAGGCCCTTCCCCCAGGTCCAGGAGGCTGTACATTGCCTGGAGCATCTCTGCTCTTCTTTTTTCAGGGATGGATCTAAGTGTCTTACCTGCAAGGCTTATGAATTCTATGGAAATGAGCCAGTGCTCTTTGCTCAGACTTTGAGCGATATTGCAGAATAGATTAAAATTCTGCGGTGTCAGAAGGGTGTGGAAATGGATAAGATGTTCAAAATATGCTTCTGATACTTTTGTATTGATGTCTGTAAGTTCTGTTCCCCTTGCAGCAATTCCTTTAAATCTTTCAGGGCCGGTGGATACTATCACTTTGCCTGTGTGTCTGAAGTAGGCTATTGAAACCCATTTGCTATGCTCTGAGAGGGCTATGCCTGTGTCTGTCCAGTACCCAAGGAGTGCAAGCCCTCCTTTTTTAATTATCGGGAGCGATGATTCAAAGAAACCTTCACAGCATGAGACACTAAGCTTTGATATTCTTCTTGCAAGGGCAAGCCAGCTGGCAAAGTCCTCTTTTCCAATGGCTTTGCAGACCTTTGGGGCAGCCCGGAGGTAGGCTATGAGTACCCGGGTGCCGCGCTTAAGTGCTCCTTTCCCTGCACGAAGCACTTCCTCCTGTTCTTGCTCACTTAGCTCTTCAAACCCTGCCGCCATCAAAGCTATATCCTTTTTGCTGACATAACTGTCCAGTCCCGGAAAACGGGAGGATATAAGCCCGATGGTCTTTTCCGCGGCAGCATCCTTTTTGCTTTGCTTGTCTGCCTGCGTGTTGATTCACTCCATTATGGCGGCGATTATCTCATCAATGCTCTTCTGCAGGTCCTGGTTGTCAGTTATGGGTTTTGCCATGGCTATCCTGCAGGCCTCTTTTGCCTCTATGCCTTCGCGAATGAGCTTGCCTGCATATATCAACAGGCGTGTGCTGACCCCTTCTTCAAGGCCATGGTGCTTGAAGTTCCTGATACTCTGCCCGATCTGCACAAGCAGGCCTGCGGTATCCTCATCTATACGGCTTTCATGGGACACTATCTGCTTTTCAAGATTTGCCGGCGGATAGTCAAAGTCAATGGCAACAAAACGCTGTCTTGTGCTCTGTTTCATGTCCTTGACAATGCTCTGGTACCCTGGGTTGTAGGAGACTGCCAGCATGAACTCCGGGGGAGCCTTGACGATAACTCCCAGCTTGTCAATGGGGATTATGCGCCTGTCATCGGTCAGCGGATGGATGACAACTATGGTGTCCTTCCTGGCCTCCACCACTTCATCGAGATAGCAGATAGCCCCGCATTTCACGGCTTTTGTGAGAGGCCCGTCACTCCACTCCACACTTTCACCTTTAATGAGAAAACGCCCCACAAGGTCTGTGGCGGTAAGGTCCTCATGGCAGGCGATGGTTATCAACGGACGTTGTAATTTATATGCCATGTACTCCATGAACCGTGTTTTTCCACAACCAGTGGGACCTTTCAGATTTACAGGCAGCATGTTCCTGTAAGCGGCTATGAATATTTCCACCTCGTTGCCCACGGGTACGTAGTAAGGTTCTTCCTTTATAAGGTACTCATCAACCGGCAGCTCCTGGGATAAAGCACATTTCGTTGCCATAGCAATCCTCCTTTTATGCTAGTATCTAGCCTTTTCTGGTTTAAATGTGCTGTGCAGGAGAAAGGCTATCTCTCTATCAATCTCTCTATCTCTTTAATTATATCTTTAGCGTAAAACTATTTCAGTGAGCGATGAAATATCATTGATCGGGGAGTGACATTATGCTTTTCAGGGACAGAAGTGATGCAGGTGAAAGACTTGCCCGTGAGCTGCTAAAGTACAAAGGCAGGGCTGTACTGGTGCTGGCCATACCCAGGGGCGGTGTGGAAGTGGGATGCAAGGTTGCAGAATATCTTCAGGTTCCTTTTTCACTCCTGGTGACAAGGAAGCTGCCATTTCCCGACAACCATGAGGCGGGATTCGGGGCAGTTGCTGAGGATGGCAGCGTGTTTATTTTCAAGGAAGCAGCAATGTGGCTGTCACAGGAGCAGATAGACCGGATAGTAAGTGAGCAGACAGCGGAGGTCCGAAGAAGGATAGAGGTCCTCAGGGCAGGCAGACCATTGCCCGAGATCGCCGGCCGCACGGTCATACTTGTAGATGACGGCCTTGCCATGGGTTCCACAATGCGGGCATCGATAATGCTGTGCAGGAGCAAGGGTGCTGCAAGGATAGTGGTTGCTGTACCGGTGGCTGGCAGGGAGGTTGCCAGGGACATAGGTGACATGGCCGATGAGATCGTGGTGCTGGAAACCCCTGCAAATTTCAGGGCAGTTGCCCAGGTCTATATGAACTGGTACGATGTTTCCGATTCTGAGGTGCTTAAGATCATGGAAAAAGGATGTGGAAAATGATTGCATCCGATTGCTTAAGCTTTTATCTGTCCGGTAGTTGCGGGAATGAATTATAGTGAGATGTATAGTGAGATGTGTGTTTTTGACTGTGTTGGGGGGAAGTGGGCGCTTTTTGTAAAAGGATGCACACCTCTGCTATAGTTAACGCCGTTATATATCTAAATAGATCAGGCTCTGTTGAAATCCTTTCTTTATTAATAAACCGCAGATGAAAAATATCTGCGTGCATCAGCGTGACCTGCTAAACGGATTTTTAGCAGGCACTCAACTCTGTAAGAGGTGAGTGTATCTGTGGTTCACAATTATTGATACAAATTATTGATAATATATTTTCTGCAGAGCCGTTTTTATAAATATGCACATATATATAATTCAACACATTTGAAGAAATAGTTTGATGTTGTATTGCCTTCGGGCCTTTCTTCTGGCAAAGCTATCATCTAAACATATGTAGATATAAACAAGCATTTATATGGTTAATACCTAAGCATATATTGGTGATAAAGATAAGTGCAGAAAAAACCAAGGTTAGAAGTTTCAGAAAACATGCATCGGTCTTTAAAGTGCTATCAGATGAGAACAGATTAGCAATATTACAAGTATTGGTAAACGGTGCAAAACCAGTCAATGAAATTGCTGCACAGCTTGATATATCACAGCCTCTGGTGTCACATCACCTTAAAATATTGAAAAATGCAGGGTTGGTGGTTTCTTGCAGAAAAAAGGCGTTTGTTTATCATGCTCTTGTAACACCAAAGATCATCGAAATGATTAACGGTACTAAAATTCTGGGTGAGGAAATAACACAGTTATCTGAGGATATTCCATTTGAAGATGAGAATAGTTTTTTCAAACATTTTCCAGTTTGCTTTGTTCAAAAGTAGATGAATTCATTCAAAGGGAGGAACTAAAATGAAAAATAAGGGGACACCAATGGAAATGATGGCATCCGATATGATGCCAGCGATGATGAAGAAATGCATGCAGATACAGCAAAATATGATGGGGTTTGCAAAAGATGATTCGGATATGGCAACATACGGAACACCTGAATTGAAAAAGCTGTTTGAAGAATGGCTTGATCAGGTCAATGAAGATCTGGTCGAAATCAGGAAAGAAACGAATGATACCAAAGAGATTGCACAAAAACTAAATCTATCTGAAGAAAGTGTAAATTTCCTGATTTCAAGATCGGGTAGTAAAGGAAGAAGTTCAGGGAATCTGTAATTTTTGAATATTTTAAAACAGTATATCGGCAAACAGTAAATATGTCTGAGGGGGAGCAAATGAACATGATGGAAAAAATGATGGAATTCATGATGGGAAGAATGAGCAAAGAAGAAAAAGAAGAGATGATGGATAAAATGATGGGGAATTTTTTTGCAGACATGACAAAAGAAGATAAAGAAAATATGATGGAAAATATGATGCCTAAAATGATGGAGGGGGTCAATATGATGGAAATGATGCCAAAGATGATGATGGGAGAAGAGGGAATGATGTCAAAGATGATGCAAGCCAATGAAGGCGCAGGCATGTCAATGATGCCCAATATGATGATGGAAATGATGCCCAATTGCCTGAATATCATGCTTCCCAACGTTCCCGCAGAAGAAAGAACAGAGTTCGTCCTGAAAATGGTGGAGGTACTTGTGGAAAAAGGTTCTCAAGGCATGTCTGAAGATGAGAGGACAGCTTTTGTTTCCAGTGTCATGGAAAAAGTAAGATAATGACCCTTATAGATCCTCTTTTTGCTATCGAAAACAGATGATGTGATGGGAAAGTTTTTCCCTGCATCTTCCAGGAGCATTATATATGGTACAGTGTCCATCTTTCTGTAAGATCATGTGAAGAGGATATAATGAATAACTCAACATCGGTTTTTGTGGAAGATGCTGAATATTCGATTTGAATAGGCAATTCTTTATTGAAGGAGAACTAATATCTGCTTTGCATTTGCATGTATCACGTAGGTGGTGTTTGTAAGTTCAGGGATAAAGAACTGAGTATGAAGGATATTTCAGTTCTGCCTGCAGAAAGCATATTTGGAGATATCAGGGAGGCAGAGTAATGAAAGTAGGACTGATAAGATGTATGCAAACAGAGGACATATGTCCTGCAACAACAGATTTTAAAGTAATGAAGGAAAAAAAATTTGCATTCGAGGATGTTGAGGATGAAATTGAAGTGATCGGTGTTGTTTCATGTGGCGGTTGTCCCGGCAAAAAAGCGGTTCAGAGGGCTGCTGAAATGGTCAGGCGCGGAGCTGACACAATAGTTCTTGCTTCATGTATAACACGAGGAAATCCTACTGGCTTTGCATGCCCGCATTCTGAACAGATGATCACAGCAATTGAAAAGAACAATGGTGCTTCAATACAATTAATCGATTATACTCACTGATTGCTATTTAGAGTCCTTCGGGTCTGTAAAAGAGGATGTTCAGGAATCTCTGATAAAGTATATGGTATAAAGCATATGGTGGGAGATTCAAATGGCAGTGTTGATAAGGAACTATTTGGATAAACTCAACAACTCAAAGGTCAGTTATAAGCAAGTGGACCTGCTTTAATTGAGTTTCTGGATAATATGTTCTAAAAGTTGAGTTATTAACTATAAAATAAGGTTACTGGGTTACCTTTATTTTATTTTTTGGGAGATTATAGCTTCTCCCACTATGGTTTATAACCATAGTGCTCAGATATCCTATTTATATGTTCTATGTGAACTTTTTCTTCACTTACTGGCCAGTTATCTTTGTCAAATCCAGGACATTTTTCAGTATTTCCTTATCAATATCTACAATAAACGTCTGATATATGCCACCATTTCTCCATCAAGGTTAATGATTATATCTTTCAATCATTATATTTATTATATTTCCTAATTCTTCACCATGTGGATTCTCTATGGATCTACCTTCAATGTCACTTGCAGCCAATACTGCTATACGTGTCCCTGGTGTGGGATTTTCTTTCTCAACAGGAGTTTCACGTATTCTTTCCCAGTATGATCTATAACCATAGTGCTCAGATATCATATTGAGATGTTCTCTGTGAGCTTTTTCTTCACTTCCAGGCCATTTACTTTTGTCAAATACAGGAGCATTTAGCAATGTTTTCTTATCAATATCTACAATAAATTTATGCTCACCTGGCTTTTTCCTTAATGCTTCCCATGGTATTGCAAAGTATTTACCTGCAATTCCAAGGACTCCTCCAAAGGAAACTACTGTATATGCCACTATTCCTCTATCAAGGTCAATCATTATATCTTCTATATTCCCTAAATCCTCACCTTGTGGATTTTCTACTGAATCTCCTATAATTGTGCTTGCAGATAAAATTGTTAGTGCTATATTTACCACTCCGTGATTTTAATTACTAATTTATAGGCTCTGTAGAAAAAAAGGTATTATCAATAATTTGTGAACCACAGATACACTCACCTCTTACAGAGTTGAGTGCCTGCTAAACATCCCTTTAGCAGGTCACTCTGATGCACACAGATATTGTTTATTCTCATCTGTGCTTTATTAATAAAGAAAGGATTTCTACAGAGCCAATTTATATTTATTTATTGGTTTTTTCCAATTTGAATTTCAATTTTTATCATGAGTCCTGATTCTGGTATTTTCAGAGGATTTCGATAAACTAGGACTACATTACACTAAAATATAAATAATAGGCAAATAAATTAAGTATCATGGATGATTTAACTGATTTTGCCCTTAATGAA
>JARVGJ010000007.1 GCA_029762595.1 Methanolobus sp. | reverse complement strand
TGATATTATGCTCTACTAAGAATACTTCTTCTGTCTGAGCACCTGCTTGTCTGGCCCCTTCCAGTAAAGGACCAACGATTCGATGAGTATTGCTTTTTCTTCCTCTGGGACTTCCATTAAAAACAGTTACTTTCATATTAATTCTCCAATTTTGCTTTTGTATTGCTCATTATTAGAAGATTTGGGTTAAATGCTCTGTAGAAATCCTCTGTAATAGGTATCTATCCAAGCTGATGAAAGAATAGAAGCATAAACCTTGATATGCTTAAAAAGATTCTTGCATTTTACAGTATATTATTCAACTTCAGTTTCTTAATAACCAGCTCCGCAGTCTCCTCCACCTGCCTCTCCAGGAGACTATTCTGCATCTTCGAATAATACTCCGCAATGAAATCCACCGCATGGCTCTTGTTACAGTCCTGCTCCCTCATCACCCTGTGAAGCACTCAAGTCGTGTTCTTGCTCACCGTTGCATATAGTTTTGGTCTCATAGATTACCTCGCTTTAGTTCTGATAAGTGCTGATAGATCCATTTTCTGCGGTCCGAACTTTGACTCGCTAAGCTCAGACAAAGCCCAGACAAGTGCATCCGCCCTATCCAGACTATTCCCCTCCCCAGGCACCCACTCACACATCTGATCCTCAAGCCCAGACAAGGAACCCATATTATGTACTTTGCATTGTTCGTACAGCGCACTGATAGGCTCGGCCCGCACCATCTTCCCACGACTGGCCCGGACAGACCTGTAAGATACCATTGGATCAATTGTCCGCAGGGTATACTCCACAAGCTCACCACCGTTGTTCACTTCACCAATGACCCTGTCTGCAGAATGCTTGTAGTAAGCGGCAATGACTTCCTGTGCCCATTTACCTGAAATCAAAGTTTATAATACTACGGTAGTTTTGTTTAGACCTGTGCTATAATAAAGGTGTAAATATCCGGCCTGGCTCATTTCCATCACACAGATCTCTCCATCTACGATTGATTCTCTACTGCCTGAAGAGGTGAATTTCCATTGAATATTGGATCGGTAGATCCACTAACTTTCCCGTTTCTATTGTAGCTTTTGATTTTATCTCTATAAAGTATATGGAATCATTTTCTTCTAGTAATGTATCAGGGCGAAGAGGAAGATCTAATGAATGATATTCATATAAAGTTTTAATATTCATTGCAGTGGCATCAGATGAAATCTTTAGATAATGATTGATATAATCAAGATTTATTTCTTATTACTTTGATTCTTTTTTTATCCAGCTGGAACAAGAAAGCCACAAATCTCAAAATATGGTCACAGAAGGTTAAATCGGTCATATACGTCCGTTTACATCATTAATTTGATATACTGTTCTAACAAATAGAATATTGAAGAATATTGAGAATAACAAGGAGTGTGGAATATTATGGTAAAGGTTACTTTGGTTCATTCTGAATGGTGCCACTTTTGCCCCACGGCAAAGAAATTATGGCGGGACCTGAAAGAAAAGTACGATTTTGAGTACGAGGAGATCGAGCTGGACTCTTCTGAAGGAAGGGAGCTTGCCAGGCAGTTCAATATTCGTTCCATACCAACTACAATTATAGATGATAAGGTGGCTTTTGTTGGTATTCCTGATAAAGATCAGGCCAGTAATGTTGTAAACTAACGGTTGATAGAGATGTATGATCTGATCATCATAGGTGGAGGACCTGCCGGACTTACTGCGGCGATATATGCTGTACGCTATGGTCTTGATACTGTTGTACTTGAAAAGAATGTCGTTTCCGGCCAGATAGCTACTGCACAAAGGGTAGAGAACTATCCGGGATTCCCGTCGATATCGGGGATGGAACTGATGCAGAATTTCAAGGTCCATGCAGAGCAGGCGGGTGTCATTATACAAAATACCAATGTGAGCTCTGTCAGGGACGAAGGCGGAAAGAAAGTTGTGATAAGCGACGACGGTGAACTGGAAGGGCTTGCACTGATAGTTGCCACAGGTGCAAACCCCAAACGTCTTGGAGTTGCAGGTGAGTCAGAATTGCTGACAAAAGGTGTTTCATACTGTGCCACATGCGATGGACCTTTCTTTGCGGGTCAGGAAGTGATCGTAGTAGGTGGTGGCGATTCTGCAATTACGGATGCTCTTATACTTGCAGACATTGCGGACAAGGTTTATGTTATCCACAGGCGTGATGAGCTGCGGGCCTGCTCCCTGCTCCAGAAACGGGCCTTTGGTAAAGAGAACATCAGTTTCATATGGGACACCGCTGTACAGGAGATCAAGGGCAGGGACCTCGTTGAGAAGGTTGTCCTGAAGAACCTTAAGACCGATGACATCACGGAAATGAAAATTGATGGTGTGTTCATCTATGTTGGTATCGACCCCAACACTTCAATGGTGGATGTTGATAAGACAGACGTGGGTTTTATCAGGACTGATGAACGGCTGAAAAGTTCAGTGGACGGGATATTTGCAGCCGGTGATTGCCGCAGGACGTCTGTATGGCAGGTTGTCACAGCAGTATCTGATGGTGCTGTTGCAGCCATATCAGCTCATGAGTATATAACCTCCCTTAAATCAGACAATTAACATCCCTTTCTATATAGTTAAAAAGGTGACTTAGAAATGATATGCGATGAAGAATTAAACCGTGTCTTTTGCCTGAAGATCTGCTCCGACTCCACCGCAGATGAACTGGAGCCAATAGCAATTGTAATACACTCCCTTGTCGGGATCCCTGTGACAATTCGAAGTTTTAATTGCAAAGGCATCCGGATGGAAAGGGGTGCTATCATTGACAGGGAATACACTGGCCCGGTCCTGGAGGAGGTTCTAAGGAAAAACCATATGATAAGAACAGTGCCCAAGGAAGGTGTATATAAAGGCAAGTCTGTTGTAGTTGTACCCATCAGGACAATTGATGGGAAACCTATCGGGGCAATAGGGGTTGTGGATATTGTTGCAGCCCTTGACATACTTTCAATGTTCAGGGAGTATCCCGGCATAATTGATGAAGTCGAAGAGTCAAGAAAAAAGTTGAAATAGTTGTGTTATTCCCATGTAATATTTTAGCTTAGCACTATTTCATAACTCTTTCATTATTTGGAACTTAATTGCCCTGCTTATCAAAAAAGCAACAATGGATATGGATACTGCAAGTATTATTACCATCAGCACTTTCCCTTCCTCTGCCGCCTTCATAAGGGTGTAGAACAGGAAAACACTCAATCCTAGGCCTATTACCATCAATATGGATACTGGTATGCTGTATAATTTCCCTAATGGTCCTTCCATAGTTGCAACAACATTTTATCCATATTATAGTTTTCTGTTCAGTTCTTCATTTATCCTTAAATATCAGTTCATCCAAAGTAGGTATGAATAAAAATGGACCTTAAAAGCATATTAAACAAGCTGAAAAATAATGAAACGGATATGGAAACTGCAGAATCCCAGATCCGTTCCATGGGCTACGTTCCTGTCACAGATATTGCCAAGGTTGATATTTTCCGTAAGCATCGCACAGGTATAATGGAAGCCATACTTGCTGAGGGCAAGGAACCTGCAGATGTTGTGGAGATAGCAAAGGCACAGGTTGCAGCTACAGGCAGGGTGCTTATCACAAGGCTTGGGGCCGGACACCGGGAAATGCTGGCGTCAAGTTTCAGGCCTGATGAACTTGAATGGGACCTGCATTCAACTTCCGCTGTTGTCCATAACGGCACACCTGCACCCCGGACAGGCGGGATGGTTGCGATAATCACCGCTGGTACTGCTGATATTGATGCGGCAGAAGAGGCAAGGATGGTGGCTTCTGAGATGGGATGTGATACCATTGCTATCTATGATGTTGGGGTTGCCGGATTCCACCGGCTGATAGGTGAGATGCAGAAACTGAAGGAGAAGAAGCCTGATTCCATTGTGGTTGCTGCTGGAAGGGAAGGTACACTGCCTACGGTAGTCTCAGGTCTTGTGGATGTTCCTGTTATCGGATTGCCTGTGTCCACCGGATACGGGGCCGGGGCAAAGGGGGAGGCAGCATTGCTGTCCATGTTACAGTCATGCTCTGTGCTCTCAGTGGTCAACATCGATGCAGGGTTTGTTGCAGGTTCCTTTGCGGCAAGGATAGCTAACAAGGTTGCAGAAGCAAGGAACATGGAACAAAATATCATAGGGTAATGTGATAGATAATGTTCCTGTTTATTTTTTAATGCCATATCAGGAAATGATAAAATGAGATCCCTTATATTCGATCCTTTTTCAGGTGCTGCCGGAGATATGATACTTGGAAGTCTTATCAGTCTTGGTGCTGACAGTTCTAACTTATGTGAGATAATAGAATCATCCGTTGATGTGTCAGTCTCTGTTGACAGGGTAAATAAGAAAGGTATTGATGCTGTTGACGTGCATGTACACGTAGACCATGAGGAGCATACAAGGCATTACCATGAACTTGTTGATATCATACGATCTGCAGGACTCCCTGCGATGGTGGAGAAGAGTGCTCTGGATGTCTTTGGCATCATGGCTCATGCAGAATCCAAGGTACACGGCGAGCCACTTGAAGATATCCATTTCCATGAGGTAGGACAGAACGATGCCCTTGCAGATGTTATAGGCTCCTGTGCAGCTATACATGAACTTGGCGTTGATGCTATATTCTGTACTCCGGTGAATGTGGGTGCTGGCAGGGTAAGGGCTGCCCATGGTTACATGGCTGTGCCGGCACCTGCCACCCTTGAGATACTCAGGTCTGGGAACCTTATTACGTATGGTTGTGGGAACAGGGAATTACTGACGCCGACAGGTGCAGCTCTGCTTACACATTTTGCCAAGCCTGTAGAAAACATCCCCAAGGGGAAAGTCCTTGCAGTAGGTTACGGAGCCGGGGATGCCGAGACGGAAGACCCGAATGTGCTGCGCACCATGCTCATGGAAACAAGTGACATGTTGACCAGGGATAATATCGAGGTCCTGGAAACCAATGTCGATGATGTGACAGGCGAGGTTCTGGGGAACCTGTTTGACAGGTTGCTTGCAGCAGGTGCAAGGGATGTTACGATCACGCCCACTATAATGAAGAAAGGCAGGTCCGGGCACATTATCAAGGTAATCACAAAATCAGAGAACAGCGAACGTGTTGCCCGGGAGATCATGAAAGAGACCGGAACACTGGGCATACGGGTCATCCCCACAGCTCATCGTTTTGTGGCTGATCGCAGGATGGACAAGGTAAGTGTTCTGCTTAAGGGCATGGAGTTTACTGTTGCTATAAAGATAGCCCAGGACATGACCGGTGAGATATTGCACATATCGGCAGAGTATGAGGATTGTCGCAAGGTAGCCGTTAAGTCTGGAATGCCACTTAAAGAGGTGATCCGGCGGGTTGAGGAAAAGGCATGGGAGAGATTTGACTAGCCTCTGCTGGACCATAGCCATAATGCATGTATGGGTTACTGGGATGTACCTTTCTGGTCAGGTACATTAGAATACCCTTTAACTATATATTCATATAATCCATTTTTTAATTGTGATAATATGGCTGGAAAGAAAGTTCTTGGAGTTTCAGGTTCACCAATAAGGAACAGCAACACTGACCGGGCATTAAAAGCTGCTCTGGAAGCAACCGGTTTTGATTATGAAATGGTCAAATTAAGGGACTATAAGGTTGAACCATGTCTTGCCTGCCTTAAATGTGTGGATACCAACGTATGTGTGATAAAAGATGATGGTATAGAATTAGCTGAAAAAGCGAAGAATGCAGATGCTTTGATCATTGCAGGTTATACGCCATATTCCTCTCTGGACGCAAGGACCAAAGCTTTCATAGAACGATTGTATCCTCTTCGGCACAAATATGGCTTCATGAAGGGCAAACCCGGTGGTGCAATCGTTACATATGCAATTCCGGAAGGATCTGAAATGCTTCCTCCTGCATCTGAATATGGCTTGAATTCCATTATATTTTACATGATGGAAGAAGGAATGGACCCTGTTGGGGGGGTAAAAATACAGGGCAACGTTCCATGTGTCAGATGTGGTTATGGGAACGAATGCCAAACAAGCGGACTTTCAATGATCTTTGGTCCGCATGCCACGGTTGAATCAGTAGGGATCAGTAATTTCGAAGATCAGGCAGAGGCAATGGAAGCTGCAAAAGAACTGGGAAGAAACATTGGACAGAAGTTAGGAAAACAAGCATAAGATCTAACCGGGATTTTATTCTGGACCTTGTTTGATTTTTTTTATCTCTAACATTTATCTCTCAATTTTTAATCATTAAGCTTTAATATATTATGATCGATTATTATTTTCAGGTGCTTTGTGTAAAAGATCTGTTTTCAATGCTGTTTTTTAGTTCAGCCGTTCCTTTCCCTCAAATTCAGGTATCAGAATATCTTTGTATTGAATAAAAGTTCAGTCTGCATATAAATTGGCAGCCGGATTATGTTGTTCTATCGACCACAAACAATCTAAATCATCAAGGCAATTACAAAGCAAATGATAGACGACGTTGTTAAGTTATTCAGGGAACTGGACAGTAAGGATCTGCGCATACTCACCGGCATAGAGATAGGTATGAAACACTTTGAATGGGTACCTGTAGAGGAGTTGCTCAAGTATACAAGGCTGCCATATTCCTCCCTGGAGTATAAGCTCAGGTTACTTATAAAAAAGAATATGGTTATCGGGACCAATCAGCCCTATGAAGGTTATCAGATATATTTTGATGGTTACGACACCCTGGCCCTCAACACACTGGTAAAAAGAGGGACGATCAGTGCCATTGGTGATGAGATTGGAGTGGGGAAGGAATCTGTGGTCCACGAGGCTGTAAAAGAGCCTGAGCTTGGCCTTGGTGAGCTGCAGGGTGTGATCCTGAAATTCCACCGTGAGGGCAGGACCAGTTTTAAAAATGTCAAGAGGTTGCGTTCTCATCTTCAGGATAAGGAGCATTTCTCATGGATATATGCTGCAAGGCTGGCTGCTAAGAGAGAGGCGGAGATCATAAGGAAACTATATCCGGATGTTTCGGTGCCCAGATTACTTGACAACAACCGTCATGCACTTGTCATGGATGTTGCAAAGGGGACCCTGCTCTACAGAACAAAGCTTGAGGAGCCGGAGAGGTTCCTTGATGAGATCCTGCGACAGGTGGGTCTGGTTTATTGGAAAGGATATATACACTCCGATCTTAGTGAATACAATATCTTTGTAAGTGAGGAAGGAGTTCAGTTCATTGACTGGCCTCAGTTTGTTGAAACAGCTCATCCACATGCCGATGAGCTGCTTGAGAGGGATGTAAGCAATGTGCTTAAGCATTTCAGGCGTAAATATAAGATAGACCGCAATCTAAAGGATGTCGTGTCCCGTATAAAAAAAGATCCGGGATCATTGCATCATTCATAATTTCAGCAGTTATGATCTCAGCAGTCATATCTGTTTGAGTCATGAGTCATAGATATATCGTATTAGCAACATAAAATAAAATGTATGCAAAACGGGGTTATTTACGGCATTGACATAGCAAAGGGCTCTTCAAGGGCACAGGAAGTCCCCAGATATGCAGTTGCCGTTCTCAAGGACGGAGAAGTAAGCCATTATACTATGCTGCGCCTTCACAGGATACTCCGGATGCTGAATCAGGATCGTCCGGATTATATTGCAGTTGATAACATTTTCGAGCTTGCTCCCAACAAGAAGGATCTTATGCGTCTTCTTGAAAGACTTCCGGACAATACAAAACTTGTCCAGGTCACTGGCGGGGTTCGCCAGAAACCACTGCTGCGCCTGGCCCAGGAGCACGGCCTTTCCATCAACCAGTTCGATCCTATCCAGGAAGCAGAAGCATGCGCTATACTTGCCAGTCTTGGTGTTGGTGTTGAGGTATCACTTTTTGAGGATATAACACGAATTAAAGTAAGCCGTGCACGTTCACTTGGCAGAGGTGGGTGGAGCCAGAACAGGTATCGTAGAAAAGTACACGGAGCAGTGAAAGAAAAGAGCAGGGAGATCGAGGGCATACTACGCAAGTTCTCCAGGGAAACGGGGTTTACTTTTTCCCAGCGCATAACCGAAGGTTTCGGAGGCTATGTAAGAGCTGAATATACGGTAAATGCAAGACGTGAAAGTGTGCCTGTAAAACCTTCATCAAATGCCGATGTCCAGATTAGCGTGAAAAGTGTTGAAAGGGACAAGATCCAATATATACCTCTCAAAAAAGCTGGCAGGAGATATACCATTGTAGGCATTGACCCGGGGACCACTGTCGGCATTGCTATCCTTTCTCTTGATGGTGAACTGCTCCTTTCGGACAGCATACGGGGGATATCTCATGATGAGGTTGTCAGGACTATATCCCAGTATGGTAAACCGGCAATCGTTGCCACAGATGTATATCCCACGCCATCTGCTGTGGAGAGGATAAGGCGCAGTTTTAATGCAGTTCCCTGGAGTCCGGGAACTGAGATAAGAGCTGATGAAAAAATAGCTCTGGCACGTCATTTTGGATATTCCAACGATCATGAAAGGGATTCCCTTGCTGCGGCACTTATTACATATAAAGCATACAAGAACGTATTTTCAAGGGTTGAAAAAAAGGCACCCAAATATCTTGATATCGGGAGGATTAAACTCCATGTGATCAATGGTGATCCGATAGATGAGGCAATAGAAAAAGTGGCTTCTGAATCCCGTATACAGGTAAAGATGAAACCAGGGCCTGAGACAGTGAAAGAAGAGCCTGCCGATGCAGGCGAGCACATAAAGAAACTGCGTGATGAACTTAGCCAGAGGAATTCCCAGATAAAGCAACTCAAAGAATATGTTGCGGAATTGAAATATGAGACCGGGCAGAAAGACAGATTGATCGAAAAGCTGGAACTGCGCATCAATAAGATAAAGAATTCAACTTACAGGCAGGTTCGCAGGGAAAAAGAAATAGGGATAAGGGATAGTGAAATAGATCGGCTCAACAAGGAACTTGCCAGAACAAGGAAATCCCTGCGGAACCAGCGCAGGCAGAACAAACGCCTTAAACAGATACGTAAAAAGGAGATAAAGGGCGAAGTATTGCCTGTAAAGATCATCTCTTCTTTTACCAGGGAAGCAATACAACACACAATAGAGCTTTACGGTATAAAGGAAAATGATGTGGTCTTTATCGAAAGGCCAAGTGGTGGTGGCCCGGTGACTGCCTCGCTGCTTATTGAGGCAGGGGTAAGGGCGATCATTATAGTTGAAGATATGCCACACGCTGCGCTTGAATCGTTTTTTGATGCCTGGGTGCCTGTACTGAAGGATATAGCAATAAACAGGGTTGGTGACCTTGCCTCAGTAGATCCTGAGGCGCTTGAGAGTGCAATTGAGCAGTGGCAGGAAGCTGCTGATGAAAGACGCCGTGAGAAGGAGCACAGGCAGGTCCAGTCCATACTTGAGGAGTACAGAAGTGAGCGCAGGAGGGGTCTGGTCTGAATCATTTATGCTTTCATAGAACCGGATATATAAGGGGATTGTACCTGTGAAAAGGTCTTCACTCCTGCTTGCCGGGGGACTTGGGACTCGTCTTAATGGCAGGGAAAAGGCACTTATGATATGCCAAGGGAGGACATTGCTTGAGCGTACGCTGGAAGTGCTGGATAATGTATCCGATGAAGTCATCGTATCTCTTAGAGATGAGTCTCAGTTACGACATTTCTCGATTTATCTAAGAGGCAGGAAAGTGGTTTTTGACAGTATCAGGGATACAGGTCCTCTTGCAGGAATGCTTGCAGGTTTTGAAAAGGCTCGTGCAGATTATGTCTTTGCAGTTGCCTGCGACATGCCATTTATAAATGCAGGACTGGTGGATATGATGTTTGGAATGGTCAGGGGACACGATGCACTGATCCCAATTAGTGAAAATGGTGTTAAGGAACCTCTTCATGCTGTTTATCGCAGGGAGGTCATGCTTGAGGCAATAAAATCCTCCATGGAGCTGGGGCACAGAAGCATACTTTCTCCGGTATGCAGATTGCATGATATCATCTACCTGGATACTGATAATATTAAGGTTATAGACAAAGGACTTAAGAGTTTTGTCAACATAAATACACCGTCAGATGTGAGAAAAATGGATCACTGGGATTCTGGCGATGTATGATATATATATTCCAATATGGATGTGTCCGTATGATCGATAATGGTATTGTTATAGAAAAGGCTATTAGAAGAATTGCCGATGATTATGATCTTGATATCGCGACCGTAGAAAGTGCTATAAACAGTTCAGAAGAACCACTGGATCTTGATGCGATGGTCAGTGAAGGGATATTCTGTTTCAGAGGACCAAATGATAATGTCAAATATGACAATGCTTCAATATGTCTTGCAAACAGGATACTTTCCAATATCGGTGTTGCAAAGATCTTAATTCCTATTTTATGCAAGAGGATCAGGATGTGGGACCACGAAGATATAAATATATTGTTTTCACTCTTAATAAAGATAGTTGCAATTATGGAATTGAACCCTGATCAATATCCCGGACTTAAGTCCTGCAGCATTGATCCTGAAGATTTACCTTCTGAGGCCATTCCCGATGATGCAGGTAACAGTTGTCGTATATGGGCAATGGACAAAAAAGGTATGTGCCTGATTGGCACCGATGCTAACAGGCTTGCACATATAGATGACATAAAAAAGCAGATTGCATAAATAAACAGATAGTATAAAAACAGCATGTTAGAAATCTTTTTGCTGATCTGCTCAATGAACTGCCAACGCTTCCAATTGTTTCATATGGTATGATCAGATAATAAATTATACATGTTAGTATGTCATGGTCAAAAGTGAATTATTTCGATAATTTAATTAATATGTTATGTCCATTAAAGATGTAATAACAGAGATTATGTTTGTGTAAATATGATGAAATAGTGAATTCTTATTGTTCCTGGAGTTGGTTGATTGGATGGGTTGTGATACACCGGAGGAATGGTTCAAATTAGCTTTTGACGCCGAAGATCCGGAAGAGAAAATAGAATATTTTACTCTTATACTGGAGTGCGATCATCTGGATCCGGAACTATGGAGCAATGAGGCAATGGCTCTGATTTGGAATAATAAAGGCATAGCTCTTTCTTTTCTTGGAAGGGATAATGAGGCACTGGAGTGTTTCAGAAGATCTGTATCCCTTAATAAAAACGATGTTGATGTATGGTGCAATATGGGTGTGATACTTTTTAACATCGGCCAATATGGAGAATCTATAAAATGTTATAACAGGATACTTGGCATAGACCCGGGAAATGATAATGCCTGGATAAACAAAGGTGACATACTCAGCCTGATGGGAAAGCATAATGAGGCCATCGAATGCTACAGCAAGGTCCACAAGGAGATCGAGCTTGACAACAAGTTTGCTGTTGTATGGAACAAGAAAGGACTTGCATACTTTGGTCTTGGGATGTATGAAGATGCAGCTGAATGTTTTACGAAGGTCCTGAAAATAGATCCAGACCATGCCGATGCAATAGATAACCTTAAAGAGGCAATGGCAAAGACAAGGAAGATGAATGAAGATATGAAGTATCCAAGCACTTCATATATTTAAGAGATTTTCAGGGGTTGTTTTTCCTTCCTTTATATCGAGAACCTTTCACCAAGTTGCGGAGCTATGGCCTTTACTCCTATCTCTTCTTTGACCCAGTCTGCAAATCCTTCGCAGTCATCTCCATGCATGGTGAAAACAGATTCTGTGCCCCTGTCACAGAAATCTTTTACCATTTCCTTTAGTTCCCTGTCTCCTGAATGGGCAGAGAAATCGTATTGCTCCACTTTAGGTTTAAGGTGCTGTATGGCTCCGTTGTTCTCAATGTTGCCTGTGTCCATGGCCATTCTGCCATTGGTGCCTTCTACCTGGTATCCTGTAAGTATTATCTTTGACTTTGGGTCTTTGTACAATTTATTGATGTAATAGAGTGCCGGTCCACCGTTTAGCATGCCTGCTGTGGTTACTATGACGGATGATTCAAGTTTTATGCTGTCTCTTTTGTGACCATGCACCATTATAGCATTATCAAATGCCCTTTTAAGATGTGTTGGATTACGTATGTATTCCGGGTGTTTTGACATTATCTTATAAGCCTGTACTCCCATTCCATCAACATAGGCCCTGATGCCATGGGCATCCAGCAACATGAGTATCTCTTGTGTTCGGCCGATCGCAAATGCCGGGACAATGACACTGCCTCCAATATCCAGTGTATCGCGGACAGAATCAACGAACTGCTTTTCCACTTCACGGCGGGGGAGATGTTCATCACCAAAATAAGTGCTTTCAGTTATAAGCACCTCAGAGTCTGGGAATTCCACGGCTCCTGATACCAGTCTTGTGTCTGCCGTATTTATGTCGCCTGTATAGAACAGGCTTTTTTCCTCCCTGTCCCTGAGGTGTATGGCTGCAGCACCGGGGATGTGCCCGGCGTCGAGGAACTGTGCATCATATCCGTGTGTATGGAAATTAACTCCTGTATCCACCAGTTTTGTCTGGTGTACGAACTTTGTAAGATCAATGGAATCGTATGCAGCTATCTCGTCTTCTTTTTCCGCTATTCTCAGGGTGTCTTTTGCCAGCATCTGTGCAAGGTCAAAAGTCGGAGGTGTCATGAACACGTCAGGTTCAAGGTCCATAAGATTTGGAACAGCACCCGAATGGTCTATGTGTGCATGGGATACAAACACAGCCACAGGGCGTGAGCCATTTACAGGATACTGTATATTCTCGCCCGGAGACACTCCGTAATCCAGCATGATCTTTTCATCTATAAGGACTGCTGACCTTCCAACCTCTCTGCATGCTCCTTTGAATTCCAGTTCCATGAACCCCATCACCTTTCAGGCTATCTCCGATTGCCAGTTCTTTATTTTCTTTACAGGTATACTTGTAACTTTTGCAAGTTCCAGAGCATCCGCTGCGCATAATTCATCTACACTGCAAATTCCTGCATCTGCAAGCTTCTCTGCTGTGACCTTTCCGATTCCGTTTATGTCGTTTATGTTCTTTGGAGGCTCCTTGTTGCCCCCTTCTTTTTCCTTTTCTTCTTCCTGGGATTTCTGCCACTCAAGGAAATTGCATTGCGGACAACCAAGGTTCCATGGTCTTTTCCCTGCATTGATGATACGTATATGGTACATCCCGTGCTCATCACAGAACTTGTCAATCACGATCACCTGCCCGGAGCGTGGCAGAGGCAGTGAGAAACTACAGTCCGGATAACCCTCGCATCCTATGAAGCGTCCCCCTCTTTTTGATCTCATGACCATCAGGTTTGAGCCGCATTGGGAACATTTGCCTATGATCTTATCCTCGCGAAGACCTGCCCTCAGGGATTCAGTGATATCCTCTTTATTCTTTTCAAGTTCATTGAAAACCAGTTCCAGCATTTCCCTGGATTCATTCAACACATCCTCTTCAGGTATGCCACCATCAGCTATCCTGTCCATGTCGGCCTCAAGCTTGCTGGTCATATCTGGCTTGGATATCGTAGGTGCGAACTTTTCAAGAGTGTCCACAACAGCAACTGCAGTTTTGGTAGGCTGAAGGGGATTGCCATGCACGTAAGCTCTTGAATAGAGTTTGCTTATTATCTCGTGTCTGGTGGCTTTTGTTCCAAGTCCCATCTCTTCCATTATCTTTATGAGTCTTCCCTGCCCATATCTTCCGGGAGGCTGTGTTTCCTTGGCCTCGACTTCCACCTTTGTTACGGAATGAACATCACCTTCTTCCATCTTAGGGAGCAGCCTGTCTTCCGGTGCATTATAATGGTAGTACCATCTCCAGCCGGGTTCAACAAGCCTTGCACCGTTGGCCTTGAACTCCTCGCCCTTTATATCATACTTTGACCGGATGGTCTCCCATTTTGCAGGGTCGGCAAAGGTGGCAAAGAAACGCCTGACTACAAGTTCATAAAGCTTCCATTCCTGCTCGTTCATATCGGATTTTCTGGCAATGGAGGCAGGAAAGATTGGCGGATGGTCGGTTGTCTCTTTCTTACCCTTTGTTGGCACAAGCTCGTCCTTTTCAAGCAGTTTAAGTGCATATTGCTTGAAAGCACCGGTCTTGAATATCTCTATTTGTGCTCTCAGGTCAATGCTCTCAGGATATACAGTGTTATCAGTCCTTGGATATGATATGTAACCATTTGTATAGAGCGTTTCTGCAATTCTCATGGCATTGGAAGCCGTAAAACCAATACTGCTTGCAGCACTGATGAATTCTGTAGTGTTAAATGGTGTTGGTGGTTTATCTATCTTCTCAGAAGTTGTAAGCTCTGTTACTAAAGCCTCATCTCCTGCAGAGATATTTTGGATTAAGGCATACACTTCATTTTTGTCCCAGAAGCGTTTTGTGCGGTGCTCTACCTTAAACTCCTCTGCACTTTTACTTTTTAGCATTGCATAGAGTTCCCAGTAGGGTTTTGAAATAAAAGCCTCCCTTTCTTTCTCACGCTCTACTATCAGTGCGAGGGTAGGTGACTGGACCCTTCCCACGGACAAAAACATCTTCCCAAGACGTCCGGCAGCAAGTGAAATGTAACGCGTCAAAGATGCTCCCCATACAAGATCAATTACCTGTCTGGAATGTCCGGCATCAGCAAGATTGAAATCAACGTTAGTGGGATTTGAGAATGCGTCATCAATTGCCTTTGGTGTTATTGCACTGTAGTGAACACGTTCAAAGACGACATCCGGGTTAATCTGTCTTATGATTTCAAGAGCTTCAACCCCTATGAGCTCTCCTTCCCTGTCATAGTCAGTTGCAATAGTGACCTTTGTAGCGGTCTTTCCCAGTTTCTTCAGTGCAGATACGATCTTCACCTGTGTGGAAGTTGTAATGATATCGGCATCAATAAGTTCATTTGCCTCCACTTTTTGCCAATTGTTATAAGCAGCCGGAAAGTCAAGTTTCACAATATGTCCGCTAAGACCCATAAATATTTTTTTTCCATCTTCAAAATCGTATTCATAGGTATCTACTCCGCTCACACGAACCTGTTTTGTCTTGCCAGGTGTCAGTATCGATGCTATCCTTTTTGCTGCTATGTGTTTTTCTGCTATGATGAGATGCATGTTATCTCCGTGATCTTTGAAATGGTATGATTGATGATTCCATAGTCTTTATGACCATTAATTGGGATACCTCTTATAAATAATCTTTATTTTTATACGGTTATTTAATGATTAAATCTAAAAAGCATTCATCTAAATATACCTATCGCAAATCTCGGGCATGCCTATAATGCAAAATCCAAGCAAAAAAAATATCAGAATTATTAGTAATGGTTTAATGAAACGCATGTGGTGCCTGACACCAAAAAAAAGATGAGGCATTTCCTGTCCTTTGTGACAGGGCCAGGAAATGTCAATACTTATGCAACTTTGAAAGGTTTAATCCTTTCTTTGCATAAGCTCTATATCTTCCATGATGGCCTGCAGGTCATCCTCATGCTCGATCTCATCTGTAAGGATCTGCAGCACGATCCCGTATGTTACCGGGTCCTTATCCTTGACCTTGCCAAGGATGGTGTTATACACCTGGATAGCACACTGTTCTCCTTTGATGTTCTGCTCGATGATCTTTTTAACGAAAGGATCCTCAGGTGCATCATATCCGCAGTTGCTGAGCTTTTCCCAGTCCTTTGGGGAGAGAATAGGTGTTCCCCCAAGCTGCATTATTCGGTTAGCCACCATGTCAGCATGGCGCAGTTCATCGGTGGCGTGTTCTATAAGTTCAGCAGCTGCCGCCTCTCTCATAGGCCCCTTGATTACCTTTGCACCAATCCAGTACTGATAATATGCAAACCATTCATCTGCAAGCGCCTTGTTCAGTAATTCTATCAGTTCGTTGACATCTAAACCAAGTATTTCTATGCCTTTTGTTCCCATAATGGTCACCTATGTACAAAATTTTAGCTTCGTATTTAAGACTCTTTCTTAAGGCACATGAACCAGTCCAGGCAGTATTTGCCTTCTTCCTGGGTCTCGACCCTTTCCTTTGCAGTGCCGCATGATCCGGGTGGTGGAATGATGACATCGTCCCCTGGTTGCCAGTTGGCAGGGGTTGCTATGTTCTCTGCATCGGATTTCTGCATTGCAAGAAGCAGCCTCTTGATCTCATCCATGTTCCGTCCGTTGGAGAGCGGATAGTAAATGACAGCCCTGACCTTTGCCTTTGGGTCCATGATAAACACTGCCCTTACGGCCTGGGTCGTGGATGCCTGTGGCTGCACCATTCCATACTTCTTTGCAACTTCCATCCTAAGGTCTTCGATCACAGGGAAATTGACCTCCACATCTTTCATTCCCTTGTAGACTATCTTCTCTTTGATGGTCCTAAGCCATGCTATGTGTGCATAGATACTGTCAATTGAAAGGCCGATAAGTTCAGTGTTCAGTTCCCTGAACTCTTCCTGCATTGTTGCAAAGGTCATGAACTCTGTGGTACATACAGGTGTAAAGTCTGCCGGGTGGCTAAAAAGGATTACCCACTTTCCCTTATAATCGCCTGGGAAATTGATCTCTCCCATTGTTGTCTTTGCTGTAAAGCTTGGTGCATCGTCGCCAATAAGTGGCATTGTTAGTGTTTCTTCATCCATGTTATGATTCCTCCATACATTTTTTGCATATTCCGTAAAAGTTAGTGTCTGCTGATTTTATTTTGAAGTCGTCTATCTCCTCTGCTATCTTCATAGCATATTCATTCAGCTCTTCAGATTCGTAGTCTCTTATATCTCCGCATTCTATGCAGATAGTGTGATGATGTGGTACCAGATTTGATTCAAATCTCGAAACTCCTTTTACATTCACCTCCTTGATCAGACCCTTTTCAGCCAAAAACTTAAGATTATTGTAAACAGTTGCTTTACTTATCCGTGTTAATTTTTTTCTTACTCCCTCATAGACATCATCTGCAGTAGGATGACCATCAAATTCCCTGAGGAAATCCAGGATCTCAATCCGCTGGTTTGTGTACTTGATGTCTGATTGCTTCATTTTTGTCAACTTATTTGCAGTTTTTCATCGAATATTATGTAAGAATGAAACCTAAATAAGAATTGTTTTTATTTAAACTTTATTCTTGTATGATATTGCGATGATCTTTTCTTGCGAAAAGCTGTTTTTGTCCGCTTTAAAAATCTAAATGCTTCTACGCTCCAATGGCCTACCCTCCATTCTATGAAATATTTTATTATTGCTCTTGTATTTATTGCTATTGAGATAAAAAGAGTTTTCTGCTAAGCTACTTAATATATGAGGGATGAAATAAGCGGGAAATCAAATAAGCAGCAAAATCTCCGGAGATTAAGAATGGGCATAAAAAGGATCATTTCATGGAATGTCAATGGTATACGTGCAGTTCACAAAAAAGGTTTTCTTGATTGGTTCAACACAGAAAGACCTGATGTTCTCTGTATTCAGGAGACAAAGGCTAACAAGGACCAACTACCTGCAGAAATAGTAGATATCCATGGTTATCACAGTTATTTTGCCTCAGCCCGGAAAAAAGGCTATAGTGGCGTGGCCCTTTATAGCAAACAGGAACCTGTTGATATAAAGTGCGGATTCGGTATCGATAAATTCGATATTGAGGGCCGGACACAGATAGCTGATTATGGGGACTTTGTCCTCTTGAACATATATTTTCCCAATGGTAAAGCATCATCTGAAAGACTTGATTATAAGATGGAATTCTATGATGCCTTCCTTGAGTATGCCAATACCCTGAAGGCAAAGGGTAAGAAGCTCATAATCTGCGGTGACGTGAACACTGCTCACAGGGAAATAGACCTGGCACGCCCAAAAGAAAACGAAAAGATCTCCGGATTCCTTCCTAAGGAGAGGGCCTGGATAGATAAACTACTGGACAATGGTTATGTGGACACTTTCAGGATGTTCAATACAGAGCCCCGCAACTATACCTGGTGGAGCATGAGGACACGGGCAAGAGAAAGGAATGTTGGCTGGAGAATAGATTATTTCTTTGCAAGTGAGAATATAAGGGATAAAATAAAGGCTGCTTTTATAATGCCCGATGTCATGGGTTCAGATCACTGTCCTCTGGGCATTGACCTTGAGGTATGATATACATAGGGTTACATAAGCTGTAATCCTTTTTTCAACAAATCCTTCTTTCCATAATTATCGTCGGATACTTTCAATTGCAATCCTGACGGCCTCTTTTGGGTCCTTTGCCTTTATGGTTCCCTCGATCTCCCACTTTGACTCCAGGGTTACTACGGTTTTACCCATTTTCAGGGAGTGAGCAATCTCTGAAAGAGTGCCATATTCTCCTCCGATGGCTATGAGGGCATCTGCAGAGCGTGCTATGATCACATTCCTTGCATGCCCCATCTCAGTTACGATTGCTATGTCTATATAGGCATTTGCATTGATACGACTGTCCCCGGGCAGGACTCCGACTGTTGTCCCTCCTGCTCTTTTTGAACCGGCGGCCGATGCTTCCATCACTCCTCCATGTCCTCCACAGATAAGTATGGCTTTTTTTTCTGCAAGCTCCACACCAACCTCTTCTGCAATTCTTTGGATTCGGGTATCACATATTCCTGCTCCGATGACTCCTATCTGTATCATGCTTTTCCCTCTTTAGATTAATATTTTTGTTATGGCTGTTTATTGCTTTTATTTGTTTATAATATCTACACATGTTGTCTACATGTATTCACTTTGTATCCTGAGTATGTCTTTACTGTCCCTGGCCTGAGAATATTCTTCAAGTGGTTCACGATTGAGTTCAAGGAAGGTATGGCCCCAATTGAACTTAGACATTATTAATTCTGCCTGTTGATCATTTCCCAGTATGTGCAATGCTGCTGCAAAAGCTTCTGCGGATGTGAGTTTGAAAGGTCTTCCAAAGTTCACAGGATTTGCAGCCACAAGATATGGCAGTGCACGGTGCTCCAGTCTTGCTCTTAAAAGTTTTGGGAACACTCTTTCCACTTCTTCCCATGAGCAGTCAAGGACTGTTATGCCTTTTTTGCTATTGTCTGCAGGAGAAAGGGCTTTTTCTGCCATGGGGTCAAGCAGGATGGAACCCGATGGTATTCTTTCTATCTTCTCAAACAGGTTTACCAGTCCAAAACGTGCCATTTTCTTTCCTGTACATTTTTTTGGGTCACATTGTTTTGCATGATAGAGAAAGAGCCTTATGTCTTTTTTTTCGTTTGGTGACATGTAGACAAGATGTTTCATCATCATATTTCAAATAGTGCTATAATTTTTAGAAACAAAATAATATAGATATTTATTTATATTTATAAGTGGTATTAAGTGTAAGATATATTCCATGTTTGTCCATTAGATGATCTTCAACTGGAAAAGGAACAAAGCATATTAAACCATTAATCGAGGCATTTTATGACAGCAAAGACTTTTACTATCATTTCCGGGAAGGGTGGTGTCGGCACAACAACAGCTTCCATAAATCTCAGTTCTGCCCTTGCAGGGTTTGCGAAAAAAACTCTAATAATTGATGCTGATGTGGGAATGCCAGCCATTGGGCTGATGCTGGGTCTGGAAACATCAAAGGCAACTCTTCATGATGTTCTTTCAGGGACTGCAGAACTAAAAGAAGCAATATACGACGGTCCTAATAATCTTCACGTTTTGCCAGGGAGCATTTCTCTTCATAGTTTTGTAAATGCAAATTCTGAAATTATAGGTGATATTTTAGAAAGTGTGAGAGAGAAGTATGATTTCATAATCCTTGACTCTCCCACAGGTATCAATAAAAATTCCATATTCTCTATATCAATTGCAGACGAGATAATCCAGGTAATGACACCTGATATAGTCTCTCTTGCCGGTGCAATGAAAATAAAGGCCATTTCCGATAATCTGGAGAAGCCTTTCCGAGGTGTTTTGCTTAACAGGGCCGGTATCACTCAAAATGAATTAAGCAGGGAGAAAATAGAGAGCACCCTTGGCCTAAGGATCTTGGAAACCATTGCAGAAGATAAAAATGTGAATAATTCTCTGGCTTTTAAATCACCGGTTGTTATCAAATATCCGGGATTGCCCACAGCTGTCAGTTTCAACCGCCAGGCGGCAGAAATAGCTGGAATTAAGGTTCCTCTTAACGATATGCTTTACGAAAAGAAGGAAACTAAGAAGAAGGGCCTAAGATTATCATTATCCAAGAGTAAAAAATGAGTCTTATATCATTTCTTTAGGAAAGCATTAGAAAAAAAACCATATATGTCCATGAAGATGATTAGGATGACCACGATTATTGGGGTTGGTAATGTTGAATAATGTTTCAGATGACCGAAATGAAGATACGGAAGATATCAGCGGTCTCTCTTATGGTACTATTATTGCACAGGATGGTGAAAAGATTGCTAGGGGGAAAAAAGATTCTCTTTTAAGCCCTGGATCATCAATAGAAGACATCGGTAATGATAAGGGCTCAGTTCCTTTTCAGAACCTGGCCAGTCTACAGGATTTTTCAGTCACAGATGGCCAAAAAGAAAAAAGCGATATACAAGAAGAATTACCTGCATCTTTGTTCACTGTTGATGAAGATGAGCTGATCTATGAACTTGCAGATCTTATCCTTCCTGATGCAGAGCCAATAAGTCTTGAGAGTCTGAAAAGAAGGATAGAAGCTACCTATGTTCCCTATTATGAAGATACACTGGCAGATGACAGGGAATCTATGTGGCAAAAAGTTATTTCTGATATATTCAAAGAGGAACCTATTGAAGAAGAGTTCTTTGTGGATGAGGAAATCAATGATTCGTTCATGGGTCGCGTAGGTAAGATATTCTCAAGGGCAAAAGTGAACCTTGAAACCTATAATATTGTTGATCACGGCCCAATAGTCGATCTGACCATGCCTGGAGACAGTCGTTACAGGGAAGTGGAGTTATACGAGGTGAACCCTCTTTATGCTTATGTAAGGATCGCTTATGACCCCGAGGCCCATGAATTCCAGTACCAGGCTATTGAACCTGTTCTAAGTGAAACTGAAGATGGGCTTCTGGAAGCTATCAAACTGAACTTCATTGAGACCCTTGATGTTAATCTTAAAGAGGTATCCCGCAAGAATGCAGAAGTATTCCTTAAAGAAAATGTAATAAATTACCTAAAGGAATTCCAGATAAACATATCTCCACGAAAACGTGAGAGGATCATATATCACATCGTTCGTGATTATGTTGGCTATGGGGAGATAGATGTACTGATGAGGGATCCATATATAGAGGATATTTCATGCGATGGCCCTAACACTCCGATCTACATCTATCATAAAGAATACAATTCCATACCTTCAAATATCGAGTTCCAGTCTGATGATCTGCTGGACTCTTTTGCTATTCGGATCGCCCAGATATGTGGCAGGCATATATCTATTGCAAACCCCCTGCTTGATGCTACTATGCCCGACGGTTCCCGTATCCAGATGACACTGGGCAGGGAGATTACCACCCGTGGGACTACTTTCACTATCAGAAGATTTAAAGATGATCCAATAACCCCTGCTAACCTCATAGAGTTCCATACCTTCTCTACTGCAATGATGGCATACATGTGGCTTGCTGTGGATTCAAGTAAGAGCCTCATCTTTGCCGGAGGAACTGCATCCGGCAAGACCACGGCCATGAATGCCGTTTCTCTTTTCATCCAGCCGGAGATGAAGATTGTCTCCATTGAAGATACAAGAGAGTTGAACCTATCGCATCCTAACTGGATACCCGGTGTCACCAGACAGGCCTTTGCAGGCGAGGATAAAGGTTCTATTGAGATGTACGAGCTTTTAAGAGCTTCTTTAAGGCAGAGGCCGGAATATATCCTTGTGGGTGAGGTAAGGGGCGCTGAAGCTTATGTGCTTTTCCAGGCAATGTCAACAGGACATACTACATTCTCGACAATGCATGCTGATTCTGTTCAATCTGTGGTACACAGGCTGGAAAATCCTCCCATCAATGTACCAAGGATTATGATACAGGCCCTTGATCTTGTAGCTATACAAGTACAGGTCAAGGTTGGTGAGGAGCGTGTCAGGCGCTGTAAGTCCCTTACTGAGATAGTAGGTGTTGATCCCAGGACAGGTGAGCTGCTTACAAATGAGGTTTTCGTGTGGGATGCTGCAAGGGATATGTTCCAGTATTCAGGCCGATCTTACATAATAGAAAGCGTTATGGAAAACCGTGGCTGGACAGAAGAGAAAGTTCGGGATGAGTTAAAGAGGCGACAGGATATCCTTGATTGGGCGCGTGTAAGAAAGGTCACACACTTCAGGGATTTTGCCAAGATAGTAGTTGCCTATAATCGTGAACCTGAGATGATGATGAAAGTCGTAAGGCAGGAATTGTATGGCTAATCCTTATTTTAACTTTGCTTACAATCTTTTCGGTAAATACTACGAAAAGAAGAGACTTGATTACTTTGGCCTTCGTCATAACCTGCTCAAGAACAGGATGGACGTGGCATATGATGTCTATATGTCCGGTGCATTACTAAGTTCTATTCTCTGCGCATTGTTTTCTCTTGCAGGTATCGGTTTGCTTCTAATGGCATTCGGGGTTCCGGAAGTACGAGCTACCAGGTTAATGTTTCCTGCATGGGTTGCCCCCTATCTTCAGTACAAGTCTCTTGTTATAGGTATTGTACTGGGTTTGCTTATTACAGGGCTGGTATTTGTTCTTGTTTACAAGATATTCCAGCTATATCCTGTTATAATGGCAGGTGACAGGAAAAGGAGGATTGACAGCATGCTTCCTTATGCTGTGAACTATATGTCAGCAATGTCAGGCGCAGGTGTCCTTCCGGTTGATCTTTTCAGATCACTTGCAAATAATGAGATATATGGCGAGATGGCAGTGGAATGCCGCTATCTGGTACGTGACCTTGAGATTCTTGGTCATGACCTGGTCACTGCAATGAAAAACCTTTCTCTGACCACTCCGTCAGCCGCCCTGCAGGATTTTTTGCAGGGAGCAATTACTGTTGTAACTTCAGGTGGTCAGCTGGAACCTTATTTCCAGATAAAGACAGAGCAATATATTATGGAGAATCGACAAAACCAGAAAGAGTTCCTTGAAACACTGGGTCTTCTCGGAGAAACATATGTAACGGCTTTTGTTGCCGGTCCTCTTTTCCTTGTGGTTGTTATATCCATCATGTCTATAATGGGGAATGCCCAGATGGTCTTCCTTTATATCATAATCTATGCATTGATACCAATTGGCAGTATAATGTATGTTATTCTTATCAGTACCCTTACTCCGGAGGCATAGAATGAAGAAGATACATGAAATTTTCAATAAAGGGTCAATGTCCTCTGATTCGCTTACAGAGGAGGAACTGTGTGAGCTTGAAGATAACCACATCAATGCAAAGATGAAGGAGGCAACAAAAAACGTACTTATCAAGGATTTCTTTAAGGATCCGTTTAAAACACTTTATAACCATCCGGAATATGCTTTTTTGCTGAGCATTCCTCTGGCCTTTGTATTCTTTATCAGTGGAATGGCTCTAACCTGGGGCACACCTCTGATAGATGATGTTATATTGTTCACCGTTCTCATATGCATTATTCCTCCGGCCATTACTTTCCATAAGAAGTTCAAAAGGACCGATACCATTGAAGAGTATCTTCCAACATTTCTGAGGGACATATCTGAAATGAGCAGAGCCGGGCTTACTCTTCCAAGGGCTGTGAACACCGTTTCAAAAGGTGAGTATGGTGCCCTGACAAAAGAAGTCCAGAGCATGGATGCCGCTATGTCATGGGGTGTTTCTTTTGAAGAGTCACTGCATAATTTTGCTAAAAGGGTGTCAACCCCCATAATTGTGAGGTCTGTTTCCCTTATCACTCAGGCAAGTAAGGCAGGAGGTCGCGTAGCTTCAGTACTTGAGGCCGCTGCACGTGATGCAAGGGAAGTGAAATTGCTGGAACGTGAAAGGCGAGGTAACATGATGGTTTATGTGGTCATCACCTATATGTCGTTCTTTGTATTCATTTTCGTGATAGCAATGCTTACATCCACTTTTGTGCCCACAATGGCTGAGGCAGGAAAAGCTGCTGCTCAGGCAGGTGCAGGAAACCAGTTCATAGGTTCTTTCAATCCGGCCGAATACACGCGGTTGATGATGCACACGGCTATTATCCAGGGATTCATGAGCGGACTTGTTGCAGGACAGATGGGTGAAAGTTCAGTTTCCCAGGGTCTGAAACATTCGATAATACTCACTCTTATTGCCTGGGTTGTGTTCACTTTGATTATCTGAGATATGTTGGAAAGAATTGCTTATTCGATCATCGAATAAGCTTCATTTGCTTTTTTCCTGACATCAAGGAACATATCATTTTTATGTGAGTCTATCCCTGCTACCAGCGGACCAAAATCCTTTACTTCTAGTTCCCATACAGCTTCTGGCATACCCAGGTCCTTCCAATGGACCCTTAGCACATTTTCAATGGCCATGGCAGCCAATGCTGCGCATCCGCCAGTAAATGCCAGATAGACTGCTTTGTTTTCCATTGCTTCTTTGACATTGTCCATTCCACCTTTTCCCACAAAGGCACGGACTTGATGAAGTTCCAGCAGCTTTGGCGTCATTTTTGACATGCGGGCACTTGTTGTGGGCCCGGCGGCAACTACTTCCCACCCATCTGCTGTCTCATTCATCAGGGGGCCGCAATGATAGATTACAGCGCCCTCAAGGTCAAACGGCAGCTCCTTATGTTCTTCTGCCATTTCCAGTATCCTGGCGTAAGCTTCGTCTCTGGCTGTAAACATTGTCCCACTGAGGTATACTATATCGCCAGCTTTTATTTTAAGGATATCATCTTTTTTTAATGGTGTCCTGAGTCTGTATTCCATCATGCATCTCCTCCCAGGGTAACTGATGCATGGCGGTTGGCCCAACACTGTATGTTCACGGCAACAGGGAGGGATGCTGTGTGGCAGTGGGCCTTTTTTATATGTACTGCCAATGCGGTTGTTTTTCCCCCAAGTCCCATGGGTCCGATCCCCAGGGAATTTATATCTTCAAGAAGCATGCGCTCTTGCTCTGTCATGTCTTCGGTGTTTTTAAGTAGCGCGTTTTTTGCAAGTCTTGCAGCTTTGTCAAAAGAGCCGCCAATGCCGATGCCAACTATGATGGGTGGACATGGTTTGCCGCCTGCATTGAGCACAGTATCAAGGATGAAATTACGTATGTTTTCCTTCTCTGTGGGATTGAACATTCTGATAGCACTCATGTTCTCAGAGCCTGCACCCTTTGGGGCAACGGTTATTTTTATACTGTTGCTGTCATTGATTTCGTATCTTATATCCGGAATGCCTTCTCCTGTGTTATCTCCTGTATTGCTGCGGCTTAAAGGGTCCACCGCATTCGGACGCAAAGGTATCGACCGGGTAGCTATTCTCACTCCTTCATGTATCGCATCCTCAAGATTGAAACCTATGACAGCTTTCCTTCCAAGCTCAACGAAGAATATGATTATGCCAGTGTCCTGGCATATAGGAATTTTCCTGTTGCCCGCAATTTCTATATTTTTAAGTATAGCTTCAATCTGTTCCTTTGCAATGTTTGAGGTTTCCCTATCCTTTGCCTTTTCCAGGGCTGTAATTACGTCCTTTGGGAGTGTGGTCTGGGCCTTTTGGAGAATATCAACAACAGCGGATACGACGTTATCATAATCAATAATTTCTGGCAAAAAAGATCACCTTTGGTGTGGTGCGGGAGAAGGGATTCGAACCCCCGAACGCCTGCGCGAGCAGATCTTGAGTCTGCCACCGTTGGCCACTTGGTTACTCCCGCATCTGGAGTAAATGATACCTCTATTGCAGTATTAATTATAAATCTAACTGTTGTAGGCCGGTTTATGCCTTTGCCGGATATTATCTAATTAGTAACATATTTACTTAGTATAATTACATATCGATAATATTAAATAGGTGTTCAGTAATACTTCTACTAGACAAATGATATGCTGTACGTGAATATCATTGGTTGTATGCATGACTGGCATAAGTGGTATACATACACATTATTAGTGGTACATTCAAATAAAGTGCTGGGGGGCATTATTATTAGGCGGAGTAGATTGGATATCACGCTTTCCATCTTAAAGATAGCCATGGATGGGGCAAAAAAGACACAGATAGTTTATGGTGCAAATCTTAATTCGACAATTGCGAACAAATATCTTACACGGCTTGAGGAAAAACAACTGATAGAGCAAAAAGGAAACATTTTCAGGACTACTGATAAAGGGCGTGAGTACAGGGAAATGGCAAGCGGACTGGAGATCCGCTGATCCTGCTCAGGTATTCTTTTCAATATCTTCAATTTTCAATATCTTCAAATATCATATAAAACCAAACATCTGTGAGAGTTTCAGGACTGCACTTGCTAAAGTAAATGCCATGCTCTTGGTAAAGCCTACAGGCTTGATCACTATCTTTCCACTGTCTTTTGCTTCAAGGAAGGTTCCAAGGGGATCGCCGGAGTCAAGTATGCTTTGGACTGTGGCTTCATCTGTTCTTATGCTTATTGTTTCTTCTATCCTGGTAGTAGGGTCTATTTCTTCAAAAGAGACAACATATGCGTTTTCAGTGACTACTTTTAGGTAAGTTTCATGACCACTGTCTGTTGTTATTGCCAGTTTGATCACTTCGTTTCCAAGGAGAGTCTTAAGGAAAGAAGGAACATGTTCTGTATTCTCATTGTAGTCATTGATCTTAAGCTCAAGTTCGTTCACCACATCTGCTGTGGCCACGGGCATAAGTAGGTTTAGCAGCACGATCAATAATATCATTTGTTTTTTCATACAAATTCCTCTGTTAATATTCAATATACACGCACATATATATCTGTATATGTATATATTCTATTGTATTTATGAAAAATTATATGGATATCTGTGTTTATCGTATATATAACACACACTATACAGTATGATCTGGCAGGAAAACAATTTTAACAACAAAGGCCTAATTACACGTTCAATAGAGAGAGCTGTTCTGGATGGGTGAAATAGTAGTAAGCGATTCCATGAGGGATTATTTTGAAGCGCTTGAGTCAAAGCTTCATAATGAAATAGAAATTGCAAACCGTGCGCGTTCAAAGGGCAGGGACCCCAAGCCACATATAGAGATCCCTCTTGCAAAGGACCTTGCAGACAGAGTGGAAAATCTAATTGGCGTCACAGGCGTCGCGGAACAGATACGCAAGTTCGAGGAAACGATGTCTCGCGAAGAAGGTGCTCTGGCAATAGGCAAGGCCGTTGCAGAGGGTGCGGTGGGAGAGTTTGCTTCCAAGTCCGAAGCAATAGAGGCAGCCATACGTGTATCCGTTGCCATGCTTACAGAAGGGGTTGTAGCTGCACCAATTGAGGGTATCGATAGGGTGGATGTTGACAAGAACGATGATGGGAGCGAGTTCATCAGGATATTTTATTCAGGTCCGATACGCAGTGCCGGAGGTACTGCCCAGGCACTTTCGGTGCTTGTGGGAGATTATGTGCGTCGTGCGGTTGGTATTGACCGGTACAAGCCGCGCAAGGAAGAGGTTGAGAGATACGTAGAAGAGATCCTGCTCTACAGACGTGTGGCAACCCTGCAGTACACTCCTTCAGAGGATGAGATCCGGCTGATAGTTGAGAACTGTCCTATATGTATCGACGGAGAACCAACCGAGGCCGAAGAGGTGGAAGGTTACAGGAACCTTGACAGGATAAAGAGCAACCGTGTTCGGGGTGGTATGGCGCTTGTGCTTGCTGAAGGACTGGCTCTGAAAGCTCCCAAGGTCCAGAAACATGTTAATAAGCTACGTATGGATGGCTGGGAATGGCTGGACAGGCTCATAGCAGGGACCAAGAGTGCAGGGGATGATGATAATGATGATGGTTCTGTGGGCATAAAACCTAAGGATAAATACCTGCGAGACCTGATAGCAGGAAGGCCTGTTTTTTCTCATCCCATGCGGCCAGGAGGATTCAGGCTAAGGTATGGAAGATCGAGGAATACGTCTTTTGCAGCCTCGGGCATAAGTCCTGCAAGTATGTATATAATGGACAGTTTTATAGTTGCAGGCACGCAGCTTAAGGTCGAGCGTCCCGGAAAGGCAGCAGGAATGGCACCGGTGGACAGTATCGAAGGTCCAACTGTTCGCCTTAGGTCAGGGGATCTTATCCGTGTGGATGACGAGGAACTTGCAAAACAGATCCATCCTGATGTGGAATGCATAGTCGATATAGGGGAGATACTGATAAATTTCGGTGATTTTCTTGAGAATAACCATCCTCTTGTGCCTTCTTCGTATTGCTTTGAATGGTGGATACAGGAATTTGAGAAACTTGTCGGTGAATCTACTTATTCCAGTAAGGAACTGATGTCCCCCTCCCAGGAACTTGCACTGGAGTTTTGTGAGAGGTATGGAGCTCCACTACATCCTGCATTTACTTTCCTCTGGCACGATATAACCCTTGATGAGCTCAGTTCACTTATTTCATTTGTATCCGTAAATGGCATACTTTCAGCTGACTTTAAAATCCTTGAACTGCCGCTGGAGGCATCTGTGGAAAAAGGGATCAAGGCGATACTTGAGAATTTGCTTGTCCTGCACAGGGTGATCGGGGGAAGGATATCTATTGATGAACCGTTGCCTTTTGTCAGGTGCCTGGGCCTTGACAACGACCTTAAGGTAAAAAGTGAGATGCCAGAGGCTATGGATACACTGTCAGCTGTCAATGGACTTAGCGCTCTTAAGGTCCGGGCACGTGCACCTGTCAGGATTGGTGCAAGAATGGGGCGTCCTGAAAAATCGAATAAGAGGAAGATGTCGCCAGCTCCTCATGTATTGTTTCCCATAGGGGATTCTGCAGGCAATACGCGTAAAATGGAAGCTGCCGCCAGTTTCATGTCCTCTATGAACGGTAAGGTTGGACACATAAGGGTGGAGATAGGTAATCGTGTGTGTCCTGCATGTGGTACGGATACTTTCCAGTATCGCTGTGAATGCGGCGAGTTCACCGTGCCCCGTCTTTCATGTCCCAGATGCGGCATTTCAGTACAAAAGGAGGAGTGCCCGAAATGTGGTAAAAAGACCACATGTGTGAAGATGCAGAACATTGATTTCAAGGCCATCTACCAGGCTGCATTTGAAAGGCTTGGTGAAAGGGACAATATAGAGATGAAAGGTGTCAAGAGAATGATGTCAGGGACCATGACCCCAGAACCTCTCGAAAAAGGCATACTGCGTGCCAAACATAAGCTTTTCACTTTCAAGGACGGGACTGTAAGGTACGATATGTCGGACATCCCACTTACACATATACGTGCTGATGAGTTAGAGGTCAGTGTCGATAAACTAAAGGAGATAGGTTATACAGAGGACATATATGGCATGCCTCTGGAAACAGGCGATCAGGTGGTCTGCCTTAAGGTTCAGGACCTGGTGGTATCATATGACTGTGGCGACTATCTTCTTCGGATAACTAAGTATATCGATGATCTGCTTGAGAGGTATTATCATGAAGAGCCTTATTATAAGGCAGAGAAGCTTGAGGACCTTGTTGGTGTGATGCTCATGGGGCTTGCACCTCATACTTCTGCAGGTGTGCTTGGAAGGCTTGTTGGTTTTACAAAAGCATCGGTGGGTTATGCACATCCGTTCTTCCATGCAGCCAAACGAAGGAACTGTGACGGGGATGAGGATTGTGTGATGTTGCTGATGGATGGCCTGATCAACTTCTCCAGGGACTATCTGCCTGAAAAAAGAGGTGGGAAAATGGATGCTCCTCTTGTGCTTACCACAAGGATAGACCCCAGTGAGGTAGACAAGGAGGCGCACAATATCGATGTATGTGACCATTATCCTCTTGAGTTCTATGAGGCCACCCTTGAATATACAAATCCAAAGGAACTTGAATCAATGATAGACCTGGTCAGTGGCAGACTGGGTACTCCCGGGCAGTATGATCATTTCATGTTTACCCATGACACCAGTGATATTGCTGCAGGTCCTCTTCACAGTGCCTACAAGACCCTTGGAAGCATGGTGGAGAAGATGGATGCACAGCTGGCACTGGCAGATAAGATACGAGCTGTTGATTCTTCGGATGTGGCTGAAAGAGTGCTCATGTCCCACTTCCTGCCTGATATGTTCGGTAATCTCAGGGCCTTTTCAAGACAGGGTACCAGATGTCTTAAATGTGCTGCAAAGTTTCGCAGGCCACCTCTTACAGGTGTCTGCCCCAAATGCGGTGGGCGTGTGATCCTTACCGTTCACGAGGGTGCAGTGAAAAAATATCTTGCGGTCTCAAGAAAAGTGGCACATGAATATAATGTGTCCAGCTATACAAAACAGAGAATAGAACTACTGGGACTTGACATGAAATCCCTTTTTGAGAACGATCGTTCCAAGCAGACAGGACTGCTGGAGTTCATGTAAAGTTCTTCCAGTTCAAGTTCCATTGACTTTCATACGTATGTGATCATTTATTTACTGGCATACCAATAGCATTGATCGCATGGATGAGCTCTGTGAACTGTTCTATCTCAAACGTGATAACATCTTCTTTTGAAAGGCCTATTGACATCTCTCCGTCATATGTCAGCATATCAGGTCCCCTGCGCACAAAACGCTGGATGCCGTCCCTTGATAGCATGGTTACTGCCTCAGGGTCGTGTACAAATGCCCTGCCCGGGATTATGACCGTTTCCTTCACATCTTTCAGGTCAATATCTTCCAGGTCAGCGATGGTTATAAGGCAGCCTATGTCCTTATCCACGGAAACGATATTAACTGTAGCTCCCAGCTTTTTGAAGATCTCCTCAAGCCGCTCTGCAGAAGCACGGCTGGTAAGTATTGTAGCTTCTTTTGTGACAGTTGGTAGTTTTTCAAGGGCTTCTCTATCATTTCTGATAGCATAAGGCGAGCCTGTCATGGGGTCCTCAAGGGGAGTCCCTGTAATCCTGATATTATGTCTTGCATCAGAAGCCCTGACTATGTTTACGAACTCATCGATGGTGTGGGTCTGGATGCCTTCCATTATCGGGGCGTTATTCAATATGAGGCCTTCTTGTGTTTTGTTGGCAAAACGCATCAGGATGGCTCCTTTAGCTCCCATATCTTCCAGGTCATGAAGGGTTTTTTCCAGGACCTCACCGTCATTTATGCCGGGTATGAGGACGATTGCAGCATATACCTCACAATGCTGGCAGAAATGGCGCAAGACCTCAAGTGATGCTTCAGGCTCTGGATCATGCATATATTTCTCCCGCAATACAGGGTCAGTGGCAAATACTGTAAAAGAAACCTCCTTTACCCCATATTCGATGAAGAATTCCGCTTCATCACCTTTTGTGAAACCTTTCCCGCTGGTGTATCCCAGATGTATGGGCAGACCTAACTGTGCAAGGTTTGCAACAAGTTCCATAAGGTCAGGATAACAACTAACATCCCCTCCCCCGCTTATGGTTATCTTGTTAATGTTCTCCGGTTTCATCCGAAGTTTCTGGTAGAGTTCCTGGAATACATATTCCCCTGGTTTAAAGCCTGAATACGCCTCCCTGACACCTCTGGTGCAATAGTCGCACCCCTTCTTGAAAGGGAAGCAGTATTTGCATCCAAAGGGTGGGTTATCCTTTGTTTTTCTGAAATAACAGTATGTACAGAAACCTTTGCAATCTATTCCGGGATTGCCTCCTACATCAGCGATGATCTCCATAGAACGGATTACTCATTATAGGGATACTTAAACCTTTGGCGGTAAATATAAATCCTATCTATTTTATTCACTCCCCCGACATCAGGCCAGACTTCAGGCCGGATCGATATGATCTCTTCCTCTAGTCTTTCATATACGCTGTTACTGTGTTTCAGATAACTTCCACGCTTCAAATAATATCATGTTCTTACATAATATGATATTAGTTGACAACATGCTCTATTTTTCATATCACCTGTTCAATGATAACGATGTTGTCAAAAACGATGCAAAAGGTTTAAACCTAATTGTTGCTTAATAAATTCGAGAATTCCCAATGGAAAACTTTCGTACAGAACTTACTGTGTAGTAAAAAAACAATTGACTTTCATTCGTTTGATCTGTACGTTTCCAGAAATGGGCGATTTCTAAATAGAAACATAGGAGGAAATATACTTGTCTGATAAAATAGACATTTATGACGACAGAGGTAAACTGTTGGAAAGCGGCGTTGACCTTATGGACATTGCGCCAACAAGAAACGCAGCGATTCAAAATATCATTAAAGATACTAAGAGGACTGTTGCAGTAAACCTTGCAGGTATCGAGAAATCACTGAAGACCGGCGCTATGGGCGGAGCTAAAAAGCAGATCCTTGGCAGAGAACTTGACTACGATGTTGTAGGCAATTCAGGTGCTATCATGGATGCAGTAGAAAAGCTTGTGCGTGTAAGCGACGACGATGATACCAACGTAAAAGAACTTGGTGGCGGAAAGCAGCTTATCGTCCAGATCCCAAGCATAAGGACAATGGTAGGTGCTGACTACGTATCTGCAAGTACTGTAACAGGTGCTGCAGTAGTCCAGACGCTAATTGATATGTTCAACACTGACATGTTCGATGCACCGATCGTAAAGTCTGCTGTATGGGGCAGCTACCCACAGACAATGGATATGAAGGGAGCAAACATTGCATCAATTCTCAGCATTCCACAGAACAACGAAGGTCTTGGTTATTCCCTGAGGAACATCACAACAAACCACGTAGCAGCAATCACCGGTAAGAAGGCAATGAATGCAGCAGCACTCTCATCCATCTTCGAGCAGGTAGGTATGTACGAGATGGGTAACGCTGTGGGACCATTCGAGAGACACCAGTTACTTGGTCTTGCATATCAGGGTCTTAACGCAGGCAACTTCGTCTACGACATCGTAAAGGAGAACGGCAAGGACGGTACGATCGGTACTGTGATCCAGTCAACTGTTGACAGGGCTATTGAAGCAGGTGTCATCTCAGTCGACAAGACAGCTCCATCCGGCTACAACTTCTACAAGGCAAACGATGTTTCAATGTGGAATGCATGTGCAGCAGCAGGTCAGCTTGCAGCAACCATGGTAAACTGTGGAGCAGGCAGAGCAGCTCAGAACGTTTCATCAACCATCCTCTACTACAACGATATGCTTGAGAAGGAAACAGGTCTTCCAGGCTGTGACATGGGTAGAGCACAGGGTACTGCAGTAGGATTCTCATTCTTCAGTCACTCCATCTATGGTGGTGGCGGACCAGGTATATTCAACGGTAACCACGTTGTTACCAGGCACTCCAGAGGTTTCGCAATTCCTTGTGTATGTGCAGCAGTCTCACTTGACGCAGGCACACAGATGTTCACTGTCGAGAAGACATCCGGACTTGTGGGTACCGTATTTGGATCCATTCCGGAATTCAGGGAACCAATTAAAGCAGTGGCAGGTGCACTCTAAGACACAAAACCCCTCCTTAAATATCACAGATCATTATAAAGGTAACAAAAATGTCAGTAACTTCTTCAGACACAAACTATGTTCAGCTTGAAATATTTCCTTCAAGACTGCTGAAGCCCGAAACGGCCCAGAATTTGCTTAACGAGATCGTCGAGCTTGAAGGGATCATAAGGCTGTTCGTCCATGGTCCAAGACTTCCCCAGACCGTTCCTTACGGACCTGCCACAGGGCTGCCTGTGCATCATCCGGGAAATTCTGTAATAGAAGTTGCAGGCCAGGCAATAGAACTTGCTGTGTACATTGGCAGCATCCGCATGGAAGTTGCGGACTCAGATGTAAAAGAGCAGGTCCGGGAAGTTTGTGAAAAGGTTCTTTCAGTATCCTTTGAGTTCAGAGAGGGTAATTTCATCCCAAGAAGACAGACAGTCAGTGACTATGCAAAGCGCGGACCAGATTCTGATCCTCTTATGACCGGAATGACAGACCCTAAAGGAAAACTAAAGGACCAGCCTGTATGTATACTAAAGCCTGATGATATGGAATAAGTGATATAGATGTTTGACCGGGAAACTCAGGTTGTAGATTGCAGGCACGGAATGGGTCTTGGCCGCGGGGGAGGACTTGCACAGCGAGGAACTCTTTCTGAAACAGGAAGACCTGATGTGATTGCAGTTGCAATGAGTCCTGGAAGAAGACATATCACAAAGCCTGTCTGTGAACTCACATATGGCATGCGCCGTGAGGAGATCCAGGTAAGTGTGCTTGTGCTTAACACCGGTTCAGGTGTTCCGGATACCAACATGGGTTCCGGTTCCTTTGGAATAAATCCCGAGGAGATAGCACAGATAAACAGGCACAAGGTCGCTGTAATTCACACAGGGAATATCAGGGACCATGTGGTCAGGAAAGTAAAGGCAATTCTTGAAGAAGCCGATATTCCTGCAGTAGTTGTTTGCCAGACACTCGTTGATTTTGAGGATTTTGCAATGGCAGGGGTAAAGACAAGGCTTGTTAAACCTAAAGATAGTGATATTTTAGCAAAGGGAAGGGTTATGGAAATTGTGACAGGAGTTACACGAGGCGAATCATGTTCAAGGGAAAAGCTGAACGAACTCGTGAAAGCTGTGAAAACCACAATGAGATCATTAGAGAATTAGGAGTGAATAATTATGGCATATGAACCACAATATTATCCAGGGGCAACATCAGTTGCCGAAAACAGAAGAAAACACATGTCTGGTAAGGTCGAGAAACTCAGGGAGATCTCCGACGATGACCTGACACTTGTTCTCGGACACCGTGCACCAGGTAGCGACTACCCAAGCACCCATCCACCACTCGCAGAAATGGGTGAGCCGGAATGTTCAATGAGGGAACTCGTAGAACCAACACCAGGCGCAAAGGCTGGTGACAGGGTAAGGTATGTACAGTTCGTTGACTCAATGTACAATGCACCATCCACACCATACTTCAGGTCCTACGCAGCAGCAATCAACTTCAGAGGTGTCGACCCAGGTACACTTTCCGGTCGTCAGGTAGTTGAAGCCCGTGAGAGGGATATGGAAGAGCTCGCTAAGTTCCAGATGGAAACCGAGATGACATGTCCTGCACTTGCAAGTCTTAGAGGTGCAACAGTACATGGTCACTCACTCAGGCTTCCTGAAGATGGTTTAATGTTTGACATGCTGGACAGGTGCAGAAAAGAAGGCGATGTAGTCATAATGCACAAGGACCAGGTAGGCAGGCCTATAGACAAGAAGGTAAACCTCGGCAAGCCAATGTCCCCGGAAGAAGCTGCAAAGAGAACAACGATCTACCGTGTCGACAATGTCGCATTCAGAGATGACCTCGAGGTCATTGAATGGGTACACAGAGTATTCGACAAGAGGACCACATACGGATTCAAGCCGGAGAACTGAGGTGATTATAATGGCAGACGACAGAAAGAGAATGTTTGCAAAACATATGGAAATAAAGTACACAAAAGAGCACGGTACTAACAAAATGGAAGGTGGAGAGATCACCGATATGACTGTGGAATACCACAGACTTGGTGTCGATCAGAATCCGCGTAAATTAGAAATGAAAAAGGCAGGTCAGGAACTCGCAAAGAAGAGAGGACTTGTCGGTTACAACCCAATGATGCATTGTGGTGGTATACCACTCGGTCAGAGAGCACTCACCCCATCTTTCCTTTCCGGTACAGATGACATGGTCGAGATCGATGACCTTCACTACGTCAACAACGCTGCAATGCAGCAGATGTGGGATGATATCAGAAGGACCGTAATTGTCGGTATGGACATGGCACACGAGACCCTTGAGAAGAGGCTCGGTATCGAGGTCACACCGGAAACGATCAACCACTACCTTGAGACACTCAACCACGCACTTCCTGGTGGAGCAGTCGTTCAGGAGCACATGGTCGAGACCCACCCTGCTCTTGTAGATGACTGTTACGTCAAGATGTTCACAGGCGACGATGAACTCGCAGACGAGATCGACAAGCAGTTCCTCATTGACATCAACAAGGAATTCCCTGCAGAGCAGGCAGAGCAGCTCAAGGCAGCAATAGGCAAGAGCTCCTGGCAGGCAGCCCACATCCCAACCATTGTCAGCAGAGTAACAGACGGTGGTCAGACAAGCAGGTGGATGGCTATGCAGGTCGGTATGTCTTTTATCTCAGCATACAGCATGTGTGCCGGTGAAGCAGCAGTAGCTGACCTTTCATATGCAGCAAAGCACGCAGGTGTTATCCAGATGGGTGAAATGCTTCCAGCAAGACGTGCACGTGCACCAAACGAGCCCGGAGGAATTCCATTCGGTCACATGGCAGATATCGTACAGACAAGCCGTGTAGATGCAGAAGATCCAGCACACGTAGCTCTTGAAGTAGTCGGTGCAGGATGTATGCTTTACGACCAGATCTGGCTTGGATCATACATGTCCGGTGGTGTAGGTTTCACCCAGTACGCTACAGCAGCATACTGTAACAACATCCTTGATGACAACCTCTACTACAATGTTGACTACATCAACGACAAGTACGATGGTGCAGCAAACAAGGGTACAGACAACAAGGTAAAGGCAACCCTTGACGTTGTAAAGGACATCGCAACAGAATCCACGATCTACGGTCTTGAGAACTACGAGAAGTACCCAACAACCCTCGAAGACCACTTTGGTGGTTCACAGAGAGCAACAAGCCTTTCAGCAGCAGCAGGTTCCGCTGTTTCTATCGCAACAGGTAACGGAAATGCTGGTCTGTCAGGATGGTACCTCTGTATGTACTTGCACAAGGAAGCACTCGGAAGACTCGGTTTCTTCGGATACGACCTGCAAGACCAGTGTGGTGCAACAAACGTACTCTCATACCAGTCCGACGAAGGTCTGGCTCTTGAACTGCGTGGACCTAACTATCCAAACTACGCAATGAACGTTGGTCACCAGGGTGGATATGCAGCTATCACCTCCGCTGCACATGCAGGACGTGGAGATGCATACGCAGTCAACCCACTCGTCAAGATCGCCTTCGCAGACAAGCTCCTGCCATTTGACTTCACACAGCCAAGGAAGGAGTTTGCAAGGGGAGCACTCAGAGAGTTCGAGCCTGCTGGTGAGAGATCACTCATCATCCCTGCAAAATAATTTTAGAACAAATGCAGGCTTAATGCCTGCTTTTTTTGTCTTTTTTTGTCTTCGGTCTTCTTTTATCTTTGAATTTATATTGCATAAGATGGTAATGCTTAAATATTGCAAAACCATTCATTTTTACACGATCAATATTATCTATGGTCTTTGCACAAAAAACAATAGTGTCGTGATAAGTAATTATATTCGACCTTATTTGTATTGGGTATGATACAGAGGATTCCTGTATTACCTATGTGTGATCAATTTTATACGGAGTGAACCAAAATGCAATACAGTCTTGGCATTGATGCTGGAGGGACTTTTACTGATGGGGTTATTATCCGTGATTCGGATGGTAAGATAATGGATACTACAAAAGTGCTTACTACCTATCCTGACCCCACAGGTGGGATTAAAAAAGTGATTGATTCTCTGGACCCAGTTTATGTAAAAGATATAAAACTGGTTTCAGTTTCAACTACGCTTTCAACCAATACTATACTAGAAGACACGGGTTATCCCGTGGGTGTTATACTTATAGGTGATTATGTAATACCGGATGAAGGCTTCCCTGCCAGATACTATATAAGGCTCAGTGGTGGACATACCAGCAACGGTGAAGAGGCTGCTCCGCTTGATGAGGCTGGGGTCCGACAATTTGCTCTTGAATTAAAGGACAATGTTGCTGCTTTTTCGGTTTCATCCTTTTTCAGCAATCGGAATTCGGAACATGAGCTCCGGGTCAAGCAGATAGTTCGTGAGCTTACAGGTCTTCCTGTTGTATGCGGGCACGAGCTCTCCCAGGAAGTCGGAGCCTATGATCGGGCCATAACTGCATATCTTAATGCACAGCTTCTGCCTATAACACATAAGTTCATCCAATCCATCATGAAGGACATAGGATCAAGAGGTATTGATGCTAATCTCCTGATGCTTAAATGTGACGGTTCTGTGGTAGGTATGGCAGAGGCACTGGAACGTCCCATAGAATCAATATTCTCAGGGCCGGCAGCCAGTCTTGTAGGTGCTGCCTTTCTTACAGAGTTTGATACCTGTGTCATGGTGGATGTGGGTGGCACCAGTACCGATGTTGCGATGATAAGAAATGGTGTACCGGAAATAAGTAACCAGGGAGCTGTTGTCGGTGGCTGGAAGACCATGGTCAAGGCAATAAAAATGGAAACATCTGCCACAGGAGGCGATAGCCATGTATGGGTGCAGGATCAGAAGTTCTACATAGGTCCAAGGAGGGTGATTCCCCTGTGCCGTGCTGCTTCTGAGTATACTGGCTTCCTTGAACGACTGAAGGAATCAAAATCTCCTTCAAGGAAACTTCTTTGTGAGAATGTGCAGCCAACAAAATTCTTTGTGCGCACAGGTGTGAGACCGCTTGAACTTACAAGGACAGAAGAAGAGATATATGATGTTATTCAGGGTGTACCTATTTCATATGTAGATATCTTCCAGCGCCTGAAAAAACAGCCCAGTGTACGTGCCCTTGACAGTCTTATAAAGAACCGTCTGGTACAGACAATCGGCTTTACACCAACAGATGCACTTCATGTTCTTGGTGATTTCAAGCAGTGGGAAACAGAGGCTTCTATGATAGGTGCAGAAAGGCTTTCCAGGCATCTAAGGGTAAACAGGGAAGATATCGCTATAATGGTAAAACACAAGGTTGCCAGGAACATGGCAACAGACCTTGTCTCCTATCTGGTTGAAGGCATATCACAATCTGTTATTGATCAGATGCTTTGCGGGAAGAACTTTACCAGATTCAGGATCGAAACACCGGTTGTCTTGCTTGGTGGTCCGGTTGTGGCCTATAAGACAGAGATGGAAAAACTCATAGATGCCAATATTGTGGTTCCCGAACATGCAAGTGTGGGAAATGCTGTTGGCGCTCTTGTGGGTAAAGGTATAAAGCGCGTGGAAATACTGATCAAAAGGGACTTTGCCCCTGTCACAGGGGAAAATGTAACGGACGAGGAGCTCAAGAATGCCAGAGAGCTTATCAGGTACTTTGCTTTTACTCCGCAAGGCAGGCGTGTGTTCTCACAATACATGGAAGCATATGAGTTTGCAAGAGATGCAGGCAGGAATATAATCATGGATTATATGAAGGCTGCCGGTTACTCTAAGGATGAGGTCGAAATAGAAGTGACCAAAAAGGACCTTGTGATCAGGGAAGGCGAAGAACCCTTGGAGAGTAAGGTTATTGTGGTTGGAATTGGTACTTCCAGACTGGTAGTGGAGAAAGATGTGATCCCGGATTATATGCGGAAGAAAGCAGTAAGTAGCAGAACCGCGGAGCGATCATATTCAGGGAAATAAGGGGGATTTTCCCCGAACTGCCTCATTACTATTGATCAAGTGTTATCTGTGCACCAAGCTTTTCCATCTCCTCAAAAAAATCAGGGAATGATATCTGCACAGCTTCAGCAGTATCTATTGTTGTGTCTCCGGCTACCATGCCTGCAATGGTCAGGGCCATCACTATCCTGTGGTCATGCCAGCCATGCAGCTGGGCACCATGCAGTTGACCACCTACAATTGTTAACCTGTCAGGCTCTTCATTTACAGATATTCCCATTTTTGCCAGTTCAAGGGCCATTGCATGAAGCCTGTCAGTTTCCTTATAGCGCACATGTTCTGCATTCTCGATCACAGTAACACCTTTTGCACACGCTGCAAGTACGGCAACGGTAGGTACAAGGTCGGGTGTTGAACCTGCATCAAAATTTGTACATTTCAGTCCGTTGCCTGTAATCTTTACTGTTCCATTCTCCTTATTCCACGATATTTGTGCACCCATACGCTCAAGCACGTCGATTATCTCGATATCCCCTTGTTTTGAAGGGAAGAGGTTATTCACGGTAACAGATGATCCTGTCATTGCAGCTGCTGCCAGTAAGTAGGAAGCAGATGAGAAGTCTCCGGGAACAGTATATTCTTTAAGGTTGTATCTCTGGCTCGCCGGGATTATGAATCTGGTAGTGTTATCTTCCTCTGTTAGTATCTCAGCACCGGCCTTTTCAAGCAGCTCAAGGGTAACATTGATGTAAGGTCTTGACTTCATCTTTCCGTTTATGGACAGTGTTGTGTTTTGGGTGGTAAGGGGACAGGCTATAAGAAGCGCAGAAATGAATTGGGAACTTATGGAGCCGTTTATTGTTGTAATTCCACCTTTGAGCCCGCCCCTTACAACTATGGGGGCACATCCGTTACCACGGGTGGAGTATGCTTCCACACCAAGCCTGTTAAGCACATCCAGAAGTGGCTGATTAGGCCTGCTTCTAATGGAGATGTCACCCGTAAGTACGGTCACTCCGTTTGTAAGTGATGCAATGGCTGTCATGAAACGCAGTGTAGTCCCGGAATTTGCAACATCTATCACGTCATTGGGTACAAAGGGTTTGCCGTTCACTCCGGTCACATGCAACTTTTCTTGTGACATTTCGATATTTGCACCAAATGCTTCGCAGGCACGTACAGTTGCAAGAGTGTCCGCCGACATAAGGGGCCGGTGAATCACACATTTATCCGACAGGGCAGCAATAGTGATTGCACGATGTGTATAACTTTTAGATGGTGGTGCAAATATCTCACCACTGATCTTTGAAGTACTGACAGATACTTTCATTTTATCCTCTTTAAGCGCAGATTTGAATTTGATGATATGATCTTTAACTTTGAGATCTTGTATGATCTAACAGAGTGGTCAGGTTTGAACAAGATCAAGATGGAACTCTTAATATTGGAATACTAAGGACAAAATAACCTTTCTCCATGATATTCTTATCGATTAGTAACCTATATCTTTTTTCCAATTCGATATATCCATCTGGTAGCTTTATATTACATATAACGGGAAATAGTAATTAGATTGAACACTCTAATTAAAATAAGACTTCTTCTATTACATTGTTGATTATTGATGGTACAAACAATGAAATGCTACACGATAGGATATGGGAACCGCCTGCCTGAAGATTTCACAGGCATGCTAATTGATAACGGAATAACTCATCTTGTGGATATACGAAGATATCCTCAGTCTACATTCAAGGAATACGATAGGGAATCCCTTGAGCTTTTGCTTCCTATAAATGGTATATCATATTCTCATTGCGAGGGCGTGGGAGGTATGAGGGAACCTGCATACGTGGAATATATGGATACCGAACCATTTCGCAGCAGTCTGGCCAAACTTATCATGTTTATAAAAAAAGTTCATACTAATAACGGAAGAGTAGTACTGATGTGTGCGGAAAAGAGTCCCAAAGGTTGCCACAGGCAATATCTTTCGCTAAAACTTGAAGAAAATGGTGTGGAGGTCATCCACCTCGTAGAAAGGGGGCAGACAAACCTCTTTAATTTCTAAACCCGTGTATCAGATTCACTTCTTACATTGCACGCAGTCTTTTGATACGCTCCTCGGTTACCGGGTGTGTCCTGAACAGGTTCATGATGGAGTTGCCCTTCAAAGGGTTAACTATGAACATGTGTGCAGTGGCCTCGGATGCTTGCACGTCACCTCTTCTCTCCCGATAATGTGAACTGCCATACTCAAGCTTTTCCAGTGCACTTGCCAGTGCCCAGGGTTTTTGGCAGATGCGTGCTCCTTCTGCATCGGCAGCGAACTCCCTTGATCTTGATATTGCAAGTTGTATTATCGTTGCTGCCAGTGGTGCTACAATGGCAAGGGCAAGGAACCCAATTAAGTTATTTGCTCCTTCACCGTCCCGTCCGCCGATTCCTCCGAATATGGCTGCCCATTTCACCCATGTTGCAATCATTGTTATGACACCTGCGATAGTTGCTGCAACAGCACTGATCAATGTATCACGGTTCTTGACATGGGCAAGCTCATGGGCAAGCACACCTTCAAGTTCTTCTGCTGTCAGTAGATCAAGTATCCCTGTAGTTGCAGCTACTGCAGCGTGTTTTGGGTCCCTGCCGGTTGCAAATGCATTTGGCATGGATGTATGCACCATATACACTTTTGGCATCGGAAGGTTTGCCTTCATGGCCAGCGTCTGGACTATTCCATAGAGCTGAGGGGCCTCTGCTGCAGTGACCTCTTTTGCATGATACATTTTTAGCACTATCTTATCACTGTACCAGTATGTTCCAAAGTTCATGATGATCGCAAATATGAATGCAATGATCATTCCTGACGTCCCGCCCATAAGCTGACCTACAATGACCAGCAGACCGGTAAGGGATGCCAGCAGTAAAGTTGTTTTTATCATGTTTCCCATAATTTTCCCCTTAGATATGGTGTACTATCATTTCTAAGTGCAAATAGATTGTTTGTTCGACTATATATTATTATCTCTTACTTTTCTGTTAATTTGAAATGAAAAAGCTCTTATGTACTCGATTAATGTGTTGCTGCTGCAATTGTATAAATGCACATATAAATACATGCAATGTATATGATCAATAATATAAAAATAGATATGAATTAAGATAACTCATATCTCTTCAGGAACAATTTCTTCCTCAAGGCTCATTTCATTAATAAGTGCTTCAAGCTCTTCAATCTGTGCTTCAAGTTCCTGCATCTCGCTATCTGTAATACCTACCATATCTTCACTAAGGGCCATGTCTGCAACACTGATCTCCTGCTCATTACCCGGACCTGCTAGATCATCACTTGCGTTTCCATCTTCAGTGATGCTTTCATCCATACATCCTGAAACCACAACAATGGAGAGTATGAGGGCAAAGGTCACGATCTTTCTGAAGAAGTTCATTCTTCTTCCTCTCCATTATCTTCTTCATTTTCTTCAACATCATCGGGGTCTGCATAGTTACCTGCCCAGCTGCCGGATTCTTCTCCTATTTCATATGTTCCATTGCCGGAGAGTACTGCCGTCCCAGTTCCCCTGGTTGTCAGTTCAATATCCGATCCCCGGACCATGACAGTCAGGCGGCTTCCTTCAATGTACAGGTCAGCAGTGATGTTCATGAAGACAAATGCACGGTTGTTGTCCGTACTGTTGCCTGCATCCATGTTTGATGATCCGTATTGTGCATTATCCAGGCCATCTATCCTGGCATCACCTGCAAGGTCTTTGACCACAAGTTTTGAATCATTGACCGTAAGGTCTATACTGATATTACCTGAGATGACAGCTGTACCATCACCTTCAGCATTCAGATCCTCATTTCCTGATAGTGCAATCACGCCTTCTCTATGTTGTTTGAGTTCTTTGAGCATGTTTTTGAGGATTGCATTTGCATCCCTGATGTCCTGACCTGCCTTTGTGATGTACCTATTAGCTTCCCTTACATTTTCCCCGACGTTTCCGTTTCCGTTCATGTAGGTATTCATTGCACGTTCCCTGTTCTCTTTCGCCTCAGATATGAGCTCCTTGTACTCTACAAGCATTTCTTCCAGCTCTTCCACATCCTCTCCATTTTCCTTCATCGTAGCAATCTCATTCTCCAGACGTAGCATAAGGCCTTCTGATGTCCTGATAATTGCATTCATCCTGTTGTCTATGGCTTTTCCTGAAGACACGATACGATCCTTACGGCCATCATTCCAGACATTCCTGATATCCTTTGCAGCATCGGCAAGTTCCTTTCTTGTTGTTGCAGCATACACATCTTCCCTTATAGCTTCCAGTTTTTCGATGTATTCATTGTCTTCTTCCTCGTCAAGAAGTGATATCATATAGCTGACCGAACTGTTGAGATATTCCCTGGTAGCATTGATCGCTTCTTCAGTGTCAATGTTAGGGTTGTTTGCCCTCATTTGAGCAAAATTGTTCTTAGCTGCCTGATATCTGGCTGCATCATTCATTGCTTCATTCTTTTTTCTTGTGGCATCCTCAATTGCGTTCACCATGTCCCTGTCCCTGTCATGGACCCTGATGTGTGCTGGTGCTGTATCTGTGGGATCATCTTCATCGGCATTGTCTTCTGTCTGATCATTATCATAAGTCCTATTTTCATTTGCAGCGTTTCCAACCTTAAATCTCATATCATCATTCTTTGCATTGTCAGATGCTGCAAGTGCTCCTGCCGGAAGGATGCTCATCAGCATCAAAAGTACGGCAAAGACTGCAAATATTCTCGATTCTGTTTTTTCCATAAGATAATCCTCCAGTTCTCTAATATTCATTTTATGATTTCTAATAATTTTGGTGATATTATAATTGAAAATATCCGGCTCTCTCTGGCTCTCTCTCTCTTATAGTAGCCGGATTAATTTCTTTTGACACCCTGTTCTTCTGTTCTATTTATTCATCATACTTCATTTTAATTCTGGCATGAACGCTCTCTTATTCTTTCCTGGATTCTGTCCGGGCCGGTCCAATCACATGTACCGGTTCCCCTGAAGTTGTTACCAAGACCTTTATATGACCTATCTGCAAAATTGTCACAAATACCATCACCATCTTCATCAATGAAATTCGGACATGATCCATATTCCAGCTGATTATTGGACTGTTCTATTAGCTGGTCTGCCGCCATGGCAGTCACTGCGAATAAACTGGTCAGCATAAGCGCTACAGCAATTAATGTAAATCTCTTTGTACTCATAGTTCTTCCTCCATTTCTGGCGTTTTCATATAATTTCTATGTAAGTGCAAGAAGGGGGGCTGGCAGTAGCCATGTGGTAAATACAACTTGCACTTGTAATTAAAGGATTCTCCGTGAAGGATATAAGCATGCTTTACTTTATGGGAGCCGAAAGGGTATTCCTGAATGAAAAGAAGGCTTTTGATCGTTTATTTTACTTCATGAAACTTTGTAACTCTTTAATTTGAGTTAGGGAGAAACAATTATATGGTTTTACTTGATAAATATAATCCTGTGTTCCGGAAAAATGTAATGCTGCTACTTTTAATGGGCATTGTGCTACTTTCAGGTGTTCATACTTCGAACGCTGCAGGGGGGGTTTCCACCATACACGGAGCGGTGTATGAGTGGGGATCCTTTGATCCTCTGGAGAATGTGATCGTTCAGGTGAACTCCACACCGCCACAATCCATGCTTGCAAAGCATGGTATATATTCCTTTGATCTGGTGCCGGGTCATTATGTCATATCTGCCAGCTACTATACAGGGGATGACCTGGTGGCATATACCGAAGAGAAAATATACATCGCTGATGACGGTGACTATGTAAAGGACCTGCTCTTGTTTCCTGTATATTATGACCCTTTATTCGATGAAAATGAATTTACAGAACTTGATGAAATTGCTTTTTTTGCAGATGTGGATGAAGAAAATGTATTCATTTCCACACCAATTTCTATTATGCTGGTCCTTTTCCTCATTGTAGTGCTTTTTGCCTATTTTTACACAAGACGCAGAAGAGCTGCTTCTGTCCCTGAAGAAGAAGAAGAAGAAGAGGTCACCGGTGAGGAAGGCCACATGGCATTACCTGCAGACAGATCACAGGACCTTCCAGCCGATCTAAGGGAGCTTGTCGATATAATTGCCAGGAACGATGGTCGCATAACCCAGAGGGAGTTACGTACAAAGGTACGACATTCTGAAGCAAAGGTCAGCCTGATGATATCTGACCTTGAAAGTCGTGGTATAGTCCGGAAATACAGGAAAGGCAGGGGTAATATAGTTATTCTTGAAGATACGGTTGATACAAACCAAAATATATAACTGCATTTAATGTGTATGGGGATAAGCATTTAAAAATAGTTATATTTACAATTTACGAGGGTATACATGCGAGTTTCCATGGACATTGAATTAAAAGATATCCCCGGGCAGTTGCTTCTTGCTTTAAAGCCGGTATCAGAGTTCAAAGGCAATCTCATATCGGTGGTCCACCACCATGAGAAGAGGACTCCAAGAGGTACGATCCCGGTCCAGGTGGTATTTGAGACTAAACCGGATAATCTTTACAACATAGTTTCCAGTCTTGAGGAGAGCGGGATTGGTATTGTGCGCATTGACGAGAAGAGATACTTCGAGCATGGCGCAGTCATTCTTATAGGGCATATAGTCCACACAGATATCCAGGACACTATCGACACTATCGATAACACCGGTTATGCAGAGGTTGTGGACCTTAACCTTTCAATGCCAAAGGTCAAGATGCCATCCTCTGCATCACTTAAGATAGATGCTGTAAGCAAGGAACATCTTACACAGGCAATTGATATTCTCAAGGAAATCGCTAAAAAGAAGGACCTGCTGGTCATCGAACCTATTAAAAGTGAACTGGGGGCCTTCTGATGAGAACAGTACGTTTATCCATAATAGGATTTGGTGCTGTCGGGCAGGGCGTTGCAAAGGTCCTGCTTGCTAAAAAGGACCAGCTGGAAGATATAGGGCTTGATCTTAGGGTTGTTGCTATCGCTGATTCCAGGACCGCTGTGATCGACACTGATGGTGTTGATCTTGGTGCGGTCATTTCCAGAAAGAAGACTGAAAAGACGGTAGGTTCCCAGGACATGACCGGTCTTGAGATCATAGAGAAGATCGATCATGAGCTTGTGGTGGAGACGACCCCGACCAACATAGTAACAGGTGGTGCAGGTCTTGAGAACATGTTCATGGCTTTCAGAAAAGGCAGGGATGTGGTCACTTCTAACAAAGGTCCTCTGGCAGTGAAGTACAAAGAGCTTATGGAAGCATCAAAGCTAAGTGGCTCAAAATTCCGGTTCGAGGCTACTGTCGGTGGTGCTATGCCTGTACTGAACCTTACAAAGGACTCACTTGCAGGAAACAGGATTACCGATGTAGAGGGTATATTCAACGGAACCTGTAATTATATCCTTACCCGCATGACAGAGGAGCATGCACCTTATGAACAGATGCTTGCAGAGGCACAGGAACTCGGATATGCAGAAACCGACCCTACCTATGATGTGGAAGGTATTGATACTGCATGTAAACTGGTAATACTTGCCAACTGTGTATTTGGAATGAATGCAACTTATGAGGATGTTACTGTCACCGGCATAACAAAGATAACTCCCGAGGCACTCCTGCTGGCACATAATGACGGTTATGTTATCAAGCTAATAGGTGAGGTCAACGACAGCAGGATAAATGTGGCTCCAAAACTGGTTCCCATAGGACATCCTCTTGCTGTGGCCGGTTCCCTGAATGTCGCATCGGTGCAGACCGACCTTTCAGGCCCCATTACTGTAACAGGGCGTGGAGCCGGTTCTATAGAAACCGCCAGTGCGATACTCAGTGATCTGATCTCTATCTACAGAAACTGAAGCTCCTCATCAGGAAAAGGGTGCAAATGACAGGTTTCATAGAATTTGCCAAGGCATGTAAGGTAATCGAAGCTACTTCCGGCTCACTGGATATGACTGCCCGGGTTGCCGAATTGCTTCAAGAGGTAACTCCTGAGGAGCTTCCTGTTGTGACACATTTCGTAATGGGGGAGATATTCCCTGCATGGAGCAGTGAGGATATAGGTGTGGGTGCGGGTATTCTCTACAATGCTCTTGCAAAGTCAGCAGGGCTTCCTGTTTCTGGTATAAAGGAACTTGTGAGGGAAACCGGTGATATCGGTGAGACTGCCGTCAGAGCACTGAAAAAAGTTTCCGGCGGCCAGGCAACATTCTCCTCTTTCCTGGGTAGTTCGGATGAACTTTCGATAATTGAGGTATTTGAACGTTTCAAAGCCATTTCCAAAGCCTCAGGTAAAGGTTCCCAGGCCTCTAAGATCAAGAACCTCCAGTATCTCTTCAACATGGCTTCACCTGAGGAGGTGAGCTATATCGCCCGCCTGGCTTTGGAAGAGCTAAGGATAGGTGTGGGTGAAGGCATAGTCAGGGATGCTATATCAATGGCCTTTGATGTTCCCGCAGAAGAGGTCGAACGTGCGTTCATGCTTACCAACGACCTTGGACTCGTTGCAAGCACTGCCAGCACCGAAGGCAGAAATGGGGTCTTATCCCTTGGCCTCAGGCTTAATCGCCCAATACGTATGATGCTGGCCCAGGTGACACCAAGTCTTGATGCGGCAATTTCAGATATCGGCATTGCTGCTGTGGAGTGGAAATTTGACGGTGCCAGGGTCCAGATACATAAAGACGGTGACAATGTCACACTTTTCTCCCGCAGGCTTGAGAATATAACGGATTCACTCCCTGACATCGTGGAAGCGGTTAAGGAAAATGTCATAGCGGATACTGCCATACTCGATGGCGAGGCTGTGGCCATTGATGAGAATGGCAGGCCCAGGGCATTTCAGGAGATACTGAAACGCTTCAGGCGAAAATACGATGTACAGTCCACTGCGCGGGACATACCTCTCACACTGAACCTTTTTGACATTATGTACCTCAATGGCGAGGAACTTCTCAATCTTCCTCTTGTACAGAGAAGGTCAAAGCTTACAGAATGTGTCAGTAGTGGGGATAAGATCCGGGTTGATACCCAGTACCTGACAGATGATCCCCACAAGATCCTGGAGATATATAATGATGCACTAAAGGCAGGTCATGAGGGTGTGATGATAAAGAACCCTGAGTCTATCTATTCTCCCGGAAAGCGTGGTAAGAACTGGCTGAAAAAGAAACCTGTGATGGAAACACTGGATCTTGTTGTCATCGGGGCTCAGTGGGGATACGGAAGACGTACAAGTTTCCTTGGTTCATACGCTCTTGCATGTCACGATCCTGACACGGGTCTTTTTCTGCCTGTTGGTCGCGTTGCCACTGGGTTTTCAGATGAGCAGCTTGCAGAACTTACAGAAATGTTTGCAGATATGATAGTCATGGAATCTGGAACAGAGGTTGATATCAAACCCGAGGTGATCTTTGAGGTGGCTTTTGAGGAGATACAGAAAAGCTCCAATTACGAATCCGGTTATGCCTTACGTTTTCCACGTCTTGTCAATGTGAGGATTGATAAATCCATAGAGGATGTGGAGACCATCGGCCGTCTTGAGGAAATGTACCTGATGCAGCGTGAAAGGAACTGAAGTCCATCAAAATCAACTTTTCATAAATAATTTTCATCAAAAATAATTCCATTAAAAGCAATTTCATCAAAAGCATTATTAATGAATAGAAATTGTTCAGTTTATGAGAATGAAAAATCTTGTACTTATATCTATGATCCTGGTGTTACTTGTATTGCCTTTTTCCGGTTGTGTGGGGGAGCAAGGATCACAGTCCGATGATACTGTTTCAGAGCCGATAGAGGCAGATGCCATAGTATATATCGATAGTTATGAGTTCCACCCATATTCAACGACTATTGCCCCGGGGGATACAGTACTCTGGATAAACAATGACTCTGTGGCATTTATCATAAAAGGCAACATTGTGGGAGGGGACAGTTTCCAGTCCCCCACGCTCAGGAAAGGGGACACTTTTGCATACACTTTTGAAAAACCGGGCAGCTACAAGTACGAAATTGTGACCCATCCCTGGACAAAGGGCGGATTCATAGTGGTAGAATAGATCTAAAGCAGGATATCCTTAAGTCCTGCATCCTTTACCATTCTTATAGCTTCCTCCTTTTCCCCGGGCAGCAGGTTCCTGTTAATTTCAGGATACATGAAGGCAAGATACCCGGGTCTGTACTGGAACATAAGGTTAAAACGGATATCGGGCGTATTTGCTGCGATCCATTCTATTATTTTTACAGAGCAACAGTCAAGGTGTCCGGGAAGTACAAGATGGCGAACAAGGAGCTCAGCATCCTGATAAGCATACTTCATGTTTGATATGACAGTCTGCATGTAATCTTCTACTTTTGAATACCTCAGGGCACATTCATTGTTACCGTACTTGAAGTCCGCAAGGAACACATCCACAACACCTTCAAGCAATCTTGCTGCTTCAGGGGAGTGGTACATATTGGAGTTCCATACAACAGGTGTGCTTACAGATGTTTCACTTAAGGTCCTCAGGATATTATGCAGATGTGGTGTAGGTGTTACAAGATTCAGGTTATTTGCTCCCTCTCTTCGTCTTTTGTCAATCCTCCTAGCAAGTTCTGTTGCATTGACCTCTCTCCCGGCTTCAGGATGCATGGATATGTCCCAGTTCTGGCAGTAAATACAGCATAGCACACATCCGGTAAAGAAGATCGTATGTGAGGGGACAAGTTCGGGCTCCTCACCCATGTGCAGGAATTCTGCTGCATATCGGGATGTATCGGTAAGTTTGCAAAAGCCTTTTTCACCATTTCTTCTGTTGACTCCGCATCTGTGCTGGCAGAAGTGACAGTTATCTATCATCTTCCCTGCGATATCTGTCTTCAGGTCAAAAAGGCTTTTATCTGCTTGTCTTTCATCCGTTCTCATCCCTGAAAAGTATATATTCTGCTTTTGATCCCGGTATGTTCTCATATATAGGTCATGCTTGTTCCAGAGCTCATTTTCACTTTCATTGTCATCATAGGCCACAGGTATCCTCTTTAGCAGCTTAGACCCTGAAGGCAGTTCATCATTTGCTATCTTCAGGTAATTGTCAAGGAATAAAGGTTTAACCATAATCTTTATCTTTGAATGTAAATTTACTTAATCATATCCTTAGCACTAAACAACCCTTATTACTAAACAACGATCAAAAGCTTTGGAATGGTAAAATGATGGATACTCAGCTGATGATGATACTGGTTCCTGTGGTCATACTTATGAATATAGTTGCTTATTTCGTATTCATACCACAAGAATACAGGAACGGAAAAGAAAAGATCTCTTCAGGAAACAGAAACGCAGTTTCATTCCCATCGGAGGTATTGCCTTACCTGCTTCTGGTCTCATTCATCTACATTCTTGTAAAGTCCCAGGGGGTGGTTGTAACTGTGTTTGAGATCTCCCCTGATTATGCTCTTGCAAAATATATACTGCATATAGAAGGCAATAGTGTCAGTATGTTCCAGGTCTTTACTAACCCTCTGCTTACCTATGTCAGTTCATTCATCTATCTTTTCGGATTCTCTTTCCTGCTCATATTTACATTTGTAGCATTGATATTTACAAGGAGGATACGTGCACTTCAGGAATATGCACTGGCTGTTGCAATCATATATATAATCGCCTTTCCGTTCTATATCTTCACCCCTGTAAAGGTCACAGGCTATACTTTACCTGATGTTGTCCCATTGCTTTACAACCTGAGTCCGGTGATCCTGGAAGGTCTGAAAAGTGTTGACCCCTTCTTTGACAATTGTTTCCCCAGTCTTCATGCAGCTCTTTCTTTCCTTGCAATGCTATTTGTAGTCTTCAAGACAGACCTTAAAGGCTTCAAGATCATTGCGGTGTTTATAACCCTGGCTATCCAGTTCACGATATTCTATCTGGGCATACACTGGTTCACAGATTTTGTTGCCGGTATCATACTTGCCACTCTTAGTTATTATTTGGCTACCAGGTATCATAAAACTATAATAGGCAAAATCAATGTTTCAACATCGATTTCACATAAAAGGGATGGTCGATACTGACTGAAGTATACAATAGTTCCCATGAAAACCAGAATAAAAAACAGGGAATAGATCCTGCACTTTATATCCTTTCCCTTTCCAAGTTGTTCAAGGACCTTGGTACAGGGATGCTCGCATTTCTGCTCCCATTATATATTGTAGGCCTTGACAGCAACATTTTCTCTGACACGCCCATAGTTGTAAAGGCAGGTATCATAGCTACGGTTTTTGGAATTTCAAATGCCCTGTCACAACCATTCCTTGCCCGTCTGTCCGATTCCCTTGACAGGAGAAAACCTTTTGTTATTGCAGGTATGCTGGGATTTACCCTTATATCCTTCATTTATGCAAATACCCATAACTTCGATGAACTTGTGCTGCTGCGCATGGTACAGGGCATAACCGTAGGCGCAACGGTCCCTGCGATCGTTGCAATGGTCACCCATATGTCATCAGCATCTACAAGAGGTGTGGCCATCGGAATATATTCAACTGTCCGTGGTTTTGGTTTTGGTTTAGGTTCTGTGACAGGTGGCATAGTGGCCAGCTATTATGGTTTTGCCACAGCATTTTACGTATGTGCTTTACTGGGGCTTGCCAGCCTTATATTGATCTCTTTTTTTGTGTCTGAGACGCATGATACTGTTATAGAAAAGAAGAATGTGCCGTCTGTTGGTCATAGTTTACAGTTCACTATACTTTCAATAGCAATGTTTATGATGATGGCAGGGATTATGATCATCTTTGCTTTCCTGCCGGAGTATGAGACCAGACTCAACACAGGTGCCATATCTCTCAGTATTGCGGTCTCTGCCTATGTCATTGTAAGGGTGCTCTTCCAGGTCCCAGTAGGATTCATATCCGACCGGCTTGGAAGAAAACGTATAATTGCCATGGGTCTTCTCCTGAATATACCTATTGTTATCGGCCTGGGGCATGTTGATAATGTCACCCAGCTTATAATATTACGTGCGCTGCAGGGTATATCCATGGCAGCAGTGGAAACGCCTGTAATGGCCCTGGCTGTGGACCTGGCAGGACCGGCTGTCAGCTCAAGGGTCAGTTCAATAACCGCTTCACAGGCTGCAGGAATGGCCCTTGGACCTATTATGGGTGGTCTTCTTGCAGGTTATATTTCCTTTGAAATGCCTTTTTATCTCTGTGCGATCATGTTAATGGTGTCATTGATCCTGTTGATAGTGTTCATCCGGGAACCCGGATCATTTGATAATAAAAATTATGCCTGATATCCTTGCAATATTTCCTCTGGGAATCATTCAGTAAGTGTTTTAACTATAGGATACTTCAAAGCTTCTGAATGATCTCTCTATCTCTTTCCTCTCTGAGATATCGTAGAAGATGATTACTGTTCCAATGGTCTCATTTCGTTTGTTTGTGACCGGGGAGCCAATGATGTCAAGTGGTATGCGGGTATTGTCTTTTGAGATGAGCGTAGTGTTTTCAGCAAGACCAAAAAAAGCACCTTCCCGCAGAACTTTTGATATCGGATCGTCAGCAATTCTGTTATCTTCGGTAATGACTTTGAATACCTTGCCTATATTCTGGCCCAAAGCCTCCTCCTGACAGTATCCGGTAAGTGCCATTGCAAGGGGGTTCATATATTTTATGATACCGTACCTGTCGGTTGATATGACTCCATCTCCGATATTATTCAGCATCGAGTTGATGCAGTTATCACGATCGAACCGTTTTTCTTTTTCCTTTTCTCTTCTATAGAGTGCTATCTCTATGTTCGTGCGAAGCTCTCTTTCATCAAAGGGCTTGAGGATGTGCCCGAAAGGCTCTGTGAGCTTTGCTCTTTGCAGGGTCCGTTCGTCCGAATAAGCTGTAAGGTAAATGATCGGTATATTGTAGTTCTCGTGTATGGTCCTTGCAGCTTCGATGCCATCGATCTTACCTTTGAGGACAATGTCCATTAGTATAAGGTCTGGATGGCAATGGTCAACAGATATGATGGCCTCCTCACCGCTGGAAGCCATACAGGGCACAGAATATCCTAAATGTTCAAGACTTCCCTTTATGTCCAGAGCTACTATTTTCTCATCTTCGACAATCATTATCCTTTCATTTGTCATCAATAGTCCCTTCGTTTATAGGATAGTTCCTTGAATGTGATATTAAATTCAGTACCGTTATCTCTCTTAAGTTCGATCCTTCCTTCGATCTGTTCTACCAGAGAGACAACTATCTGCATCCCCAATGATTCTGTGTTCATAAAGTCGATATCTTCCGGAAATCCTATTCCGTCATCCATAATGGTCAGCAAGTAAAGCCCATTATCTTCAGGAAGCATATCTATTTGTATTTTCCCTTTATGGTTATTAAAAGCATGCTTCAGGGCATTTGATACGATCTCATTTATGATAAGCCCCAGAGGAATGGCAGTATCAATACCCAGTATTAAGTTTTTAATATTTATATCAATTTTGATATCTTCTGGTTCATATCCATAGGTATGAAGCAAATAATTCGAGAGTGTCTCCACATAATTCTCAAGTTCTATATTCTCCATATCCTGGGACTGATAGAGTTTTTCGTGAGCAATAGCCATCATCTTTGCACGGTTCTGGCTCTCTCTGAAAGCCTCCACTGTTTTAATATCTGTAAAATTCCGTGATTGTAACCGTAGCAGACTTGATATTATCTGAAGATTATTTTTGACGCGATGATGTATCTCTTTTAGGAGCAGATCTTTCCTGCGCATCTCCTCTGCCTGCTTTATCTCGGTTATATCTTTAACGATAGCCATGACCTCATCCTCCCCGCAGACCACTATCCTAACTTCAAAATCCCTGATCTCTCCCTTGACAGGCATAGTATATTGCATGGTCTGTATCTTATTTGTTCGCAGGGCCTGTTCTATTACTTTAAGCTCCATCGCGGCTATGTGTGCAGGCAGTATATCTTCCAGATTTATATTAAGTTCTGTTTCCGGGGACTGGTAGAGGCATTTATCCGTTGAGAGCTTATAATTACAGATGCTGCCATCTTTTTTTATCTGGAACATCATGTCAGGCATTGCCTGTAAAATTGCATTTATGGTGGTATCTCTTTTCACTATAAGATACTGCGACCTTTCAAGTGATTCGAGCATACTGTTTATAGATTCGCCCAATCCGGCAACCTCGTCGTCTCCTTTATATGCGACCCTCTTTGAAAAATCTCCCTTTTCTCCGATGCGCCTTACTTCATCACGAAGTCTTTTGAGGCGGGATATGTGTGATCTTTTAAGCAAAATGGTGGCAGAGTTGCCAAAGATGATGCCTATAAGGATTAAAAAGAGAAATAAATAATTTATTGTGGTGATTCCCTGCTGGTGTATGTCCCGGAGTGTGCGGATCTCCAGTGCAAAAGCATCATTTCCATATATATCATTGAAATTAACATATGATAGAACGTATGACGCATCAGTTAAGATGATTATATTCTCATCTTGATATTGTTGATCGATAATGTGGGCAAATACTTCAGAAGTGTTGCGTTCAACCTTGTGGTCGTTAAGATCTTTAACACTTATTTCCAGGCCTGTTATCCTGTGTAACCTTTCAATCTCATCATCACCAATTATCCTTCCCACAAGCACAGTTCCTGCAATAGGTCCGCTCATATCACTTCTGATAACAGGCTGTGAGCTTATCAGTATAGGTTTGCCTTCAAGTATGAGAAACCCTGTCTTTGTGCTGTTCTCGCTGGTATGTTCCAGAAGTGAGCTTGTCTTTTGAAGATGCTTTTCCATTTCATGGATAGGTCCTTCATTGCTCACATCCAGAAGGACCGTTTTTTTGTAGACCTGGTCTCCTTTATCATCGTAGAAAAGTATAAAATCCAGTCTATGGTTGTAAAAGGTCGCGTTGATGAGGTATTTTTCAACAAATTCACTGTTATTATCCTGGACGAACTTGTAAGTCTCATCCCATGCTGACCAATCTGCAGCTTTCTTTTCAAAGTCATGGGTTTGTGACAGAAATGTGTTCTTCAGGCAATAGGCATTTCTTGTGTTTTCCCTCTCCTCCAGTTTGTCAAAGCTCTCCATTATTATAAAATGCGAGCTCAGATATATTACAAATATCATTCCTAAAAGAGTTACAGCAATGATTCCCATGGTTTTTTTATGTAAACTCGCCATTTGCTCGCCTTAAAAGGAAAATTACAGTTCATCATTGTCTTTATTGGAATATAAACCCCTTATAATTTATATCTATATATAATTGTTTCTAAATTTTCTGCACATTTACAAAGTCAACTCTTTTAAGTATGTCTTCTCCTTTTTAATAAATAATAATATTTAACAGGATGCACACTTTAGGAAAATGCACGGTCTGGCAAATATCTGTTTACCGATTTAATCAAAAAAAAGAAGAAAAAAAATGAAATGAAGACATCCGGATATTTCTCATACCTTAGGTTCAGCCTACTACACTAATGTCCGAAACCCTTATGGAAGGAGTTATAGTGCCACCTACTTTCCTGACATCAGTGCCTGCTCCGTTGATGTTCTTAAGCATATCAAATATATTTCCGGAAATCATAAGTGACTTGATAGGCTTGTCAAGTTGACCGTCCTTTATAGTAAAGGCATTCCTTGCTTCCACGGAGAAATCCCCTGATATGGCGTTTGCCGTATGAGCGCCTATGACCGTATTTACATAAACGCCACGATCAGTGTCAGCTACAACATCACATCTGGGGAAATCAATTATAAGGTTCCTGGTTCCCACCGAAGGTGTGGATAGATAAGAATTACGGGATGCGTTGCCAGTACTTTCCACGTTGTCCTTTCCTGCAGTGTAGGTGTCATAAAGGTATGACATGAATTCCCCTTTCTGTATTAAGGTTGTCTTCTGTGACGCAACTCCCTCATCATCTGCAACGCCGGTCTCAATGCCACCTTCCAGAAGACCGTCATCATATATTGAAAGATCATTGTTTGCTATTATTTCCCCTCGCTTTCCAATCAGACTGGAACGTCCTTTCTGAACGTTGTCAGCGTCTATGGAAGGTATGAGCGTGTTCTCTATCAGGTCTGAGAATGCAAAGGGATGAAGGATCACCTCTGTTCTGTGGCTTTCAATGGCCACTGCGTTCTGGGATCTTTTCGCAAGTATGGAAGCATTCTTGCCAATGCATGCAAAATCGATATCATTGCTGCGTGATATAGCAAAGTCATAGGCAGTAGATGCCTCTGTGGAACTGGTGATTACATCTACGAATCCTGAAACGCCGGTTCCTTCTTCTGATATTTCTATTCCGTTTGTGTTCAATATAAGCCTTTTACCATGACTGCGGCTGAAACTTCCGGAAGTGACTATAATGCCTGGTATGGTCTTTGCTCCCTCCATCATTTCCATGGTGTGCCCGATGCAGTCATCAAGTTCCATGTTCTTTATGGCAGGGTCCATGATACCGGAAACTTGCGGATATTTCTGATTGGATGGTAATGATTTCCAGTCGGGATCGCTGTCCTGTATCTTTGCAGAGGCGACAGCGTTTTTGGCTGCCTCATCAACGTGGCTCATTATGTTGGTACTTGCAAAGCCAATAGCACCATTTACTACAGCACGTATGCCTATACCTGTTGTAATGTTTTCTTTTGCCCCTTCTATGACATCCTTCTGTATACTTACGGATGTCTTCTGGCTTTCCATTATGTATACTTCTGCCTCTGTTGCGCCGTACTTTGTGGCTGCATTGAGGGCTTTTTCAGCAAGGTCGTACATATCAGGCACCTCCGACCATGGCTTCTGATATCATCAGATGCGGAGAACCGTCGGTCACAGGCACAAGTTGCCCTCCCTTGCCACATCTGCCTGAGTTCATTTTCAGGTCATTGCCAACCATCTTCACATTTTTCAGTATCTCCAGTATCTTCCCGGAGAGTGATACGTCCCTTATCAATGTTGTGAGTTTCCCATCCTCTATCAGGTATCCTTTTTCCGCATTGAACTGGAATACTCCTTCACCGGTGTTTACCTGTCCTCCCCGGGAGCCTATAAGATACATTCCATTGCCTATATCTTCCAGCATTTCTCCGAATTCGGAGTGGCCGTTGTCTATATATGTATTGCTCATACGCACTATTGGCCGGGAATGACCCTGGGCACGACAATGTCCGGGAGTGCCTCCTAGTTTGGCAGCCGTTTCCCTGGAATGCAGGTATGATCTCAGTGCGCCATTCTCTATGATTGTGGTCTTTTCTGATTGTGCACCTTCATCATCAAAGGGGAAGTAACCGTATTCATGCATTGTGGGATCATCGATGATCGTGATCAGGGGAGAGGCAATATTTTGACCTATACGGTCTTCAAGTACCGAACTCCCTTCCAGCACAAGGTCTGCTTCTGATGCATGTCCGACGGCCTCATGGGCAAAGACCCCGGCAAGTTCCGGATCGAGTATGACTGGCATATTCCCTCCTTTTGCTGGTTTTGCATCAAGCAGCTGTAATGCGCTCTTAGCAGCTTCTTCTGCCAGCTCCGCAGCATTATATTTGTCAAAGATCTCATATCCTGTGGTGCCAAAGCGACTTTCCCTGCCTGCCTGGTAAATGCCGTTCCTTGATGCCACCGCACTGATGGCAAAACCGGTGCGTACAACATCATACTCACCCACTATACCGGTAGAGTCGGTGTACATTATCCTGTATGATGATTCACTATAGATGGCACTAGTGCTGCTGATACCTTCCTTTTTGGCATGTTTGCCAAATTCCGTCAGGTTACTCACCTTTTCCTCAAGGGATATGTCCATGGGGTTCTTCTTCACTTTTGGGAGGTTGTTTACAACAGGTTTTGCTATTTCTTTCATCTGCACCTTTTCTTTTGGTGATTTCTCATCCATGCTAATGGCTAGCTCTGATGCGGCACGTATCGCCTTTTCGATATCGAAATCCCCGTCTGCGGATGTGAATCCCCAGGAACCACCCTTCAATGCACGCACTGCGGCGCCTTTTGTAAAATTGACAGATATCTGCTCTATCTTTCCATTATCAAGGACAATGGATGTGGTGGTACCCTCTATGATCCTTGTATCAAAAAAGTCTACACTATGCATGATCTTTATCCTCCGGGTGTAAATGAAACATAAATTAAATGAGAGTCCCGGCCTTATGCAGGGACTATCTCGGGCATATCTGCGCTGACCTTGAGATTGCTAAGGTTTTTAAGTTTTTCAACAATCCTGTTCTTTTCGGGTCCTACAAGACTGTGCTCGATAACTTCTATTATGTTGGTTACCGGAACTATTTCTATTATGTCTTTGTATGCCTCTTCGATAAGAACATCATCCTCATTGGATTTAGGAATAATGACCTTCTTGATGCCGGCTCTTGCTGCAGCTTCTATCTTGTAGGTCGCACCTCCGATGGGGAGCACATCCCCTCTGACAGATAGTGAACCAGTCATGGCTACAGACTGATCGATCGGAATGTTCTCAAGTGCTGATATGACGGCGGTTGCTATGGATATGGAGGCGCTGTCACCTTCCACACCTTCATAGGTCCCTATGAACTGGATGTGGATGTCACGGTTCATTATATCCTTGCCGGTGACGTTCTTGATCACGGCAGACACATTCTGTACAGCTTCCTTTGCTATATCTTTCAGCATTCCTGTTGCAATTACTTTACCTCCAGTATTGGAAAGTGCCGGTGTGACTCCTGCCATTATTGGCAGAACGATACCGGAATCTCCGCCCATTACTGCAAGACCGTTGACCCTTCCTACGGCACCGCCTGTTTTCTGGAAGAGCTGGTAGTCATTCTTGCGTTCCAGGTAATTGTCAGCAAGTTGTTGTTCTATGGACCTTGCCATTTTCTTTGCTGCAAGCACATGCTTTGCAGTGGCCACAGGTACATCTTCTGAGTGCGCGATGTCACCAGCCACTCTCACAAGTCCTCCAAGGTCACGGAGTTTCAGGGTGAGATGGCCTTTTCTTCCTGCTCTTCTCTGAGCTTCCCTGATAACCTCGTCAACAGCACTCTTGTCAAAAGGAGGTATGCGTCCATCTCTCATGACCTCCTGTGCCACGAACCTGACAAGGTTCTTGCGGTTATCAGGTGTATCTTCCATGGATTCCCTCATGAATAGTTCGTATCCATAACCCTTTATACGGGATCTTAGTGCAGGATGCATCTTCTCCATAGCATCAAGGTTACCTGCAGCGACCATGATAAAATCACAGGGCACAGGTTCTGTTTTTACAAGGGCACCTGAACTCCTTTCGGATTGTCCGGTGATGGGATACTCCTTTTCCTGCAGGGCTGTAAGCAGGCTCTGCTGGGACTCAAGGCTCAGGGTGTTGATCTCATCTATGAAGAGTACACCTTTGTGTGACTTGTGTATGTCACCGCTCTCTACCCTGTCGTGTGCCGGTGTCTCAAGTCCTCCAGACTGGAATGGGTCGTGCCTCACATCACCAAGCAGTGCACCTGCATGTGTACCGGTGGCATCCAGGAAAGGTGCGTGATCCTTTTGGTAGTTGGAAACTATCAGCTTTGGGATCATCATCTCTTCTTTTGGCATGAACTGGCGTGTCAGGAGTAGTATCATTATTGCAGCTATGATACCCCATAAAAGCTGACCGACATAGAATGAATAGATGATTATACCAAATATCAGTATCATCATTAGCATGTTACGTGACTGGAGCTTTTTCTGTGCTTCCAGTTTGTGAGCCATGACGATCTCCCTGCCCTTTCCGCCAGGAACCGAGCGTATCTTTGGGTTGTTGCTGTCTTCAGGGTTAGGATATGCCATTATGTCCTGTAACTCTTCCTTTGGAAGAAGTTCTGCCATGGCTTTTGCAAGTAAGGACTTACCCGTACCTGGACTGCCTATCATCATGACATGCCTTCTCTGGCTTGCTGCTTTTTTCACCACCTCCACTGCATGTTCCTGTCCGATTATCTGGTCTATCAAAAGCTCAGGAACATCTATGGAGTCTGTGGTATGGAAATTGTCTCCATAAAGTTCAATCTCATCGCTAGGAGTAGTGATCTCTTTTTCCATAGTCATCTCACAAAGATTAATGTTTGTTCACAGTTGTACGTACAAAATATATACTTGACGGTTTTATAACTATGTAAACCTTATTTATTGTATTTGTGCTGTAACTTGTGAGTAAAGTTAATATGGCTATAGTGGCATCAGACTATAAGAAACTATGTGTTTTTTTCCGGGGGCCCTTATATGATGAAGCTGACACCCTTCCTGTTATTTGCATTCATGATATTCATTCTGTCATTTTCGGTCACCAATGATATCATTTCAAATGAAGGACAATATATGCAGTATGATCAGGTATCTATGAGATTCCAGGGAAACGATGCGGTGATTTCAGTTTCTTACAGCCTTGATATGTTCTCCCGCATGTATGTCCTTTTGCTGGGGGCATATAATCTGGAGCCTGCTCTTGATGATTTTTTCCTGGATTTTGCAGAGGTGGAGATTCTTGAGATAGGAAGGGACCATGCAGTTGTCTTTGCCAGTGATGTGTCACGTAATAACGATGCATACTATCTGCACGATTCACATGAACTGGGTAGTAGGGTAAAGGTCCTGACACTGGTATATCCGGACGGTTCAACAAGAAGTATGTCAGGTGTCAGATCCACACCCGATACATTCTATAGTGGATGATCCTTTATCTTTTCCAGATCCGAAAAATGGAATATTTTAACCATTATCTTCACAGCTAGAATACTTTTTAACCCGTATGATCCCTGTGATAACTGGTGAATTGGTTCACTGATGACAATATCCCGATCAATCCAGATTCATCCGGATGCCGCATATGCTGGCACTATGGGTAAATAGGGAGAGTTGCTTTTACACAAAGTAATCTCTGGTGTCACTCTGTTATCAGTTACATCATTTAATTTGTTTGTCAGTATATCGCCTGAAAACTATCAGGATTATTGTTCTTTATATGGTAATGATCATATTGTATCTGTTTGCCCAAAAGCTTTATTATCTATTATGCATTATGTGGGGTGCTGATAAGCGCCAAGGCATGCGATAATAGCAATGAAGTTGCCATTAAGCTGCAAGGTGTTTGCGGCCATTAGTTAACTGTCCATGGGCTCGTGGTCTAGCTGGTCATGACGTCGCCTTGACATGGCGGAGGTCGGGTGTTCGAATCTCCCCGGGCCCACCATAAACATTCAGAGAACAGTTAACTTTAAATCCAAAAGCAACATTTAGGTGCTTCGGGTCATGATGCCCAGGTAGCTCAGTTGGGAGAGCGCTGCCCTGAAGAGGCAGTTGTCCCCGGTTCAAGTCCGGGTCTGGGCACCTAAACAGAGCACATCAGTAGTGTAGCGGTCATCACCGGGCGTTGCCAACGCTCGAACCCGGGTTCGAATCCCGGCTGATGTACTTTCTTTTTTATGTTTTGTGAATATTCGGTTGTTTTTTTAATAGTTAAACCTTGTTTTCCGGAAACAATAAATTCCTGTATTCCAGAAAAATGCATAAGATCGATGTAAGAGCTGTATTAATGCAATAAGGCTTTTGAATGTTATCATGGCTTTTGAATGTTATCATGGGTATTGAATATTGTCATGACTCTGTTTTATATAGTCAGGTAACAATCTTTGCTATGCAGATGAAACTGCAGGAGGCAACAATTGGATCTTAAAGAGGAGATAAGAGCTAAGGCTATGGAAAAAGGATTCCAGCTTTTTGGTGTTTCGGATATGGATAAACTGGAGACTGTTGAATTCCCCACAGATCGTGGTCTTGAAAAGCCGTCTGATTTCATGGCTGATGCCAGATCACTTATTGTGATGGGTATGGTGATCTGGGATGAGGGTATGAATGCTGCGATATGCACTCCGGGAACAGGTGATTTCAGCGGAGGCGAGGCAGAGTACTATAATCTTTATTATGAGACCGTGGAAACACGTGCATGGAGGCTGGCACAGTGGCTCTGGGATGAAAAAGGTATCAAAGCCGCACCTACTCATTCAGTGCATGTGAAAGTGGCAGCATATCTTGCAGGTCTGGGTTTTATAGGCCATAATACGCAGGTGATAACACCTGAGTATGGTCCGAGGGTGCGCTGGATAGCTTTACTTAGCACGGCTGAGCTTGAACCCGACAAGCCTTTCACAAGGGATCTGTGTGCAGAACAACCATTATGCCAGAAAGAATCCTTGTGTGTGAAAGCATGTCCTTATGGTGCTATTATTCCGGGTCCTTCACAGGGAGTGCCGGCCGGGGAGAAAGTGATCTACGATAAATGTGTTGTATCCCATGAACTTGAAAAGGATATAAACAGCAAGTGGGAAAAACACATCCGAAGGATAACGGAACGTGGGTTCATGGAATGTACCCTGTGCAACCTGGCCTGTCCCTATGGAAAAGTCCTTGATCAGGAGATAATACCTAAAAAAAGAGGTCTTGCCTGAACAGTATTACTGTTCATGGCAATTATTTCAAACAGGCAGATCATGGGAAATACCCTTTCTTATGAAGGTATTTCTCGATCTCTATCAGGAAGAACACCGAGCTGGAAACGACTACTATCATCAGCCAGTCCGCTGCCTGGATGGGGGCTGTGGAAAAGATGGAGTTTATTGCGGGTACATAGGTTATTATCATTTGGAGTACCAGGACCATGGCTATTCCCAGCAGCATTATCCTGTTTGACATGATGTCCCTGAAAACATATTCGTACATTGACTTGGAGTTGAACAGGTAGAATATCTGGAAGAATACTATGGTGTTAAGCGCGATGGTACGTGCAGCGTCAAGGCTTCCTCCATTTTCCAGTTTCGTGAAAAAGTTTAGATATGCACCTGCAACAATGAGCAGTGAGACGAATATCACCCTTCTTTTGATGAGTGGGGTAAGTATTGGTTCTTTTGGAGGCCGGGGTGGCCTTTCCAGTATGCCCCTTTCCTTTGGCTCCATGGTTATGGGAACACCAAGGCAGATGGCTGTGACCGTGTTAAGCCACAGTATCTGCAGGGGTACCAGAGGCAGTGTTAAACCCAGGATCACGGCAAATACAATAGACAAAGCCTGTCCTCCGTTTGTGGGCAGTGTCCATATCAGGATCTTCTGTATCTTGCTGTAGACATCCCTGCCTTCCTCGATGGCTGCAACTATCGAGGAGAAATTATCATCTGCCAGTACCATATTGGAAGCTTCTTTTGCAACCTCTGTACCTGTAATACCCATGGAGATGCCGATGTCTGCGGTCTTCAGGGCAGGTGCATCATTGATACCGTCTCCTGTCACAGCGACAACCTCGCCCATCTCCTTGAGGAGTTTTACAACTCTCAGCTTGTCACCAGGCGACGTCCTTGCAAACACAGATACCTTTTTGAGAACCTCTTTCAGTTGCTCATCGGACATTTCCTCAATATCCTTTCCGGAAAGGGCACCTTCTGTTTCTATCCCTATCTTCGTGGCTATGGCATAAGCTGTTTTCAGATGGTCCCCTGTTATCATTATCACACGGATACCTGCTGTCTTGCATTTTTCGATAGCTTCCATCACCCCATCTCTGGGAGGGTCCATCATACCCTGCAGGCCGGTGAAAACAAGGTCCTTTATATCCTCCGATTCGATCCTTTCAACATCCCCGGGCACATCCTTGTATGCCATACCCAAAACTCTCAAGGCGTTGGAAGCCATCTGTTCGGCAGCATGTTCGATTCCTTCCGTATCTACTGGTCCTGTGTCCTTTCCGTTAAACTGGGAGATACACATACTCAGGATCTTTTCAGGTGAACCTTTTACGTAAATGACCTTTGAGCCATCCTCTTTCTCATGCAGGGTTGCCATAAACCTTTCTTCAGGCTCAAAGGGAACGATATCCTTCCTTGGAAGGTAGAATTTCCCGGCTTTCATACCTGAGATCAAAAGCGCACCCTCTGTGGGGTCTCCGTCTATATTATCAACGCCCCTGAAAGAAGCATCATTACACAGCACTCCTGCCCTGAGAGTTTCCACAAGGGCTTTATTCTCAAGTGGGTCAACTTTTGCCCCATCCAGCAGGAAAGCCCCTTCTGGGACATAACCTGTACCTGTCAGTTCATACAGTTTTCCGGCTGCATAGGCCTGGGTCACTGTCATCTGGTTCCTTGTAAGGGTGCCGGTCTTGTCTGAACAGATAACAGTGGCACTGCCAAGAGTTTCCACCGCTGGCACCGTACGGATGATGGTATTCCTTGCAGCCATCCTGTTAACTCCGATAGCCATGGAGATAGTAATGACTGCAGGCAAACCTTCGGGTATTGCAGCAACAGCAAGGCTTACAGAAGCCATGAAGATCTCTACGGTCTCAAATCCTCTGAGCAGGCCGACGGCAAATGTCAGGGCGGATATGACAAGTATTACTACAGACAGTATTACACTCATATGTGATAGCTTACGCAAAAGGGGTGTGGACATCTCCTTACTTTCCCTGATGAATTCGGATATCCGGCCGATCTGGGTCTTACTCCCTGTGGCCACCACAACGCCTCTCCCCTGTCCCTGGTTTATCAGGGTACCGGCAAAGCACACGTTCTTCTGGTCTGCAAATGCCATACATCCGGTGTCGATGGTGTGCTCTTTCTTTTCCACCGGCACGGACTCACCTGTAAGTATGGATTCATCTGCTCTCAGGTTCTTTGTATAGAACAGTCTCATGTCAGCCGGAACTCTGTCCCCGGCTTCCAGCAGCACTACATCACCGACAACGATCTCCCTGCTTTGAAGCACAGAACTCATACCACCCCTTATCACTCTTGCTTCCGGTACAAGCAGCTTTGACAGGGACTCAAGTGCGTTCTGTGCCTTTCCTTCCTGTATGAAACCTATTATGGCGTTTGCAAGCACTACTAACAGTATAACGACAGTATCTACATAATGCTCCAGGAAGAATACCACAACAGCCGCTCCGATAAGCAGGTATATCAAGGGACTTGCAAACTGTTTGAGGAAACGATATATTGGTCCATGTTCAGGTTTGGCGGATACTTCATTGTATCCATCCTTTGTAAGTCTTATTTCTGCTTCATCCTGGCTCAGACCATCAGGATGACTGTTGAGTAAAGTAAACACATCCTCTGAAGGGATGCCACACCACTGCTCCTCTGCCATGAATGAAATAGATAGCTGAAAAGATAAATAACTTATTATTGTATGGCATATTATGGTTCTTTCATTTGAAAATTGCAGTTGTTATGGCAATGTATAGACGTTTTAATAAAAATGGTTCTGTATGATTTGTCTCTATAGTCTCTATATGTACTTATCAATCTATCGATTTGTTACTTATTCCAGGTCTGCAAGGTAAAAGGATATTAGGCAAAAAGGTATATAGCGTTCCTGACAAAACGGTACATTCATTCTCTCATCTTTGTATGTTCATCTAATTCCATGAGGTTTGCTCCAATGTCCGCTTCCATGATAGGAATGAGTTTTCTTGTGCTTGGTATTGTCCTGCTGCTTGGGAAATGGATCAGGGTTATGTCCCCTCCGCTTCAAAGGCTCTTTATCCCAAGTTCGCTTATAGGAGGCTTCCTTGGCCTTTTCCTTGGCCCGGAGTTGCTTGGTAACATGGTGTCATGGGCAGGTTTTAATGACTCTTTCCTAGCTGGCGGTCTATTCCCGGCAGAGATGTTTGATGCATGGGCAACCCTTCCCGGACTCTTTATCAATATAATATTTGCCACACTCTTCCTGGGAAAAAAGATACCTGGTATTAGGGATATATGGCTTCTGGCAGGTCCGCAGGTAGCTCACGGACAGACCATAGCATGGGGTCAGTATGTATTTGGAATAATGGTGACACTTCTCATCCTGACGCCATTCTTCGGGATAGACCCGATGGCAGGTGCCCTTATTGAGATATCCTTTGAAGGCGGACACGGTACTGCAGCCGGCATGGCATCAACTTTTGAAGAGCTGGGTTTTTCAGATGCAGCAGATCTGGCGCTTGGTCTTGCCACAGTGGGAATCCTCTTTGGTGTCGTTTTTGGGATCGTACTCCTGAATTATGGAATAAGGAAAGGTAAAACGGAGGTATTGACAAATGAGGACCATATATCCCTTGATGAGAGATACCAGAGCGGTATAATTGATTTTGATTCCAGGGAGTCTGCCGGCAAGATCACCACAAGACCTGAGTCCATTGAACCTCTTTCACTCCATTTTGCATATGTAGGGGTTGCCATCGGAATAGGCTATCTTATACTCCAGGCCTTTGTTCTGATAGAGGAAATAACCTGGGGCCAGGCTACAGATGTATACCTTCTGTCCCACATACCGCTCTTTCCAATGGCAATGATAGGGGGCATCCTTCTCCAGCTTTTCCTTGACAGGTTCGACGTACACCAGACCCTGGACCGTGACCTCATGATGAGGATACAGGGATTGTCGCTGGATATACTGATAACCAGTGCAATAGCAACACTCTCATTGACCGTGATCGGGAATAACCTTATACCTTTTTTGATCCTTGCAACAGTGGGTATTGTGTGGAACGTGGTGGCATTCCTGTTCCTGGGTCCAAAGATGATGCCTTCCTACTGGTTTGAAAGAAGTATAGGGAATTTCGGACAATCCATGGGTATGACAGCAAGTGGCCTGCTCCTTATGAGAATCGCTGACCCGGGTAACAGATCCCCGGCCATGGAAGGTTTTGGCTATAAGCAACTCCTATTTGAACCTATCGTGGGAGGTGGGATCTTCACAGCTGCCTCTGTCCCTCTTATATTCTACTTCGGTCCGCTGCCTGTGCTTATCTTTGCAGCCGTTGCCATGTTATTCTGGGGTGGGCTTGGGCTATTGTATTTCGGCCGGAAATAGGAATGAAAATGAATAAGGGAAAAAGAAATCATTTTAAACTTTCTCTTCTTCTTTTTCTTCTGCCCCTTCCTCTTCTTCCAGTATGTGGAGCTTACAGCTATTATCCTGGTCGCATATTATGTGTGCAGTTCCAAAAACCTGGTTGACAGGTATTACAAAACCCAACCCTCGTCCTGGTTTTTCCAGTCTGACCTCCTCTCTGATAAAATCCACGATAGCATCAGCATTTTCGGATTCTGCAAGGGTGAGCACCATCTCTTTTTCAGGCTCGATGAGCATTCCAAGGAGGCTCTTGTTCTCATGGACCCCGGTACCACGTCCAAAGAATATGGTTCCACCTTTTGCGCCTGCTTTACGGGATGCTTTAACAACTTTGTCACCCCATCCTTTCTTTACTATCGTTACTACCAGTACCAGATTACTTTCATCATTCATATTCTTCCTTCCTTCCTATATATCGCATGTATACGCCTAAGATCATTACAAATATTATGGGTGCCAGGGCAATCAATGCTATCATGCCAAAACCGTCAATAACAGGGTCCCTGTTCCCGTGTGAAGAAGCAACACCAACAGCCATTGACATAAGGAAAGTGACAGCCATGGGACCCGTGGCAACTCCTCCGGAATCGAAGGCAATTGCTATGAAGTCTTTATCGCTAAACCACATCAGAATAAGGGCTATAAGGTAGCCTGGTATTATTATGTACATAAAGGGAATGCCATAAACCAGCTTTGCCATTGCGATACTAACAAACACGGCAACACCTATGGATAATGTGTAGAGCATGAGCTCTGACCGGATATATCCGGTGGATGATTTTTCTATCTGGTAGCACAATACCCTTACAGCTGGTTCTGCATAGGTTGCAAGGAACCCAAGGAGAAAACCAATTGGTATCAATACCCATTGATGGCTGAACTTGCCGAAGAACTCTCCTATCCCGGTTCCTACAGGGAAAAAACCATTATAGACCCCATATAGGAACAGTATCATCCCTGCAGCTGTCATAGATATGCCCAAACCGAGTTTTACAAGTTGAGATGAAGGGAATTTAAGGTACAATAGTTGGAATATGATGAAAAACACAACTAAAGGCAGCAAAGCCTCGAAAACCTCAAGAATGATAGCTATCAGACTCTGGCCATGTTCCACAACGCTCAAGCAAGCACCCCCATCAACATCACACTGATTATCGGTCCGATAGAGGCAAGCCCGATCAGTCCGAAACCTTCTGACAGTTCTGACTTCTCACCCAGTACGGATACAGTTCCTATTCCCAGTGCCAGGATAACAGGTACGGTCATGGGTCCGGTGGTCACACCTCCTGCATCATAGGCTATGGCAATATATTCAGGGTTTGTGAAAAAGGACAGCATTATGACAATCAGATAACCTGCTGTGAGAAGGTACTTGATCGGAACACCGTACACGATCCTTAGCATGGATACCGATACAAAGAAACCCACACCAAAAGCAATGGAAAGGATCAATGCGTTCCGTGAGATCCCATTATCTGAAACCGAATCGATCATTGCGCTCAGCACCCTGACATCAGGTTCTGCAACTGTTGCCATGAATGAGAGCAAAAATGCAACCCCTACTAAGAACAGCACAGAATTGTGTTTTGGGAGTTCGGCACCAATGGCCTCTCCAATTGGCAACATTCCCAGTTTAACACCCATGAGGAAAAGTACCATTCCTGCAATTACCATTAATGAACCTGAAATAAACGAAAGGAACATACCCGAATCCATGCCTATGGCAAACATTATCAGAAGAACAGCCAATGTCAGGGGCAATACTGCCTGGACAACCTCTGTGAACGTTTCTTTGAAATCCTGTATCATGATATTCTCCCAATTCCTCTGACCTTATTCCCTTGTTCACATAATGGTAGATTTTAGTTTTACATTTAATTAGATTAATACTACAAGAGAGTTGCGAATATTATTCTCATTTTCTTGACAAACAAATTTAGTTTTTCCAGGCACATGCTTTATGTGCGATTCACTCATTAATCTTATTATTCATAGAACAAAATATTCATAGGACAAAAGCGCATGCTTTCTGTTCAGCTGGGAACGGGTGATAATATATGGATATGAAACAAATATTCCTTCAGGAGAATGTAGGGGGTTTTGACCTCTTTTTAAGAGCATTTTTCGGTTCGCTGGCGATAACAATCCTTGCAATGGACCTTGTTGGTCCCGGTCTGTTGCGCTGGGTGCTTGCCATAATTGCTTTTGCAGGACTTTTCTCAGCCATCATGCGCCACTGTACACCCTACTCTCTGATAGGTTTCAGTACAGCAAAGAAATAAAGCTACTGTCTTTGAAGAAAAGATCAGTATGGAATGGATATGATCCATTCCTGTCTTATCAGCCAATGCTCTCATTACCACTATTTTCCGGCACATACACGACCCTGCCATCAGCCAGTTTGTAAGCCGTACCCAAAGCCTCTCCGGTTCCACCACCTATCTGGTCTGTCATGTTCAGTACCTCGATAGGTTTTCCCTCTTCCTTGATGATTATCTTCATGTCCGGTTGTCCCGGATTCTTGATTATAGTTATGTCATCCGTGGGACTGAGCAGTTCAGGCAACTGGTATGACATGACCAGTGCCACAAGCAATGCTACCGAAAATACCATGGCGATATCAAATAGATTGGCAACCCCTGTCAGGGGATTCTGCTCATCCTCATTGTCAATGAGTCGTCTTCGATCGTATCTTGTCCTCTTTCTCATTCAACGACCTCCAGGCTGTCAAGGATGTAATCTATATCAGCCATATCCTGCCAGTACCATCTCTTCCTCACCTGGGTTAGTACGTAGCCTATACTTCCTGCAAACAGACCTATTACAGTTGTTGCAAAGGCTATCATCAGGTTGTTTGCAAGTTGCACGATATCACCCTGTGAAAGCCCGATGAGGGCAGGCCCCAGAGGTATGAGTGTTCCCATCAGTCCCAGCATCGGGGAGATGGTTGCAACGATCCTTGTCTGTTCCAGCCTCTTTGCCATCCTGATCTCATAGTCCTGAGAGAGCCACTCGATGGCAGGGATCATGTTATTTTTCACATGGACTGATGCATCCTTAGCAAAACCCGTAACCAGGTAGTTCTGTTCTATATTCCTAAGTGATTCGGCAGCCATGAGGAAATCCTGCAAACGGATATGTTCTCTGACATCATTGCATCTCATTTCAAGATTTGCAGTATCCCTTTTCCTTTTTGAATACTCTGCGAGGAATTCACCTATAAGCATAAGTGAAAAGATCACCAGCAGTATAAGAGTGATCACCACGGGATAGAGCAATGAAGCTGAGAACGTGTATAGTATTGCGAATAAAGAAGAAGTTGCATCCATTTTTACTGACCTCTCATATGCCAGGTACGGCCATTGGAAGAATACCTGATATATTATGTCTAAATTACTTAAGTCTCTCTATATCATATTATGGATAATATGATAACGTTGATCATGAAAGTAAATAGGATCAACTGCTATCCCTATGATCTTTAAAAAAGGCGAGCCTGTAAAAAAGCAGGCTTTGAAATTACCCTTATATATGTCCGTCTTACATTAGCTCTTAGTTCTTCTAATGCGGGAATACAGGGTAACGGCAATTATCATTATCAGTGTAAATGTAATGCCTGATGCCGGAACTGATCTATCTTCGATCACCAGTTCTTCTAATAAATAACCTATTTGTATCGTATAGGTGCCCGCTTCTTCTTCAGAGATCATGAATGTGACCGTTTTTTCCTCTCCTGCATCCAGTGACATGGGCTTGGAGTCGGCAACCTCACCATTTATAACTAACTGGACTTCTGTCTCTCCTCTGGAAGTATTAATGTTCCTTACATCAACCCTGACAGTGACATCTTCTCCGGTATTTGCCACAATTGGTGTAATGTTCATGTCCGAATATAAAAACATCTGTTCATGTGAATCCAGTAAACAGATATCACAGGCAAAGGCAGGACCGGGTAGTATCAGAAAGCTTAATGCAAAGAGAAGAGACAGAATTACTATGATCTCTTTTTTCATGTTTTTCACCGTTTATTTTGAACTTGTTTTCTCATTAAAAGCACAATTATCAAATCTTGTCCATATTTTGTCCATATACTACTCACATTTGGAATGGACGTATTCAGGATATTGAGATTATATGAATATAATGGTATTTCAAAAATAACTTTAAATAAATATGTACCTGCCAAAAAGGCAGGCACAAGGATACTTCCGTTCTTTATGATTCAATGGTCTGTACTAACATACGTTTCCTCACTTTTGTCGTTCCTTCCTGCGGATCAGCAAGGCCATTGCCATCACAGCGATAACAGCAACAACAATACCAGGTGCAGGGAGGGCGCTTTTCTCCACTACAAAAACCGCGGTAGAATCGCCAACCTGTACTTCATAGCTCCCTGCCTCATCCTGTGAGATGGTAAATGTCAATGTTGTTTCCTCTCCTGCATCAAGTGAGACGTTCTCAGATCCTGCAACAGCACCGTTGATAAGCAGCATCACATCTGTCTGGCCGGCAGAAGTGCCTGTGTTCATCACATCCACGGTAACAGTGACATCTTCCCCGGTCCTGACCAGAAGTGGTGTCACCTGCAGATTGGAATATGAGAACTTCGCTTCAAGTGCAAGGACCTCCAGATTAAGCTCAGCCTCAAGGTAATCATCTGCCGAAGTGCTCAGTTTATGCATGCCCGGTTCTGTTACAATGTATGCCAGGTTTCCATCCGTATCGGTAGTTCCAATGAGGTTTTTATCATAGTAGACTTGCACGTCTTCAACCGGGTCCCCGGCGATGGCAGTGATCACCGAGATCGTAATAGTCTCTCCTTCAATTATCTTTTCAGGGGATACTTCGATTACAAGTTTTCTGCTGGCATCCTCTGGTGAGATTACCTCAACTCTCTTGCTCGCAGAGACAAAGCCGTCCTTCTCAGCAGTGACTGTAAAAGTGCCTGCATTTATTGGTATATAGGATATGGTCCCTTCAGTTGCAGTTCTGCCCACGTTGTTATTGCCAAACATCACAACAGCATTGTCCACGGCTGCCCCTCTGGAAGTAACCTTTATTCCCACTGCTTCGTTCTGTCTAATAACAGCAGGCATATCAATGGATAGTGACTGTGAAGGAAGAGTGGATACCTGTAAGAATGGATAGTAGCGTATATCACCGGAATCAGCGACTTTCAATGAGACATCTCCCATGATGTTGATAGTGTTTCCTCTTGACAGTGAGACCGAATTCCTGTTCTCAAGGACTATCTCATTTTCAGAGAAGCTTACGACTTCCATCCGTCCAAAGCGCTCACCTGATTCTATTTCGATCACTTCTTCGGATATCTGGAAGATACCTTCAACGAACACAGCGTTTGTCTCTGTTCCCCGGAATATACTAGCAAGATGCACTACTATTACAGGTACATCATCTGTTGAGTCGATATCCATCTTATAGACATAGTCGTCATTGGCAGAAATTATATCTGTATCAACGTTATTGCCATTCTTCATAAGATCGATCATTACGCTGTTGCCGTTAAGGTCAACTTCTATTATACGCAGCTCATATCCTTCCTCAAGTATCAGGGATGAACCTGTGTAAAGGGATTTTTTGCTGTCATCATCGATAAGCACCTTTGAGAGCTGGCCGCTAGAAAGAAGACTTACATCATCTGTGAATTCATTGTCCGGGTATCCGGCGAAGTATTTCTCTGCCATGAATCCTATCACCTGGAACTGACCCCATTGATTACGCTCGAAACTGACTTCCAAAGGCTCGCTCCTGTAAACAAGGTCACCGATACGTATATTTCTGCCTGTGAGCTCTGTTATCTCAAGGGATTCGGTTCCAACACCTTCATCAATATTGTAGTAGAATCCTTCAAAATTCAATGGTGTCCATTTGAACTCACTCTCTGCAACAGTACCTCTTAGCTCATATATGCCAGGAACTGACATGTCAAGCACCGGACCAAATCTCAGGGTGCTGTCATCAGCAACCACAAATTTCAGTTTGCCCATAATATTTATGGTATTTCCTCTTCCAAGACTGATAGAACGTGAGTTCTCCATTTTTATTTCATCAGGACTCAGGGCTGTGACTTCCATCCTGCCAAAAGAATCACCTGCTTGTATTTCGATATAATTCTCAGATATCTGGAACACACCTTCCACAAACACGGCATTTGTCTCTCTTCCCTGGAATATATTGTCAAAATGTACGGCTATTATCACCACATCATCCGTACCAAGCTCTGTATCATATACATAATCGCTACCTGATGATATAATATCGGTGTCAATTTCAGTCCCGTCCTTTTCCAGGGTCACCATCACACTGTTACCATTCAGGTCAACTTCCACAATATTCAACTCGTATCCTTCTTCAAGTACAAGTGAGGCACCTGTATAAAGGGAAAACCTCTGGTCATTGTCAAGCAGCACCTTTGTAAGTATACCATCAGATATGAGGCTGACCTCATCAGTAAAGCCGGTATCATCCGTGTAACCTGCAAAGTAACGCTCAGCCATGAATCCGATCACCTGGTAGGACCCCCAGGCCCTTTGTTCAAAACCCGTAGTTATAGGCGATGTGGAATATTCAAGGTCTCCCTCACCTATACTCCTGTCAGTGTTGCTGTCCAGTTTTATTGTAAGTGTTTCCGAGCCTACACCTGAATCAAGATCGTAATAGAATCCTGAATAGCTCAGTGCGGTCCATGTATATTCAAGGGACATGTTCTCATTTGCGTCCCATATACGATTACCGGTACTATTGTTTGCAGCAATGGCAACGCCTGTCAGCATTACAACAACTGCTATTGCTAATATCGGCAGATAAACTACTCTCTTATTTTCCATACTATTCCCCCGCTTATTTATTAGTATCTTATATATGCTAGGTAATACTATATCAACTTACCTTGTCTTATGGAATAATAGAAAGAAGTAACCCAATTGATAAGCACTTTTGTTACAGGTTTGTCACGTAGCCTATAAACAGTATTTCACTTCCATGATAATAAAAAAGGGCTCTGTAGAAATCCTTTCTTTATTAATAGACCACAGATAAAAAATATCTGCGTGCATCAGGGTTACCTGCTAAACGGAGGTTTAGCAGGCACTCAACTCTGTAAGAGGTGAGTGTATCTGCGGTTCACAAATGATTGATAATAACTTTTCTGCAGAGCCTGAAAAAGAAAAAAGGTTCCAAAACAGATATGATCTGATAGAATTGGAATTTGAAGTCCTTATTTAAGTTTCAGGGACCAAGAGTTCCTGCTCCTGCTTATGCATATCTTATCTTCCCTTGCAAGCCATCCGATGGCCATGAACACTACCTGTGAATCAAAACCATTATCTTTAAGATGATTCTTCAGGTTTGCCAGGTTAGATTCCCCATTTTCCAGCAGTCTGTATATGTAACCGGCTGCTTCACCTATATTAAAACACATTTCTTCCATATATATCACTTCAGTTTATCCTCTTGTAAACATCAACTGTTGCTCCGGCAATTGTGTTCCAGCTGAACTTCGTTCCTACAAGTTTTTTCCCATTGTTGCCCATTACAGGTGTGATGGAATCCAGTCCATCAAGGGCATAGTTGATCCCCCATGCAATGGATTCAGGTGTTTTGTAACTGATAAGTCCGTTCTGGAAGTTGTCCACTATATTGACCGCATCTGTTGCAATTACTGCCTTGCTCGCATCCCATGATTCAAGTACTACTATCCCGAAAGGCTCGTTCCTGCTTGGGACACACGTCATATCACAGGCATTTGTCCAGTCCCTGAGGATCTCATCAGGTGAATATCCCAGGAAGTGACAGGACTGTCCCACATTAAGCTCATCTGCAAGATTCTGACAGTATGGTCTCATCTCTCCTTCACCTATGAATACAAAATGTGCGCCCCAGTTACCATCCAGGACTCTGGGGATGGCTTTTACAAGCAGGTCAGGACCTTTCTGATAATGCATCCTGCCTGTGAAAAGAACAACAGGGGCAAAGGGGTGGATACCATAGTCCTTCTTGACAGAACCGGGGTCTATGTCCTTTTTTACCTTTCCGGGGGATATGCCATTAGGTATTACCGATATCTTAGCATCGGGAATAGAGTATATATTCTGAACTTCCTTTTTGAAGTTCTCTGAAGTGAGTATTACCTCAGAGCTCTCATACCCTGCAAGCCATTCGCGGTGGGATATCTCTGATGATGTAGGTGAGCTCAGATGAACATTCCCGTTGCGTCCCCATTCTGTACTATGGTAGGTAATCACATAGGGCAATCCATGCTGATATTTTATCATGTTGAGCACATTAACCGGATGCCAGTCGTGTCCATGTATAACGTCAAACTTACCATTATCCTCAGATACCCGGACAAATCTTGAATACATGGCATCGCACATTTTATCCATCTGGGAAAGTATATCTCCTGACTCGTCAAAGTGACATCTCTGGTAATGTACGCCGTTTATTTCATCGTAGTCCCTGTACCGCCCTGCCCGGGTGAATATGTGGACCTCATGCCCTGATTTTACCAACTGTTCTGATAACTCTGTCACATGGGGAGCCAGCCCGCCCACTTTTGCCGAATGAAGGCTCTCCCATGAGAACATTGCAATTCTCATAGATTCCATATTCCCACAACCTAAATTATAAATCCCAAATATTCAATCGATCCCAAATCCCTAAAACGTTGTTCTAACATGAATCTCAGCAATCTTAAAGATTGCGAATGGATATTTGCAGACATCCTTATTCTGCAAGGATATCCTCCAGGTAACAACGCATTATCTCTGCCACGCTCCATGCCTGTGAAACACAGCCTCCGGGATAATGTGGTATATCCCCATCAAAAACCTCTGAGATTGTTCCTATACAGGCCTCATCCATATGTTTTTCTATCATCTGTAAAAACGACCTGAGTTTTCCTTTAAGATCCGGCTTGTCCCCGTAGACCTTCCTGAAGGCCGTTATATAAGGACCAAGCAGCCAGGGCCACACAGTTCCATTATGATAGGCACTGTCCCTTCTTTCAGGGTTTCCTGCATAGATGCCTTTATACCTTTTGTCAAAAGGTGAAAGTGTTCTTAGTCCGTAGGGTGTTAGCAGCTCTTCAGTGACCACATCAACGATATTCTTTTCCATGTCCGCTGAAAGCATGGTGTGTGGCAGGGAAACAGCAAGTATCTGGTTAGGCCTGACAGAATCGTCTTTTTCATGGTCTCTTTCTTTCCAGGAGCCTTGAATACAATCATAAAGACATTTCTTTTCATTGTTCCAGAATTGTTCCCTGAAACTTCGCTTTACCAGTTTTGCATCGTTTGTGAAGCCTGAAACATCGGTTCCAATCCTTTTCCCAATTTTTCCTGCATACATTAGGGCATTGAACCACAGGGCATTGATCTCACATGCTTTTCCCTTTCTGGGTGTCACCTCCAGATCCCCGATTTTTGCGTCCATCCATGTAAGCTGTCCTGCATGCTCTATAAGTCCGTCCTCATCCATTCGGATGTCATATGCAGTCCCTTTTCGATAATTTTCCAGTATATTTTCAATCGTAGGCCAGATCATCTTGATGAAATCCGTATCATTGGTATAATCCATGTATCTTCCTGCAGCATGAACGAACCAGAGGGATGCGTCCACTGTGTTATAGGCCGGTGACCCGCTGTCCTGCTCAGGGAAAAGGTTGGGTATCAGCCCTTCTTTACAATGGGCTGCAAAAGTGGACAGTATTGACCTTGCATCATCATAGCGTCCGGTAACAAGTGTCAGTCCTGGTAAGGATATCATGGTATCCCTGCCCCAATCCCCGAACCAGTGGTAGCCGGCTATTACCGACTTTGATCCTGTGGATCTGCGCTCAACGATAAATAAATCCCCTGCAAGCACCAGTTTTTTTAAGAAAGGATCATCTGTTGTGTTTTTACCGGCAAGTCCTTTAAGGCGTCTCTTTTCATTATCAAAAAGTTCCTGTATTCTTTTCCAGTTCCATTCTTCATCATTTTCTGTACTTGCCACAATGAAGCAGGAAGCATCTTTCCCGCTTATTTCCAGGTCAAAATGTCCCGGATTGAAATTGTCCTCCCTGTGAGGATATCCCCTTAAGAGTTCGGCATCGTATTCAAAATTGTAGTACCAGTGTTCGTCTGCCTGGTACCTCATGTCCGAATAAAGGCTGAAAGAACTATCTTCCCATTCCAGTGAGATCTTCCCGGGCATAACTTCCTGCATGAACGTAAAATCATCTGAGCGGGTCATACGGTGCACAGACCGGTTGTTCACCAGTGGCAATATCCTGAAAAGTCCTTTTGTTCCAGACGGGTTGCTGATATGATACCTTATCACGGTACTGTTTAGGCCATGAAGCATCATAATCTGCTTTTTAATTTTCATTCCACCTGCATTAAACATGAAAGTTGGAAAAGGTTCCCTGTAAAAATCCACAAGAAGGTCGTTACCACGGGGATATATGGCATCCGGGTATTTGTGTACTGCAAGCCTGAAGGTCTCTTTTTGCGTAATGAGCTCTTCATCAAGGGATGAGAGAAGCAGTCTGCGCTCAACAGGGGGTTTTAGTGAAGCGATAAGCAGGCCATGGTACTTGCGTGTATTCGCTCCGATGACCGTGGAGGATGCATAGCCACCAAGACCATTGGCAACTATCCATTCATTGGCTGTTGCTTTGCTGTATTCTGAATGATCCATTATAATCCTTCCAGTTTCAGATCCTCTTGTTTTGGATCTTTGCTGCCTGTATTATGTGTTATTCCGGCCTGGATCCTTTCCTGAGCTTATCCAGCAGCAGTACATTATCAAGCATAAGGGCACAACTCCAGCTCAGGGGTATCGCCCATGCAGGCTTGCCGGTGTATTTGTTGACCTGTTCCGGCAACATTCCTGCATCAGTACTACCCTTTAGTGACCACCGGATGTATTTGAGGGCATCGTTTATCAGTGTCCCCATTTCTTCTTCCTCCTTTTTATCACAGCAGGTCACTGCAAGCTCAAGCAAAGCCTTTGAGAGCCACAACGTTGTGACTATCCATGGGTTTCCTTCGATGTAATTGTCATCTACATACCTTTTTATCCCAAAGTGCTCATTCACAGGCACCCGGAGATGTTTTTCTATATTCCTGATAATGGAGATGATCATTTCCCGCTCTTTTTTATTCCGGGCCGAGAGCATGTTGAAAGGGACGAATGTACCAATAATGCTTGCATCTATGGCACTGTCTACCTCTCCGTATCTTATCCCCCTTGCAAAATAACCTTCATCAAGCCATAGTCTATCAATGGTAGTGTTCTTGATGAACTCTGCCCTTTCTGCCCACCTGTCTGCAAGTTCCTTATCGTTATATTCCCGGGCCATATTTGCAGCTCCTTTTAGCCCTGCATATATGGCAGCATTGGTATAGGTGAATATCCCCGCATGTGTCTCCCAGAGGCACAGGCAGGTATCATGCAGGCCATCCAGGGTCCTTTTCATGAGATATTCTGCAGCGCACAGTACTGTAGTCCACATAGTATCAAGGAACTCGGTTTTTAAGTTCTGTTCCAGTGTGCTGCAGTATCTATCCATTGCAAAGAGGGTGCTTCCGGTTTCATCGATCTGTGTTGAAAAACTGAAATTACCCCATGAGGGCCCAGTGCTTCCGTCAAGCCAGTAACGCTGGAACCAAGACCCGTCCGGAAGCTGTGTATCTTTGCACCATTTGAAGAAACGTTTACAATATTCCGGATAACCCGCATCCATCAGGGAAGTGACTATCTCCGCACAGTCCCTGTTCCAGCAATATCCGTAGCCTCCACTCATCTCAAACTCATGGTCAAACTCCGGGGCTGCGACAAACGCACCATTATCCGGATCATTGAGTATGCTCAATGCCAGCAGAGAGCGGTTAAAACCCTTCATAAGTTCCTGTCTGAAACTCTCAAAACCAGGATGATCAGGCAACTCAAGAAGCGTCTTTTTTGATAGCCATTTGATCCATTTTTCCTGGGTCTCGTTATAGATGTTCTCCACTGGTTCGCTCTGTACCTTGCGCATTATCCTGTAAAGTCCCTTTCTATCCGGGGCTGCACCGATAAGCACTGTGATCTCGGCAGGTCTTGAAACATCAATGTCCAGTTTCCATCCCAGAGCGCAGTTAAGGTTGCCTATATCCTCATTGTTCTTCTGGAGTACTCCATCTTCCATGTCATATTTGGCATTCGTCCACCAGATCGTGTCCATGGCTTTTCCTACCTGCCATTGTTCGAATCTGGGATTTGAACTGATGCCTATATAGTAGTCTTTCCAGTACTGCCCCAGCAATCCGGAATCATGATCACAGAATGCCGAGTTCTTTTTCTTCATTTCCCCGACCTGCAGGCTGGAGTAATAAAAGAATTTTCCATGGAATTGTTTTTTAGAACTTATCCTGTACCGGCGTACAAGTACCGGCAGGATCGGATGAACGAAATCCAGGATGTTCATTGTAAGTCCCTTGTAATGGATAAGCTCTGTGCTCACTATATTTGTGTTCTCTATGTATCTCTGGTCTGCAACCCATTCCCGGGCATTTGACCATATGAGCTCCTTCCCGTCATAAAGGCATGCCTGTGACTCTTCTACATGTTGTGCAGTATCCCTGCCTGGATAGTAATAGCCGAATATCTCTCCTTTTTTGCCAAGTGTAACAAGTAACCTGTCATTGCCAAGAATGGCATTTGGCTGCCGTATCAATTTGACTCTCCCCTGAGTATGTGCTCTATATTCACTCCTTTTGGAACCGGGGAGATAACATGTTCGCAAAAGACATCATTCATGCCTTTGCATCTTGTTTCCCGCACCTGCACTGTTCTTCCCAGGGACTGTGATATATATCCTGCAAGGAAAGCGCTTATATATCCACATACCGGCACATCGCTCTGCCTGTATTCTTCAGCAATGAACGAATCACTTATCCTTGCGGTCCCTTTAAGCTCAGTTGTGTCCATTTCATATTCAAGGATACCCCAGCCTGCAGCCATCAGGAGTTCTTTTAATAATTCAAGGAAGTTGTTCTCATTCACTTCAACAAGTTCCCTGAGATATCTGACCGCTCCTTCTCCGTTCTTAAGTCCCATCATGGTGAACAATCCTTCGGATTGCGTTATATTCTCATAGACGATGTTCAGGATGTTCACAAATGTCTTTGCCCTGATTATGACAGCCCTTTGCCCAAGCAGATGCAATGGGAAATCTATTGATTGGATGACCCTGTTCTTTGAAAATCCCCATTCCAGCTCAAGTACCACATCCATCTTCAAAAGCTCATCTGCAATTCCCTGGATATCCCTGCCTTTTTCAACCTCAGTGAACATGACGTATTTGCCCCTTGAAGGATCTTCAGAGCAGTCAAGGTAAGCAAACCTTATGTCAAGTCCCTTCTCTGCAAAAAATAATGTTATATCAGCTTCCGAATGCATCGTGTTCTCGTATGTGAGCCTGAACCAGACAACTTCTGCTTCTTTGTCAATACCCGAGAACATATATAGATCCCTGACCACACATATCACCTGTTGATTCCTGATATTATCAATATTGTTTCTGTATTATTTTACTTTATGTTCTCTTAAACATCTGGTTCTGAATAATTTATGTTTGAATGCTATCGGAGTAATCGTTGCATTAAAGTTGCAGCTATTTTTATTCATTTCTTATTATGATAAAAGTGATTTAAAAAATGAGCATACATTGTCCTTATTTTGGTGGAAGTTTCATATACCTTTAACCCATAAATAGTTACGTAGTTTTGAAAATAGGTACAAGTGATACAATGAATGTGGTAGTAGTGGGTTCCGGTTTTGGTGGTCTTTCGGCTGCAGCTTTGCTTGCAAAGGAAGGATATAATGTTGTGGTCTTTGAAAAGAATGAGGGTCCAGGCGGCAGGGCCAGTGTATATAGTGAACAAGGCTTTAATTTCGATATGGGCCCATCCTGGTATCTCATGCCTGATATCTATGAGAACTTTTATGCAGAATTTGGCAAAAAGCCGGAGGATCTCTTCGAACTAAAGCGACTGGATCCTTCCTATCGCATTTTCTTTGGCGATGAAAGAGTTGTGGATATTGCTTCTGACCTGAAGGAGAATTTTAAACTATTTGACTCCTTTGAGGAGAACGGGGGAGATAAGTTAAAGGAGTATCTGGAATCGGCAGGAAAACTCTACGACTCCTCTGTAAAGGATATGCTGTACAGGGATTTTAAGTCCTCACTAGATCTGTTAAGTGGTAAGATGCTCTTGCAGGGAATAAAGCTGAACATATTTGAAAGCCTTGAACATTTTGTCAATAAACGTTTTGAAAGCGATGAGGCACGCAAGGTTGTGGAATACTCCATTGGGTTTTTAGGTGGCTCTCCCCAGAATACTCCTTCAATGTATCATATCATGTCCCATATAGATCTGACAATGGGTGTCTTTTACCCTGAAGGCGGGATGAGAAAAGTAGTAGATTCCATTTATGACCTGGCCACTGAATATGGTGCTGAGTTTAAGTTCAACGAACCTGTGACATCCATTGAGATAGAGAAGAACAAAGTCACAAAGGTCCACACTCCAAAGGGAAGCTATGAAGCGGACCTGGTACTTGTCAATGCAGATTATCCGCACAGTGAAATGGATCTTGTGGATAAGAAATACCAGACCTATGATGATAAATACTGGGACACCAGGGTCATGGCACCCTCAGCATTTGTGGGTTATGTGGGCGTGGACAAGGTTGTGGAATCACTTGACCACCATAATCTGTTCCTTGAAGAGGACTGGGCCAACAAGTTCGACCAGCTCTTTGACCCTGAGAAGGCAACATGGCCAGATTCCCCCTCATATTATGTAAATGTACCTTCACGCACAGATTCTACGGCAGCTCCCGCAGGAACTGATACTTTGTTTCTTCTTGTTCCGCTTGCACCTGGTATAGAGGATAGTACTGATAACAGGGAGGCACTTTATGATCACATTATGGATGATCTGGAAAAGAAGACAGGAGAAAATATCAGAGATCATGTGGTAGTAAAAAGGATCTTTGCACTGGATGATTTCAAAGATCGCTACAATGCCTATAAGGGAACCGCTCTGGGGATATCTCATACCTTAAAGCAAACCGCTCACTGGAGACCAGCTCATAAAAGTAAGCTCGTCAAGAACCTTTACTATTCAGGACAATATACACACCCTGGTATAGGAGTGCCCATGACCCTGATATCCTCACAGATAGTTGTAAGTGAGATAAACAAAAAACTGAAAAAATGATTTGTCATGGATAATATATGATAGATAAGACAATCCATTCAATATTCAAGAGGGGTAGTAAAACTTACTACTACAGCACTATCTTTTTCCCAAAAGAGGTTAAAAAAGACGTATTCACTCTGTATAGTTTTCTCAGAAAGGCCGATGATTATGTTGATGCCATCCCCCAGGATGTCAGCGAGTTCTATGCGTTCTGGCAAAGATATGAAATGGCAATGAAAGGGGAAATGACCGGCGATATAGTAGTTGATTCATTTGCAGATCTAAGTCGTCTTAAGGGATTTGATCCTTTATGGACAAATGCTTTTTTAAAGTCTATGGAAATGGATATAACTATATCTGAATATGAAAGTTTTGATGAGCTTAAAAAATATCTGTATGGATCATCAGAGGTTGTAGGGTTGTTCATGGCCTGTATAATGGGCCTTCCTAAAGAATCATATAACAGTGCCCGTTATCTGGGACGTGCCATGCAGTATATGAACTTCATACGCGATATTGATGAGGATATTGCTCTGGGAAGGATCTACTTCCCAAAAAGCGAGTTAAGAAAGCATGGGCTGCAAGGACTCGGTCTTGAGGATGCCCAATCCAATAAAGATGGCTTTGAAGCTTTCATCAAAGAGCAAATAGATGTCTACAAGTCATGGCAGGTCCGTGGAGAGGAAGGATATTGCTTTATTCCCCGCCGTTACCTGATTCCGATAAGAACTGCCTCGGATATGTACACATGGACCGGAGATCAGATCTATAGGGATCCACTTGTTGTATACCGCAAAAAGGTCAAGCCCCGCATACCAAGGATAGTCAGTACCATTATTGCAAATTCCCTAAGGAGCTTTAGGTTGTAACCGGCAGCCAATGTTATTTATAGGCATGTGAACACGGTAAAGGATGTTGAATGAAGAACATACTTTCATTTTTATTCAAGGTTTCCCGATTTAGGTTCTGGATATACACCGGAGGAACATACGTAGTAGGTTATGCCCTGGCAGCAACCCTGTTCTCTGATTTCATGCGCCTTGAGTACTATATTTACCTGGCATATTTCTTTTTCCCTGCCAATGTCTTCATATATGGTGTCAACGACTTCTGGGACCAGGATACAGACGAGCTTAACCCAAAAAAGGATGAGAAGGAACACAGGTTAAAAAGCAGGGAAAGAAAACGACTCTTATACTCGATCTATGCGATTACAGGGCTGAGCTTGATCTTGATGTTATTCCAGAATTTTGGAGAGCGCCTGATATTTGCAGGTTTCCTTCTCCTGGCATATTTTTATAGTGCACCGCCCATGCGCTTTAAAGAAAGGCCTTTTTTGGATTTTTCATCAAACTATCTGTATATAATGCCTGGATTATTTGCCTACTACATGGTGGCGGGGGAACTGCCAGCTTGGTTCATAATGCTGGCTGCGTATTGCCACATAGCAGCCATGCATATATTCTCTGCAATACCGGACATAGAATATGATATGAGAACAGGGATCAGGACCACCCCGGTGGTCATAGGCGAAAAAGCATCTCTGATACTATGCCTGATATTCTGGACAACACTTTCACTGATAGTCCTGCAGACGGCACAGTTCAATCCTTTGAGCTTTTTGGTTCTAATATACCCATTATTCCCATCAGGTCTGCTTTTGTTCAGGGACCTGAGAATTGAGAAACTATACTGGTATCTTCCCTATGTAAACACCAGCTTAGGTGGACTATTGTTTTTGGCTTTGATAAATCATCATGTATTTAACTGGATATGAACAACATGATAACATCTACTAATGATGGGGTGCTTATTAATTTCTTCATATGTGAATCTGCTTGGACCAGGGGATGTCTTCAGAGACTGGCTGGTAGGGATCCTTGATGACAGGATAAAGAATAAGGGTTGCTCGGTCGATGTCCTCAAATATGCATCAACATCGCATAATGTATGCAGATATAGATTCATAGGAGAGGATTATAGTGTTATTGCAAAGTTCTTTGCAGAACCTTTGGGTGAACTGAAAGAATACGATGCATACAGAGCAATGATGGCAGAGTACAATAATCTGCACAAAGCCGGACAGTTCATCAATGTTGCAAAGCCCATTGCAGTAAGAAGTGATTTTAACTGTGTTCTTGTAACAGAATATATAAAAGGTAAGAAGCTTCTTTGGCATCTGAAACATCGTGAAAGCCTCTATGATGTACTTAGTTCCATTGCACGTATGCTAAGGGATCTGCACGATAACACCAGATCACACTATGATAAGGGAAAGGAGTTTGCAAATTTCCATTATTTGCTGGATCAGCTTAGAATAGAACGCAACATAAGGAAAAGTTTTGATGAAATGCTTGGAAGATGGTGGTATAGCTCACTTCTTGATCGTGAACAAGGGTGCATGATCCACAGAGATACCTCACCTCTGAATTATATTGTGGCAAATGATATACCATATATCCTTGATATGGAAAGTTGCTGGCATCATGCAAACCCTATACGGGATATAGGTACACTTTGTGCAGAGATGAAAAACTATTTTCAGCTAAATTGTGGGTCCGGAATGAACGCTGAGCCTTATATCGGACATTTCCTCTGGCATTATTGCAGAAGTGAAGATGAATTTCACAAAAACACAATGATATTGCCATTCTTTATGAGCATAGGCCTTCTGCGGACTGCAAGATTATATAGACATTCACCATACAATCAATATCTTCTAAAGGAGGCATTATCCTGTTTGAAGGCTATAGAGTAAAAGGTCTGATATTTGACCTCTATAATACCATCATAGATATCGATACAGATGAAAGTGACCTTGCTACATACCAGACAGTCAGTAAATGGTTGATGTATCAGGGTGTTATGATAGCACCTGAGAGGTTAAAATCAGAGTATGCTATCCGGATTGAAGAGAAAATGGGATCATCAAAGGTTAAATATCCTGAGATCCGGGTAGAAGAGATATTTTCAAGCATATGCAAAGATCATTCGATCTGGGATATTGACAACCATGAGCTTGGAATTGAAACAGCAAGGGTTTTCCGTTCTGCTTCACTGCGCAGACTTGAATTGTTCCCCCGCAGCCATCAGTTAATAAAAGATAATCCGCATCTGAAAAAATGTGTGCTTTCTAACGGCCAGCGTGTTTTCTCGGAGCTTGAGATGAGATTTTTGGGCATATACGAATATTTTGATCTTGTTATCTTCTCCTCGGATATCAGATATAAAAAACCAAACCCAAAAATATATCATTTTGCACTTAATAAGATGCAACTTAAGCCTGATGAGGTACTGTTCATAGGTGATACGCCAGAGAACGATATTATCGCCCCAAAGAGGATGGGAATGAAAGCCATTCATATCAATGAGGCCTGGGAACACATGAGTGATACACTTTGAGGTAGTACCTTCTATTTCAAATTGAGTTTAAGGCCATCATTATAAATCCAAGCATAATGCTCAGCGAAAATACCAGGAAACTGAAAAAGTTCATTTTAGCCCCTTTCAAGACATTTTCCCGGTCTCTAACACTTCCTCTAAAATCTGCAAATATTTTTGGCAGCATGATCAGATAAGGTATCATTGCCAGGACAAGGATCCATCCATCTCTTAGCAGGTAGGAGACAAAAAGCACGTTAATTGTAAGCAGCATATGGAAAATGAAAAGCATATATATGCTGTTCTTCAGTCCTATCCTGAGTACAAGTCCGCGTTTGTTTGCTTTCATGTCATATGGCATGTCCACCATTTCCCCGCTCCATGAAAACAGAAGTGTGCTCAGACCGGTTACAGGCATTATAGAAAGGATCAACGGATGGAAGGGTACACCCTGGGCGGCTGCACCCAGAAGAATTGCCAGTGGCCCAAAACCAAACCAAACAACAATCTCACCTAAGCCCCTGTATGCGAACTTAAAAGGCCTGGCAGTATAGTACTTGCTCAGGAAAGAAGCTGTCAGGAATATAAATATAAAAACCAGCCAGAGATGAGCTTCAGAAACATACATCAGCCCAAGGGTACCCAGAAATCCCAAAAGAAGGCCAGCTCTTGCAATTGTAAACATTTTTCCTTCAAGTTCAGGATTGCTCACCAATACTGCAGAACCACCACTGAAAAAGCTCTTGCTGGAATCCAGGGTATCTGAACCCTGTTTTGTGTCATATATATCATTATAGACATTCATCGATATATGTATACTAAACCCAACAAGAGCTGCCAGTAAAAGGCCTGGGGTATTCAATTGTCCTGTAATGATAAAAGCCATGGATGTGCTGATCAGCAGAGGCACAAGCATGGCTATAAGGCCATGTCCTCTGATCATCTCAAAAGTACTGGGATATTTCTTTTCCATCTTAAACCCGGTCTATAGATCTTAAACAATGTACTCAACTTATTTATCAAAATTACCTGCATGTCCTTTTGTTGACCATGTAATGAAAGCTATCATAGCAATACCTACAAATGCAGGTATTAGCAGTTTCATATAAACGCAAACACCGGTCCAGAAGAACATTATCAAAAGCAGACTTGAGGCTAATGCTGCAGGTTTGTCTTCCCTTAGCTCATGTCGGGTCATAACTACGCCTATAACAGCTGCTACAAATCCGCTTATTACCCATCCTATGAAATTCATCAGAGGAACACCGTAGAATATACCGGGTTCCTTCCATATCCAGAACTGCAGGGCCACCGCTGCAGGGTCCAGCACAAGATCTGCCAAAAGCAGCAGAAGAGTAGTCAGGATTGCTATCTGCAATGGTCCGGGTCTTTGGCCATTTATCCTGATCTCACTTGCAAGGTACATGCTGCCAATGAAAAGCGGAAGCCAGGCAAAGGGAACTGTAAAAGGTGTTGTGCCGAACAATTTTGCTCCTATGATCTCTGTGTAATAGAACTCAGAATAAGGAATTCCGGTAATAATGGCCATGGTCTCCAGAAACAGGGCATATAGGCCCATTATTATCAACAGGAGAAGCCCTTTCTTATTTCCAAGCCATACAAATACTGCTAAAAAACATGGAATTGCTAAGAAGACAATAAAGAAAACCGATATAAAAGAATGCTGAGGAACTATATCAACATTGGACAGAAAAAAAGCAGGTACAAGCAGTATGAAACCTGTCAGATATACTATCTTTGAAAAATCTTTCAGAATAACCACCCCATTATCTGTTCCACTTTCATTTTGTTGTCTGATTACCATTATGAACCATTGGTGCACGAATCATAAAATCTCTTTTATTCTGTCCCCGCAAGCTTCCTGAAAACACGGGCTTTGAAATCATTAAGCGCCGCCATGAAGTTCACGGCTGCATCGTAGGGACTGCTATGTATACTGAAGTATGAGTGTACATCACCGTCACCAAGCCACTTAGTGCTCATGTAGTAGTAGTGGTCCGATGTGAGCATATGTTTCCATATCCGAAGCAGTTCTGAATCTTTCGTTCTTTTTACATAGCCCTCAAGGATCTTCATTTCCTCTAAACAACGCCGCTGCATATCATTGCCAAGCCAGGCACTGGTATCTCTTTCGATATCCGCCCAGGATATGGTGGAGAAATCACCCACATCTATCTCACCGACCGGTGAGTATGTTCCAATGGTCTGTGACGCTGTCAAAAAGCGCATTCCCCTGTCTTTTACCTCACCCGGAAGTGCCCGGAGGAAATCAAAGATACCAGTTTCTTCCCATTGGTGTTCTCCGAATGTCTCGTAATCCATGAAGATGTTCAGGGTCTCTCCCGGATTTCTGGAGGCCCAGTCCGCCCACTTGGTGGCAGTAAGCGGGTATTCTTCCCACCACCTGGATGAGAAGCGATATCCAATGTCGTCGCTTAATTTATAATTGCGAAGCAGGACTGCTATGTCAGAATCCTTCGCCCTGTATACATGGTCAGGAGACCTCCCTTCAAGTATGCGTTCTATACCCTCTGTAAGTATGGCTTTGTATCCCATTGCATTTGCAATGTCTGCAATACTGTTATTATACAACATCTCAGTGTTCCTGAATACACGGGGAGTGACGCCCAGCAGGCCGGATATGAGGTCCTTGTGCTCCCTTACCTGGTCTATGAACTCTTCTTTTGATTCAAAGAGTGATGCAAGTGAATGGTAGCAGGTCTCATCTAAAAACTCCACAGAGCCTGTCTGTGCCAGATCACGGAATGAATCAAGTACATCCTCACCCCATTGGCTGCATTGTTCAAGCAGTGTGCCCGTAACCGACATGCTTGCCCTGAAATCACCCTCTGTCCTGTCTATGAGTTCAAGCAGGGTCTGGTTTGCAGGAAGATAGCACTTTTTTGCAACCTTGCAGAATATCTCCCTGTTCACCTTTTCGTCAAAATAACGTTCAAAACCCTGCTTCTCATCCGGCCAGAACCATCTGAGCCTGTATGGTTGGTGAACTTCAAAGAAAAGGCAGATGGAATTCATTTTCTTGCCTCCGATATTATTGCACGTTCGAGATCTGACAGTATCGAAAGGCCATTTACGGCTTTCTCATATCCAAGGCGTCTTTCCTCTAAGTTCATTTCCAGGAATATCTCACTCTGCTGCAGATAGCGGTACACTCTTTGCATCTCTTTTCTTTTAACAGGATCTTTGATCTTTTTCAGATGCACGCCTATATCCACAAGTTCGTGCATGAACAGGTGTTGTGCATGGTTGCCCAGCAGGTTGTGCATCCCGTAACGTGCCGTCGTCTTTGAATCCAGGGAAGGTAAACCGCTTCCTTTAAAGATCTTGACAGCCTCCTGTGGTAAAAGCATTCTGATGTTATATTTTTCCAGGCAAACCGGGATATCCCTTAAAAATCCCAGTATCTCTTTATCCTTTTCCAGATGTGTGTTTATGGCATCATATTTTATGTAAAGTGTTATTACATCCCCTTTCATGCTTGCCATCCATGATGCAAACTTGTCAGCTATCAGGGGATATCCGGACCACGCCCTGTCCGAGAATCTTATTTCCAGATCCTCACTCAGGTTAATATGCCTCAGCAGTGTGGGAACCGTATTGCTGTATACATGCATTGGATCGTAGCCGTTCATAATGTTATGGGAACCTTCCGAGATCAGGCACTTAAATCCCAGTTTTTCAAGTATTTTCATTGCCCTGGGCTCGTACAGTAGCTCGGTGTTCACAAATGTCTCTGCCCGCTGCCCGAAAAGTCCCTCTATTGCTTCCATGTCCTTCTCAACCTGTTCCCTGAACTCTTCAAGGTCCGGAAAGAGCGAACATACAGAGTGATAATAAGGTGAGGCAGCAAAAGATATGCTTTCAGGATCAAGTTTTTTAAAGCCCTCAATTACCTCAGGTGCCCATTTGCATTGCTCAAGGAAAACACCGGAGATGTCAAAGGTATATCTACCTCCGTTATCGATGGACTTTGACAAGGTGTCGTTCAGGACCTCAAGGTTTACTGCCAGTTTTGTGAAGTTTTGTAATGCTCTTTCCATGTCAAAGTATTTTTCGATATGTACCTGGCCATATCCTTCCCGCGGCCAGTACCAACGTACTGGCAGAGGAAGATGAACCTCTAAGCAAACGCAAACTGCCTTCATAGCTTATCATTTCCCCCTTTCTGTCATGTCCTCTATATTTTCGGTTTGCTCATTATCTGTCGGACTTATATTTGATTTGTCATCATTGAGCACATTACTGAGTTTGACATCATTGATATTGACATCGCTGGGAAACCATAACCTTCTTTGTGGGAAGGGGATCTGTATGTCATTAGCTTCAAGTCTTTCCTTAATTAACCACAGAAGCTTTGTTCTCAGATCGAACCATTCGGTTGCTGGAGCCCATACGCGTACTATCAGATTAACTGAGCTATCTCCCAGGGTGTCAACAAAGATGTTTGGAGAAGGATTTGCAAGGGCATAAGGTTGCTCGTCAATGAGTTCTTTTATGACCCTTATGGCTTTATCAGCATCATCACTATACCTTATACCTACAGAATATTCAAACCTTCGACCCTGGTTGGCCACAAAATTCGTTATATTGGTAGTGAAAACGGTCTGATTGGGTATTCTCATATAAAGACCATCAAATGTGCGGATTATAGTTGAGAGTATGTTGATGTCCTCGACCATACCAAAATTATCGTTTATGCTTACTGCATCACCTATTTTTATTGGACGTTCCAGCATAAGAAAAATACCGGCTATAAAATTACCGACTGTGCTCTGACTGGCAAAACCGAGTATTATACCCACAACACCACCGGCAACAAGCAGGCCGGATGTATCAATGTTAAGTACCGGGAAGATGAATCCGGTTATTGCGGTAATGATTATACTATAATATATTAACTTTAACAGTAAAGCGAGTTTCTCTTTATCCATTTTATCCTTTAGATAGCGCTGTATGTAAAGAGTTATACCCTTAGCAAGCACAACGGCAAGGAACAGTATAACAATAACAAGGATAATTTGCATGAGAATGGGATTTGAGGGAGGATATACATGCTCTGTGATATCTGTAAGATTCATAAGCCAAACTCCATGATCCCCTTTGTTCTTGAGAAAGTCAGCTTGCGGGAAGTATAAAGCTCCATTGACCTTTTAAACCTTGAAGTGGTAGGATAAGTGCTAAAGTCCGTTTCTGCAAGAAGTTTATTTATTATTCGCAGGGACGCTTTCATGGCAAGCCTTTTGTCACCATAATAGATCTTCATTCCATATGCATTGAAGACCGTTTTTTCTATCTGCATCATACTGCTGGAATCATTGATGATGTCCAGCTCAATATATCCTTCACGAAGAATGTCTGTTTCAGGGGGATTAGTGAACACATCGCTTGCCCAGTACTTGCATATCAGTCCATGTGTGTGACTTCCATATAGTGTGAACTTTACCTTTGAGAAAGTGAACATATCTATTATTTCATAATCACCTTCTCTATTTTTGAAAAAAACACCTATCTCCACAGGAAATGTGATATATATCTTTTTCTTCTCTCCCGGACCTATAATTACCGGGCAGTTGAACTCAATAAGCAAGAATGAGCTTAAAGGCTTTGGTATATTTACAGGTTCTATGGGAGTTATCAAAATATCACAATCATCATTGAGCAATAAGATTTCCGCTAATTCTTTTTCCTTGAATGAATTATTTACTATAAGGTTATCGTTATTTTTTTCTTCCTCACGGAAAAAACGCCTGTATAACAGGTTATCATCCTGTTTCTCCACTGTGATGAAAGTGTCTTCTATCTCTAAATTCAAAGGTGTGTGGTATATATTATACATTTATATCAGTTGTCCGTTTTTGTGTTACATCCAGTTCTTCCTGCGGAAATAAGCGTACATGGAAACAAATATTAGTGTGAATACAAACCATACGGCCGGATATGCCAGTTTCCATCCAAGTTCCGGCATATATTCAAAATTCATCCCGTAGACACCTGCAACAAAGGTAAGGGGGATGAAAATCGTTGCTATGATAGTAAGGATTTTCATAACTTCGTTCATCTTATTGCTTACGCTTGAAAGGTACACGTCCAGGATGCCGGTGAGTACATCCCGGAATGTCTCAATAGCATCCGCAACCTGTATCGTGTGGTCGTAGATGTCCCGAAGGAATGCGAATGTTGATTCTTTGATCAGGGATGATTCCGATCTTTGAAGTCCGCTTATAACCTCACGAAGGGGCCAGACGGACTTGCGCAGGTATATCATCTCTTTCTTCAGGTCATGGATGCTCTGCAGGGTTTCAGGAGACGGTTTCTCTATAAGTTGTTCTTCAAGGTCCTCTATTATCTCACCAAATCTCTCGATTATTATGAAATAGTTGTCAACTATAGAGTCAAGAAGTGCATATGCCAGGTAATCTGCACCCATAAGGCGTATCCGGCCTTTGGAAGTTCGCAGGCGTTCCCTGACAAAGTTAAATGTGTCACCTTCCAGCTCCTGGAACGAAATTACGTAATTCTGGCCCAGTATTATGCTGACCTGCTCAGCCTTGACATCTGTATCATCATCTGCAAACCATAACATCTTCAGGACTATATATATATAGGAATCGTAGTCCTCCATCTTAGGTCGCTGGTCTGTGTGGACTATATCCTCCATGACAAGTGGATGCAGTCCAAAGTGTTTACCCAGTTTTTCAATGATGTCCACCTGATGGATACCATCTATATTTATCCATGAGATGGTCGGGTAATCCTTGAAAGGAAAGCATTCCTCTATATTGTCGACCACTCTTTCCTGGAAATTATCCCTGTCATAATCTATTATGGTTATCTTCGGTTTTTCCGTTCTCTCCTCACCCACATGAACCAGGGATCCGGGTGAAAGACCTGCTTTCTTTGAAAAACGATTTGCAAATTTCCTGATAAAGATCACTTCCCTTTGTCTTTGATAACTAAACTCGCAATTATCCGGGTTGGTAATGCTTATGGGATCATGTCCCGATAGATCTTTGTTGTTGTTATGGCTATATTGTCCCAGTTATATCTGGTACCTATAAGTTCCTTGCCTTCTTTTCCAAGTTCACCATCTGCATAGTTATTGAACACATGACTGATACCCCATGCTATGGACCCGGGTGTCTGGTAGACTATTACCCCGTCCCTGAAGTTATCTATAAGGGATATGGCATTTGTGGCAACTATGTTCTTGCTCACGTCCCATGCTTCAAGAAGGATTATCCCAAATGGTTCGTTGCGGCTTGGGACGCAAATGAGATTGCAGGCATTCATCCATTTCTTTTTGACAGTTTCGTCAGCATAACCCAAAAAGTGGCAGCTTTCATGAACATGCAGCTCATGTGCGAGCTTTTCGCACACAGGTCTCATTTCTCCTTCGCCTATAATTACGAATTTGACGTCCCATCGGTCTGCAAGAACTTCAGGAATAGCTTTGACCAAAAGGTCAGGGCCTTTCTGGTAGTTCATCCTTCCTACAAAAAGGACCACCGGAGCATAAGGATGTATGCCGTACTCTTCTTTTACCTTACCCGGGTCCACATCCATTATCAGCTTGTTCCCTTGGATCCCATTGGGGACGATAGATATCTTTGTATCCGGTATCTGGTAAAGATGCTGTATCTCTTCCTTCAGTTTGGTGGATGTGATTATCACTCCGGCTGACTCGTATCCTCCTCTCCATTCCCGGTGGCTTATCTCCATGGCTTCCCACCATGTGCCGTGCTGGTTGCCGTTCCTCCCCCATTCTGTGCTATGATAGGTTATGACAAAAGGGATGCCGTATTCTTCTTTGATCCTGCAGACAAGGTTCACGGGATGCCAGTCATGTACGTGGGTCAGGTCAAAATTACCAAACATGGCAGTGGCTTCTGCAAAAGCCGTATGCATGGAATCACACATGCTGTCCATCTGCTGGACTATCCCTCCGTCAAGTGCATGGTATATACGGTGATAGTGCACTCCGTTAACTATTCCGTAAGGGGTCATGTCCCTGTTACGTGTGAATATATGTATGTCATGTCCCATTGCAGCCAGGGCTTCGGAGAGTTCTGTCACATGTGGCGCCAGCCCTCCTACCTTTACTGAATGAAGGCTCTCCCACGCAAACATGGCAATTCGTAGTTTTTCTTTCATTGGATCACTTCACAGAACAGATCATAATGCTTTTTCCAGAAGGTGTCCGACAGCTATCTCAGGGGGCACGGAATTGATGTATATCCCGGTGTTCTTTTCAAAACCGGCAGCAATCGAGGTCACTGGAGCGATACTCACATTGAAATGGTAACTCAGGTCGTATTCAACCTGAAAGAACATGTAATTATATGCAAGTTCAGGTATTGTCCGGTCCAGCAATGACACTGCTTTTCTTATACAGTCGCCCAGGGATAAGAGCATGTCATCGTTAAAGGCTGAAAGATGGTTCACATGCTGTTTTGGAAGCATCCACATCTCATAAGGGACCCTGCAATAGTATGGTGCTATGAGAATGAAGTGCTTGTTCTCATAGACCTGCCTTTCTGTTCCTTTCTCTTTTTCCACGATCTTGCAATAAGGGCAGTTTTCCATCTCTGCCATTGCCTTCTTCTCTTTTACAATGGTGGATGGCATCACGGGAATCGCTATTAGCTGCGAATGGGTATGTTCAAGGGAGGCACCTGCCTTCTTTCCCCAGTTCTTGAACAAGGAAACGTACTTGATCCCTTCCTGTGACTGGTAATGCATCACACGATCCCTGTAGACTTTCATCAGGAGCAGGAGCTGCTCATCTGAAAAAAGATGCATTCGGCTTTCATGAAGGGGGTTTTCGATGATCACTTCATGGAAACCATATCCCCTTTTAACTTCAAAGACCCTGTTTTCCACATCCGGGGCATCCGGGGACAATGCAGGGTAGAGATTGGGGATGCATCGCACATCCCAGTCAGTGATACGTTCTTCATCCTTGTCCTTTAATATCTCTCCTTTCTTGTAAACGGCAGCTGCAGCAGGTGTCTGGCTTTCATGACCATTACAGAACACACAACTTGGGGAACCGTTCTCCTCTCCGCACGCTTTGGGTGCAGAGGGTCTTTTGCTTCTGCCGGAAGCTATTATGCAATATTCGTCAAGGAAATAGTGTTTGCGTATCTCAGACATTGTTCATTCCATCCTCGTTCCTGTGAGAAGTTCATAATATGTCCTGATAGGTACTTCCCAGTTCATATCTTTTGAAAGCAGACTCGCTTCCTGGCAAAGGAGGTTGTATTTCACCTTGTCATCTGTGTACGTATCGATGAAATAATCCATGGCAAGGGCATAGTCGGCAATAGATTCCAGATACGGGATGTTTATATTGTCCACCACGATGACACCGCCCATTCCCATTACAAGCCTTTTCAGGGTCTTGAGTGCATCACTGAAGCCACAGACCTTGCTGACAATACTTGGTGTTGCCTCCTTGCCTGCCTCAAGACCGGTAAGCAGGAAAGGTTCGTATTTTGAAGGGAAAACCCCGGCAATACATCCGGACATGAACTCGTCGGGCCTGAGGTTGAGTCCCCCGTCATGGTCGGATATCCACTGGGGATACAGCACAGCTGCAACATGTCTGCTTCCATCAGGTATTTTCGAGCATTCCAGTCCACGTGACCGGATCATATTCTGGAGGCGTATCTCCTCGCCTATAAGTATTTCCTCGGGAAGGTCGATGGGGAAATCTTCCGGCAGGTTGGTCTTTGGACCATGTGCTGCGATTACAAAGCATATGACGCGATAGTTATCATCAAGATGGCCTGCATCGATCTCTGCCTTGACCATCCTGTCAAGCAATAACAGTGAATCCAGCAGGTCAGGGTATCCTTTGTTCTCTATCTCAATACGTGATATTGAAAAAAGGGGTATTATCCTGTCAGGTGGTATGTTCTTACTGTCAAATACGTTGTATATCTTCTCGGAGAGGAATTCCTGTATCTTCCTTCTGCAACGGGTCTTCTTCTCCCATTCGATGTCATTATTCTCACTGTCTATACCATTGCGGACGATTATAGAATCTATGCCGTAGAACAGTTTTATTTCCTTGCGTGTAGAATCCCCGACTGCTGTCACGACATCCGCATATGCAGAAAGTGACTCAAGTTTTGCGAAGTTCAACGGAACCCCGCTGTCCCATGAGCTTTCGTTTTCCCGTATCTTCTGTATGGAGCGATGTCCCGATGATCTGCCCGGAAGGGTTGCATGATAGGTAGCAACGGTTTTGACACTGATTCCAAGTTTTTTCAGACGTGCCAGGGAATAGAAGACCCCAAACTCATGGCAATGCAACGAAACATGAACTGCAGGCATGAGGGATGCTGCAAATTCGGAAATTGCTTTGTCCTCATATTCCCCGGCACTTTTTTCCCGGGATGTAACAAGGGTTCTTATGAACTCGGATATGGCATAGGAAAGATTCAGGTAGTGTGTATATTCGATGCCGTTGCCCATGTTCTCATATGTCATTGAGTCCAGGCTTATAAGGTCATAAGCTTCTGCTTTGATCATACTGGCCAGGCACATCTCCTGTCCTTTGTAGTCTCTGCTGACCCTGCAGAAATCATCCGTCCTGAACATCAGATATATTATTCTGACACCATTTACATGTTCTGTGCCAGCAATTATATCTATGCCCCGCTTTTTCAGCTCCTCCACGGTCTCAAAGATCTCACCTTCCGGTTCCAGTTCTTCAAGTCCGCTCATATCGGTGATCCGGTTTAGACCCTTGTTCCAGTCAGAACCGCTGTGGCCGTAGTAAGGACCAGCAACTATTATGGTCGGGGGGTTCTTTTCATCGATTATACCTTTATTTATCAGACCGGCAAGATTCCTTGCTTCAGCATCGATAACATTCCATATGCCGCCCATCTTATTCGATATGGGGCCAGCCTCCTCACCTGCAATTATTATACATTTGCTTTCCAGCATCATTCCCGTCTCCCTTAATTATCTTCTTTGGATCTCCGCAGGATTGTGTGGGTAAATTTGTACGGGATTACATTTAATACCTGCCAATATATACTGACTATATCCGGGATATAAACCTGTATGATGTCAAATGATACGGATTTTAATTTGTAACTTGCATTTAGCATCTAGAGGATCACTTATTCTTCAGTAGATTAATGAAATATTGTTGTTGAAATTACCCACACGATGTTGAAGAGAACCTCTCCTTTTATATGTACAGTTCCAATTGTATATAGAAATATCTCACTGGAGGCATCAAACCTTTTTAAAACAGGTAAAAAATCAAAATCATTTTTTTACAACAGACACATGTCCGAATCTAAATAATTATATATACAATTTCTGTAACATGTTTTTTTCATGCTAAACAAAAAATAATGGGCAAAGATATTTGCCCATCTACAGAATTAGTTATTTTCTTTTGCCAACAAGAAAGAATACAAATAACAGTCCTGATATCGCAAGCACTATTCCAAAGCCTGGTACTTCTCTCTGAGTGTCTTCTGTATCTTCGATAAGACTTCTTTCAAGATCAAAGGCAAAATCTCCCATTCTTTCTGCACTATGAGGTACTGGTGAACCAGCTTCAGTACAAGCTGCTCCTGTCCCATGCAGGTCATTATCAAGTAGTAGGTCATAGCTCATCACGCCTGGATAGAACAGAGTGATCGTTCTTTCAGGGATATCATCCCAGTTCGGGGACTGGCCCTCGAACCTGATGGCTTCTACATCTGCTCCAACGCCAATACCAAGAGAATGACCCCATGTAACGTAATGGTCACGGCCTGCAGTGTCACCTATGTGTAGTGCAGGAGAAATGTAATAGATTTCCCCTTCAACAAGAGAAACGTCTTCCCCGGTATATCCCGTATCCAGTTTTCTGACAAGCTCCACGGTCCACATACCATCATTCCATGTACCGTCTGCAGTTATCTGCCCCCGGCTTTCTGATGGAATTCTCAACATTCTTCGGGGAATGGTATCTCCTTCCTGCCAATCGTGTTCCGGATCAAAGGATATTGCAAAATCCTCTGCTATATAATAATAGTCAGCAATTGTCAGCTTCCTGTCATTTATGTCATCCCAGCTTAGTGACACAGATCCTGTTATCTGCGGATCGAACATATATGCAGGATGATTGCCTTCGGAATTCCAGTTAGTATAGTATGGCGACTGGCCAGTGTCACTGTGGCGATACTCCAGGACATTCTGGGAATCTGAGTATCCTATAGGATTGCTGCGGTGAGCCCTCCAATGCAACAGATCAAGGAATGTACCTTCCTTTCTCAATTGATCAAGCTCTTCTTGAGAGATCACATTGTCCCATCTTAGGGGATGAGCTCTGCTTTCAGGAATATATTTGCGCACATCACCAACACCAAGAACGCCACCCAAATAGTTGCTTGCAGCTACTTGTTCTGAAGAAGGAGAATCCGGCATGAACCTGACATCATCATGGCACGTAAGAAAACAACCAAGTGTATTGAATGAATTCACCTGGTGACCACCAAGTAGCATGGACACACGGTCCTCATTGTATCCATCTACTACCCATGATCCATTTTCGTATCGGTAGTAATCATGGTATATGCCTGGATAACTTGGATCAGCAGAATTAAACTCAAACAAAAAATGAATATTATCATCATTGTATGCAGCTTTCATGTTTAGATCAACGGTCTTTTCATCCACAGGAATTTCACCTGCAGCCACAGAAATAATAAAAATGGATATTATTGATAGCATCAGGATCTTTCTGTATCTATTTATGCTTTTCACATCATTCACCACACAACCCATAAAATTAATAATTATATACAAAGTGAATCGCTTTGAGTTCACATGTGTTAATATAAAAAAGTTTCTTCTTTCTTATATAAATGAGTTACGGCAGATCTTCCTGCAATTGTATGAATGTGGCTAAATGGAACAAGCTAAAAAAAGCAACCCCCTTTGAATTGAGCAGATATATATTCTTCATCTACATTTAATGTCCTTATTTATCTGCAAAAAGTTTTATAACTTTCATGTCTATTAAAAGACCTGAGGTTACGTTAGATTGCCTCAGCGGATAATATATGAACGAAATAATAATATGGTTTTTAATAGTTCTCTGCATACTTCAGTCAGCTATTTTCTCCGGACTGACAATAGGTCTGTTCGGACTGACCCGCCTTCGTCTTGAGATCGAGGCCGAGGCGAAGAATGAGAACGCAAGGAAAGTCCTGGCAATAAGACACAATTCCCATCTGCTTTTGTGCACTCTGTTATGGGGTAACGTAGGTGTCAATGTTCTTTTGACATTGCTTACGGATACTATAATGGCTGGAGTATACGCTTTTGCTTTTTCAACTGTAGCAATCACATTGTTCGGTGAGATCATGCCACAGGCTTTCTTCACCCGTAATGCGCTAAGGGCAGGAGCTGCATTATCTCCTCTTGTTAAGCTTTACATGATGCTATTGTACCCTGTGGCAAAACCGACTGCAATGCTTCTGGACATCTGGCTTGGGAAGGAGAAAATGGAATTCTTCAAAGAGCGCTCCCTAAGGATAATGCTTGCCAAGCACATGGTTTCTGAGAGCAGTGATATCGATCGCCTTGAAGGGCTTGGTGCATTGAATTTCCTTTCCATTGATGACCTTAATATCAAGCAGGAAGGTTCCCTGATAGACCCTGCAAGCATAATATCTTTACCTACTTACAACGGGCTTGTCATATTCCCGCCCCTTGAGGAAGAAGGGTTTGACCAGCTGCTGGAGAAGATAGCTTCCAGCTCAAAGAAATGGATCATCGTTGTGGACGAGAACAATGAACCTGTCATGGCCATTGATTCGGGTTCTTTCCTGAGGGATGGTATATACAGGAAAATGGATTTCAATCCCTACAGGCACTGTCATCATCCCATTGTTGTGAGAGATCCCTCAGAGAAGATAGGTGATGTGCTCCATAAACTGAAGGTATATCCGGTAGATTCTGAAGATGATGTTATTGATAATGACCTTATACTCTACTGGAACAAGGATGACCCGCAGAAGATAATCATAACCGGCTCGGATATATTGGGTCGTCTGCTCAGGGGAATAGTTGTGAGGGTCGAATGACCCTTGATTTTCTTTCCGGGTTGTTTTTATGATTAACTGGGTGTAGGGGTAGAGAAGACCCACTGCTTTATCTGTGGTCTGGTCTTAGGCCGTGACCACAATGCGGCTATCAACATTCTCTTATCGGGATTGCAATCTGTCGGTATAAGATCCGTAGAAGCCCACGAACTTTAGTCGTGGGGGAAGTCACGATATGTATATGAACTTCCATTCTAATATAATTCTAATTAACTGACCAGGGAGTGATCGGTTTGAAAGAAAGGTTAGATAGAATAAAAATAGAAATAGACCAGCTCATTGACAGAACGGGTGGTGAGGCAGACAGGCTTGCAGGTAACATCAGGACCTCTGTGAAAGGTATTGCAGATGAAGTAAGAAGCGTTGACCTTAATGATGATCTTGATAAGATATATGCAAGTATAGAGAAACTTGCCGGTAAGACCGGGGATGCAGCAAGGAACCTGGCCTCGGATATTGATACCCAGCTGGATGAACTCTCAGCAAAGATAAATCTGGGAATGAATTATGACAGGGTCAATTCTAAGATCGATTCTCTTATTGAAGTGACCGGTGATGAGGCAGCTAATCTTACAGAAGATATCATGGATGTAGTTAAAAGAATAGCTGTTTCTATCAGAAGTGTAGATATGAGGGAGGAAGTGGATGAAATATCCGCCAAGGTCAGACAACTGGCCCAGTCCTCAGGAAAAGAGGCAGAGGAGCTTGCAACCGAAACTAAGGAAAAGATAAATGATATGGGTAAGAAAAAGTGATCATTACCTTATTATTTCTTTACTTTTTCCTTTTTTTGATGTTTTAAAAGGGCTGGTAGGATGGAACTCGATTTACAGCAGATGCTTGATTATGATAAATTATTGTCTGTTGGTTTCACAGCCCTGATCGTTATTTTCCTGTTGATCGCTTTGAATGTTCTTTTCAAGATAATAAGGCCTAACCTTATTAACATGGGAAGGACTAAGAAACAGCGCTCTAATATAAAGATCTTCATTCAGATATTCAGATACTCTCTCTCTCTTCTGATAGTACTCTTTGCTGTTCTTTCCTATTCCGGCGCAGGGTCTGGTATTGGCCTGTTCCTGGGTCTTCTTTCAGCGGCAATAGGATTTGCTCTCCAGAAACCCATCACTGGTGTAGCTGCATGGCTGATGGTGGTAACCAAGAGACCTTTTGATATCGGAGACAGGGTAATCATAGGTGATGTGAAAGGGGATATTGCAGACATAAATCTGACCCACATACATCTTATGGAAGTTGGAGGCCTGACAGGTGATGAAGAATCATCCGGAAGGATAATCATGGTCCCAAACTGGATGTTGTTTGAGAAGAATGTAATCGATTATACCCTCAACAATGATTTTGTACTTGACAGTGTTATCGTGAATGTCACATATGAGAGCAACCTCGATAAGGCAATGGAAATAGCTGATCTTTCCGCAAGGAAATATCTGGCAGGTATGATCGGTACCAGCCCGGCAGCTCCGAAGGTACGTATCGATTTTCAGCCAAGCGGGATAGATGTCCAGGTGAAATATTTCTCTCCTGCCAGACAGTTGCACGAGTATTCCTCAAAGATAACAAAGGAAATATTTGACCGTATAAAGGAATCAGATGATGTGGAGATTGCATATCCACACACCGAAGTTGTCTTTCGCAAAAAGGGCGCATAATTTCACCATTTCAGGACATGGGTGGCAAATGCCGATTCTTTTCGGATGGCATATTTCCTGAGCTCATCTGTTAGCAGCAAGAGCAGGGCAAATGGTATTGCTATGATGATATATTTCAGTGATATTGCCGTAGTGTTGAATATCATACCGACAAATGGGTTGAAGATGATGAGTGAAAGGATAAGGATCTCACTTGCGATACCTACAAGTACCATTCGATTACCCAGGATACCTTTTGTTAATACGGATTCCCGCCTTGTCCTTGAGGTGAATACGTTTGCTACCTGGCATATGATCACAGCTGCAAAGAAAGCTGTTATGGCCTGCATGTAAAGTATATCTGTGAATGGAAGTTGCTGACCCCATTTCCATCCTCCGTCAAACAGCACTGCAAAGTAGCAGGCAAATCCTGCAGCTGCCTCAATGGGTCCTTTAATGCCATAGGATGTGAACAGCACCTGTGGAGTAAGCAGTTTCTCATCCTTCTGTCGCGGTGGACGTTTCATTATATCCCCTTCTCCTTTCTCCACTGCCAGGCCAAGTGCCGGGAGTATGTCGGTACCAAGGTCTATGGCAAGGATGAGCTGTACGTTCATCGGCAGCGGCAGTCCCAGCAATACAAAGGCTATAAAAGGCAAAATCTGAGGTATATTGCTTGTGAGGATGTAGGCTATGAACTTCTTTATATTATCATATACTGTCCTTCCCTCTTCTATTGCGCTGACGATGGTTGCAAAGTTATCATCCAGCAGGACCATATCAGCTGCTTCCCTTGCAACATCAGTACCGCTTCCCATGGCAACCCCCATGTCCGCAGTCTTCATGGCCGGTGCGTCATTCACTCCATCCCCGGTCATCGTGACTATCTCACCTGCTGCCTGGAAGGCATGTACTATCTTTAGTTTCTGCACGGGAGATGTCCTTGCAAATATTATGCTGGGCGCCTTTAATCTCTGCATTAGCTCTTCTGTTGTAAGCTCTGCAAGTTCAGAACCTGTTATAAGTTCAGGTTCAATATCATCATTTGTCAGTCCAACAGTTGCAGCAATGGAGCGTGCAGTCACAGGGTGGTCTCCTGTTATCATCACTACCTTAATGCCTGCCCTGTGGCACTTCCTTATGGCTTCCTTCACCTGGGGTCTGGGCGGGTCCACAGCTCCTGTAAATCCCAGGAAGGAAAAACCGTTCTCGTATTCCCTGACAGTATCTGCCTTCCTCCAGGCAAAGGCAAGCACCCTCTCTCCTTTTCCTGCCAGGGAGAGGTGCTCTTCTTCCAGTATCTTTCTCTGCTCTTTGTCAAGTTCTATCTCTTCCCCGTCAACCAATACATGGCTGCACATCCCAAGGACCACTTCAGGTGCTCCCTTAAGGTATGCTTCCATCTCTCCCTCAGGTGTTGTGCAGATCACCTGCATTCTTTCTTTCTTTGAATCAAACGGGAATTCTTCTTTCCTGGGATACAGGTCTCTCATCTTCCCGATATCTGTGAACCCACTTGCATATACAAGCAGGGAACCCTCTGTGGGATCGCCCCTGTATCCCGGACTCTCTTCTATAAGTGATGAATTGTTGCACACTGTGGCCACACGGAGCAGCATATGAGGCGGTTTTTCCTTGTTTTTGACATCCACCAGGCCTGAACCGGTGTATACGGAATGTACGTTCATCCTGTTCTGGGTAAGGGTACCGGTTTTATCGGTACAGATCACAGTTGTTGATCCCAGTGTCTCAACGGACTCCAGTTGTTTTATCAATGCATTTTTTTTTGCCATCTTTTTAGAGGAAAGGCTCAGGGCAAGGGTTACTGTTGGAAGGAGCCCTTCAGGTACGTTTGCAACAATGATGCCGATGGCAAATATGAGGTTGGACAGGAACCTGTCCTGGATGAGGAAACCTATAATGAAAAATACAATACCCAAGAATATGGCAATTGAGGATATTATCCTGATAAAATCATTGAGCTCTTTGCGAATGGGAGTGTCTACAGAAGATGTCTCTTCTGTCAATGCTGCAAGTTTGCCGATCTGGGTATTCGACCCGGTTGCAAATACAATGGCTTTACCATTACCTGTCTGGACAAGTGTTCCTGAAAAGACCATGTTCCTGCATTCAAGCATTTCCGGATCTGTGCATTGCAGGGAACGCAATTGTGGTTCGGCCTCTCCGGTTATTGGGGAGTTATCAACCTTCAGTGAGTTCTCTTCGATAAGCCTGCCATCTGCAGGGACCTTGTCTCCCTCCTCAATATAGATCACATCACCGACAACTATCTCGGTTGCAGGTATTTCTGTGAGCTTTCCATCCCGAAAGACCTGTGATCCTGAAGGGATGAGGTCCCTGAAACTCGCCATTATCCTCTCTGCCTGGTATTCCTGGATAAAGGTAAAACTCCCGTTGAGTATCACAACTCCCAGCAGTGCAATGGCTATGAATATATTGCCCTGTCCCGGACCAAGCCATTCAGCGACGAATGCGAGCATGGATCCAAAAAGCAGCAGTATTGAAAAGAAATTCCTGTACTGTTTCAGGTATCTTGCAAGAAGATTTTCTTTTTCAGTTTCCTCAAAAACATTCTTTCCGCAGAGTCCTATCCTGCGCTTTGCCTCATCAGATGATAAACCTTCGGCTGTTGCATTAAGCCTTTCAAGGATCTGTTGCTCTGAGACACGATGTTCATCACCGACGGGTCTGCATTGGAAGTCCCTTTCATCTGACAATCACAAACACCCACACATCTGTAAATCTATGATGCTATTGGATATATTCATTGCTATTATCCGTTTTTCAGGGTGGTGGATACAGATGAATGATCACTGGAACGAGAGATAAATGTTCCATACCCCTATTGATATGAAGTTGACTGCCATTGATGCTAACAGAAGACCCATCAGTCTTGTTATTACCAGCATTCCCGTATACCCTATAAATTTATATATCTTCCTGGAAAAATGGAACAGTAACCAGGCAATTGAGAATGTAAGCAATATAGAAACAAGTACCATTACTTGATTTAACAGTGTACCGGCTGTGCCCATCAGGACTATTGTTGTGGTGATAGTACCAGGGCCTGTTAAAAGGGGGATTGCTATTGGGAATATCCACATATCACTACGTGATGTCGATTTGTCTATCTCCTTTTCAGTGATGCTCTCACGGGAGACCTTTGCCAGTATCATATCAAAAGCTACGACAAAGAGCAGCACGCCACCGGCAACTCTTAAAGCATCTATACTCACACCAAAGAAATTCAATAGCATCTGGCCTGTTATTGCAAAGAATAAAGCGATAATGCATGCCAGGGTGACCGATCTTGTTGCAATAAAGTTCTTTTCATCTAGTGTCTTCTCACTTGTAAGTGAAACAAAGGTAACTACACCACTTACAGGGCTTACTATTGCAAATAAGGTACTCAATGAAAATATCAGATATGCAATGCTTTCCGTACTAATTACCTCTTTTCATGATGTTTGAACATTAAGTAACCTTTAGATGCATAAGGATTGACATGTTGTTATTTATTATTAGCCATCTGAAATATCATATGCTCATGTGTCAATCCATTGCATATATGGGACTTGCATATCTCACATGAAGGATTGGTAAATGTTCCAGACCCCGATCGCGACAAAGTTTACTGCAATAGCCGCTAACAGAAGACCCATTAATCTTGTTATTACCAGCATTCCCGTGTATCCAAGAAGTTTGTAGAACTTTCTTGAGTAATGGAACATTAACCATGCTACCGAATAGTTGAGGAGTATCGATACTATGACCAAAGTACCATGCATGACCGAAGCTGCCGATCCCATAAGTACGATTGTTGTGGTAATCGTACCCGGACCTATTAAAAGTGGAATTGCAATGGGGAATACCCACAGGTCACTACGGTCCATTGATTTG
>JARVGJ010000006.1 GCA_029762595.1 Methanolobus sp. | reverse complement strand
GTATTCTTCATTAAGGGCAAAATCAGTTAAATCATCCATGATACTTAATTTATTTGCCTATTATTTATATTTTAGTGTAATGTTGACTGGGTTTGTCGAAATTCTCTACTGTAAAATACAAGAATCGGTTTAAGCATATCAAGGTTTATGCTTCTATTCTTTCATCAGCTTGGATAAATACCTATTACAGAGGATTTCTACAGAGCATTTAATCAAAATCTTCTAATAATGAGCAATACAAAAGCAAAATAGGAGAATTAGTATGAAAGTAACTGTTTTTAATGGAAGTCCCAGAGGAAGAAAAAGCAATACCCACCGAATCGTTGATCCTTTACTGGAGGGGGCCAGACAAGCAGGTGCTCAGACAGAAGAAGTATTCTTAGTAGAGCATAATATCAACCATTGTTGTGGTTGTTTTAGTTGCTGGACTAAAACTCCCGGAAAATGTGTGATCAATGACGATATGTCTAATCTCATAGATCTTTTTTTTGAATCGGATTATGTGGGAATGGCCACCCCCGTCTATGGCATGTTCATGACCTCAATACTAAAGAAATTCAATGAAAGATTGCTTCCTACAGCAACACCTCATATTCACAAAAATGAAGATGGAAGCTGTTATCACGAGGAAAGAATGCACTACCCCCGTTTCTTTATGATTGCCAATGCAGGATTTCCAGGAGAACATAATTTTGACTTATTTAAGGCATATATGTCCCTTCAGGATCCCGTACTGGAAGTCTACCGAAATTGCGGAGGAGTATTAGAGGATTGGCCTGAAGAGAGTGTCAAAAAAAGAATAAACGAATTTTATGATGCGCTGCGAGAGGCCGGCAAGGAAATGGTTACAAAAGGACAGGTTTCTGAAGCCATCATTAAAAGTATTCATGCTGAACTGATCAGCGATGATGAGTATATGGCAGGAGCTAATCAGTACTGGGATGAAGAAATCGCAAAAGGGGATTCATAATCAAGCATGAAGAACTTCAGGGCTCTAGTGAAAAATGTAGTTAAAACTAATTGTAAAAGTACTACTCATTATTGAACAGAGTTACCCGCTTCAATCTATAGATTATGATTTTGCTAGATTTTCTACAGAGCCAAATTTTAACTTTCTATCAAGAAAAAAAACCTTTACTTCATGGTCCACTTTCAGTGGCGTGACTTCAAATCTGAAATGTTTCAGACGACTTCAGATTGATTTTATCATTTTTCTTTATTAAGAACAATTCCATAATGATATGGTTTTAAATCATATTTATCTGGATTGCTGAATCCTGAAGAAATAGCCCATTCAATGCATTTTTCCGGTGTAGGCCGGATTTCCATTGGTGGGCCTCTTGGAGTTGCCGGGTCGTAGTTCCAATGAATAATCACTACTTTTCCCTTTTGTCTCAGAATTCTGTAAGCTTCCCTAAGCAATTTTTCAGGTTCCTCCAAGTGTAAAATATTAGCGAGGATAGCATAATCCACACTTTCATCTTCAAGTCCGCTGCCTTCTGATATAAAATCAAGGAGCACGGATTCAACATTGTTTAGGTTCTCAGCTTTTGCTTTTTGCGTTGTAATCTCTATCATTTCCTGTTCTATGTCGATAGCGTAGACCTTTCCGGCTATCATCTTTGCAACAGGAATCGTAAAGGTTCCATAGCCACAACCAAAATCTGCCACATTTGTGATCTTATCATTCAAGCCAAGCTTTTTAAGAATCTTATCCGGTTCAAAAAATCCATTCCATACATATTCATCAGGCATTCCACTTTCTCTGATTTTCATTTTTTCATTCCCGAACTTGTTGATAAGGTATTTCCTGTGATTCCGATCTCAACTAAAACCTTTGCAAGGGATTCACTTTTAACATGGATGGAGAATTGATAAAGATATCCAAAGGGTACTGTATACACATTTATTCCTTTGAGGATTCAGATTAACCTCTCTTTTTTTAAGTATCTGATAAATCCAATTTAGTACTCGTCAACTTCATCCAAGATTTTTATGTTTTTGTTCCTTCTCACCTTAATCTTAGGACAGCTTACGCTATCCTAGATAGTTCCCTTCCTTTTCAATGTTCTCAATTGATGAAGATTAAAAGAAAAAGCTGTAATCAGCATTTTTACATTCACTCTTTCCACAGTTATGACAAGCACTTTTCCTGCTTTGCAGTAAACAGTAGATTTACCACATTTTGTACATAACCTTCTATTCTTATGTAGCATACCACTTACTATGAAATTATTACCAAATATTAAACGCATTATACCTATACACAATAGCTATTTCAACTTATACAATACCTAAGCAATCCCCTTATTATATAATCAGATATTATTTTTTATCATGGTCCAAAAACTCGATCATAATCAAAAGATAGAAGGCCTTGAGGGAGTTACTATCTGTGACTTCTGGACATGGGCTTATTCAGACATATTAAACAACCGCAACAGGTCAATATTTGCAGAATTCATTGTTGGTGCTGCACTTGAGGTGATAGGGGATTCACGCATAGAATGGGATGCATTTGACCTTAGGTACAAGGATTTTAAAATAGAAGTGAAATCTGCAGCATATGTGCAAAGCTGGGAACAAAAAAAGCATTCTACAATACGTTTTGACATTGCTAAGAAAAGAGGTTGGGATGCATTAACTAATGAATACAAGGCAAACCCTATTCGATGCTCAGACTGTTATGTTTTCTGCGTTTATACCGAAAAGAATTACGACAACGCAGATCCCACCAATCTAAAAGCATGGGATTTTTATGTGATTCCAACTGATGAATTGAACATTCGGTTTGATAATCAAAAGGGTATTGCTTTGTCCAGAATACAGGAATTCTGTGACCCTGTAAAATATGAAGGGCTAAAGAAAAAAATAGATGAAGTACTGGCTTTGAAGATACAGATTTCCTTATAAGTGATTTTACTCTATCCATTATATAAACCAAAATATCCCCAGCACGGGAACACCCGCAAAAATCCCCTGGTGCATCGCCGCCCTATCGCGTTCATGAAACACCCCTGCGGTGTTCATGACCTTACCTACACACAAAGTAAGAGGACAAAAATAGCTTGCAAAAGCCTCCACAGTTGCCCTGCCTGTATTGTGAGAATCTAACCCTTCATGGTATCTTATAGTTTCAAAGAATACAGCACAGGAACACCATAACTACTTGAAATAATGTGATAAGTGCATGTGTTCTTAAAACAATATTGATTATATCAGATGCACAACAAAAAAAAACAGGTTCTACTAATGCGTTCTACGATATACTCCTAATTTCTCCTGGTGAACCTGATCTTTTTTTCACAGCCTAGTATAACACAAATACCAGACTATGCCGTTTCCCCCATATCAAATACATATAAGAGGTGTGCGGAAGGAATAAGTGGGGGTTGGGGGGTGGTAAAATTAGACCGCACACCTCACCTAAACATAGTTAAAGCCGTTAACATATAAACACTTCGCTATAGATGTAATCAAATAATAAAAACATTATATTCTTTATAATATTCTAATCGCCTACCTTCAGTGCTACGATTGCATTTATCCCCAAGAAATACTCGTGTTCTAATGATAGTAAACTGTCATTTCCAAGTAATACTGTATATACAAGAACTTTAAATATATTCGAAACATAGCCACAAATTACCGTAGCTCATATAAATATAATAAGGTGGTATGAATGAAAATAAGAGTTGTAAGTTCAAAAGATGAGATAGAAACGCTTGGTCCAAATGAGCAAATCGTCCACCTCGCATTCAGGCCTTCAAACACGGATATCTTCGCACTTGTCCAAAAATGCCCCACTGTAAAAGCACTCCACATACCCAGTTCCTACAAGAGAACCATCTCAACATCTGCAAAGATGTTCCCAGGGTGCAGGGAATCGAACTCCTTGAAGGCGAAGTATGGGGACACAGAAAAGATATAAACGAATACTCCGACGTTTCCCAGAGCGTTTATGACCGTATCGCACAATAAAAACAAGACGGTATTTCAGACGAGGAAATAGAAGACAAGATGATACAGGAAACAAGACTCAGCCCTGAATTTGTCAGGTTCCTTGTGAAAAATAATCATTCCCCCTTTTATGTTTAATTCATCTCAGCAGCCTTAACTCACTTGGATAAAGCTCTGCAATGTATCCCTCCAGCATATTTATCATGTTTTTTACTCAAAAAAGACTCCAGCACCTTAGTATACAAAAGCTACCTGCTACATGGCTGTCGGCAAGTTATATATATTTCAAGAACTGAATATTAATAGTGGCTAAATAAACTACCGACTCTTTGGTGCTATGATGGGCTTGAACTTTAATGATGCATCGAACCCAACTTATTATATCCCCCAAACAGACAGGCAGGCAACCTGTGGAGCTCTCTGAACCATAAGATATTATTCCACAGTGGCCCTGCCTGTATTATTGTCAGAGCTGTATATACTAAGAACCTGTTCTATTCTTTCAAGAACAGCTCCTGAGAAGCATATATCCCGGTCAATACGATCATCACCAATACCACTGAGTTATCCCGCTCCTCGCCCCTACGCAAAGAGCAACAAGACCAGAATTGTATAGGTCTTATTCATGAAAGCGAGATTAAAAATTACAATGGCATTATAATTCAGCACCATATGATTTATTTCAACGGATTAACTATATATCATTAGAATTTCATTATGATGTCGGGGATTGAAATCCCGCACAAATATACCTTGGAAAAGGAAACTGGGGGGTTTTCGAGCAAGGTATAAAAAAAAGAGGTAGATTAGACCCAATCCGGGGAGTGGAATTGCTATGAGGCTTGTGGAGAGCCTTATAGCCTTATATCATAAAGGGTGGTGCTATTCAGATAGTGATAACCATCCTTCTGCCATTTATGATAAGATCAGGAGATAGAAATGAAAACCGGTTCAAAGCATTCCTGCATAAAATGTGATTATTCATTGGAACAGAAAAAACTGAGTGACGGTTATATTATCAATTATTGCCCTTTATGTGGATTCATTACCAAAATGTTTTCGAGAGCAGATTGGGAGGCAGCGAAACTGGCGACCGGGCGAGGCGCAGCCGAGCAACCTATTACTGCTCCCGAAGGTTATAAAACACTAAATATAGCCCGCAGGTGTCCCTGCCTGGCATTACGATAAGTAACAATGTTTTTTATTCAGCCATATGTATTTCAAAATAAATTGATGTGTTGTCATTAAGAATTTGGGGCGGGGTTCGTACCTCAGGGCGCTGACAGTACATTTCAGCGACTATATCAGTGATCTTTTCTCATGAAAGTTGCCATTACAACACACTATGACCCCTGAACCTTATGGTCACAAAGGACAGACCGGCCTTCACAGATCCCAATGCAACCGTTGCATGGTCCGGAAACCTGATGCCAGAACCCAAAACAGACATCTCACTGAAGACATTCGTAGGCTTGTCAAGTGGAGAAAGCATTCAGATGGCCTTCATTGGAGAAGGTTTTATTGTTATACAGCCATTTGAGGAAATACCCTATGCTACCCCGGTGGCATAATAACATTTTTTTAGCATTTCTTTTTTATCTTTATCCTTTTGTGATACACTCGTAACTGACAGAAGCCCTGCAAAGCTCAGGAAACTCACCCCACAGGCCCATGTATTCACCCTGGATGACAATCGCACCTTTTATATCATGGATGTTCTTCAGCACATCAAATGATTGCTCAACAGCTTCTTTCCCAATACCTGTAGCATTTCCCAGAGCGGTGGCCGCTGCATCAGCAAGTGATACATTATCAGAAAATACAATCGCTGCGTCGGCCATACCAAAACTTATAGAGGGACCTACACTTCCGGAAGAAGTGCAGACTCCGGTAATGGAATTGCCGGCAGGAATAACAAAACCAACGTCCTTCAAAGGAGAATTACCTGCATAGACGCCTACCATTACCGGACGGTCATTTATTATAGCTATGTCCCCACCATTATCCACTATCGCAAAACATGCACCTGAATCCACCATAGCTTCCACCGCAAGCGCCGAGATCGTACCTGCAACAGCACTCATTGGACCCAAACCCATGGTATTCCCGGCTTCTGCCATCCTGCGAACAACTTCCGGGAAATCGGCACTTAGATCGTAAGGATCCAGAGTGGTGCGAAAGAATGGATCGGAAGATATGAAGTTTTCAAGCTCTCTTCTATTCTTTATTATTGACTGCCTGGCAGCTTCGATATAAAGAGGATCGTCAGCCTGGATGGTGACGATGGTCTCTTTCAACCTGAATTGTTCTTTCATGGTAAAAATAAAAAGGAGTCTGACCGGATATCAACTGTTGTTGCCAAGGGAAAGGGCATGGTGTGGGCACATATCAACACATGTGCCGCACTGGATACATTTGGATTCGTCAACCTGTAAACTGAAATCATCATCCAGGGAGAAGACCTTTGTCGGGCACACAGAAACGCATGCACTGCATTCAACACACTCGTTCTCGTCCCACATGATAGGAGTATCGAGTTTTGTGACCTTTGCACCTTTATTAGTAAGGGACTTGCACATTATATCAAATCTATCCTCGTCCACATCAGCAACTACCTCTCCGTGGGAACGGTCAAAATGTGCCTGAGAGATGTTAAGCAGAATTCCGGTCTCAAGTATAGATTCCGCCATGATGGGTTTTGTGACGACGTCACTTGAAATGCTGATCTTGATCTTCAAACTTATGACCTCCTGGCAAACAGCTTACTAATATCATCACTTGTGATCATACCTATGACATGTCCTTCCCTGTCAATAACCGGCATTGCAGAAACAGAATTCTGGTCCATCCTTCTTGCAACCACAGCCACACGCTCATCAGCACTGGCAGTTATGACCTTGCGGGTCATTATACCCTCCACAAGATCGAACTTGTTCTGGGAAACTGCCTTTGAGATGTCCCATGCAGTAACTATCCCTACAAGAGTGTTGCCGGAACTGACAACAGGAAGATGATTAAATTCAGTATCCATAATGGTCTTTGCTGCATCATAGACACTTGCATCCTTTGAAATAGTTATAATATTCACTGCCATTATATCGGAAACCAGGGCTATGCCTTCTGTCTGCTTCATAGGTTTTGCAGACACATCCTTTGGAAGTCTTTCAACTGGCATTGAAACAAAGAACTCCCCCCTTAAGATCCATTCCTTCAGCTCGGACGCTATCTGCCTGGATCTTTTAAAACTTGACAGGGACGATGTTGGTACATCATTCCCGTTGATATCAACACATCCACTGCGTAGCTGTGCATATGTCACATCACGAAGTGCCGGCCTGTCCCTGCTTGGGATACCATAATCAAGGATCTTCGTAGTGACACCAGCATCACTTATGGCAGTAGCCTGTGCGATCTGCTCGTTGAGTATTGGTATCGGCACACCCATTCCAACATATAGGGAAGTACCATAACCTGTGAAGTTGGCAGCCCGGATATAGTCAGGGCTCATATGCTTAAGGTCCCCCTGTAGCATAAGGGTCCCAAAGCCACCTCCGGAAGAATGCTGGGTACCCTGACCTACGATGTATCCCTGGGCACCACCCAGGAATATCCTTGTTCCTGTACCGATGGTCAGATAATCCGGATCATTTGAAAGGGGAGAAAGGACACCAGCTCCTGAATAAGTCACATTGCCAAAAGAAGGAAGCAAAGTCCCCATGTAAGTGTGCATAGTACTTTTTGTGCTGTTGGTTGCAGCATTGTACTTCTGGTATGCGTTACGGGGGTTCATCATTATGGCCTGGTTCATGTCATCAAGACTAAGATTAGTATCAATTATCTTACGAGGATAACAGTCAGTGCCGTGGGAAACTGCGCGAAGATGCACAGACTTGCCCCTTATAAGGTCCTCTATTACATGTGCACCACCATAGTCCATACCCTGTGACTCAGATAACTGGGTCGCACCTATGAAAGCATCCACAGCAGCAACACCTGTATAGGCTTCCACATCGTTGAGGAAAACTTTCTGCATCTTTATGGGAGGTTCCGAATGACCAAAATTCAACCAGACACCTGATGAACACATAGCACCGAAGGTACCGGTAGTTACCACATCAACTTCCTTTGCAGCTTCTTCTGCACCAAGTTCACCAACAATGTGAACCATGTCCTCAGCAGTGACTACATTGACACTTCCGTCCCGTATTTTACTGTTGATATCATGAATTGATTTTTTTACCATTCGATTACCTCTGAGCCATAAAATGTAATTTTTGGTATCCCTATATATTACTTATGATAATCCCCTGTGATGTGATATGGAATTGCCGGCCATCTGTTCCTGTTGTATCTGCCCTATTTAGCAAAGACTGCCAAATATTTAGTAAGGAAAATAAAATATTGATCACAGTCATTCTATATTAACAGAACGGGATACACCCAGCTCCTTTATATCCATGACCACTTCAAGGACACCATTGAGATAAGTTGCCTTTGCAGTATCCGGATCGATGCTTGAAGGAAGTTCGACATCCTCTGAGTAGGATAGATCATCATCATCATTCTTTGCTTTAAATGTAAGTAAAGTCTCAGTCACATTCAGGACAATATCCTTTTTTTCCACACCCGGCAGCTCTGCAGTCACGTGTACCTTATCATCGATTTCAAAGACATCTATCAGAGGTTTTCTTTCATTTACCCTGAACTGCTGCATAGAGGACTCGAATTCATCATCTTCTTCACCTTCCGGGAAAATGTTCCCAAACTCCCGGATCTCAGGTTCTTCTCCCAGACGTCTGGTTACCGAAAAACCATAGAAGAAGGGTTGTTTTTCAATATCACCAAGGTTGACCCCAAACCTGTCCATCATATGCTCTATGATATCTTCTATGTCTGTAAAGCTACCTTCATCAAAGATATCTTCAAAAAATCCTCGCTTTTTCCTTTTATCAGCCATTGGTAAACTCCGCTTTGCTAGGTAATGGGATTGGCACTATTTATCTTTTGGCAACTATTTCATTCTTTTGCATCATCGAATTAGATTAACTATTTATGAGGGAGCATTGCCAATCAATACTTATATTAAAGTGATCAATGATAGTTTAATACAATTATTGTAAGTGAGTGGCAGAATATAAATGCAATCTTTTATTGTTAAGAATTTCCTGGGTAAAGATGTTGCTGTGTATTGCGGAGGAATACTTACATTCAGGGGAAATGTGAAAGCATGTACCGACGGAGTACTTACACTTGAAATAACAGACAAGCGTTATTCACATATATCCATCAGTAAGATAATCACGATACAGAAAGATTAGAGCACCTATAATGCATAACAATGGTGCAAGCTGGCAGCATTGAAAGCTCCTGTTTTCACTTTGGGAGATCAAAAGCCATATTTGAAAAGTGATGTGATGAATAATGAAAATGGATTATGATGCCTTTGTGATAGGTACCGGAGTGGCAGGTTCTTCAGTTGCATACAAGCTTATGAACAGCGGTATGAAAGTTGCTGTAGCTGATAAAGGGAGATATGGCGGAACATGTGCACTCCACGGATGCGTACCAAAAAAGATACTAACCGGAGCAGCTGATATCGTTGATGCCTGCAACAGGATGGTAGGTAGTGGCACAGAAAGCCACCAAAGACTTGAATGGCCATCGATCATTGAGTTAAAGGATGAGATTGTAAATTCCCTGACCGATCCAAAAGAGAAAACATTCAGGGAGGCAGGAATAGACACATATCATGGGAAAGTGAGTTTCCATGGCAGTAATACACTGGCAGTTGATGGTAAACTGATATCTGCAAAATATATCATCGCCACTGTAGGTTCAAGGCCAAGGACCATTGACATACCGGGAGCGGATCATCTCACAACCAGTGATGAGTTCCTTGACCTGAAAGCTCTTCCCGAAAAGATCATCTTTGCAGGTGGCGGCTACATCTCTTTTGAATTTGCGCACATAGCTGCAAGGGCCGGGGCAGATGTTACTATTATCCACAGGGGAGAGAATGTTCTTAATAACTTTGATCCCGACCTGACAAACATACTGACAGATGCCTCTGAAAAAGCAGGCATCGGGATACATACAGAGCAGGAATTGCTAAGAATAGAAAAGAACCGGGACTCTCTTACAATTACAGCCTTTGACCGGAAAAGTAATAGTGATGTCATATATGAATGTGATATGATAGTCCACGGAATGGGAAGGGTTGCTGCCATTGATGATCTTGAGCCTGAAAAAGGAAAGCTGGATATTGAAGAAGGCAGTATAGCTGTGAACGAGTATCTCCAAAGTGTTTCAAATCCTGCCGTATATGCCGCAGGCGACTGTATACTACCCGGACCGGCACTTACTCCCACTGCAAGCCTCCAGGCAAATGTTGTTGTATCCAATATACTTGAAGGGAACAAATACACAGCAGACTACACGGGAATAGCTTCAGCCGTATTTACCATACCAACCCTTGCAGCAGTGGGAATAGCAGAAAAAGAGGCAACTGAGAGGCACACTGTGATATTCAATGACATGAGCGGTTTCTATTCATCCAGAAGAACGAACCTTAAACATGCCGCATCCAAAGTGATCATTGAGAAAGATACCGGGAAGGTAGTGGGAGCGCACCTGATAGGGCCGGATGCCGAAGATACCATCAATCTCTTTGCACTGGCTATCGGGGCCGGACTTACCGCAGAGCAGGTGAAAAAAGCCATGTACGCATATCCTGCAAGTAGCTATGATGTAAGATATATGCTCAAATGAACACATGTTCATTCCGTTTTCTTCATTTAACGTTCGTTTTAACCTATTGTGGTCTCTGCGGACCTATTTATATATATTGAAAGAACGAAGCCGCAGGGATAACATGGACACAATGAAGACGATGATCGCTGAGACTATGAAAACCCGGCTTCCAAGAAGCTCATAGATAAAACCTCCACCTATGAGTCCCAGAATGCTGGCAATGCTCATGAAACTGCCTGAGACTCCCTGGACAATCCCCTGATTCTCCTTACCTGCCAGCTTTGATAGCATCGATTGGATCGATGGCCACATGAAACCATTGCCAACTGCAAAAAGTACTGCTGCTGCATATGTGACATATGTATTTGAAAATGAAAGCAGTACAAAGTTGCTTCCAAGCACAAAACTTCCAAATATTACCAAAGATGTATCCGGATATCTTTTAGAAACGTATGATAGTACCGGGCCCTGGACTATCACAAGCATTATGCTAAGGAAAGAAAAGAAGAAACCCAGTTCTGCAATGGTCCACTGCAGGTCATTTGCTGCATGTACCGGGAAGGCCGCATAGAATGTATTAAACCCAAGAAAGAGGAGGAAGTATATAAGGAACATGTAGGGTATATGCTTCATTTGCAGCACATCCCTGAATTTCTGTTTTCTTACCAATGTAATATCAGGACAACTTCCGGGTTTTTCAGGGCTTATAGATGGTTTCTCCACGTACATGTCTGCATGTCCCTGTTTGTCACATCTGCGGGATTCAGGTACATAGAATGCTATAAGGATAGTACCCGCCAGGGATATGAGAATGGCAGCAAGCACAGGAAGGGCTTCACCATATATTGTCACACTGAGAATACCGGCAAGTGCAGGGCCTACTATGAAACCCATATTTGTGGAGATCGACATTTTTCCAAAGTTCTTACTCCTGTCCTTTTCCTCGGTTATATCAGCAATATAGGCATTTGAAACAGAAACATTGCCCCCGGTCAGTCCGTCAAATGCCCTTGCAGCAAAAAGAAGAAGCAGTGGTACCGTAATTACGAAACTGCCCAATGTATGGGAACTTACATCTGCCAGTGCGACCACCGGCACAAAAAGAGCAATGAAAAAAACGATCCATGAGATAAGAGTGCCTGTCTGACTGAGAAATAGTACCTTTTTCCGACCATATATGTCCGACCATCTCCCCAGCAAAGGTGAACCTATCAACTGAAAGAAAGGATACATTGAGGAAATTAGACCATATATAAGCGCGTTGCCACCAAATCGCTCAACAAGAAAAATTAGAAAAGGAAGGACTAAGCTTAGCCCCATGGTGCCTATAAAGTTCACTAGAAGAAGCGGATATATCGATATTTCTTTTTTTATCTTACCGGTCATTTATGAATCTTTTGTGGGTGCAGATACTATTTGATATTATTGTAATCTTTGCAGATAATAATATGCAAACGATTAATTTTGATAAGGACATTAAACTACATTCATGAAAGAACTGTATCTTACTAACTGTTATCTCAAAGAATTCGAAGCAACTGTTGAAAATGTCAAGGATGATAAGTTCGTAATACTTGACAGAACTGCATTCTATCCCAATTCCGGTGGTCAGCCCCATGATACTGGAATGCTTGTGAAGGAGGAAGATGGGACTGAATTCCCTGTTAGCTATGTATCTAAACTCCAAGGTAATATCAGCCATGAGGTTTCAGGGCCGGGATTGAAGGCCGGTGATAGGGTCAAAGGGATCATCGACTGGGACAGAAGGCACCTGTTCATGCAGTACCATACAGCCTGCCATATACTAAGTGCCATCATACACAACGAGACAGGAGCAAAAATATCAGGCAACCAGCTGGGAGAAGATAAGACACGTGTGGATTTTAACCTTGAAGATTTTGACAGGGAGCTTATCAAATCCTATGAGATAAAGGTAAATGAAATAATCGACCGCAATTTACCTGTTAGCATTGAGAGCATGCCAAGAGGAGAAGCATTGAAGATACCTTCTGTGGTAAAACTCATGGGAGCGTTCCCTCCTGAAATAGATGAGATCAGAATAATAAATATCCCTGAAGTTGACATCCAGGCCTGTGGCGGTACCCATATAGCAAATACAGCAGAGATACCTCACATAGAGATAATCAAGGCAGAGAATAAGGGTAAGAACAACAGGAGAGTTTATTTCCGTTTCAGAGAAGATTAAAGATAACTATGTGTGAATTTTAGGGTTGAAGAGCGGAACAGAGATATGTACCACAGTGCCTGCGCCTTCCTCGCTTTCAACCTCTATTGTTCCTGAATGCAGTTCAGCGATGTTCTTTGCCAGATACAGACCCAGCCCGTTGCCTCCGTAGATGCGTGTTGCTGACCCGTCTACCTGGTAGAACCTTTCAAATATACGGTCCATACAGTTTTCTGGAATGCCTATGCCGTGATCACTGATGTCTACATATAGACATCTTTCAGTCTGGCGTATTGATATCAATATCTCAGAATCCTGTGGCGAGAATTTAATGGAATTATCCAGAACATAGACAAAGAGACATTTCAGAAACTCACAGTTCCCATACACAAGAGAGAGTTCCTGAGGATAGACTTTATTTATACTTATTTTCTTTTCCTCCATCCTCATGGAAAGACTGTTTATAGCACCATCAAGCACATCTTTCAAATGGATGGGGGAGAACACATGATATTTTTCAAAATAGAGAGAATTCATATTAAGGAGGGATTCGATCAGATGCTCCAGGCGCTCAGAATTGGATACAATTATTTTCATACACTGTTTTTGCTTTTCATCGAGCTCACCCAAAAGTCCCTCATAAATGACCTCACTGTATCCTTTGATGGATATAAGTGGAGTTTTAAGTTCATGAGTGATGTTTGCTACAAACTCATCTTTCATCCTGTCCAGTGATTTGAGCTCTTCATAGGCTTTTCGAGTCTCATCCAGAAGACGTATGTTCTCAACGGTTATACCGACCTGGTGACCCACATTTCCCAGTATTTCAAGATCAGCACCTGATATATAAGTATCCTGTCCAGAGAACAGCAATATAATCCCGACAAGTTCTTCGCGGGAGACAATAGGAATGTAAACTATGTTTTCAATACCTTCTTTTGACATGAAGTCATTAAGAATTCCCGGTAAATTATCGATCGTTCCTGCCATCCATGTACTTTTCATATCCGGCATTGTTTGGAACAGGGGATCATCGCCGGGTATGTTGTTAATTTTATCTTTCATATGATCATTGATACCATTTGAGGAACAGAGTCGGAAACAGTTGTCCTTTGGAGAGAGAAGATATATGCAGCCAAAGTCACATTCTACGTAAGAGTTTATCTCCTTCAGGACATCCCTCAGAAGGTCCTGCATTTCCATTGAGCTTGCAGCTATCAAAGCAGTAGACTGGAGAATGAGTAGATTGCGATTCTTTCTATGAAGATCTTCCTCGGCAATTGACAGGTCGGTAATGTCCTGGGTTGTACCCTGGAAAAGTAGTTGTTTTCCTTCATTGTCCCACGTTACTTCACCAAGAGAATGAAGGATACAGATAGAACCGGTCTTTCTGATAACCCTGGTCTTTACGTCAAATTTATAACCAGGAATGGAAAGTGCGTTTCTAACGCATGAATTGAATAAAGCCCTGTCATCAGGATGTATCAGCTCCATATAGGTGTTCCTGTTAATACTGATCCCATCTGGCAAAAAACCCATGAGATAGTACATTTCCTCTGACCAGAAGTGCTTTTTTGTGCGCAGATCAACCTCCCAGCTTCCAGTATGTGATATTGCCTGGGCCCTTGCCAGCCTTTCCCTGTGTTTTTCCACAGATTCTTCAGCTTTTTTCCTTTCTATACTGTCAAGGAATATATCGCCGATTATCCTCATCAGTTTAATGTAATTAGGAGACCACTTTTTTTTGCGGCCTATGGAATCAAATCCTATAGCACCAATAAGTTGTCCGTTGGACTGCAATGGAATGGAAAGTACGGACATGACACCTGCATTTTCTAAAGAATCCTTTTCCTTGCCTGCAGATGGAGGAAGTTTTGACACATCGTATATATGGACGATATCCGGAGAGTTCAATTTATCCATCCACCATGGGAAATCCCTGCCAGGATAGACATCTGTTCCCTCATATCCAACGTCTGCGGAGTGCCATTGATATATTGTATCCTTTTGAAAGGAGTCATGGGAGAAAATTACCAGATAGCTGCAATCTGCATCTGCGAACTCAGCTATCTTTTTGAGGGAAAAGTTAATCCCCTTATCTATATCTTTTGACTTTTTCCCGATGAAATGGGAGGAGATCTCTGCAACAATGCTCTCAAATCTTAACTGGGATAGAAGCTCAATTTCGGCAGACTGACATTTTTGAGCCATCTTTGAGACAGTCATACCAAAGAGAACTAAGCCTACAAAAACAACGAATCTCAAGTATACACCATGGAAAAATTCCTGCTGTACAGGGGAAAAGGGTAGTATACTGGCTGTAAATACTGTATGTACTATATATGTATCTGCAATCCAGAACAGGATAGCAAAAGATGTTGATAGTGACACTATTATTATATCTTTTCTCATATACAACCCTGCTATGAAAAAAAACTGTATTGTGGCGATTATAAGAGGGGGATTTGATTTTTACCTATATTTAAGGCCAATATGGGGTATTTTATATATATGTTCCCATCTATTCCGGGAAAATAGGCAAAATGAAGGACTATTGAATTAAATAGTACCAAGTATTTAAGTTTTTGAAGAGACAAGTATATGTAAAATGGTGCATTTGAAAAGCAGGTTGAAATAGTTTGAAAGGGGCTATGCAGGCATTGAGCCATATGTAGAAAAAGATATAACCGCATTAGCCCTTAACCATATAAACCAATATACGCAATTCATCTATATTGCACTTAATATTGCACTTATCTGCGGAGACATATAAAATGAAAGTACTAGTTAGTGATCCATTATCAGAGCAGGGATTAACGATACTTCAGCAGCATTTCACAGTTGATGTCCTTACAGGGCTTTCAGAAGAGGAACTCGCTGAAAAGATAAACGAATACGATGCGCTTGTGATAAGAAGCGGAACCCAGGTTACAAGAAAGGTCATAGAGGCCGCCGACAGGATGATGATCATTGGAAGGGCGGGTGTGGGCGTCGATAACGTGGATGTGGAAGCTGCCACGGAAAAAGGAATAATCGTTGTAAATGCACCCGAAGGTAACATGCTCTCCGCTGCCGAGCACACAATTGCAATGATGATGTCCCTTGCCAGGAACATCCCACAGGCAAACGAGTCGCTGAAGTCTAAAAAGTGGGAGCGCAACAAGTTCATGGGTGTTGAGGTCAATGGGAAGATACTGGGTGTTATCGGCCTTGGCCGCATCGGTGCAGAAGTGTCCAAAAGGGCACAGGGACTTAACATGTCCATCCTGGCATATGATCCCTTTGTTTCAGAGGAAAGGGCAAAAGAGATGGGAGTCAGGATGATGTCTGTACATGATATCGTAAAGCAGGCAGACTTTATCACAGTCCACACCCCCCTCACAAAAGAGACAAAGAACATCATAGATGCAGAAGAGTTCGCAATGATGAAAAGCAATGCCAGAATTATCAATTGCGCACGTGGAGGCATTATCAATGAGCAAGCACTTGCCGATGCACTGAACAGTAAAAAAATAGCTGGTGCTGCAATAGATGTATTTGTCAACGAACCACCTTTTGACAGTCCTCTGCTTGAATGCAAAAACCTTATAGTTACACCGCATCTTGGCGCTTCTACACAAGAAGCTCAGATAAATGTGGCTGTTTCAGTTGCCGAAGAAGTAGTTTCCGTACTTGAAGGAGGAACTGCAAAGAACGCCATAAACATACCATCGGTCAAGCCAGAGTTGATGACCATGCTTTCACCTTATATACAGCTTGCTGAAAAGATGAGCAATGCGTGTGCACAGCTTCTTGGCAAGAACTATGAGAAAATGGAAATTTCATACAATGGCGATATTGCAGAGAAAGACATACGTCCGGTAACCATTGCTGCAATAAAAGGGATGCTGCAATTTGCACTGGGATCAGCAGTCAACTATGTAAATGCAGGGGCCCTGGCAAAGTCAAGAAAGGTAGATGTCGTTGAAAGTAAATCAGAGACAACCGAAGAGTTCAGCTCAACAATAAAAGTCGAAATTATAAAGGGCCAGGATAAGGCATCCATTGTGGGTACAGTAGTAGGTGGAAAAGGAAAGATCATCGCAGTCAATGATGAACGTGTTGATATGATAACATCAGGCTATCTTATAGTGGCAAATCATATTAACAAACCCAATGTGATCGGACCTTGCTGCCTGGTGCTTGGTAAGAACAACATCAACATATCCGGCATGCAGGTAGGAAGAGCAGAGATAGGAGGAGCTACTATAATGGTCCTTAACGTGGATTCAGAGGTACCTGAGCCTATTCTGGAAGAAATGAGAGCAGTTGAAGGAATAATAGATGCAAAGCTTATCAAGCTTTAAGACCTGCAACAAATTTTCTATTAAAAAAGGGATGGTAGCAATTGAACATGATGCGAAAACGCATATATCATCGGTTTCCACACAGAAATGTGGAATTTGAACAGAAATATCGCTACCATTCCGACCTTCCTTTTTTTGTGAAGGTCATGGCGAATATGGATGGTAAGTTTGGGATGTTCGTTACCGAATCTGTTACCCAGAGAGGTCACAGGATACAGGCAAAAAGAGAGATTGCTGTGGAAGTTGTTACCAATGGCATTGATTTTTCCCCGCTGAACTACGATAATGTCAATGATGTAGCAGAGACCCTTGAAAAAGAAGGGATAATGGATTTCCGGATTCACCTCAGATATAGCTATCTTGACGGGAAGTATAATCGTGTCCCTTTCAGAGGCGACATCTATCTTGTGAGAGCTATTCTTGAGAACGAATTGCTGGTACTTCAGATAAACCATATAGACGGCCCTAAGAGAACCGAATGCGGCAGGGTTGCCGATACGATCATTGATGAGCTTCGCAGAGGTTCATGATGGATGAACTGATACTTGTGACTGCAACCCCTTTCAAAAGAAATAATAAGGATTCCCTGTCCATCAAGGATTTTGAATTCACACTTTCCTTTGACCTTAAATGGATGGCACCTGACCTTGCATCAAAGATAAGGGACAGGGCAATAGGAGCACATCTGTTAAGATTCGATGGCAATATGCTGGCCCCCATTTTTGACATCAGTAAAATAGAGATACCCCATGGATTCAGACCTTCTGATGCAATATTCAGCGAAAGGTCGACCATTGAGGATATAATAGCCCTGATAGTAGCAAAAAGTGGTAAAAATGCAAGGGAGGCAACAGCCCTCATCAATAATAAACAGGAACAACTTGGAGATCTGGTGGACATAGAAATTGCCGGGTTGCTGATTGCAAAGGAGATGGGGTGCAACATAAAAACAATATATGAAAAGGTTTATGGAAGTATATTCCTCAAAGCAGATGAGCCTTCATGATCATTCTGTCCCTTTCCGTCATTATATTCTTTCTGTCCTTCATAATCTTTATGTACTATTAATGTCATTCACACAGCAGTCTGATTATACAGGCATTCATGTTCTTACTTAACTGGCACCATAAGGATGTTCGAACGCATTGCATGCGTGAGTGAGACATACTCTTGCGGAGGAACATTATGAGCAAGAATACAAACGTAAAAATCGAAAGGAAGACAAATCCCCGTACTCCTGTGCTTATAACAGCACTGAAGGAAGGAGCACGTCAGAATGAAGTCGCAATCTGGAGAGATGTGGCTAAAAGGTTGGAAAAACCTGGAAGGAACTACGCACAGGTAAACCTTAGTAAGATCAACAGGTATGCAAATGATGGAGAGACGGTACTTGTTGCAGGCAAGGTCCTCGGATCAGGATCACTTGAGAAAGCGATCACTGTAGCAGCATACAATTTCAGTGCAACTGCAATGGAAAAGATCACAGGCCTTGGCGGCAAATGCCTGACTATCGAGCAGATATTGGAAGAGAACCCAAAAGGGTCAGGGATCAGGATCTTACAGTAGGTGAAGAAGATGACAGTTATCGATGCAGAAGGACTCATTATGGGAAGGCTTGCAAGTACAGTGGCAAAGAAGTTGCTTTCCGGAGAGAAGATTGATATCATCAATGCTGAAAAGGCAGTGATTTCGGGTTCAAAGTTCACCACACTAAGGGAATATAAAGAAACTATGCAAATAGGCAAGCCTGAATTCGGACCATATTTCCCAAAAAGACCTGACAGGATCCTCAAAAGAACGATCAGAGGAATGTTACCTTATAAGCGTGCAAGAGGAAAAGATGCAATGTCCCGCCTGAAGGTGTATGTTGGTGTCCCGATGGAACTCAGCAATAAAGAAGCCGCAAAGGTAGAAGAGGCAAGCATGGATCGTCTGAGCTCAAACAAATACCTCAAACTTGGCGATGTCAGTAAGAAACTGGGTGCTAAGTTCTAAAAAGGAGGAAGATTATAATGTCCGTTAAAGTTGTAACCTCATCAGGTAAGAAGAAAACAGCTATTGCACGTGCAACTGTGAAGAAGGGAACCGGAAAAGTGCGTATAAACAAAAAGCCACTTGAGATATATGATCCTGAATTCGCAAAACTTAAGATCATCGAGGCAGTCATGCTTGCAGGAGATGTCGCTGAAAATATAGACATAGATGTTGTTGTGAAAGGTGGCGGCATCATTGGTCAGGCAAATGCTGCAAGAACCGCAATTGCCAGAGGTATCGTGGACTGGAGTAGTGACACAAACCTCAGAGACACTTACATGACATATGACCGTAATCTCCTGGTCAACGACTCCAGACAGAAGGAAACCAAGAAGTTTGGTGGACCAGGTGCACGTGCCAGATATCAGAAGTCATACAGGTAGGCAATGAAATATGATACCAGTTCGATGCTTCAGCTGTGGAAAAGTTGTCTCAAATCATTGGGAAGAGTTCAAACAGCGTGTAAAGGAAGGAGAAGATCCGGCAGCAGTGCTCAATGACCTTGGAATTACAAGGTATTGCTGCAGAAGGATGATCCTTTCACATGTCGAGCTAGTAGATACGCTTGCCCCATACCAGTAAGGGACCGTAGGGTAGCCTGGACCATCCTTCGGCGTTCGGGACATATGTATCTTCTATGCGAAACACGCCGGAACCTGAGTTCAAATCTCAGCGGTCCCATGCCCTATTTAATAGGGCATGCTGGAAAAGAATTGTTTACGACCTCGTTCGGAGGGATTCCGAATAACATTGTTTAATATATAGTTATCATTGACCGCATTAATGGCTATTCATACAGGATTAATTTTTGGAAGCAATAGGGGTAGCTATCAATAAATGAGCTGTGATATTTCCACGTGATTTTAATTAGGTGATCTATTGATTACAGAACACTATACCAGGTATGAAAAGGCAAGGATCGTTGGTGCAAGGGCACTGCAGATATCAATGGGAGCTCCGGTGCTCATCGATGATCAAAGCATGAATTCATTATATCTTGCCAAGAGAGAATTTGAACTCGGGGTCATCCCGATTACTGTTAAAAGAAATATTGTTACCAGGTGATTATATGGATCCTACAGAAGAAACTACAATTAATGAAGTTACTACATCAACTGAAGTTACAGGAGATTTGGATGAAGAGACAAAAACAACATCTTTAGTCCCAATAGACGAATATCTTGCAGCAGGTGTACACATCGGCACACAACAGAAGACAGAGAACATGATGAAGTTCGTCTACCGTGTAAGGACAGACGGTCTTTATGTCCTTGACATCCAGGCAACCGATGACAGAATAAAGCTTGCAGCAGCATTCCTTTCAAGCTATGATCCAAAAAGGATACTTGTAGTATCTGCAAGGCAATACGGACAATTCCCTGCAAAGATGTTCGCAAAGGCCATCGGTGCAAAATCCATGGTCGGAAGGTTCATTCCAGGAATACTCACAAACCCTAAGATAGAGAATTTCTATGAACCTGATGTAGTCATTGTTACTGACCCAACAGGAGATGCACAGGTAATCAAGGAAACGGTTAATATCGGAGTACCTGTTGTAGCACTCTGTGATACAAATAACATGACATCCAACGTAGACCTTGTTATCCCTACCAACAACAAAGGAAGAAAGGCACTGTCCCTTGTTTACTGGTTGCTTGCAAGGGAGATATCAAAGGCAAATGATTCAATGTTCAATTACGAACTTGAGGATTTCGAATCCGGAGTCTGAACTGACAGCACCGCATGAAGCATACTACATATATCAAGAACCCTTATAGAATAATGGGGTGATCAGTAGTATGAGACAGACTACCGTTGCCGGTCAGTTCTATCCACTAAATCCTAAGGATCTGAAGAAGGAACTAGGCAGATGCTTTAAGGAAGTTGCTATATCTGAAAAGCCACTCCTTGGTGCTGTCGTACCTCATGCCGGGTATATATATTCGGGTGAGGTGGCAGCGCATGCATATGCACTGCTTCCAAAAGCAGATACCTATGTGCTCTTCGGACCCAACCACACAGGTTATGGCTCTCCTGTGGCATTGTCACAGGACACATGGAACACTCCCCTGGGAGTTATAGAAACAGACAGGGATGTTGGAAAGCTTCTTGCCGGAACTATCATAGACTTTGACGAGCTTGCACACCATTTCGAACATTCTATTGAAGTCCAGATGCCCTTTTTACAGCACAGGTTTGGCACGGATTTCAAAATACTTCCCATATGCATGGGACTTCAGGATGAGGAGACTGCAATAGAGGTAGGCAGGGAAGTTGCCAGAGCTGTCAGGGAATCAGGAAAGAAAGTTGTGTTCATTGCATCAAGTGATTTCACTCACTATCAGTCAGCCAGTATTGCCAGGGAGAATGACCATTTTCTCATTGAACCCATAATCAGAATGGACATTTCCGGATTTTACAGGCGCAGGGAGGAAAGGAATATCTCAGCATGTGGCTTTGGTCCTATCGCAGCAATGCTCTCAGCCACAAAAGAGTTTGGTGCAACGCACGCATCATTGATAAGGTACGCCACCAGTGGTGATGTGACCGGAGACATGTCAGGGGTTGTAGGATACGCAGCTATCACGGTGGAATAAAGGAAATACAAAAGAAGGAATTCTATGATCACATGTTCTGCACCCGGAAAAGTCTATCTTTTTGGTGAGCATGCAGTTGTATACGGAGAAAGTGCCATCTGCTGTGCAGTTGAACTACGGACAAGGGTCCATGTGGAAAAGAACGATGATGTGATAATAGAATCCTCACTAGGAACCACCGGACCGGATATAAAGGTTCATCCATATGTAACCCATGCCATAGAAATGATAAAATCCCTTACAGACCTGAAAGGGGTAAGGTTAAAAATAGAATCAGATCTTCCTGTGGGTTCAGGACTTGGTTCATCTGCTGCTGTTACCGTGGCCAGCATCCAGGCATTGAATCACCTATACAACTGCGGCCTTTCCAGGGAAGATGTTGCAAAGAATGCCCACAAGATCGAAATGATAGTTCAGGGCAATGCAAGTGCCACTGACACATATGTAAGCACTATGGGTGGTGTTGTGATGATGCCACAGAGAAAGAAACTTCCACTGCTTAAGTGTCCTGTCATAATCGGCAACACTAAAGAATTCTCCTCTACAAAGGAACTTGTAGGCAATGTTGCAAATCTTCGCAGCGAATTCCCTTCTGTTATAGACCCTATACTTTCAAACATTGGCCAGATGTCCATGCTTGCAGAAGGACTTATCATTAAGAATGACTACATGGCTATCGGTAAACTCATGAATGTGAACCAGGGACTCCTTGATGCCATAGGTGTAGGAAGTTCAAAGCTCTGGGACCTTGTTTATGCAGCACGTAACTGCGGTGCCATCTGTGCCAAGATAACAGGTGCAGGTGGTGGAGGGTGCATTGTGGCGATCGCAGAGCACAAGGACACAAAAGGTATTGCAAAAGCCATAGAGGATGCCGGCGGAGAAGCCATCATAACGAAAAATACTGAAGAAGGCGTAAGACTGGAGTCATTTAATGGATAAAGATAAGATCACTATCCTTAAGATCGGCGGCAGCGTCATCACCGACAAGAGTGCTGATGAAGGTGCAGCAAGGATGAATGCCATAGAGCGAATTTCCTGCGAAATTGCAGGTTTTCAAGGAAAGCTCATCATTGTGCACGGAGCAGGATCATTCGGGCATCCACAAGTAAAACGTTTCGGACTTCAGGGAAAGTTCGACCATACCGGCTCGATAATAACACATATGTCAGTAAGGAAGCTTAACACAATGGTTGTTAAAACCCTGAACTCTGCAGGAGTAAATGCATTACCTCTGCATCCCATGGCATGTGCAGTATCGGAAAACGGACGCATCCGGAGCATGTTCCTTGAGCCCATAAAAGAAATGCTTAATAACGGTTTCGTACCCGTGCTTCATGGGGACATGGTGATGGACACTGAACTTGGTACCTCCGTCCTTTCAGGAGACCAGATAGTACCCTACCTTGCAATTAAAATGAAAGCAGCACGCATAGGCATCGGTAGTGCTGAGGAGGGGGTGCTTGACAATGACGGGGAAGTGCTACCTGCGATAAGCAAGGACAACTTTGAAAGAATAAAAGCTTGCCTTGGAGGTTCGACAAACACTGATGTTACTGGCGGTATGCTGGGAAAAGTACTTGAGCTTTTAGAACTAAGTGAGCAGTCAAACAGTACTTCTTATATATTCAATGCAGGAAATGCAGGAAACGTATCATGTTTCCTGAAAGGTGAGAACATTGGTACCGCTGTCTGCGGTGTCGGAAAATACGGATCAGATTTGTCTTAAGGTATTATCATGAGCACTTCCAGGAGAAAGATAGAGCATCTTGAGCTATGCGCAGCCAGTCCGGTAGAATCAAGGAACATCATGCCGGGATTCAATGACGTGATGTTAGTGCACAGAGCCCTTCCGGAGATGGATATGGAAGATACGGACCTTTCCGTACGTTTCCTGGATAAGGACATGAACGCGCCTTTCATGATAGCATCCATAACAGGCGGACATCCGGAAACAATACCTGTCAATGCAGCACTTGCAGGAGCTGCCGAGGAACTTGGCATAGGTATTGGCGTTGGAAGCCAGAGGGCTGCCATAGAGGAACCTTCACAGGAAGATTCTTTCCGTATAGTAAGAGAGAAGGCACCCAATGCATTCATTTACGGGAACATAGGTGCAGCACAGATACGGGAATATGGTGTTGAAGGGGTCGAGAAGATGATCGAGATGATAGATGCCGATGCCATGGCAATTCATCTGAACTTCCTGCAGGAAGCCATACAGCCAGAAGGTGACAGGGAAGCTTGCGGTGTCCTGGATGTTATTAAAGAGATATGTTCACTGGCAGTGCCTGTTATAGTCAAAGAGACCGGTGCAGGCATATCACATGAAGATGCGTTCCTGCTCAAGGAAGCGGGCGTATCTGCCATAGATGTAGGTGGCGTAGGTGGCACCAGCTGGTCGGGTGTGGAAGTTTACCGTGCAAGGGAAAGGAAAGATACCACATATGAGATGTTAGGTGAGCTTTTCTGGGATTTTGGAATACCCACCGCGCCAAGCATAGTTGAATGCAGTGTTTCCCTGCCCGTTATTGCAACAGGCGGACTGAGAAGTGGCCTGGATATTGCTAAATCGATTGCATTGGGTGCATCTGTTGGAAGTGCTGCACTTCCTTTTGTCGCACCTGCATTGAAGGGAAAAGAGGAAGTCGTAAACAGCATCGTGCATATGCTCGGTGAGCTGAAAGTGGCAATGTTCCTTTGCGGATGCAGGAATATCAATGATCTTCACATGGCACCGGTTGTTGTAAGTGGCTGGACACGGGAATATCTTGAACTGCGTGGATTTAATGTGAAAGATCTGGCCCTTCGTTCAAAGAATACCGAATTCCAGAGAGTATGATATTCATCTAGTAACGGAATAAATCAAATAAACCAATTTTACATTGACAGAGTATATTGAATAAAATGAGTAGAATAATATAATACATAGTGAGTAATTTATATGACAGAAATAGGAATCATTGCAGTTGGCGGCTATAATGAAATGGGCCGTAACATGACTGCTATAAGGATCAATGATGACATCATCATTGTTGATATGGGCCTGCGCCTGGACAGGGTCCAGATCCACGAGGACGTAGAGATAGACAAGATGCACTCACTTGAGCTAATTGAGATGGGAGCCATTCCTGATGACACTATTATGAAAGAGGTAAATGGCAATGTACGTGCTATCGTCTGTACACACGGACACCTTGACCACATCGGTGCCATATCAAAACTTGCACACAGGTATACAGCCCCTATTATAGGGACCCCTTATACAACAACCCTTATCAAGCACCAGATAGAGTCAGAAAGGAAATTTGGAGTAAAGAACAACATCGTATCCATGAATGCAGGGAATACAATGGAGATCACAAAGGACATATCAATAGAGTTTGTCAACACGCAGCACAGCATAATAGATACTGTGTTCCTGGTGATCCATACAACAAGTGGTGCCATTGTATATGCATGTGACTTCAAACTTGACAGAACTCCCACATTGGGAAATGCACCTGATTTTAAACGATTGAAACAACTTGGCGAAGAAGGGGTCATCGCAGTGATCACAGAGAGTACCAATGCAGGACGTAATGGAAAAACCCCTTCGGAAATGATAGCACACTCCATGCTCAGGGATGTGCTTATTGAAACTGAAGAAGCGGATGTTGGTATGATCGTAACAACATTTGCATCACATGTGGCCCGTGTGAATTCCATTGTTAAATTCGCAGAAGAGATGGGGAGAATACCCGTACTGATGGGAAATTCCATGGAAAGATATATTGCAACCGCACACCAGATGGGATATATCGAGCTCCCCGAAACAGCTGAGATATATGGTAACCGCAGAGAGATCGATAAGGCACTTGCCAGGATCATGGAATCCGGGAAGGACAAGTACCTGCCGGTGGTCACAGGCCATCAGGGAGAACCCGGTGCAGTCCTTGGAAGGATTGCAAGTGGCGAGACACCCTATAAGATAGACAGAGGTGACAGGGTTATATTCTCAGCCAATGTGATACCAAATCCGATGACACAGGCAAACCGCTATTCTTTAGAGACTAAACTGAAAATGCGAGGAGCAAGGATATATGACAATGTGCATGTGTCAGGACATGCATACCGCGAGGATCACTGGGAATTGCTCAGGATGCTCAAACCGGAACATGTCATACCGGCACACGGCACCATCCAGATGCACAGTGAGTACATCCAGATGGCAGAAGATGCAGGATATGTACTTGGAGACACCCTGCACTTGCTGAGGAACGGGGAAGAACTCTACATTGAAGAAGAGTAATGCATTAACGGGGATGTTTATGGATCTTATCGAGGAGATTAAAAAGCGTTCTGTGTATGTTGACAAAGGGATCGAGGAATATCTCCCCATCGACAAACCATATGAACTTTACAGGGCAGCCAGATACCTCCCGGACGCAGGTGGTAAAAGGCTGCGTCCGGCAACTGTCATACTTGCTGCAGAAGCTGTTGGCTCAGACCTTGAAACTGTCCTTCCGGCTGCAGTGGCAGTCGAACTGGTACATAATTTCACACTTGTGCATGATGATATTATGGACAGGGACGACATACGCCGCGGAATGCCTGCAGTACATGTCAAATGGGGAGAAGCCGGAGCAATACTTGCAGGTGACACACTTTACTCCAAAGCCTTTGAGATACTCACACATACACCCGGGGAGCCTGAGCGCATCCTGAAATGCATTGACATACTCTCCAAAACATGCAGAGACATATGTGAAGGACAGTGGATGGATGTGGAGTTTGAGGAACTTACCAATGTCACCCAGGAAGAATATCTCGATATGATCGAGAAGAAAACAGGGGTCCTCTACGCTGCTTCCATGAAGATAGGTGCCATTATGGGAGGAGCATCCGATGAGGTTGCTGATGCATTCTATGAATCCGGAAGACTGATAGGTATCGCTTTCCAGATATATGATGATGTCATCGACATGACAACACCCGAAGAGGTGCTTGGAAAGGTCAGAGGCAGTGACCTTATGGAAGGTAAGAAGACCCTTATTGCCATACACGCACTGAACAAAGGTGTAGACCTTAAGATATTCGGCAAAGGGGAAGCCACCACAGAAGAGATAAATGAAGCTGTACGCCAGCTTGAAGATGCAGGGTCCATAGATTATGTAAGGGATCTTGCTTTGTCCTATGTGGCAAAAGGAAAAGAGCTTCTTGATGTGGTAGAAGATTCTGAGGCAAAGAACATTCTTCTGGCTGTTGCAGATTATATGATCACAAGATCATATTGATCTGCCTTCAACTTTTTGACATTTTAAAATATATGCATTCTTAAATATATGTATTATATGTTTGGAGGAAATCATCCTTCATATTCTTTTTTACATAATGATAACATTCACTTTCTTTATTGTAGAGTACTGATGATAATCACAGATACAATCAAGGGAACTGTGCGGGGCAGGTATATCAGACCTATTAAGTCGGCAACAATGACCAGGAATACAAAACACATCACCAATGCAAAAAAAAGATCATCAACGCTAATAGCAATCTGAAAAAGAAAAACATACTCCTTACAACAGGATGCTGCAAGGTGTTTTAAAATATTTTAGAGATATCAGGAATTGTCCTGCTTTTCAATTACTGCCTGTGCTGCTGCAAGTCTTGCTATAGGTACACGGAAAGGTGAACAGCTTACATAGTTCAATCCTATGTTGTAACCGAATTTCACTGAGCTTGGTTCTCCCCCATGCTCGCCGCAGATGCCTATCTTAATGTCTGGTCTTGTGGAGCGCCCTTTTTTGATACCTATCTTCACAAGCTCACCAACACCTTCCTGGTCCAGTACGGCAAAAGGATCGTTTGAAAGCAAGGACTTCTCTATATAGAAGGGTAGGAACTTTCCTGCGTCATCCCTGCTGAAACCAAATGTCGTCTGTGTAAGGTCATTGGTACCAAATGAGAAGAACTCTGCTTCCCGGGCAATCTTGTCTGCTGTCAGGGCCGCTCTTGGAAGTTCTATCATGGTCCCCACAAGATAATCCAATTTGACTCCCTTCTGAACCATAACGGATTCTGCAATTGCTACAACATTCTTCTTGACAGAACTAAGTTCACTTACATCAGATATCAGAGGAATCATGATCTCAGGAACGATATCCATTCCCCCTGCCTTTAATTCACATGCAGCTTCGATGATGGCCCTGACCTGCATATCATATATCTCAGGATATGTGATCCCAAGACGGCAACCTCTGTGGCCAAGCATGGGGTTTATCTCCAGCATGGAATCTACGCGCTCCATCAGTTTCCTTATACGCCCTATTTCTCCTGCATTAGCGCCTTCTGATTCAAGTGCCCTCAATCTGTCTGCAAGCTCCTCATGTTTTGGCAGGAACTCATGCAAAGGAGGATCTAACAGACGAATTGTTACTGGAAGGCCAGCCATCACAGTGAAAAGGCCAATGAAATCCTCTTTCTGCATAGGAAGAAGTTTTTCAAGTGCGGCTTTCCTTGCATCGGAATCTTCCGCCAGGATCATATCCCTTACTGCAGGAATGCGATCCTCTCCGAAGAACATGTGCTCGGTCCTGCAAAGGCCGATGCCTTCTGCACCAAAATCCCTTGCTACCTGTGCATCATGGGGCGTGTCTGCGTTGGTGCGGACACCCATTTCCCTTATTTCATCAGCCCACCTAAGAAGCACCTCAAGTTCACCGCTCACTCCCGGCGTTACCAGCCCGACCTCTCCTATGATCAGGCTACCGGTTGTGCCGTCTATTGTTACAAAATCCCCTTCTTTGACAGTAATATCGGAAACATTGAATGTCCGGCTGCCCATATCAATACTGACAGCACCACATCCTGCGACACATGGTTTACCCATACCTCTTGCAACCACTGCTGCATGGGAGGTCATACCACCTCTGACAGTAAGTATTCCCTGTGCTGCATCCATTCCACCAATGTCCTCAGGAGATGTTTCCGTTCGAACAAGAATGACCTTTTCATTGTTCTTTGCCATGGCTTCTGCATGTTCTGCAGTGAAAACTACTTTGCCAACAGCAGCTCCGGGGGATGCTGGAAGGCCAGTGGCAACAACTTCATATTTAGCGTCAGAATCAATAGTTGGATGCAAAAGGCGATCAATTTGTCCAGGCGAGACACGCATGATAGCGGTCCTTTTGTCGATCAGGCCTTCTTCGACCATGTCAACAGCAATTTTAAGAGCTGCTGCAGCGGTCCGTTTACCTGACCTTGTCTGCAACATGTATAATTGGCCTTCCTCAATAGTGAACTCTATATCCTGCATATCCTTGAAGTGTGTTTCCAGTTTGTTGTATATCTCTTCAAGTTGTACATAGGCCTGAGGCATTGTCTTTTCAAGAGTTGATATTGGCTCAGGAGTCCTTGTACCTGCAACCACATCCTCGCCCTGGGCGTTTATGAGATACTCACCGAAGAAACACTTTTCGCCTGTTGCAGGATCCCTTGTGAATGCCACTCCGGTCCCTGATGTCTCGCCCATGTTACCGTAGACCATGGACTGCACATTTACAGCCGTGCCCCATTCACCCGGAATATCATTCAGACGCCTGTAAGTGATTGCGCGCTGATTGTTCCAGGAATTGAATACTGCATCTATTGCCATCTGGAGCTGAGTGCGTGGATCCTGGGGGAAGACATCACCCGTACTATCCCTTATTATGCCTTTGAATGTGCTAACAAGTTCCCGGAGAACATCTGCATTGAGCTCAGTATCAAGTGTAACACCAAGTTCCTTCTTCTTATCACTCAACACTGATTCAAACCTTTCATGTTCGATCCCAAGCACAACATCACCAAACATTGTAAGGAACCTGCGGTAACTGTCATAAGCGAATCTTTCATTTCCCGTCTTTTTTGCCAGGCCTGCTACAGTATCATCATTAAGACCCAGGTTCAGAACAGTATCCATCATACCAGGCATGGAGACCCTTGCACCGGACCTGACAGAAAGAAGCAAGGGATTATCGTTATCACCGAACTTTTTACCACTCACCTTCTCAAGCTTTGATATTGTGTCATTTATCTGGTCGATAACCTCAGTGGGATAAGACCCCTTTTCAAGATAAAGCAAACAAACTTCAGTTGTTATGGTAAATCCTGGTGGGACAGGGATCCCCAGATTGGCCATTTCCGCCAGGTTGGCCCCTTTGCCACCCAGCAGATCTTTCATGCTATTTTTACCTTCTGTTTCTTCGTTCCCGAAAAAATATACAAATTTCTTATCTGCCACCGAATTTCCTCCATGCATAAGAATATATGATGGACATTCATTAATTAGTATTAAGTCGTGCCACAATTGTTCTTTTATCTCTTTAAGGTTGTGGTCTGCAAACGACTGACACAGACTGAAAAAGAACAGATATATTTTTGTACTGAAAAAAACTAATATTAAAATGCTTACGATAAGTATATATAATATAAGTGTACCATATAGTACAAAACCTAAATATAATGAAAGAATAAATATGAAAAGATTAGGTCAGATCCTCCATATTTCAAGGCAAAACGAAATTGTTGTCAGAGGCGACATGAAGGAGTTTTCCGGGTCAATGAAAGAATTGCCAAGAATTAACTCTTTTGTTCTTGACAAGTCCATAAAACCCATAGGAAAGATTTCCTGCATATTTGGTCCTGTTGACCAGCCTTATTTTACTTTGAAACCTGAAAAGAGAGTTATAGCGTCCGGATTGGAAAAACTTGTAAACGAACGGGTTTACATTCAATGATGGATTGAAGTAGATTATTAATTGATATTTATGCTGTGAGCCGTGAATGACGAAAAATATACTTGCCAAATATATTTTCATATATTATTATTAAAGGTGATTTGAATGGTCGAAGTTGAAAGGGTACGATATTCCGATACTTCCGAAAGGGAGAAGATACGTGCAATGATCAAGGCACGTAAAGAGAAAGATAAAAGCACAGAAGTTGAAAAAGCAAAGGTCCAGTGTCCCGAGTGTGGCAGCCGTAACCTTGTACAGGATTATGAGCGAGCAGAACTTGTATGTTCTGACTGCGGGCTTGTGGTTGATGCCGAGTTTGTAGACGAAGGACCGGAATGGCGTGCTTTTGACCATGACCAGAGGATGAAGCGTTCCCGTGTGGGTGCACCGATGACCTATACCATCCATGACAAAGGTCTTTCCACCATGATAGACTGGAGGAACCGTGATTCGTACGGTAAATCCATCTCTTCAAAGAACAGGGCCCAGCTGTACAGGCTGAGAAAATGGCAACGTAGGATACGTGTAAGCAATGCTACGGAAAGGAACCTTGCTTTTGCATTGTCCGAACTGGACCGTATGGCTTCAGCACTTGGCCTGCCAAGGACTGTACGTGAGACCGCTGCGGTTGTCTACAGGAAGGCAGTTGACAAGAACCTCATCCGTGGAAGGAGCATTGAAGGTGTTGCAGCAGCAGCCCTGTATGCAGCATGCCGCCAGTGCAGCGTGCCAAGAACACTGGATGAGATAGGAGAAGTATCAAGGGTAAGCAGGAAAGAGATTGGAAGGACATACCGTTTCATTTCCAGGGAACTGTCCCTGAAACTCATGCCCACTTCCCCGATAGACTATGTTCCAAGGTTCTGCTCAGGACTTAACCTTAAAGGAGAGGTCCAATCCCGTGGGGTGGAGATCCTAAGGCAGGCTTCCGAGAAGGAACTAACAAGTGGACGCGGACCAACAGGTGTTGCAGCGGCAGCAATTTACATTGCATCCATCCTTTGTGGTGAGCGCCGTACACAGCGTGAGGTCGCTGATGTTGCAGGCGTTACCGAGGTTACCATCCGCAACCGGTACAAAGAACTTGCAGAAGAGCTTGATATCGAGATCATCCTCTAAGAATACAAGCCAGAACAAAATCCAATGAAACAAAGGAAGGGCACAATATGACTTCCTTTGTTGAATATATTTTTTACAGCTCGTTTTCCATTACATATCTTTTTTAGTGTTAAGCCGGGTTTACTGGTAAGATCAGTATATACATACTCCACCAATCCAATACTATCCTTCTAACAGCTATAAATATTATAACACAGCGCCATTATCGGAACAATGTCAGGCCTTAAGCTCCCTGGAGATAAAGCCTGCTATCTTTGGAACCGTTTTAAATGGTACAGCTACAGCAGTGAGCTGGCTTACAGTGCCCGTTATTATCATGTCTATCTCCGGACAGTAGAATAACCATGCGCTGGAAACTCCCGTGTGTCCACGAAGCTCCGGGAATGAGCGGAAGAGGGAAAATACCGGAGGCACTTGAAAGCGCATCATGCCCAGACCATACTCAATTGGCCATCCGGGAGCAACAGGACTGAGCAGGAAACCAAACCTGTTCCAGTTACTTTGCATTAGACCGGCTGTTGCAGGATCATCAAAGATATCACCTCTGATAAGTGCCCTCATAAAAATTATAAGTTCATCTGCTGTGCTGATAAGATCCCGGGCAGACCCCATGGCGTATGGGATGTTCAGAGCCTGGTCCTTGTACCAGACAGTAGCAGATGCAGTAAAGTTTTTGAAAGCTGATGTTGAGGGAAGATAGGTCTTTTCCAGATTAAGGGGCCTGTAGAACATCCCTTCAAAAACCTCCTGAAGAGACTTTCCGGTAACATTTTCAATTATCGCAATAAGCAACTGGAAATTAGTGTCAGAATAACGGGACTTCCTGTTTTTTGCACCCATTGCCTGAGGCCTGAACAGAGGACGATCCGCATTCCTGACAAGTTGCATGCTGTCCTCGATGGACCATGATCTGTCGCCATCTTCAAGAATGCTGTCCCACAAGCGTTTCTTGCCTTTTTGATGGATCTCAAGATAATCAGGAATGCCTGAGGAATGGTGTAACAAATGCAGCAGTGTTATCTCACCAGACAGGTCAACACCATCTTTTGTCCTGTTAAGCCCTTCTGTTAAACTCCTGGGCAAATATGATGTCATTTTCTCATAGATACTAAGGTGACCCTGTTCATGCAACTTGAGTACTGCTGTTGCTATATACAATTTAGTTACACTGGCTATCCAGAAAGGAGTACTTGTCCTCATGGCTGTTCCATCCGGATGTGCTATTCCTGTTGCACCGGACCAATGGAAGGATCCATCCATACTCTCAATTGCCAGAACAGCATGATTGGCATATCGTACCCTGGCCATACCGTTCAGTATTTCCTGCAGTTTCTCTGCTATAGCTTCAGGAGCAGTATTCCCTTTGTGTGGTTCGTTCTGGTCAGCTGGTCGCATATTAACAACAGAATGACTATTTGCATATAATAAAAAGCATTTGTGCCTGGCCTGCCCATCATTAAATTTTAAGTTATATGGATATGCATCTTTGAAAAAGAGAAGATGTTTGGCAGTTAGAACATATGCTTACCTGCCACCACAAACACTATATTTGAGTTATAGATAAAACTCAAAGCCTAACTATTTCAAGAACAATTATCATAATTACATTAATTTAAATAAAAATATATACTTACAAGTTAAATATACATATACAATGATATTATATTCAATATGTAACCAAAATATGCTAAATTATTTATAATCAAAAATCATTCTTACTCTTTGAGTTTGGGGTATAATCAAAAATGAACTTAAATTAAAATTTGATAATCCATTCATTATGTCCTATCTTCAAGAATATGAGTGGATTTCATTATTCAAAATAAACTTCCAATGGTCTTAAATACCGCATTTGGAATCCTGGTCGCTTATGATAAGAATTGCCTGAAAGGCGGCCTTGGATCTTACACTCAAAAAATGGTACGACCTTCTTCTAGCAATCCTTAAAGTCCCCAATGTCAACAAGATCAGTCGATATAAATTCAAACAACAAAAGGAGAAAAAATTATGAATAAAGATATCAAGAACCCGGAAATAGGATCAACTGCCCACGGTGGCACGTCGAGCCGAGACTGGTGGCCGAATCAGTTGAATCTTAAGATTCTGCACCAGCATTCTTCCGGGTCCAATCCGATGGGCCAAGAATTCAATTATGCTGAGGAGTTCAAGAAACTCGATCTGCAGGCTGTGAAGAAAGACCTTTACGAACTTATGACCGACTCCCAGGACTGGTGGCCAGCCGATTATGGTCACTATGGAGGACTCTTCATACGGATGGCATGGCACAGCGCAGGCACCTACCGCATGGGAGATGGCCGAGGAGGAGGAGGATCTGGAAACCAGCGCTTTGCACCCCTAAACAGCTGGCCGGACAACGTGAACCTCGACAAGGCCCGGCGACTGCTCTGGCCGATCAAGCAAAAATACGGCAGAAAGATCTCCTGGGCCGACCTCATGATCCTGGCCGGCAACTGTGCTTTAGAATCAATGGGATTCAAGACCTTCGGTTTTGGTGGCGGGCGTGAGGACATCTGGGAACCGGAAGAAGATGTCTACTGGGGTTCAGAAGAGGAATGGCTTGCTACCAGTGACAAACCCCATAGCCGTTACTCTGGTGACAGGGACCTAGAAAATCCCCTGGCAGCAGTGCAGATGGGCCTGATCTATGTGAACCCGGAAGGTCCGGACGGCAATCCGGATCCGGTCGCTTCTGGCAAAGATGTTCGGGAGACCTTTGCACGTATGGCCATGAACGATGAAGAGACCGTCGCACTTGTTGCCGGCGGGCATACCTTCGGTAAATGCCATGGCGCCGGAGATGCGGCGCTGGTTGGTCCGGAACCTGAAGCTGCTCCCATCGAGGAACAAGGTCTTGGCTGGAAGAGCAGCTTTGGCAGTGGTAAAGGCGGCGATACGATCTCCAGCGGCATTGAGGGAGCATGGAAGCCAAACCCAACCCAATGGGATATGGGCTACCTGAAGGTCCTGTTCAAATACGATTATGAGTTGGTCAAAAGTCCTGCCGGCGCGAACCAGTGGCTGGCCAAGGATGTTGAAGAAGAGGATATGATCATCGACGCCCACGACTCATCTAAAAAGCACCGACCTATGATGACCACTGCGGACCTTTCGTTAAAGTTCGATCCGATCTACGAGCCAATTGCACGACACTACCTGGAAAACCCCGAGGAATTTGCAGACGCTTACTCCCGCGCCTGGTTCAAGCTGACCCACCGTGACATGGGGCCACGCTCGCGCTATCTTGGCCCGGAGGTCCCGCAAGAGGAACTTATCTGGCAGGACCCTGTGCCTGCAGTGGATCATGACCTGATCGACGCACAGGATATCACAGATCTCAAGAGCAAGCTACTTGCCTCGGGACTGTCTGTCTCACAACTCGTCTCAACAGCCTGGGCATCGGCGTCCACGTTCCGCGGCTCCGACAAGCGTGGAGGAGCCAACGGGGCACGCATTCGTCTTGCACCGCAGAAAGATTGGGAAGTCAACCAGCCTGAACAACTTGCCAGTGTGCTTGAGACCCTGGAAGGAATCCAAAAGGAGTTTAACAACGCTCATTCAGGTGGGAAGAAGGTCTCACTTGCCGACCTGATCGTCCTGGGTGGATGCGCAGGTGTCGAACAAGCGGCAAAGAATGCCGGCCACGATGTGACCGTTCCATTCACTCCGGGACGCACGGATGCATCAGATGAGCAAACCGACGTTGTGGCATTCAGTGTACTCGAGCCGAAAGCAGACGGATTCCGCAACTACCAGAAAGCCAAATACGCTGTATCAGCAGAGGAGATGCTTGTGGACCGGGCACAACTGCTGACACTGACAGCTCCTGAGATGACGGTTCTAATAGGCGGCATGCGCGTCCTGAATACCAACTTCGGACAGTCCCAGCACGGCGTTTTCACCAAGCACCCCGAGACGCTCACCAATGATTTCTTCCTGAATCTGCTTGACATGAGCACGGAATGGAAGGCAAGCTCTGAAGACAAAGACATGTTCGAGGGTGTGAATCGTGAAACAGGCGAACTCAAGTGGACCGGCACCCGTGTCGACCTTGCCTTCGGTTCGAACTCCCAGCTGCGGGCCCTGGCGGAAGTCTATGGATGCGAGGATTCCCAGGAGAAGTTTGTGAACGACTTTGTAGCAGTGTGGAACAAGGTAATGAACCTTGATCGCTTCGATATCGCCTGATAGTAGCATCGACATCTAAAGAGCCTCCAAAACATATTGTGGACGCTCACAAAGGCTATTAACAACATATGAACACAGCGTTTCAACATAGTCTGAAACGCTACCTTTTCTTTAGCTTCTTGCAGTCTGCGGGAAATTTCGATGAATCAAACGTAGTAGTTGACGGCGATCATATAAGACAATCAGATGGCTGCAGGCACTGTGTTGGCCGTGGATGGACCAGGTGTGATTCAACTCACACCTTTATTTAAAATGCCAAGCTATTTGCAGGAATTTCCCAAAACATCACCCACGGTGTCTGTTTCTTAAAAACAACATGAACTTTTTTGTACTCTGAAAATTATGAGATACTAAAACTTATCCCTTTTACTTCCAGTATTCTGCAATCGCTGAAACCATCATCCCGGAATGAAAACCATGAACAGAATTCTCATAAACTTCGCCCATCCGGCAAGAACACGTTCCAAGATCAATAGTGCTCTTCTTGCTGCTGTTGAAGATATTGAAAATGTAACCATCAATGATCTCTATGCAAACTATCCTGATTTTCGGATAGATGTCAAAAGAGAGCAAAGTCTCTGTGAAGATCATAATGTCATTATTTACCAGCAACCATTATATTGGTACTCACCCTCTTCTATAATAAAGGAATGGCTTGATCTGAACCTAGACATGGAAGAGATCGACAAAGCCTGGACCGCCGGAAATCCGGAAACATAAGTTCATGGAGGAAAACCCCAGGATGCTCCCTGCAAAAACTAGAAATCTGATGCATACAGAGCATATATAATAGAGGTGTTCCAGTGGATAAAGAGGTCAAGCCTTCAATAAAGGTATCAAAGAACGGTCCCTACATTGCTAAAAATGTAAAAACGCTCAGGAATTCAAAGGGTGTTTTCATCGACACAAAACCTGTTATAACACTTTGCAGATGCGGAGGCTCGTCTAAGATGCCATTTTGTGACGGAACACATGCAAATAACGGTTTTTCCGGGGAAAATGAAAAAGGACCAGTTACCGGTAGAGTTGAGACTTACGTAGGGAAAGATATCAGCATCCACCGCAACAAAGATATATGTTGCCATGTGGGCCACTGTGTTCGCAATCTACCTTCAGTTTTCAAAAAGGGTCAAGATCCCTGGGCAGATCCTGATGCTGTAGATCCGCAAGAGATAGCACAACTCATCAGGACATGTCCTTCTGGCGCATTGAGCTACACTATCAACGGAGAATTGCATAAGGAGTATTCACGTGAATCGGAGATATTTGTTCTTAAGGACGGACCTTACAATGTAACAGGAATAAGACTTGATGACCCCGATGATTCAGAACCAGAGACCCATGACCATTATTCTCTTTGCAGATGTGGAGCCTCCCGAAACAAACCATTCTGTGACGGCACTCACCGCGATGTTGAATTCAAAGATGAGAAGAATTGAATTTACTTGATCTCGATGGAATCGTTTCATGACCATGTGTTTATTGAAAATGGTGTTCCTGAGGAATGTGGGATGCTGTAGAGTATGAGGTTTGAGTTTTAAGGAATGCGATGTCATTACGCCTAAAATGGTCGATTATGATAGCATTTGTTAATTGTTTAACTAGTTGGTTTTACATAATAAGAATTATATGCAAATATAATACTTTGAGATAAGAAAATGAAAATTGAGATAAGAACACAAAAATAAAAAACATCAAAAGGTATAATAATTAATGATCAGTATAACAAAATAATCTGTACTATATATAGACTGAACTTATAAGCAAACTTATAGGCAGGATCTTGTGTGTTCTGCCGAATCTATAATTTGGCTCATGGTTCATCGGTATGCAGATAACAGGTTAGCTTATATCGGGTAAGTGAAAATGAAAAAAAGTTGCATAAAGGTCTTGAAGAATAATGGCGAACCTCTGCGCAGGGAATTGCTGGAAGCAGAGCTTCTGGACAATTCCGCAAAGATCATCTGTCAGGGGGATTATCTGTATCTGCCCCTGACCAGAGAGCCACAGGAATACGAAATTCGTGACCTTCCAGGGGATCTAAAGCTTACAGAACATGAATTCGAGGAGCAGAAGGGGCAGCTGAAACTTGAGGACCTCCTTGATGAGGTCCCGCATTTTGAGCTTATCGGGGATATCGCAGTGATAGAGGACGGCGTCCTGGAAGCTGAGAAGGTAGCCGGGGCTATAATGAAGGTGAAAAAGAACGTCATGACGGTACTTGCATCCCTGGGACCTGTGGAAGGAGAGTTCAGGACACGCAGGTTCAGGACCATCGCAGGAGAAGACAGGATGTCCACGATCCACAAAGAGTATGGTTGCAGGTACTATATAGATCTTGAAAGAGCTTACTTCACTCCCCGCCTGGCCACAGAACGGGCACGCATCCTCCCGCAGGTTGAAAATGGGCAGACCGTTGTGGATATGTTTGCCGGTGTTGGCCCTTTCAGTATCATGATCGGAAAGAAAAGTTCCCATATCCGAGTTATAGCGATTGACAAAAACCCTGATGCTATCCTTTTCCTGCGCCGCAATATAGAACTTAACGCAGTCAGCAATGTAGAAGCAATAGAAGGTGATGCAAACCTTGAAGCTGAAAAGTTTGCATCAATGGCCGACCATGTCATCATGAACCTGCCCCACAACGCACACCATTTCCTGGATGCAGCCATCAAACTCTGCGCCCCCGGTGCTATCATCCATTATTATGACATCACACCAGAGGAGGACCTTTTCAACAGCTCCCTGAACCTGATAGATGAAGCCGCAAGAAGAGAAGGCAGAAGCATCGAGGTTACAGAGACAAAAATAGTCCGCTCCTATGCCCCCCATCAGTTCAATGTCTGCATAGAAGTAAAAGTGCTCTGAAAGGCCGAATAATCCAAATATAAGCGAAATCATTAAATCATTATATAGAATTATAGTGTCGTCCACATTGCCTCTGTGGCTTAGCGGTATAGCGGCTGATTCGTAATCAGCAGGTCGGGGGTTCAAATCCCCCCGGAGGCTATTAATATTCATATTCTGAGCTTTCGGTCCTATATATCCAGGATGCCTCTTTAGCACTGTCACAACTTTTCAGACAATCTGCTGGACAGAAGATATGCAAGCAGGGCATACCCTGACAATGTGACAAAAGCAAAAGGTACAGCCATATTGAAAAAAGATGATGGTGCGTACCAGCATGTAGAATAGAAAGTGTATAGGGAAAGTATCACTGCAGCAAGCAAACTGAGCATTCTCTTCATAGCGTGAAATTCATCTGTTAACATATATCCCTTGCACAAAGGAAATATGTACCCTAATTCACACTATTGAGAAAACTCTGGAAATACATAGAGCATATAGAAAGATATTGCTCACGCTGGTTAAGTGATTACAGATCCAGGTATCCTGATATATGTGAAAATCATTCCCTTTTCAGCACCTCATAGCCGAAAACGGATATCGCGATAATTATCGAGGTCATGGAAAGCATGAAGACCATGTTGGAATATGCTTCACTGAGAACAAACCATGACAGGCCGCCCAGTACATGCGTGACGCTCATAAGCAGGATAATAAAGACACCTATGGGATAGATATCCTCTTCAAAAAGGAATTTAAGAATGGTGTAGCCCATCAAATAATAGAACACGACGGTAGCTGCCAGGTAGGGAAGCACGATATCGTTCCTTATTGCAAACAGCAGCGTGGGGCTGAACTCATGTGCGAGTATCATTTCCATACTATCTGCGAAATAGAAGGTAAGGGAATAGTCGATGACTACCGAAACGCAGAGAAAGAAGGGGATTACCCTATAATTGTGATAGATCGATCGCAGACTCTGCAATATTTGATGCATAATCCTTTATCCTGCTGAAACTGTCAATAATAAGTTCAATGGACTCTTCTGTGGGCAACTGGCTGGCCATGATCAATTTCTGGTTGAACACATCCTCCCTCCCAAGAACATCGTTTGCCAGCTCGCTGTTTGATTCACGGAGTGCCTCGGTGCTATCCATAAAGAGAGACTGGCAGTCCCTGCATAGCTCCACCAGTATGGAAAGGACCTCATATGGAAGCTTGATATAAGAGAAATGCAATGATATTTTAGATATATGGTCTCCAATGCGTTCCACCTCATTAGCCACAAGCCGGTAATAGAAAGATTCCACAAGGCTTAGATTATCGTGTCTTGAGACCTTTTTCAGGTTCAGACGTTCAACATGCTGTTTTGATACCAGCAGGAACATACGGTCAAGATCATCATCACGGGCTATGATATGACTGCAGATATCCCGATCATTCCCCTCAAATGCACTTGCAAGCTCATCCAGCATAAGATAGACAAGGGAGGACATCCTTTTCAGGCCTTTCTCTATGGTGAAATCCTCAGCGTCAAGGAAATTCTTCAACATTATTTTCCCCTCACTGCTCTCAACTATCTCAAGGCCCACAAGCCTTTGGCATAATTCTTTTATTTCCTTGTGTGCCTCATAAGGAATGGGATTACCGGTCAGCTCTATTGCCTGGTAATCGCTAATGATATACAAGCCCACTATATCTCTTTTGATATGTTCTAGCTCTTTGTTGAATTTCAGTTTCTTCGTTTTCTTTGGAACCTTTAAACCGGGTGGTTTTAAGATCAAAGAGCCATCTTCCTGATAGAATATAGATATATGCGACCCCGCTTCAAGCCTGGAACGACTGGCCCATTTTTTAGGCAGGGTAAGCACATATGTGGATTTACCCGTAATCTGCACTTTTCTTGTATCCATCTGTCCTCACAACCTAAAAAGAACTCAGAACTATTGCACCTGAGTTTGCCTATAAAGTTTATCTTTATAGATTGGTAGAATGTATGTATACTATATATTTAGAACAAAAATATGAAAAATCACAACAAAGGTCTTTAATCTTTGCATTCGTGACCTGCATTTATTCAGATACATATGTACTCTGCCCATTAAAATAAGGAATCGATAAGAAAAATGTACTGCCTTTGTCCGGTTCAGATTCCACCCATAATTGTCCACCATGCTTTTCTATAATTTGTTTCGCTATGCTAAGCCCGAGTCCATTCCCTCCGAACCTACGCGTTGAGCTTCCATCAGCCTGATAGAATTTTTCGAATATATGCTCCAAATTCTCATCAGGGATACCTATTCCGGTGTCCTTTACATATACAACGGCCCCATAATCTTCAAGCATAGTACCAATTTCAATATAACTGCCTTTAGATGTGAATTTTAAAGCATTGTCTATGAGCTTAGTCAGCGCATATGCCAATTTTTCAGGGTCAGCATTAACAAATACATCGTTATTGATTTGCTTTGCAACATCAACACCTGAAGTTTCAAATCTTCCATTGAAACTTTTGAATGCAATCTCTATAACACTGTTAATGCTGGTCTTGACAATATCCAGTTCCTGGGAATCAGTTTCACCTCTGGCAACCTCAAGGAGATCTTGGATCATCCAATTCTGTTTTTCAAGGGCTTTTAATGATTGATGCAGGTAAGTATTCCTCTTATCTGCATTTTGTTCTTCCATGGATAGCTCAACGTATCCTTTCATAATGTTTAGAGGGGTACGTAATTCATGCGAGATATTTGCAATGATGTTGTGTTTCATTTGTTCTATTTTCTTTAGTTCCGAAATATCTTTAACAACAGCAACATATTTTACCTCGTTCATATATTCCACACCCCCCATGCTTAATATGACCGATTTCAGTTTACCCCCGGGGGTCATGAAGATCAGCTCATGCATAAAAGCAACTGTATTTCTTTCATCTTTACTGAGAACCGACCTGAGATCCTCATGTGTTTCTTGAAAGAAAGAATGTATATCGTGCCCGATTATTTCTTCTTTTACTGATTCTGAGATCTCCATAAATGCCTGATTTGCAAACTCTATTTTACCTTTATCGTTAATTACAACAATCCCATCGAGACTTCCGGACACTATTTTAATAAGATAGTTCCTCGTATCCAGGACTTCCTTTGTAGCTTTTCCCTTCTCCCTGATAAGATAAGAAATATGTTCTGCCATATCATTAAAAGAATTTGCCAGTTGCCCTATTTCATTCATGGATCGAATATTGACCTTGTGATCAAAATCGCCTTTACCAAATGTTTCCACACCTGACTTTAGTTCCATTATAGGACGGGAAACCACAGAGCCTGCAAAATATGCAACATTGGAACCAACAAGAATGAGCAAAAGAACGAAAAATGCAAGGGAAATAGTATATTTGTCTACAGTGGAGCGTATACTTGTCTGGGACATCCCTACATGGACCTCACCTGCATTTCCATCAAGTATCGGATATGATATATCCCTTATGTAGCCCTCTTCAGTATCAAGAAGCAAAGCATTTGCCCCGCTTTGGGCAGGATTGAGCCCTTTTAGATCTGCAGGGAAACCCTTTTTAAAAGTATGGACGATAACATCACCGTATTCATCAACTATGAAAACGTATGATACTTCAGGTTCACTCTCTTTTATCGTTTCCACAAGCCATTGAAGACGAACCTGGTTATCCGTAAGGATCGGATTCACACTATTCTCAGCCAGATTGCGGGTGATCGAAATACCTTTTTCATTAAGTTCTGAGGTCATCATGTTTGCCTGTACGACATTGAGGTAAGATCCCATCATGATTCCCAAAAGCAGAATAATACCCACTACAGTAAGCGTCATCTTTGTTCTGATACTGAAGTTATCAAAATACGAGATGGTTGCATTAAATATTTTATCCATGTGCATCCCATTCCTCATAATTCATTGCCAAATGACGCATATGTACTATGTTCCATTTCAACGAACATATTGAAATGCATGTCATCCAGAACCACCCTTCCTTCCGGATCATCATGCATCCTTAAAAGAGAGCTCTGTATCTTTCCCTTCAGTTCTTTATCGATATCCGGATGGACAGCTATAACAGGTACAAGCTGCGGGTGTGAAGAATCGATGATTTTCAGGTTCGATGAGTGATCCGCCGAATTCTCAACAATATACGCCCACATTATGCAATCAACTTCTGCACCTTCAATTGAACCCTGCAGGACCATGTCGATGAAATTGTCCTGGCTGTTGCTATAAATATAACTTGAAAAAAACGATTCCGGAGATTCATTTATCACAGGCTTCATGTATTCGGGAACGATCTCACCCTTGTTAAACCGGTAAGCGTTGAATGCAAACCTCTTGTTATGCAAATCCTCAAGTGAATTGATGTTCCCATCTGACCGAACTATCACATATGAGGAATAGAACAGATCACCATGGATAACAGGAACCGCCATTACCTCCATACCAAAATCCCCGTGTCCTTCCATGTAATCATTCTCTCTCACAAAAGCAGCATCAAGGTATCTGTTTTTAAGCAAATAGTTAATCTCTGCAGGATTATCCCTCTGGACAAGTTCAAAATCAAGGCCATTATCCTCAGAGAGATAACTAAGGAAACCCTGGTAGAATTCCATGGTTGTTTTTGGTGAGGCCATGGAAAAAACCCCTATACGTACAGGCCTTTCATCAGTGATCTGATTTTTTGGGATCTCTGTTACTTCTAGGGAAACTTCTAAGGCCTCTTCTCCTTCAAAACATCCGCTTGAGAAAGTGATCATTAAAATTGAAAGAAGCAGAGAAGCAAATAGCAGATAGAATCTGGAATTCATATAAGAAATAGTCATTCTTTGTCTCACAAATGCACCGTTTTCAATTTATAATTTGTATATGCCTCACAATTTCTCTGTTTATATTTAAATACATCTGCATAATAATAAATATAATGGTATATATCCCATAATAATACACATTAATATTAAAGTAGAGCAATTATATATATAATAAATTCATTTAATATACCGAAGGAGGGTTTCAATTCATTGACTCGGAAATATGTAGTACTTCTTACTTTTATAGTCATCTTGATTTCAATTATAATAGTTGCCGTTCAACCAGATACTGTGGACGAAGATGTGCTTACAGACCACACAAAAATGAATTCATTTACGCCCTCAGAAGAAGATAATACCCCATATACAGGTACTGTCAAAAGTACCTTATTCATTAAAGGTTCTGATACTGTCCTTCCAGTATCCATGGCCGAGTCTGAAGCTTATACGAAACTGCATCCTGAGAAGAACATTGTTGTCATCGGAGGGGGGTCGTCTTTAGGCATTGCAAGTTTTATAGAAGGCGAAGTTGAGATTGCAATGGCCTCACGCAAGATGAAAGAGTCAGAATATAAAGCTGCTGTTAGCAATGGCATTGAACCCGTCGAAACCATAATTGCATGGGATGGAATATCAGTGATCATCAATAAGGACAATCTCCTGGAAAGCTTAAGCATGGATCAACTCAGGATGATCTATACCGGAGAGATCACAAACTGGAAGGAAGTCGGTGGCAGTGATGAAAACATAAAGGTCCTGATAAGGGATAGCAGCTCAGGAACATATGGATTCTTCAAGGAACATGTGCTTTTGGATAAAGAATACACAATATACGCAACCACAGAGCCAAACACTGAGGCCGTTGTCAGGGATGTGGCATCAGATAGTTCAGCTGTAGGGTATATTGGCCTGGCCTACATGGATGATAGTGTGAAGATGGCAGGTCTTGTCATGGAAGGAGAAGTGTTCTATCCGGAAGCTGATTCCATCAGGAAAGGAGAATATCCTCTTTCCAGATCTTTATATTATTATGCGAATAAAGATACCGAAGAAAACACAAAAGACTTTATTGGCTTTGTGCTGAGTGAAGAGGGACAACAAATCATTGCTGATGTGGGATATCTGCCTGTCAACTGAAATACCGGAATGATCATCCCTTCAGGAAATCAGAACCTATCCTCCCGCTCCTTATCATATGGTCTGCAAGCACCAGTGCCATCATGGACTCTGCCACAGGGACCATTCTTGGAGGGATAGTGGGATCATGACGACCGTGTATTTCGACATCTATCTCTTCCATCACAGCCATGTCAACACTGTTCTGGGTTTTTGAAATGGAAGGAGTCGGTTTTACAGCTATTCTGCAGATTATCGGTAGCCCTGTGGATATACCACCAAGGATACCGCCGGCATTGTTCATCCCGGGAATGACCTGACCGTCCATGAGTACGAAAGGATCGTTCATCTGGCTGCCCTTCAGGCCGGAGCATGCAAAACCTGCGCCTATCTCCACACCTTTTACAGCTCCTATTCCCATCATTGCACATGCGATATCAGCATCGAGTTTTGAGAACACAGGTTCTCCAAGACCCACGGGAACACCAGTGGCAATTATTTCCACAACCCCGCCAATACTGTCTCCTTCAAGCCGGGCGGCATTGACCTTCTCAAGCATCAGCTCCGAAGCCTCCGGGTCGGCACAACGCACAACATTCCTATGGACATTCGTGCGAATATCATCAAAGGAAAGTCTTTTTGCCTTTACTCCTCCAAGTTCTGTCACATGGGCAAAGACCTCAATACCTGAAAGCGACAATAGTTTTCTTGCAACGGCTCCACCGGCAACCCTACCAATGGTTTCCCTGCCTGATGATCTGCCTCCGCCTCTATGGTCACGGATGCCATATTTCTCTGAGTAGGAAAGGTCTGCATGACCCGGACGAGGTATATGTTTAATGTAATCATATGCATCAGACCTTGCATTGCTGTTGCGTACGATCATGGACACAGGCATTCCTGTTGTAATGCCTTCCAGTACACCGGACAGGATCTCAACAGTGTCTGATTCAGAGCGGGGGGTTGATACTTCACTCTGTCCCGGACGCCGCCGGTCGAGGTCTTTCTGAATATCGGTTTCACATAGGCGAAGTCCTGCAGGCACCCCGTCAACAACTACTCCCAGGGCTTTACCGTGAGATTCGCCCCAGGTAGTTACCCTGAAAGAATATCCGAATGTATTTCCTGGCATAATCGTATACATTCCCTGATAATATTTATATGGACCGCGTGTGGGCTGGTTCTATATGCACCAGTACATCCTCGATCCCATCAAAATTCTCCTTGATGCGATACTGGACAATGTGAGAAATAGTATGCGACTTATAGGTGCTCATCTCAGGGTCCACTTCAACGTGCAGATCTACATAGACACTGCCAGGGGGACCACGTGTGCGTATATTATGGCAATCTACCACACCTTCGATACTACAGACAAGCTGTTCGATATCATCGGTATCGATACGGGATTCATCACAAAGGATGGAAATACTGCGGAATATTATTTCAGCCCCTGCACGCAATATGACCAGGGCGATCAATATAGAGATAAGCGGATCGATAACAGGATAGCCAAGAGTGATAGCTATCAGACCAATGATTACAGAGATCGAGACATATATATCACTTTTAGTGTGTGCTGAATCGGCCAGAAGCACTTCACTGCTCATTTCCTCACCAACCCTGCGCTCATAGGTGGTAACTCCGTAGTTGATTGCCATGGTCCCAAGCATCACTGCAAAGCTAATTACAGTTACCTGCGGAACATGGTCGTTCCCTAAGCGTTCAAAAGCAGAGTGGACGATCTCAAATGCCACCAATGCCAGTAACATGGCAATCATGATAGATGCAAATGTTTCAAATTTTCGGTGGCCGTATGGATGTTCTTTATCCGGGGGTTTAGCTGCTATATAAATACCGATGAGCCCAACAATGTTGGAAACACCATCGAACAGAGAATGGAAACCATCTGACTGCATACTAAGTACGTTTGTATAATAACCGTATCCGATCTTTGCAAAGGATACGGCCAGGTTCAGGAAAAGCACATAGATCATCACACTTCTGATTTTCCTGAAACGTGCATCCATGTCGTACATCAATTAGGACTATTGAACCTTAGCAATATAAACTATATGATTTTTATATCTAAAAAAAGAAGGAGAACCAATAATCATTAACCTAACAGGCATTAACCCAATAGCATTAAGCTAATAGGATTAACTTCAAGTGACTTAATATATAAATAGATACATAAGATAACATGGTGAGGTCTTGCTACAGTATATAAAGAACATTTCATTCATTATCTCAGTATTGGTCGTAATTTGCACCGGTTTTGGATGTCTTGAAACTCCCGTTGTATCACCTGCAACAATTGATGAGAATGCATTATTAGCCAATGGATGGACCCAGGTATCACTTGAAGAGAGATCGTTTGAACAAAACATAAGCAATTCTACAAGTGTGGTCCTCAATTCCGCAACTGTAAAGTACCATAATGAAAGGCTGGTATCCGAGATCAATGAACAGATCATTGAATTTAAGGAAAATAACAATATGCCTGTTTCCATAGACTTGCCTGAGAGTATGAGTGCCAGTATTGTCACATATCGCCTTTCTTTTCCTTCTGGTGTAAAACTGCCCACAGGAATTGTAAACAAAATAATGGAAAAAAAGATAGATGAGATAGAAGCGGATAACAATGTGGAGGATATGCAGGAAAGCACTACCAGGAAAATAAGACTTTCCGATGGTACTGAAACGATTGTCAGAATATTCTCCGCATCCGGCAACTCAACAGACTCGGGAATGAGAATTATGGGATTTGTCACGGCCTTTGTGAATGATGGATCAAGCACTATTGTAATGGGCTTTGTACCGGATGGTGAATACCATGTTGAGCTGGGGCCGGTGAATGGTACACTGTTCTATATTGATGGGAACAAAGAGATAAACGAGATGTTGGAACTTGTGAGCACAATAGAGTGAGGGAATTATTACAATCGTAACCTTCTACGCAAAAAAACACCGCAGAATCAACAGAATCATATCCACTATATTGTTTTCCATGAAAGCTCAAAGATCAGAAGCTAGCTGCTTCATACCTTCTGCTATGAAAAATAAGGCAAATACAATATACACAAGTCCCATGATGCGAATTGTGCAGAGATAATAATCGCTACTTAGAAATGATCGTGACCTGCCCACAATTATTGCCACAAGGACCTTTGAACCAACAAGAAGGGAGTAAAAACCTACAATGAAAAGTGCTGCTTCCACCATATCTTTTTCCATAGCCCTGAAAAGTATGGGAGTACCAATGGCAATCCAGAAAAGGTATGGATGGGGACTCAGGAAATTGACCATTACACCCTTTTTTAATGAATTCCTGTCTTCCCGACAGAGGTTAATGGCATCAACTCTGATTCTGAATGAGCCTATTGCAAGATGGATAAGGTAAGCTGCCCCTGCCAGACTTATAATTGCAAGTGCAAACCCCTGGCTTTCAAAATGGACCAGAACCAGTAAAACCGATGAAACAATGAAGAAGTCCGTTAATAAAGGAGATAATGCAACCTTGATACCCTCTCCTGAACCATGCTGCAGGGTTTGGGAAACTGTCATGGCCAAAAGTGGTCCGGGAGAGATACCTGCAGCAAGACCGAGGAAAATACCCGATAACAGAAACTCAGTGATTTCAGGCATGTTTAGTTCCACTTATTCATCGGGCGGGCATAAAGGTTTTGATAACGGGATAAACTGAATTAATATAGATATTGACAGGTATACAGCACCATGCAAATATATATAATAATTGACCATATAATAAAATATATTTAAGTATCAATTTATGTATTATCATCCTGGATTGTAAGATTGGACATAAGAAGAAACAGTATTAAAAAATAAGAAAGTGAATCAAAAAACAAAGAATAATATACAAATATCAATAACCACTTAAAACCAATTATATTCATGGAACTTACCAGGCCAATCGGACAAGGTCCAGGATACCGGCCATAAAAACAAAATACATAAAGAAAGACATAGAGATAAAGAATAGCAGTAATAGGTTCTTAAGAAGAATATAGACAAATGTCTGACAATAATAGGTTAACAAATAACATCCAGAATGGGCATAGGGTTCATATGATCAGGAAAAAATAGAGAAATGAATACAAGCTCCGATATGAAAATGGACAGGTATCTGGTTCTTAAAACCACTGCATTGTATTTACTTCTGGCCAGCATCTGGATAATATCTTCGGATTCTGTGCTGAAATGGTTTGTCCCTGATCTTGACACATATATGAGGCTGCAGACATATAAGGGCTGGGCCTTTGTTCTGGTCACAGGCACTCTTCTTTACACATACCTAAAACCTCGCATCAGAGAATTGAAAGAGTCACAGGAACAACTTATTGATGCTGAAAGACTCCTCAGGGACAGATTGGCCTATGAGCTTGCAACTGTTGAATGTATGCGTTTTTTACTCGAGGCGGAAAATGTAGAAGATACCCTATCCCGGATACTCAAAGTACTGCATAAAGCTGTGGACAATAGCAGATCATATATATTCAGGAATGTCGATGATCCAAAATTTGGGTTATGTATGTCGCAGATATACGAAGTTGTTGCTGATGGTATTGAACCTCAAATAGATAATCCTGACCTGAAACTTCTGCCATACACTGAAGGAGCACAGAGCCTGTATCCTCTTTTGCTATCAAGACAACATTATGCACATATTGTTGAAGACCTTCAGGAACCTGACAGGACAATCCTTGCGGAGCAGGGAATTATTTCGATACTGATCTTGCCGATATATGTCGGTCAACAGCTGTGGGGTTTTGTAGGATTTGATGATTGCCAGAAAGCCCGCGGATGGAAAGAAGATGACATAAACCTCCTCAGGGTCGTTGCTGACGGTATTGGAGAAGCTATTTTCCGCCAGCAGGCAAAAAATGAATTAAAAGAAAGTGAAGAGAGATTTAAAACTCTGCACGATGCTTCCTTTGGTGGGATCGTCATCCACGACAAGGGAACGATAATAGACTGCAACAAAGGTCTCTCAAAAGTTACAGGCTACCCAAATAACGAGCTTATCGGAATGCAAGGTCTGTTGCTTATCGCTGAAGATTACCGAAGTATGGTCCTCAACAAGATGAGTTCAGGAAATGAAGAGCCATATGATATAATGGGAAAACGCAAAAATGGCACGACTTATCCCGCAAGGATCCAGGCAAAGAACATCCCATATAAAGGAAGAAAGGCAAGGGTTGTCGAGCTAAGGGATATTACCGAACAGAAACAATCAGAAGAAGCTCTGAGAAAAAACGAGGCAAAGCAGAGTGCCATGATAGCAAACATAGCCGACGTGATTGCCATTGTAGACAAGGACTGGAACATCATGTTCAAAAGTCCGAACATAGAAAAATGGTTTGGCTGGAAAGCAGAAGAGATCATTGGTACTCCTTTATGGGAAAATATACACCCAGATGATCTGAAACGTACACAAGAGATATTTACAGCAATCATTGAAAGAAAAAAAGCTACAGTTACCTCTGAAGCGCGTTATCTTTGTAAGGATGGCAGTTACAAGTGGATCGAATACACAGGTACCAATCTTCAGGAAGAAACTTCCATCAGAGGTATTTTGCTGAATTATCATGATATCACTGAACGCAAACAAGCTGAAGATGCTTTGAAAGAGAATGAGGGAAAATTCAGGAATTATATTGAAAATGCACCACATGGCATCTTTATAATAGACGAGCATGGCAATTGTTTGGAGGTTAACAAGACTGCATCTATTATCACAGGATATCAGGAAATAGAATTAATTGGGTCAAACACGATCGATATAGTAGCTCCGGATTCAAGGAACAGGGCAAGACATTGCTATCATGAAGTAAAACATAAAGGTTTTGCAAGTACTGAGCTGCTTTGCATACAAAAAAACGGAAAAGAATTCTGGATGAAGATGGATGCTGCAAAACTTTCCGAAACCATTTTTATCATCTTTGCAAGTGATATTACTGATAAAAAGAATGTAGAGTATTCTTTGGTCCAGGCCAAGATGCTTGCTGAAGAGAACAGTCGTATAAAATCAGAGTTCCTTGCAAACATGAGCCATGAACTGCGCACCCCACTAACAGCAATTATTGGATTTTCAGACCTGCTGAGTACGGGTATGTTCGGAGATCTTAATGAGAAGCAGCTTGAATATGTCAATCATATTAACAAAGGTGGCACTCATCTGCTTGACGTTATAAATGACGTACTGGACCTGTCCAAGCTGGAGGCAGGTAAAATGGAGCTGGACTGCGTAAAGTTCCCATTGTCCGAAGTATTTGATGAGTTACGTACATACATGTCCCCGCTTGCCGACAAAAAGGATATAAAAATGGAAATAGTGAATAATACAGGGACAAATGAGATATTTGCAGACCGTCTTAAGTTCAAACAGATATTGTTCAATTTGCTGAGCAATGCCATAAAATTCACTCCCCAGAGAGGAAATATCTCTGTTATTGCCAGCAGAACAAATGACCATGTCCATATCTCTGTATCTGATACGGGTATCGGGATCCCTGCACATATGCTGCAAGATATATTCAGCCCTTTCACACAGGTCGATGCATCGAATAAAAGAAAATACGGTGGCACCGGACTCGGACTTACTCTTGTTAAACAATTTGTGGAAATGCATGACGGAAATATAAGTGTCAGGAGTGAAGAAGGAACTGGGAGTACTTTTACTTTTACAATCGGCAAACAGAATCAATTAACAATAGAGTAAAGGTACGCACAAACAATATACCGATCAGAAATAAAAAATCATCAAAGTTTGCTGCCTGTATTATATATACCCTTTAGGCTTTAGTTGAAAGAAGTTCAATGGTTTGTTTAAATATTCTGGAACATAGCTTCAAATGTGCAAGCTCATCGGATGTTATTTTAAGTTTGTATTTAAGTTCAAAGATATCCTCTTCAAGGACTTTGATATAAGCCAGTTGTTGCTCAATTCTGGAATCCTTATTGATTATATTAAGATGCTGTTTATGAATAGTTACATGCTTCCCAATCTCATTCTCGGTTCTTATCTCCATCTCGGAGAGTTCCTTTTCCCTGGATTGGATATCTTTTTCCATTGAAGAGAGATCATCGTTAAGATGTTTCAAATATTCACGTTTGCGTGCTATCTTTTCGTTTCCTATTTCTATATCCATTTCATAAGAAGCAAGTTCCTCTTTCTGTGCGAGCATATCTTTCATTTGTTTATCCAGGCGAGATCTACTCCTTGAAATTCTCTTTTGCCTTTTAGCAAGGACAACTTCCTCTTCGTATTGATAACGAAGTATCCTGTAATGTTCTGATTTTCTTTTTTGAAGAGACTCATTATCCAGCTCATATCTTTTGATAAGTGATTCCAATTGCTTTAATTCTTCCGAAAATATACATTTCTTCCTCTCAAATTCATTTTTTGTGACTTTCAATAACTCATTTTCACGCTCAAGCTTTTCATATTCCTCGGAAATTAGCTTTTTAGCCTCATGGATCTTGCGATACTCTCCAATGAGCATGGATTCGTCAGATTTTATCTGTTCCTTTTTTAAAGCAATCTCTGCGCGCTGTTTCTCTATCTCATCAAGCTGAATGAAATATTTTGCTTTTATGTCTTCAAGATTCTGAAGCTGGTTCTGGTAAAAGAGTTCTTCACTCATAGTATTACTTCTATTTTATTTTAAAGGCTTGTGATGTTGTGCTGTCTATCAAGTTCATTAAGCCATATATGCATGTAAATTTCCATTTAAATCAAATAGACCTGAAAAAGCATATTTATGTAGATATATAATAGTAACATGGCCACGTTTTCCCATTATAGGCATAAAACAATGAACTTGATGTGTCACTATGATGATAGCCAATATGATACAACTACAAAAGATAATATAAATACAAAAAACAATATAACTAGAAAAACTATATATACAATTATCAAAAAGGCACGTGCATACCTCAGTAAAAAGTGGTTGGTTGGTTGGTTGTTGATAATTGAGTTAATGCCAAAGGCACACTTTAAGTGTACCACCGTGCCCCATTCAATTAATAATTCAAATGATATTTAAGTTTTTATAAATGATCCTGATTTATTCAATGCTACTTGAAAAAAGAATAAGATTGAACTTATACTCCACAGAAACAGGACAATTTTAAATAATAATATCCCATGTCCTTACGTTAATGGGAACAAAAACGATAAAATGCAATAAATGTAACAGTGATGCCATAATCTTCCAGAAATATTCAGGCATGCACCTATGCAAAAAACATTTCATAGAAGATGTGGAGCGAAAGATAAAACATACCATAAGGAAGCATTACAGGATCAAAAGGAACGAAGTCATTGCAGTGGGGCTTAGTGGTGGAAAGGATAGCAGTACCACTCTTCACATATTGGACAAAATATTTGGCAAGAGACCAGATATACAACTTGTGGGAATTTCCATTGATGAGGGGATTGACGGCTATAGGCCTGATACGATCAGTTCTGCAAAGGAACTCACCGAAAGACTTGGAATCAGGCACATTGTACGCTCATTCAGGGATGAATATGGCACCACTATGGATAAGATAGCACCAATGCAAAGGGAAAAGGGAGCTTGCAGTTATTGTGGAGTGCTGCGCAAATCCCTGCTGAACAAAATAGCACTGGAAATCGGAGCTACAAAACTAGCTATAGGCCATAATCTTGACGATGAGGCCCAAACCATCCTTTTGAATCACCTTAAAGGTGATGTATCACGCATGGTAAGGTTAGCCCCACCAAAAGAGTTGGAAGGACTTGTATTAAGGATGAAACCTCTGAGGAATATTCCAGAGAAAGAAGTTGCGCTCTATGCCTACCTTCACGATCTGCCATTGGGTTTTGGCGGATGTCCTTATGCGCATGAAGCAATGAGACAGGAAATAAGAGTCATGCTCAATGAATTCGAAGTAAGGCATCCGGGCACAAAATATGCCTTGCTGAGTGGTTTTGACAAGATCTCAGGTATCCTGGGGCGAGAATTCCCACAGGAAGGCCTATCAAAGTGTACCATATGCAAACAGGCATGTACAGACGACATATGCCAGGCATGCAAGTTATTAAAACGTGATCAGTAATCCAGCATATAATCATCAAAGGAGTAGAGCTTCCGGTCTTCCCTGTTAAGGTAGAAACGCGTCAGCCACACGGTTATCAGAGGCTGTATAACAATTATATTGAGAATGAATTCCGCAAAAGACCAGAGCTGAGCAATCATATCCAGATAGGATGTTGCTTCCCCTAAAAGCCTAAGCATAAAACTAATACCTATTACCAGAACCCACATAATAAAGACAGGGAACATATTCTGTCTGAAAACATTAATACCCTTTTCTATTGCTGTGATCGGATCCAGCCTATCGATCACAAGAGCATAGTCCACAAGCAGAAAGATGATGCTCAGAGCAAAGATATATAACACCCATAAAAGCAGGCCTGCAATTAGCAAAGATGCACCTGCAACCGAACTCTGCGGATTTGAAAGGAAAAGATCCAGATCACCTATCGAAATTATGCCAGGGACCAGGAACACCAGGCCTGCAACTGCAAGCAATAAAACGAGTATGTTTGTAAGGAAAAGATTAATGAAATTCTCCTTTCCGCCCCGGAACATATCACCAAGGCCAGTGTTTCCTTTTTCTGAAGCTTCACTTGCCATTCTTATAGCTCCTGCTGCAAAGAAGGACTGGAACAACATGTAAAGTAGAAGGAGGATGAGCCCTACAATAATGATAAGCCACATGCTTTCCGAAAAAACGGAAATGAATATGCCAAGCATTTGATCAGGAGTAATATTTGCAGGATCTATGTTTTGTTGCGAAACGATTGGAACAATGAATAAAGCAGTGAATATCAACATCGCAAGTACAAAGAACAACATAGCTGTTACAACCTCAAGTATAAAAGGTAAACATATGTTAAGATTCCTTGTCCAGGTTCCAAAACCTTTACGAATAACTGTTCCAATCTCTTCAACCATCAAAATAACTCCGACGATATTGCCATTCTATGTATCACTCATATTTATTTGCATCCCACAATGGCATTATATGAATATGAATTAGTGAAGAATAAGATATATATGTCAATGCGCAATCCAAAATAGGAAAGTATAAATACCATGATTACATTTAGGGTTTGTTTTTGCACGGGTGGCTCATTTCATACACAAAACCCACTCCCACACTTAAACCCCACTCCCCAAATATATAAACCAAACCACCCGTGCGAAATATGTTTTGTTCTTAGATCCGGGAGAATTTATCCTTATGTTCTGTTTTAAATTCAGGGCTTTTTTAAAAGTTGAATCATTAGATAATATTAGTCAAGTTATATAGCCTGGGAAAAGACAATGCTATTAATGGTGAAAAATTCAGATAAACATATATAGGTGCTGCAAGCTATCTTTTTTGAGGTGTAAATTATGTCTATGGCATACAACATATGGGGATTGATAACCCTGGTATCTGTTGTCTGGGTTATATATGATGTGATGGTTCGGAACAAAGGACTTGAACCAATAAAGAAAGCTCTCTGGATAATTATTGCAATCATTTTTGGTGTTCTTGGGGCTATAGCTTACTATTTCCTTGGAAAGAAATAAGATTTTCACACAACAATACCAAAGATACTGTTTATTTTTTTAAGCCGGAACTATGACAACATATAAAATGTATATTTTTAGTTTTAAAACCAGAATAAGCTGGTAAATCATGGCCCTGCACCACAATAAAGTCCGGAAATAGAAGTAAAAAATAGAAAGATTTCCGGCTTTTGCCGGAAAAGAATTTTACCTTTTTTTAGAAGATACCTGCACCGATAAATAGTGAAGAGAACAGGATAGCAACCATGTTCACAACTTTTATCAGGGCATTCAGAGCAGGTCCTGATGTGTCCTTGAAAGGGTCACCTACAGTGTCACCGACGATAGCTGCCTTGTGGGCCTCGGAGCCTTTTCCACCATATTTACCATCTTCTATGAGCTTCTTTGCATTGTCCCATGCACCGCCACCGTTGTCCATTGTGAGCGCAAGCAAGAGACCACAGATAATGATACCGATAAGCAGACCACCAAGAGCTTCAGGTCCAAGCACCAGTCCTACAAGGAGAGGTACGAAGATAGCAAGGGCACCAGGTATGGCCATTTCACGAATTGCTGCTGCAGTTACGATGTCAACACATTTCCCATATTCAGGCTTTGTGGTCCCCTCCATGATACCGGGAATCTCACGGAACTGACGGCGAACCTCATTGACTATCTCAAAAGCCGCCTTACCTACAGCCCTCATTGTCACAGCACTGAATACAAAAGGAAGAAGTCCTCCGATAAACAGTCCCACAAGGACCACAGGATCATCAAGGCTAAGGTTAAGCGTAGTTCCCTCCGGACTTACCTTGTGCCTGTAATCTGCGAACAGGGCCAGTGCACCAAGAGCTGCAGAACCTATTGCATATCCCTTTGTAACAGCCTTTGTAGTATTACCTACAGCATCCAGTGCATCGGTGATCTTACGTACTTCGGATGGCATTCCTGCCATTTCTGCAATGCCACCTGCATTATCAGTTATAGGACCGTATGAATCAAGTGCTACGATCATTCCGGTAGTCGAGAGCATTGCAGCTGCTGCAATTGCAATACCATAAAGACCAATCGCAGGGGCTGCCGCACCACCTACAATGAAGTAGGATGACAGAATACCTGCAATAATAACGATTACAGGAAGTGCGGTACTCTCAAAACCGATTGCAAGACCTGAAATAACGTTGGTACCTGCACCTGTTTCAGATGCTGCTGCTATTGTCTTCACCGGACGGAAAGATGTGGAAGTGTAATATTCCGTGAAAACCACCATCAGAACCATGATGGCAACACCTACTAAAGCTGCATAGTAGAATCTGATGTCCCCCATAAGGGAAGTTGTAACGAAGTAGAAAGCGATAAGACAAAGGATTGCAGACACTGCTACACCCTTATACAAAGCCTTCATTATCTTTCCATCACTACCGACCTTCACAAAGAATACGGAAATGATAGAAGCGAAAATCGCTACTGAACCAAGGATGAGCGGATAAAGAATTGCATTGGCGTACGTATCAAGGATAAGTGAACCAAGAAGCATAGACGCAAGAACGGTTACTACATATGTTTCAAACAGATCAGCACCCATACCGGCACAGTCACCCACATTGTCACCCACGTTGTCGGCAATCACACCTGCATTGCGTGGGTCATCCTCCGGAATCCCGGCTTCGATCTTACCTACAAGATCTGCTCCCACATCTGCAGCCTTGGTGAAAATACCACCGCCAACCCTTGCAAAAAGACTTATAAGACTGGCACCGAAAGCAAATCCTATTACAAGGTCCACATCACCGTAAACTATGTAGAAACCACTTGTACCAAGCAGGGCAAGACCAACCACAGCAAGACCTGTTACAGCACCACCACGGAAAGCAACTGACATTGCTTTTTGCAAGCCTTTTGATGCTGCACTGGCAGTTCTGACGTTTGCCCGGACTGACACGTTCATACCAATGTATCCTGCTGCTGCGGAACTGATTGCACCAACAAGGAATCCGAACGCTATCTTCCCACCATCTGCAAGAAGGACAAAGATCAGAGCAGCAAGGATCACAGCTACTACAGCGATTGTTTTATACTGGCGATTCAAATATGCCATCGCACCCTCCTGGATGGCACCTGCTATTTCCTGCATCTTTGCAGAACCTGCATCCTCTTTAAGAACACTGCGTGCAAAGAAGCCGGCAAATATCAAACTAATAAGACCGGCAAGAGGGGCAAGATAAATTAAAGCTTCCATATTAAAACTCCTCTCAATATAATTTGTTTAAACGTAATTTTTACTCTGTTTTTTTATAAATATTAATTAAGTAGTGGTCATTAGAGAAAGACCAGCTACATGGTCATAAGCACTTCGGGTATAATACAGATATATACTATATAAAAGTAGGCTGAAATGGAATACACACAATATGAATGTTTCGATAGACAGCGTCAGTATTAAATCCCGCCGCCTATATTCATAAGCTCAAAATCGATGTTATCCGGCACATCCACCCTGAAAACAAAAACATTGTACCGGGACCGGCGGGCAGCAGATATAGCTGTTTTCTGTTCTGATGTGAGGTAGCCGTCAGTGCTTGCTATACATAATGATTTCTTTGTATCCTTTACAAGAAAATCAAAGTGCTGTCCATAGGCATTGAGAAACTCAACAAGTTCGCTCAGTTCAGTCCAGTTCTCACACATATGCACACTTTTGGTTGCCGAATTGCTCACATACCAATCCCTGCTCATGTAAGGGTAAGCATCATACTGGTCCCTTAGTTCATCGTATGCCCTGAGTATCCTGGAAAACTCATTATTAAGATCGATACATCTCCACCCCTGATCTGAAAAATAGCGTGACGCTACAATTGATACGATCTTGTCCTTATCTTTAGGTTCAAGCTTCATTTTAACACCTGCTGCCTATTATAGCCTTATGACATTTAATATTATACTTGGTAACGGTATCATCTGCTTCTATCAAAAAATCAATGCCTGAAAAATGGTATTGATTGTGTGGATGAGACATTAACATAAAGTATAGGTTCAAGACCACTTACCTCTTCCTTTGACAGATCAGCTGTATCAAGTTCTATGTTTCCTTTAACAGTGACATAAGAGCCTGCAGCTACAAGACTGTTGATCTCTTCTTTGACAGAGTCCTGCGAACTGACAATATAGGGACTTTGGATAAGAACAGGCTCAACTGTGGTTATGAAAATGTCATCCCTGCCACTATTGTAAAGTGTGAACTCATATCTGTAAATGTCACCGGGAGCATTCACATCAGAAGAACCAATTGAAGACACACCATCAACAAGAAGCAGACCTTCTACCTGTACGGGCCCGCATGACCACATGTTCCCTGCCAAACCTATCACAACAATAGCAACAATGATGAACAAACCATAAGAAAGATCCTTATTCATTATATTACTCCACATACCCCAATGCATACATTTGATTTCTTATTGTTGCTTCAGCAGAACAAAGGATCAACAAAATGAAAACATACTGGAAGCCTCTTGTCTTAAACAGATAAAATTGATTGATATGACAGGTAATGAGATCTTGCTTGTATAGTGGTTGCCTATTATCTTAAGACTTTATCGTAGGATTATTGTCACGATATATATGAAATTAGGTATTCGACCCAATATATAAAAGATACTTGCGCATATAAATAGAAACGTTGACTAAATAATAAAAATATAATATAAAACATATATATTACAATACTATTTATATATCCCCAGTTGAGAAAATAGAATATGGAGGATACAAATGAATTGTTTAACATGCATCTATAAAAAACACATTCCACTTTACTCGAAATGTGCAGGAATAACAGGAAGAAACAGGGTAGGTACAGCTTATTATTGCGGACATCCCGAAATGATGAATCCCGTCCCAATAATCCAGGAAGATGATGATGGTGTGCTTAAAGAATGTCCATTCATCAGCAGCATCACGGATATATCAAAAGACATGCAGGATACGAACATAAGCTGATAACAATGCTCTTTTACAATGAAAAGGTCGTAAATAGCGCCTTTTTATTAAGCGAACATATATTCATCAATGCAGTTCCATTCAGTGCCTTCGCATCATTTGGTTTATATAAAAAGTATTCATGCCTATACTTATTTACATTTTATCCCTGAAAGTAACCCTTTTCGCCTTGCTGACAACCGAATTTCCGCCCATCCCCATTAAAAGGGCAGCGATGACAGAGAAAAGATCTACTTTTTCAACACTCACTTCATGGAAAGCAAACCCAGAAACAAGCATGGCAATTAGAGTCTGAGTGAGATATGCAGGATCAAACTTTGTGTCCGGATCGTTTATCCGATTGGTCCAGTAGCCTTGCACCATATACCACAATGCACCTGCCATTGCAACAAGGGCAAGTATCTCATTGGGCTCCATTCTTACACCTCCATGTAAGGTTATATCGATAATGGGATATATTAAAATAAGAAACTATTTTCCTGAATATTTAATCCTTTATATGGGATTGCCCCCGATATAATAAGATACGTAAATACTGTTAAGTGGCTCCTGAACTTTTAAATAATTAAAAAGATCACAATAGAGATACATGCAAAGTACACGGAAAGTAAAAAATACAAAAAATAAAGGAGATGTGTTTATACACATGTACCTAACAGCTTATCATTCAAAGATGCGGGAACCGGAACTTTGTGCCCGCTCCATAAGAACTGTATTTTCCCTCACTTCACCCGGCGCATGATGCCCTACATCAATTAAGGTGTCTTTTACATCCATCCCGAACATCTGTAATATTCTGGAAAACTCTTCATAGACCGATTTAAAAGCTTCCGGCTCCGGGGCACCTTGTGCACCTACTATAACAGCTTTTTTACCCTCTTTAATGCGCGGAGTGAAATCAGGATTGAGAAGTGCAAACCAGCGATCAATGAATAGTCTCATCTGGCCGGTGAACTGGAAGAAGTAAATAGGGGAACCAAACACAAAACCATCTGCACTCCTTAGAGCTTCATAAGCCTTGGTCATATCATCTTTGAGTTTGCAACCTTCAACTGCCCTGCAGTAATTACATCCCTGGCAGCCCATGATATTCATTTCATTCAGATTGAATTTTTCCACTTCAACACCGGATAGTGCTGCACCGTTCAGGACCTGCTGGACAAGCACATCAGTGTTTCCCTGCTTTCTCGGACTTCCTACAAAACCTACAACTTTCATCCTGATCTTTTCCTTTTATTTGTGTGGCTGGCATGAATAACCATTTCCCGGAGGAAAAGTCAAACATATACAGTCACCAGACACTAAATATGTCGATACTATATTTAATTCTATACAAAGACTTCAGGCACGTAATAGATTTCAGCAATTTCTACATGCTGTCCATATATGCTAAAAAGACCGGATAAACCACCTTAGAATAAGGGCCTGACAAAGTTCATTACGACCGGAAGATATAATTCCCATAAATTATCAGTTCAGAACATGGTCAAAATCGCAGTCACAGGAAAAGGCGGAGTAGGCAAGACAACACTTTGCGGTACCCTTGCAAGAATGCTGGCAAGGGATGGATATGATGTACTTGCTATTGATGCAGATGCAGATATGAACCTTGCTTCATCGTTGGGAGTAGAGAAGGCTCCAGACCCCCTTACTGACTACCAGGATCTTATTGAGGAGAGAGCAGGGGAAAAGGGAGGCATGTTCAAATTCAATCCAAAGGTTGATGACATTGTCGACAGGTTTGGAGTTGTTGGACCTGATGGCGTGAAGATGCTGGTCATGGGCACCATCGAAAGAGGAGGAAGTGGCTGCATGTGTCCGGCTTCTGCTTTTTTGAAAGCTTTTTTAAGACATGCTGTTTTGAAGGATACCAGTGCTGTGATACTGGATATGGAAGCAGGGATAGAGCACCTGGGCAGGGGTACTACCCGGGGTATCGATCTTATGATAATAGTCGTTGAGCCTGGAATGCGCTCAATCGAAACTGCCCAGAGGATCAGGCAACTTTCTGAAGGTATCGACATAAAGCATCTTGCTGCTGTGATAAACAAAGGTAATTCTGCAAATATAAAGCCAAAGCTGGAAGAGATGGGAATTCCGGTACTGGGGGAAGTACCATACGACCCAGACCTTGTTGAAGCTGACCTCAATGGCCTTGCCCCTATAGATGTTGGTGGTAAGTGGGTGGATTCTGTCACCGGGATAAAGGAAAGAATGCTTGAGATGATAGCAGGCTTTGAGAAAGAGGAGCAGAACTGATTCCCATGGCCATAAGGACTTGTAAAAGGAATGTTGAGGCCTACATAACAAAGGACGGCTCATCTATAAAGGAACTCATCCATCCACTGGTACACAGTAACACTGCCCAGAGCCTTGCTGAGGCAACAGTGCCTGCAGGAGGTTCCACCCTTTTACATATCCATGATCTTACCGAGGAAATATACCATGTTATATCCGGCACAGGCCTTCTCACATTAGGAGAGGAGGATATCATTGTACAGACAGGTGACTCTGTATGCATTCCACCCAAAACCCCCCACAATATAAAAAATACGGGGACATACGATCTTGTAGTCCTTTGCTGCTGCACACCTGCATATTCACATGAAGATACACAAATACTGGATTGATGCGGAAATTAAAGACATTCCTGAATGAAAACAGACTTGCCTGTGTCATCATATCATAAAAAGTAAAGGATCACAGGCAACATTATAACACCCATTGCATGGGATTTTCTTATTTTCAGAAATGATGCTATCATTCCCATGGGCGTTGCAATAACAAAGATCAACAGTCCGAAAGTTCCTGTAAATAAAAGGCACATGATGAAAAGCAGACCCAGGACTGTGTAACACATGAGAGGATAGTCGATCCGTGAAAGCCTGTGATGTATACTGTCTCCCAGAAAGACCGTGGAATAATACGACAGTATGGCTGTCAATGACATTGCACACAGGAAAAGTAAAATGACCGATGGATCGAACCATACATCCCCAAGAAGCCCGTCTATAGCCACCATTGCCCCGCTGCGGGTCCTGCCAATGACCGCCAGGGCCAGCAAAGCAAAGATGGCGTTGCACGTGTTGACCCCTGAAACCGAGACTATGAATTCCTTTGCAGAATCAATCACGGTGTCATCTTCATAGTAATATCCGTTATATTTGCTGCCTCCTTTATCGAAATCTTCTTTTATGAACAGGCGGGCAAAGACCGTAGCTACTGAGGAAGAGATACCTGGTATCCAGGCAACAAGAGACCCCGAAGTACCACCAATGATAATACCCCTGATTATCCTTTTACTGTCAAGTTCCATGCGGGAAGCTAGCTGTACCGGTATTGCCGAGCTGGACATCAGACTGATAATAAGCTGGGATGAGCCAAAAAGACCGCTCAGGAGTGGAAGAAGGATAGAGGGTTCTCCAAAGTCTATAAAGGGTCTCATCAGGTGCTCCATACTGAACGCGAACATTCCAAGAAAACCACATAAAAGGAAGATCAACAATGCATAGAACCTTCCTTTCCAGTGTGCAAGAGAGCCCTGTCCGGGAACATGTTCCCCTCTTTCAGTCATGATCATGATGAACACTATCAATAACAATATCCAGGAAATGTGGCTCTGGATGAATGGATATGCCATCATGAACAACAAAGACATAGGTACTGCAATGAAAAGGGCAAGGGCTACGGAACCGGCACTGCCCAGTGCCGACAGCCTTATGGCTTCGGCCCCACGCCCCTCAAGCAGCAATGCATGGCCGGGAAGGACCGCCAGGGCCATATCAGAACTTGGCGCACCAAGAAATATGGATGGTATTATGTCGTGGAAAGTATGTGAGATAGCATTTGACAGAATCATGGCGGCAATGCAGACAAGGGGGAATCCGTAATCAGAGAGGACGGGCGATAAAGCAAGCAATATCAACGCAAAGTTGTTGGTATGAATGCCTGGAACAAGTCCGGAGACCACACCAAGAAGATAGCCTGCAAGCACCGATATAAAAAATGTCCAGAAAGGAACATCTGTAAACATACTCATCATCATTTTCCTGAGTTTTAGGTCAGAAATATTTGATTAGTACTTAATTTTTGCTTTTTGTGTTTAAAATAAATATAATTGATTAATTTTTGAACTATAAAAAAATGAAAAGGCATTCACATAAGCTATTATTCAGGCATAAATAGCGCCAAACAAGTAAAAACAAATATCCCGACAGGTTCAAATCCGTTCAAAATAATTCATTTTTATGCAATTAGAAGAGATCGTTACCGTACTTGAAGAGATAGCACCTCCTGAACTTGCCGAAGATTTCGATGTTGGAAGAATAGGCCTTGCACTGGACCTTAAAAATGATGTCAAGAAGATAGCAGTGGCTCTTGACCCTACAGACTATGTGCTTAACAGAGCTGCGATGATCGGTGCGGATCTGCTTATCACACATCACACCCTGATATTCCATGCTGTGAGCTGTATCAGTAAGGAACTGGCAGACAGTCTTAAGATAGCACTTGATAACGGCATATCACTCTATTCAATGCACACCAATTTCGATAAGGCAAAAGGTGGAATAAACGATGCCCTGGCAAACAGGCTCGGACTGTCACATATCAGGGAAGTGCCTATCGGAAGGATAGGCAAGATAACCCCTTGTTCGACAGAGACTTTCGTGAACCATGTTGCAAAGTGCCTGAACACCCACGTCCAGTACACAGGCAACCTGGAAGAGATAAGCACTGTAATGGTCTTTGGAGGCAGCGGGTTCAGGGATCAATACATAGGAGCGGCAAGAGAATATGGAGCTGATGCTTATGTTTCTTCCGAGATGAAACATGATATTATACGCTCTTACAGTGATATGGTACTGGTGGATGCAACACATTATGCCACAGAGAATCCGGGCATGCAGGATCTATGTCCTGTACTTGCCGAGCGGCTGAAAATTGATGTGGAGTTCATAGACCATGATCCTCTTATAAGAACGCTGTGATACACTGTGATATAATGACGGCCGATGATAAAATAACAGACGCGATAAATGAAGGTGAGACTGCAGAGGAAGAACTTGAAGAATTGCTTGAAAAGGAATTCAGAAAAAAAACAGATCCCAAACACAGGGGATATGGGGACTATGAAAGAAAAAGAATATACAGAGGACCTTCAATCAGAAGGGATCATGAATGAACATTTCCAGGGAAAATATGACCATCCGGCTATTGCACGCTAATATTACCCATTGTTCCCGACGTTACTGCCAGAGCGGTTGTCGATGACCTTCTTCCCGCATCTCTCGGGCACTATTGTCAGCTCACCGCCCTGGAATTCCTTTCTCAGGGGATCTGCTGTTGCTATCCTGTCAAGGGTGATCGCTACAGCAGCAACTTCTGAATGAGGCTGGTTACCCACTGCAATATTCCAGTCTGCCAGCTCATATATCTCAAATGGTACCTTTTCCGCACCAACCACTATCATAAGTTTTTCGCACTGGCTGATGTCGTCAACAGCATCCGGCAGGTTGATCCCGTACATGGAAAGATGGCAGACCTTGCCACCTTCTTCCTTCCATTTCCTTATCTCGGATTTCCAGTTAACGTCATTCTTCACGTAGAAATCACCTCCCCACCTTGCAGAGACATCACTTATGTTCTCAGCAAGTTTGCTGTCCTCTGATGCCAGGAGCATGCCTTCGGCACCAAAGGCCCTTGCTGTCAGGCCCACATGAGTGGTTATTCTCTTATCCCTCTGGGGACGGTGACCCAGCCTCAATATCACTATCTTCTTTGCCGGCATGCTTATCACAGTTCAGTGATATCCGCAACTTTTTCCAGGAGCATACCTTCAACAACTATCGGGAGGAATTCTCTTGCACTTTTGATGGCTTCTTTCAGTTTTTCCTCTTTTTCCGCATATATGGTCAGGACAGGCTGTCCCTCCTGAACTGCTTCCCCGCGTTTTTTGTGGATCATGACACCTGCACCTTTGTCGTTAGGAGCTCCTGCAAGCCTTGCTATCTGGACAATGCGCTTGTTGTAGAATTCAAGTATGTATCCGTTTGTTGGAGCTGTAAGTTCTGCAGTGAACTTGCCAACCGGAATATCCCTGTAGGTCACATTCGGATTTCCGCCCTGTATCTCTATTATCTCCCTGAGCTTTTCCAGGGCTTTACCGTTCTTGAGTGTTTCAAGTGCCAGCTGGCGACCCTGACCTTTAGGAGCAACACCACCCATCTCAAGCAGCATACCTGCAAGAACGACACTCTTTTCTATAAGGCTGTTAGGACCTTCCATCGTTTCAAGGACCTTGAGAGCTTCTATGACCTCAAGGGCCGGGCCGATGGTCCTGCCAACCGGGGATGCACCATAAGTGAGTGCACAGTCCACATCCATGCCCAGACGTTCTCCCAGATTGATCAGGTCCCTTGCAAGCTTTCTTCCAGCCTTGATATCAGGTATCTTCGTGCCGGAACCTGTTGGAATGTCAATGACAACTTTCTGTGCACCTACAGCACCTTTTTTAGCCATTATCGAAGCCAGTAACTGACAATGGGGATCTATGGAAAGAGGATATTCTATCCTTATCAGCTTATCATCGGCAGGCGCAATATTTGTAGCGCCGCCCCATACAATTACACCGCCTACTTTTTCAGTCATTTCCTTGATCTGCTTGGCTGTGAATTCAACCGGAGCCAGTATCTCCATCAGATCGGCAGTTCCCCCTGCACCGGTTATGGCACGGGAGCTGGTTTTAGGGATCAGCAGGCCATTTGCAGCAACTATAGGAACTATGAGCAGAGAGATCTTATTGCCGGGCACACCGCCTATGGAGTGTTTGTCCATTATAGGAGAGGTACTGAACTCTATACGCTCACCTGTATCTATCATTGCTTTGGTGAGCCATTCCGTCTCGTCCTCACTGAGATCCCTGATGTAAGTAGCAGTCAGGAAAGCAGCAATCTCAATGTCATCCAGGTTCTCTTCAACTATATCCTTTACAAGCTCGTTGATCTCATCCCTTTCAAGCTTACGGCCATCCATGATTTTCCGGATAATACGGGTAGATTTTGGTTTTTCTGCAGGTTCGACTTCAACTGTCTCCGTCCATTCCTTTTGCAACTGCTCCTGTACCTCATGATACAGCCCGATCATCCCCGGAGATATCATATCCTCTGTAAAATCAACAATTGCCGTCAGAACAGTGTGGTTCTTTATCCTTACCCTGTCCCCTTCATGAACTCCCAGTTCCATAGCATCGATCGTATTCAATACCACTTTGTACTTTCCGACTTTGATATCAATAGGCTGTACTTTTAGCTGCATTATTCCACCTTTTATATACAGAAGATTGCATCAAGAGATAAATAGGTTTAGTACCCAGGGAAAATGAGTAAATATAATTAGACATGTATGGCCTTAAAGGATATAACGGCAAGATACTATTCTTCAACTGTGGAGGGAACAGAAAAAACGCCCCTCCAAAAATAAAAAAAATAAAAATATCTATGTTAATTTTTTATTAAATGTTTATCTACCGCCCTCATCCAGGCAGTAATAAACCTTTGTGAGTTTGTTCTCTTTGTACACTGCACATTCAGGACATACACATCCTTTGTCATCTGTAATGCAGTTGCTTTTTCCAAAGGCACAGAACACACCCTCCATGTGATCTGTTTTTGAAAGGTCCCCTTTGACTGCCCCTTTAAGGAGCTCAGCTGTATTTGAAGGCATCGATTTCACCTTGCAGGCAAATGTATAGCTTGGACATTTCTTCATACAGATGCATTTCATGAGATTCTCTTTGTTCTTTTCCACTCTTTCCACTTAAATCACCCTCTTTTGATCTTTACCAAACGCTCTAGCAATTATCTGTACGCACAAGTTGCATACTAATATAAATGAGGTTATGGATGATATTTAATTGTTTTTACTTGCTATTGTATTGTTCAATATGATTTCTGTAATCGAAACCACCTTATCCCTTAAAGGAGATTATTATTATTTAGGACCGCTGTGAGGTTTGGTAAAATGGCCGATAAAAGCAATAAGGCGCCTGAAAATGTACCAGGCAGGTACTATGTTGATGACAGTTGTATAATGTGTAAGGTTTGTTTGACCATTGCCCCTGAAGTTTTTGCTATTTCAGATGATGCTACGCATGCCTACGTTCAAAAACAGCCGGAGAACGACGATGAAACAGATGCAAGCGAAGATGCACTGTTGAGCTGTCCGGTGGAGGCAATCGGAAACAATGGAGAATAAAGAATAAATGTACAGAATGGTCGGGATATTTAAGGAACAAAACCAACGGGTGCAAAACAATCCACAATCTCAGGAATTGGAAATTATATACATATTGATGGATTAAGATTTTGCCCATCTCCCCTATTTCATATGTATGTAAGCATTGGAATAGTACTTGAAGGCATATTTTATCTACTGGCTATTTGACTGTTAAAGATCGTACTGCAGGTCAGGAATTATGAGAGTTAAAAGAAGCTGGATTTAAAGCATATGGAACTGGCTTCAACTGAGCCCAGAGATTATATTGTTATCAAGACAGGGATCTTTCATTCGCTGCAAATCCGGCTATTTCTATTTCTCATCACTGGCCATACGGACATATACAGTACCACCGGACTTAAAAACAATCAATAATTATACTGCCCCATGAATGCCTTTATGCAAATAGCTATAGACGAAGCACGCCATGGCATGGAGCAGGATCATGGAGGACCTTTCGGGGCAGTGATCGTTAAAGTCGGGAAAGTAGTGTCCAGTGCCCATAATGAAGTATTGATAAGCAATGACCCCACAGCCCATGCAGAGATCCTGGCAATCAGGCAGGCATCTGCCATCCTGGGAAGGTTTGACCTTTCAGATTGTGAGATATATACAAGCTCACAACCCTGTCCCATGTGCCTGGCAGCTATCTACTGGGCACGCATAACGACAGTATATTATGGCTCTGATAAAGATGATGTTGCAGCAGTTGGTTTTGATGACAGTCTTTTTTACAGCTATATAAAAGGAGAGTTACAGGATCCGGGTATGGAGCTTATTAATCTTGAACGGAAGGACTCCCTTGAACTGCTCATGGAATGGATGGAAAAAAGTGACAAACAGATGTACTGATAAGAATAACACTGTCAGGTGTGTTAAGTATTAATGGATACATACCATTGATGCATTAATGATACATATATCAAGATACATATTATGTAGGCCTATCGTTATTGACATATTATTGTTAAACTCAGGCATCTCATCCAGGATATATATATCATGAGATAGTCATTATTATCCATAATTAAAAAAATCATCCCGGAGGAAGGACGTGGCCTTAGATCAATTCATACCAAGCATGATGATATTGCTGGTTACTTTCCTGCTTATCATCCTTTTTGATTTCCTTTTCAAGAAAAGGAACATCTTTTCAAGGGACAAGATAATACAGCAAATGATATTTGTCGTGATACTTGTCACGGGATTACTACTCATTCTTTTTTCTCTTCCTATAGACTTTGAGAACAAGAACCTGATACTCACGTTTGTGAGTATAATCATTGGTGCCATAATAGCATTCTCATCCACCACCTTTGTGGCAAATGCAATGGCCGGAATAATGCTTCGACTAATACATCCTTTCAGGGTGGGGGATTTCATAAAAGCTGATGAGACCTTTGGAAGGGTTACCGAAGTATATTTCCTCCACACACAGGTCCAGTCCATGGACAGGGACCTGATAACCATACCCAATATGACCCTTGTTTCAAAACCCCTCAAGACCATACGTTCATCGGGGACAATAATAAAAGTAACCGTGTCTCTTGGATATGATATTTCCAGGAAGAAAATAGAAAAAAGTCTTCTAAAGGCTGCTGAGACCACGGGTCTTGACAATCCTTTTGTGCATATTGAAAAACTTGGGGATTTCTCCGTGACTTACAAAGTGGGAGGGCTTCTGAAAAACGTAGAAGGACTGATAACTGCAAGATCCGATTTCAAAAAGAACGTTATGGATGCACTGCATGATTCGGACATAGAGATCGTTTCCCCCACGTTCATGAACCAGAGGGTTTTCAGTGAAGATTACGTATGTATGCCGCCAAAGGAAACTGCAGCGGAAAAAATGAAGAACAAGGAGCCAGAACCCAGGGTCATGACTGAGGAGATAGTCTTTGACAAGGCTATCCTGGCACAGATGCTTGACAGGATATATACAACAGCAGACGGTCTGACTCCCCGCAGGAAGGAAATGGAGGAAAAGATAAAAGAGATAGGTGATGAGACTCTGAAAGGAAAACTTAAAGACCAGTTGAACCTGCTGGCCCAAAGAGAAGAAGAGATCAGACCTGCGATACAGAATCTCAGGGACTTTCCGGATATAACTGCCCTTCCCGATGATCAACATGATGTGTATGTCAGGTCACTTATAGAAACGGAGAAGGACATAACCCTGCTGAGTAACAGGCACATGGACATTGAAAAGAAAACAGATACAGCCTTGGAAAAACAGCAATGAAAAGATTTTTTTAATTTATGCTCATTGAGGAACAGAATGATAATAGGCGTACTTGGGCTTAAGGGATCCTACTCTGAAAAGGCTGCAATGCAGTGGATAGAAAAGAACGAAAGCAATGAAGCACATCTCCTTGAATACTGCGGGGACATTCAGGATGTGTTCAACATGCTGGAAAATGGTTCATGTGATATAGGAGTGGTACCACTGGAAAATTCAATCGAGGGATCTGTAGGTGTCACACTGGACATGCTGCTTGAAAATGATGTTGCCATCATCGCAGAGACCATTGTTACTATTGAGCATTGCCTGCTTTCAAGAGGAAAAAAAGAGGAGATCAAAGTTATACTTTCACATCCACAGGGTCTGGGACAATGCCGTCACTTCCTGAAGGAACATTTCCCTGGAGCCGAACTGAGAACCACAGGAAGCACATCTCATGCAGCAAAGCTTGCTACTGAATTTGAAGAGATGGCTGCCATTGCCTCACCCGATACTGCCGGGTTATATGACCTCAATATAATCATGCCGGATATCCAGGACAGGAAATATAATCATACTCGTTTCATCATTATCGCAAAACCCCACTCCTCGGCAGCCGATAGCCTTATGGTAAAGGATAGACAGGAAGAGGCCCGCAAAACCTCAATAATAGTTTATCTTGACAAAGACCGACCGGGTGCCCTGTATGATATTCTTGGCGAATTTGCCAGAAACGACATCAACCTTACAAGAATAGAGTCCAGACCCTCAAAGAAAGTGCTTGGGGATTATGTTTTCTACATTGACCTTGAAGGATGCATAAGCGATGCAATTATAAAACATGCAATATATAATGTAAGGTCAAAAGTCGGGATGTTAAAAATGCTTGGTTCATATCCTATGTTTGACCCTTATTGTGAGGCAAACCAGGTGTATATGAAAAAAAGTATGCCTTCTACAGATTAAATAAACGGTGCAGCCATGGATGTAAGGGATTTTGTAAAAAAACAGGAATCAGCACTCAGAAGATATCGCAGGATCTATAAGTTGCTGGACTTTGCTGCAATAACCCTGATCCTGTATATTTTGCTCTTCTATTTGAAGATAGACCTGGTTTTCCCTTTATTGAGCAGCTTTGAGGTCAGGGCCGAAACATCATACGACATACTTGGAATAAGCATTACCTTTGGAACTGCTGCCCTTATCATAATAGCAGCTTTCTTTTCACTGATAATTACCTTCATACTGCATTTGGGTGATGACAGGACAAAAGTACTGTTGCTGCTGGAAAATAAGCATCCTGAACTGCGTGAGAGACTGCGCACGGCATATGACAATGCAAATATCAATAACCTTATAGTATCGGACCTGCTGGATTCAGTGTCCTCCGGAATAAAAAAGATCAACTCTTCCTCATTGCTTATAAAAGGTAAAGTCATCTTCGGGATGATCCTGATATTGGTTTCAAGTACGACAATGGTCTATGTTGTCCAGAACGATATTCGAACAGACATAATCACCCCGGAAGACATAATAGATATAATTAACGAGCTTCCTTTCGTTAATGGAAATGAAGACCTCCCAGATGATCTTTTTGAGATAGATGACCCCGGCAATGAAGAAAGAAGCCCGGGTAATGAGGACCTTACAGGTGAGACAGCTGTGATAGTTGTTGAAGGAAAGGAAGTAGACCTTACCCTGCCTCCTGGGACAGGTTCCGGTTTCACTAACCAGGAAGAAGCTGACCAGGCAGATGAGGACTTTGACCAGTCATCCCCCTATGAGATAAGCATTATCTCATCCCCTACATATAATGAGAAGCTTCCGCAAGGTTACGAAAGCATAATCCGTTCATATTTTGAGGAAATGGCAAAGAAATAACATATGATGAATACAATAAAAGTTACAATTTAAGCATATATAAAAAACATACCAATAATCATGACTATAGATCACAGGACAAGGACAGAGGAGATTACAAATGGCTAGCGACCTGAATTCAAGGGACCTGTCGCAAACATACAGAATGGCCGGCGATATGTTTGCAACGCTTTTCAATGAGATTGGAAAGGTAGTTGTCGGCCAGAAAGCTTCAGTGGAACAGATTATAATTGCAATACTATGTAATGGTCATGCACTGGTAGAGAGTAACCCCGGCCTTGGGAAGACACTGACCATTTCTACCATATCAAAAACAATGGACCTGAACTTCAGCAGGATACAGTGTACACCAGACCTGATGCCTGCGGACATTACCGGAACACATATCATAGAGGAAAGTAACGGACACAAAGAGTTCAAGTTCGAACCCGGGCCCATATTTGCAAACATAGTGCTTGCCGATGAGATAAACCGTGCCTCCCCAAAGACACAGTCAGCATTACTTGAGGCAATGCAGGAGAAACAGATCACAGTGGGTAACGATACTTTCATGCTTGAGCAGCCATTTTTCATTCTGGCAACCCAGAACCCCATTGAAATGGAAGGTACCTTCCCGCTTCCTGAAGCGCAGCTTGACAGGTTCCTGCTCAAGATCCTTGTGGAGTATCCAGGCTATGAGGATGAGATAGAGATAGTGAACCGATACACACGGTCTATAATGCCTTCAGTCGGAAAAGTGGTCAATAAGAACACACTTCTGGACCTGCAGAAACTGACAAGGGATGTGCCGGTGGCAGAGGATATCAGAAACAGGGCTATCAAGATAGTCATGTCAACGCGTATAAAAAGCGAGTTCATAGAATACGGCGCTTCCCCAAGGGCATCAATAGGGATCATTCTTGCAGCAAAGGCACGTGCATTGATACAGGGACGCAATTATGTCAGTGCAGAGGATATCGATGCCATGGCATACCCGGTGCTCAGACACAGGATAGTACTTACCTTTGAGGCTGAAAGAAGGGAAATAAGCACTGAACAGGTAATAAAGAGCATCCTTGAGAAGATAAAGTGAATATAAAAAACCAGCAAATTCTTACACTTCAAACAGGCACTTCCAATGAGCGAGAAGAGACATAATATAGATGTTGATTTCTTCAGACAGCTTGACCGCTTCACCTTCATGGTCAGGAAAAGAGTGTCAACTGCATATGCAGGCAGCAGGCGCTCTATACATAACGGAAAAGGACTTGATACCATTGGCTACCGGGAATATAACCCTGGAGATGAACTAAGGTCTGTAGACTGGAAAGCCTATGCCAGGTCAGAGAAACTCTATGTACGCCAGTTCGAGGAAGACAAGTCCCTGACAACACATATACTGCTGGATTCCAGCAAAAGTATGGATTATACCGGAGCGGACGTCCCCAGTAAATTCGAGTATGCAACAATGCTTGCCGCTGGTTTTGCGTATCTTGTTAACAAGGACAACGACAAGTTTGCTATATCCACCTTTGCAGAGGAAATAGACATCAAAAAACCCAGGAGAGGAAGGAAGTACCTCCTCAAAACCATAGAGAATCTTGAAACTGCTAAGGTCGGCGGGAAAACAGCCATCAATGAATGCACTATCCAGTATGGCAAAGCCATTCATTCACGCTCGCTTGTTATCATTATCTCGGATTTCCTCCAGGATCCAAAAGAAATAGAATCTGCGATCTTCCGTTTTGCGGATCATGACCTTATCCTCATCCAGGTGCTTGACAGGACTGAAAGCTCCCTTGTAATTCACGGCCACAGCAGGCTAATAGACCTTGAGTCCGGGATCAAGCTGGATACCTACATCAGTGAGGAACTTAAAAGTGAATACAAGGATAAACTCACAGAGCATATCAACCACATTAGCGATGCCTGCAGCAGGGTTGGTGCCGAATTCTATACGTTTACAACAGACATCCCTGTCTTTGATGCGTTCTTCAACACAATCAGCAGGAGGAGATGGTAATGCCCTTTGATAATCCTCTTGCCCTTGCTGCACTTGCAAGTATCATACCACTTATAATACTCTACCTGCTCAGGCCAAAACCGTTACAGGTAAGTATTCCCTCACTTATGTTCCTGCTGGATATAAAAGAGGAAAAAAAACGTTTTTACACATCCATTACAAAATTGATAAAGGACCCGCTTTTCCTCATACAGTTACTGGTACTCATCCTGCTTGCACTTGCAGCAGCTTCGCCCTACTTCCAGACACAGGAAGCACTTAGCGGGGAGCACACGGTCCTTATCATTGACGGCTCTGCAAGTATGCAGACCGACAACAGGTTCAATGAAGCGATATCAAAGGCAGAGGATTATGTGAGCAGGAAGAACAGCATAATACTTGCCCAGAGTACTCCTGTAACGGTCCTGGAAAGCGAAGGTGCCCAGGTTGCTTATGAAACCCTTGCTTTAATGCAAGCAAAGGCAACTGTTGCAGACCTGTCAGGCGCAATTTCAGCAGGTATGAGACTGCTTTCTGAAGAGGGAGGGAATATAGTTGTAATATCTGATCTTGCCAGCTGGAGCGGTGATGACCCGGTCAATGCCATGAAACTGGCAGAATCATATGGCCTCACAGTCCAGTTCATCCTTGTTGGAAGCGAAGCTGACAACGTGGGTTTTATCCAGGGAACCATTGAGGCAATAGATGGCAGTTATACCTATACAGGTGTTGTGAAGAACTATCAAAGCAGCAGGCAGATAGTTAATATTGAGATAGAGAACCTTGACAGCGGTAAGAAGAATACGGTCCAACTGAATATTCCTGCACGCTCCACAAAACAGGTCCGGCTTGAGAATCTGGGATCCGGCATAACCGAGGTAAGGATACTGGATGAAGACAGCCTGGCGGCGGATAACATCGCATACATATCGATTCCGAAAATATCAGACAGGAGACTGCTCTATGTCAGTGATGTTGACAACCTGCCTTCACAGGTGGCGCTATCACTGATGCCAAACATAGACCTCAATAAGCTTGAAGGAGTGCCTGAAGACGTTCCAGGGTATAGTATTGTGGTCATTGCCAATAAGGAAAGATCACTTGCAAGCAATGAGATATCCACACTCAAAAGCTATCTGGACAGGGGCGGAAGGGCGATATTCATAGGCAGTGATGCACTTTTACCGACAAATGCAGATCAGGAACTTGCAGAAATGCTCCCGGTCAGGCCGGTTTCCGTTGAGGATACCAGGGGTGTGACCCTGGAAGTTGTCCAGCAGACAAGGCTGAGCGAGGATATCAAATTCAACGAGGTTGCCATGTACCAATTCCTTAACGTCACATCAAGGATGGATTCAACAACCCTTGTTGCCACTGAAGATGATATTCCCGTACTTACATATGGTTCTGTGGGCGACGGGACCGTAGTGTATTTCGGAATAAATGATATTACAGGAGAGGATGCCTGGAACAATTTCCACAACCTACCCGAATATCCGGTATTCTGGTTCAAGCTGGCAGGATGGCTTGGAGGCACCGGCGGCGTGCAGGACTATAACCTTAAGACCGGAACGGTCTCGGTACTGGCAAAGGAACATGAGATAAAAACCCCTGGCAGCACCCGGACAGTTAGTCGGGTCCTTTATGATGAAGTCGGCATCTACCAGGTAGCCGGGAAGGAGATAGCTGTGAACATCTATAATGACAGGGAATCCGATACTACCCTGATAGGCAATAACGTAATAGAACGCTCACAGACACAGGAAGGACCAAAGATAGTACGTGCCACTTCCTATACTGCAAAGAAATACCTTGACAATTATATGATAATCATTGTTTTTGCCCTTGTCATACTCGAACTGCTCATCATACGTAAGAGAGGTGAGCTCTGATGGTCAGGTTCGAGAGTCCCGAGTTACTGTGGCTGATAGTTCCCGCGATGATTGCAGGTCTTTACCTGATGAGAAAAAAGAAACAGAAGATGCTTATCCTTTCACGCATAATTGTTGCTGTGCTTCTCATCGTAGCCCTGGCATCCCCCTTCACAATAGTGCCAAGGATCACTACAGATGAAAATCCCAACCTTGTTATCATCTCGGATGAAACAGACAGCATGAATCTTTTCAGAAACGGTACCTCATCGGACCTTTACGAGGCTATGGCAGCACAGACTCCTACATCACTTGTCAGGCTCACCGGTGACAGCACTGCCCTTGGGGATGCCATTGTGCAGTATTCCACAGGGGACAATCAGATAGTACTCGTCAGCGATGGTAACAGCAACCGTGGAGAGGATCTTGAGGATGCCCTGAAATTTGCAAAAGAGACAGGGACCACCGTGTACTATGTCCAGCCTGAACTGGTTGCAAACGATCTCAGTGTACGGATCGAAGGGGATAAGACCGTAATTATAAATAATGATAACCAGTTCGATATCGTTATCTCACAGGCCATGGAACAGACCGTGACATACAGTTACGAACTATATATGGATGATACACTGATCAGAAGTGGCAGTATCACCCAGGACGGGCGCGAGAGAAGAATAACGGTATCGCAGGTCAAATTCTCAAGACTCGGAGCCCACAACCTCAAAGCTGTCATCAGACCCTCCGGCTCGGATACCGATGAGATCAATAATGTGTTCTATAAATCCATCTATGCGATCCCAAAGCCCAGGATACTTGCAATTGGCCTGGAAACCAATTCCCCGCTGGCAAACATCCTCCAGAACCTTTACGATGTATCGGAATCAGGAAAACTTGAGAATATAGATAGCACAAAAGCAATAGTAATAGATAACACCCATGCCAACTCGTTCACACAGCAAGATGTGGAACTGCTCAGGAACTATCTAAATGACAGAAAAGGAATTGTCGTAGTGGGAGGCGATCGCTCCTACAACTTCGGAGATTATCTGGATTCACCCATAGAAGAGATACTGCCTGTCTATTCAAGACCCACCGACTGGAGTGGAGGACGTAATGTCGTGCTTGTACTGGACATATCACAAAGTACCACTGCCCACGGGACAATTGGAGATATACTGGGAAACGCCATCAATATACTTTACAATGAGAATCTCCGGGATGCTTATCTGGGAGTGATCGCTTTTGGAAGTGAAGGGACCGATGTATCCGATGGTCTGCAGTTCCTTGGTACTGCATCAAATATAGAATCCCTGAGGTCCGAACTGGAAACACTGACCCCCACAGCCACAAGTGATACCTCTCTTGACCAGGGACTTGCAATTGCAGAACAGTGGCTGGAAAATGAAGTAGGGGAACTTGAAATAATAATAATATCCGACGGTGGTATAGAACAATCATATGACCAGAGTCTTGATATCGCTGAAAAAATTGTTGGCAGCGGGGTCAATCTTTATTACATACACATCAGATCAAGTGCACCTTCCCAATATGACCAGTTTGGTAACAGATATGCTGAAATGTTAATGGATGAAGTCGATGGTGTCTATTTCTATCTGGAACAGGGGGAAAGGGCGAAGATAGAATTCGAGAACATCCAACAGACATCTGACGAAGAAACTTCAGAGCCTGGAACTTATCCACTCATCGAACTGAACACCAGGCACTTCATCACACAGAACATTGACATAGAGGGAAGTATCACCGGCTACAATGATGTCACACCAAAGGCAGGGGCAGACCGGGTCATTATCACCAGTACCGGGAAACCTGTCCTTACAACATGGAGATACGGGCTTGGAAGAGTGGCCGCCCTGACAACGGATAACGGTCAGGGAGGAGAGAATATGTGGGCCACACAGCTATACTCAGGAAATAATTCAAGGCTCATATCCTCGACCATTAACTGGGCTATCGGCAATCCCAGGGAAGAGACAGGAGCTGTTGTGGAAGCGCCGGACACATGGTATGGTACGCCTGTTACCATCGAACTGACCATGTATGATCAGGGCATACCTACCCTGAGACTGAATGGCGATGAGCTTGACCTGTCACTTACAGGTAACAATGTCTATGAAGCCGTGATAAATCCCAGCCCCATAGGCATACATGACCTTTCAGGATATCCGGTAGCTTTGAACTATGCCCTGGAATACAGGGACCCGGGTCTTAACGGGAACCTTCCGGGCCTGATCAAAGCATACGGTGGGAATACCTATTCAGTAAGTGAAGCAAGAGCCCTTCTGTTTGAGGAAGCAAAAGGGAACTCCGAAAAGCTTGTGCGTGACAGGGTAAGCCAGAAGATATACTTCCTGCTTGCCGCCCTTCTTATCTTCCTTGGAGAAGTGATCCTCAGGAGGATAAAAGAGATAAGGGAAATGAAGAAACTGGAGCAGGAAATCAGGACGTGAACTCTTTTAGAATATGTACCAAGCAGGGAGGCAACAGGCAAGTGACAGGACTGTGTCCATCCCTGTGCTTTCAGGCAAAATCAAATTAAAATTCTGGCCTCTTTTTCTACTTATTCAAAACCAGTTACATAATCCATTACATGATCATACCTTATATGCCTTTAAACCGATTGGAGACGTTTGCAAATTGCCTTCATCCTGTGTACGGCATCATATATTTTAATTACTTGAGGTAATATTAATCACTGCAGATATGCAAAACTTTATATAAAACTACACCAATTAGATAATATCACAATTGTGTAATCAGAACCAAATACAGAAAAACAGCCATATAATACAGTACAAGGGAACACACAGGAGAAAACAACATGGAAAACAAGAAATACGGGCCACATACATTATCCCTGCACGCAGGACAGGAGCCAGACCCTGTGACCGGGTCACGTGCAGTACCTATCTACCAGACAGCGGCATATACATTCAGGGATGCCGAACATGCTGCCAATCTCTTTGAACTCAAGGAATTTGGCAACATTTACACCAGGCTCATGAATCCTACCACTGATGTCCTTGAGAAAAGAGTGGCTGCCATCGAAGGTGGTACAGGGGCAGTTGCCGTTTCTTCCGGAATGTCCGCCATAACCCTTGCACTACTTGGAGTCACCGGTCTTGGAGATGAGATCGTTGCAGGGAACAATCTCTATGGAGGAACATACCAGTTATTCAACAATACTTTCCCTCAGCTTGGAAGAAAGGTGCATTTTGTGGATTCCACAGAACCCGAAGAGTTCAGAAAGGCCATCACAGAAAAGACAAAGGCCGTCTACACAGAGATCATCGGAAACCCGAAACTTGATGTACCGGACCTTGAGAGAATAGCAAAGATAGCACATGATGCAGGGATACCACTTATAGTGGACAATACGGTGGGTATTGGCATTACAAGGCCCATTGACTTTGGTGCGGATATCGTTGTGCTTTCGGCAACCAAGTTCCTGGGAGGGCATGGCACTTCAATAGGCGGTCTGGTAGTTGATTCCGGCAGGTTCAAATGGGACAACGGCAAGTTCCCGGGACTTACAGAACCTGACCCCGGTTACCATGGTCTTAAATACTGGGAGACCTTCGGGGATTTTCCAGGCTTGGGTAACATTGCCTTTATAATCAAGATAAGGGTCCACCTTCTCCGTGACCTGGGACCTGCACTGAGCCCATTCAATTCATTCCTCTTCCTGCAGGGACTGGAAACACTTCCACTCAGGGTGGAAAGGCACAGTAGTAACGCCCTGAAACTGGCGGAATATCTTAATTCCCACCCGGATGTTACGTGGGTGAACTACCCCGGGCTAAAGGACCATCCAAGTAATAAGCTGGCCACAAAGTACCTGAATGGCAGGTATGGAGCTATCCTCGGATTCGGGATAAAGGGTGGTCTTGAAGCAGGGAAGAAGTTCATAGACAGTGTAAAGCTTCTGTCACACCTGGCAAATATCGGTGATGCAAAGACACTTGTGATTCATCCTGCTTCCACCACACACCAACAACTCACCAGGGAAGAAAGACTGGCCACAGGTGTAACAGAGGATTTCATAAGGATGTCCGTGGGACTTGAGGATGTAAAAGACCTGATAGCAGATATAGACCAGGCACTTGAGAGGGCACAGAAAGCATGAAGAAAGGATCTGTTGGAATTGTAAGAACTGAGGTTTTCAGTCTTCCCGGTGATCTTGTACTTGACAGCGGAAAGAAGCTTTCCGGAGTCCAGCTGGCTTATGAGACCTACGGGAAGCTTAACCCTGAAAAAAGCAATGCGATACTCATCTGCCATTCACTCACAGGAGATGCACATGCAGCAGGCCTGCATACAGGTGAGGCAAAACCCGGATGGTGGGATATCCTGATAGGACCCGGGAAGGTCATTGATACGGACAGGTACTTTGTTATCTGTTCCAATGTCCTGGGTGGATGCAAGGGGTCTACCGGGCCCATGTCCTTAAACCCGCAAACCGGTAAACCGTATGGAACTGATTTCCCTTTCATTACCATTGCAGACATGGTAAGGGCACAGAAAGAGCTGGTATCACATCTGGGCATACAGAAACTCTTTGCTGTTATCGGCGGGTCAATGGGAGGTGTACAGGCCCTGCAGTGGTCTGTTTCATATCCGCAATGCCTGGCCAAGGCTGTGGTCATAGCGAGCACAGCCCGTTCCTCGCCCCAGCAGATAGCATTCAACGAGGTTGGCAGGATGGCCATACTGTCCGACCCCAAATGGAATAACGGGGATTACTACTCAGGACCTGCACCAATCCATGGCCTCGCACTGGCCAGGATGATAGGGCACATAACCTACCTTAGTGATGCTTCAATGCACCAGAAATTCGGGAGGAGGCTGCAGGACAAGGAGAAATATGATTACAATCTTGGTTTTGATTTTGAGGTAGAGAGTTACCTGCATTATCAGGGGCGATCATTTACCCGGCGCTTTGATGCAAACTCATATCTATACATAACCAAGGCACTGGATTATTTTGACCTTGCAGTGGACGGTTCATTGATAGAGGGAATGAAGCGGGCAAATGCAAAGTTTTTGGTAGTTGCTGTAAGTTCGGACTGGCTGTATCCTCCATATCAGTCCAGGGAAATGGTCTCGGCATTAAGTGCAAATGACCTGGATGTAACCTACCGGGAGATAGAATCAAATTATGGGCATGATGCTTTCCTGCTTGAATCGGGTCAGTTGGGATACCTTATAGGGAATTTCCTTTCGCATACCATCGTTTCCGATGTGATGAAGACCGATATAGTATCTATCAGGCAGGGTATCAGTATTGAGGAAACGGCAAAGGTTATGTTTGAGAACGGGATCACTCATCTCCCTGTGATCAACGGGGACAACGAACTGGCAGGCATTGTCACCTCCTGGGACATATCCAAGGCAGTTGCTTTGAAATGCAGGACCCTAGAAGGCATAATGACAAAGGATGTCATCACAGTAAAAGGAAACGATGACATCGAAAGCGCTGCAAAGATGATGGAGCAGAATAGCATATCGGCCCTTCCGGTTGTTGATGAGAGTAAAAGGATAATGGGTATCATTGGCAGTGAAGAGATCAACAGGCTGATGGGAGGATACCTATAATGCTGTTGATGCAATATTATTGATGCATCATCTCCTTTTGTAACTGTTTACTTCCTTTATGCCTTTCTTTTTTTCTTTTTATGTTATCCACTTTAAATCGTGTATGCAGCCACTTTTATCTTACTTGTAGCCTCTTTAACGATGTAAACTACAGTGCTTTCATAATTTTACACTAACTGACAGTACTTACAATCATTTATATATAACTGGTATATAACTACAGTACTGTTGAATAACAGAGGTAATGTATGGTAGATTTTGCGTGCAAAGAGTTTAAGATCGAAGCGGTTATCAAATGTGGCCTGAACCTTACAAAAGCCGAGCTTCAGATATTGAAATACTTCCTTCAATACGGTCAGGAATGGCTTACTACAGAAGCAATTGCAGAAGGTCTGAGACTGAATCTTTCAACTGTACAGCGAAGCGTTAAGAAACTCTATGAAAGAAAGATACTCATTCGATCCCAGAACAATATGGATGGCGGAGGGTACTTCTTTGTATATAGGATCAAAAGCAAGAAAGACATCCATACTGTCATAATGGAGATTGTGAACAACTGGGTCAAAAGGGTTGACAGCGAACTTCTGTCCTGGGCAGACGAAAACCAATGAACTGTATGCACTCCTGTAAATTCAAAATAAAGAGATAGGAAAATATCTGTCGATTCACGATGAAGCTTTGTTAGCAGATCCATGGATCAAAATCACATTAAATCACATTTAAAGAGGAAGTTTATATGCTAAAGATCACCCCATATCTTGGAATACTTGTCATTATCGTATCAGTTGCAGGACTTTGGTTCCCGCTGCTTGGATATTTCCTGCTGCTTGTGTTTGCAACACTGCTTATAACAAGCGTATTCAGAGGAAGATGGTTCTGTGGTAATCTTTGTCCCAGAGGAAGTTTTAACGATTTCTGGGTCGGTCAGATCACACGAAACAGGAAGATACCGGCAATACTCAGGAGTTTCTGGGTCAGGGTCCCCCTGTTTCTCTTGATGATGGGATTTATGGGATACAGACTTCTCAGCACACAGGGACTCATAAACCAGATAGGCATGGTCTTTGTTATAATGTGTCTTGCTACAACGACAATTGCACTGCTTGCCGGTGCAAGTATAAGTCCGCGCACATGGTGTACATTCTGCCCTATGGGAACGGTACAGAACCTGATTGGCGGACATAAATATCAGTTGCAGGTTGAAGGATCGAAATGCATTGAATGTAACAAATGTGAAAAGAGCTGCCCCATGCAGCTTGATGTGCATACCAGTACCATTAAGCCGGATTGCATCAAATGCGGAAGATGTATTACAGCATGCCCCACAAAGGCACTGTCGTTTAAGGCCTGAATAAGTCCCCTAAAAATTCAGGCTATTCCTTCTTTTCCTTTTTATTATAAATATCGGATCATTTTAGTTCTTCACTGTCCCGGCATATACAAAATTCACAAAATGATATACCGCTTTCTGACTGTTTATCCTTAACAGGGCAGTAGTATTCACTGCTATCCTCAGTTATCTTCAACCCTCCCGGAAAGACCATTCCCACCGGATGCAGTGGTTTTCTCAGTATGAATGTGAGATAGGTGTGGATAATACTGATGAAACGGTTCATAGCATCTTTTTTCGTGTCACATGAATCGTTTTTCTCCCGGATTCTGCAAAGAGCCCCTTTATATGCATCACAATCTATTTCCTGCTTTACAATTAGTGCATCAGGACAGCTTTTTCTAAGCTCCAGGAAACTTTCATAAAGAAAAGTAAAATAATCCGATGAATAGATGGTCTTGTAAGGCTCAGGAACATAGTTCACAGCTTCCATGGCATAAGCCCTTGCAAGACTAATGTCTGCATTACTGATAGCCCTGCTTTCTTTTTGAAGAGCAGTGAGCAATTCTGATGCGTACATTTCAAAAGACTGGTTCCATCTGATAGTACATAAGTTTTTATCCATCAGTACCACATATATTCAACTTAAGTGGGAAGGGGATACTACATGAAAATCAGCTTACGAATATTAACACATTCATTGTTATTGTTTTTACTTTTAATGGCATTCATCAACACAGCGGCAGCATTCACCATCGTAGAAAGCGGGGATACGGTTGTCATTGATGGTATTATTGATGATGATGTGATCGTTACCGGTGCAAAGGTCATAATTGAAGGAATTGTTAGAGGTGACGTGATAGCTGCCGGTGGCACGATCCAAGTCAAAGGAACCATAGAAGAAGACCTGATCGTTGCCGCAGGGAATGTTATTATCAGCGGCACTGTCGGTGACGATGTAAGGATTGCAGCAGGCACACTCACAATTGAAGGAGGCGTGCAGGATGATGTGATAGCATTTGCCGGTGAAACCGTGCTTTCCGATTCAGGGAACATCTCCGGGGACCTTTTAGTCACCACCGGTAAGCTCACAATAGCAGGTAACGTAGGAGAAGATCTCACAGGGTCTGCGAAGGAGATCGACATTGAAGGCAGTGTCGGAGGAAATGCGAACCTGAATGCAGAGAAAATAACAATATCGCCAAAAGCCAGTATCGCTGGCAATCTGGAATACCGAAGCTCTTCCGAAGTTAATATCAAGGAAGGAACTGTTGGAAAGGAGCTTCATTATTACCAAACGGATTACCATGAGAATGGAGGAATTGCCTCATCCATGATCCGTGGGCTTATTTCCTACCTTGCCCTGGTCCTTATAGGACTCATTGGACTGGCAATGTGGCCGAACTACCTGGAAGATATTGCTGCAAAGACATCGGAATCATCGGGAAAGGCATTTCTTACCGGACTGCTGGTTATAATAGTCTCGATCATGATCACATTGCTGCTATTTGTTACCTTGATAGGGATCCCACTGGGACTCATCCTGATGATAACTCTGTTAATAATGCTTTATGTTGCAAGGATAATCGCGTCCATATGGATCGGAAGGTACTTGCTACTGAAAATGGGCAAGACCTCAACAACTATGAATGAAATGGCATTTGGTCTTCTGGTATTACTTCTTGTCAGTGCTATACCTATAATAGGCGGACTCGTGTATATTGTTGCAACGCTGATACCTGTAGGTAATATCTACATGAAAGCAAGGAATTGACTGTAAATCTTTATTTTAACTTATTTAATCGGAATTATATAAACATTTAATAAGCATGAATACATATTAGATGCCGGATGTTTTAGATAAAATAAGAACCAAGAGATTTCAAATTAATATTTCTTTGGTTGTGTTTTGAGGGATGAAAGAGTATACGTTCTTTATAATTAACTATTATTGACCGTTATTTGATATTTATGAATTTTTCACGGAGCTGTATTAAATGGGTGAAAAACAGGCTTATGATGCAAGCAATATCCAGGTGCTTGAAGGGCTTGAAGCTGTAAGGAAACGTCCGAGTATGTATATCGGAAGTATCGACGGCAGGGGCTTGCACCATCTTGTATATGAGGTGGTTGACAACAGCATTGACGAGGCACTGGCCGGATTCTGCACACAGATAGACGTATCGATAAATCACGATGGGACTATCACAGTACAGGATAATGGAAGAGGTATTCCTGTCGGGATGCATTCGAAATACAACAAGTCAGCACTGGAAGTTGTAATGACCATTCTCCACGCCGGTGGTAAGTTTGATAAGAACACTTACAAGGTATCCGGTGGTCTGCACGGTGTCGGTGTGTCCGTTGTAAACGCCCTGTCCGAATGGCTGGAAGCAGAGGTCAAACGTGACGGGAAAGTCTATTATCAGCGCTATGAACGAGGAGCACCTCTGGATGGGCTGCTGGAGATCGGACAAGCCGAGGGTACCGGAACAAAGATAACATTCATGCCGGATACCCGGATATTTGAAACCACGAAGTTCGCATACGACACACTGGCCACAAGGCTTCGTGAGCTTGCGTTCCTTAACAAAGGTCTCAGGATAAGCATATCGGATGATCGCGGAGATGAACCTGTTGGCGAAGTGTTCGAATACCAGGGAGGTATTGTTTCTTTTGTGGAACATCTGAACCACAACAAGAATTCCTTGCACGAAACACCCATTTACTTTGAAAGAACAAAGGATGACACCATTGTCGAGATAGCTATGCAATATACAGACAGTTATGCCGAAGCTGTTTTCTCCTTTGTCAATAACATAAACACTCATGAAGGCGGTACGCATCTTGTTGGTTTTAAGGCTGCACTGACCAGGGTTGCCAATGATTACATCAAAAAGAACAATCTTGCAAAAGGTGACGCAAAGCTCTCCGGCGAGGACATCCGTGAAGGGCTCACCGCCATTATAAGCGTCAAGGTAACCGAACCGCAATTCGAGGGGCAGACAAAGACAAAACTGGGTAACAGTGAAGTGAAGGGAATTGTGGATTCAATGGTCTCAGAAGGTCTTTCTGAATACATGGAAGAGAAACCGAAAGTTGCCAATGTTATCCTCCAAAAGGCACTGGATGCACAGCGTGCAAGGGAAGCGGCAAAAAAGGCCAGGGAACTGACCCGCAGAAAGAATGCCCTTGATGTTAGCACACTGCCAGGAAAACTTGCGGATTGTTCCGAAAAGGACCCGTCACTAAGTGAGCTGTACCTTGTTGAAGGAGATTCTGCAGGCGGATCCGCAAAGCAAGGTAGGAACAGGAGATACCAGGCCATCCTGCCCCTGAGGGGTAAGATCCTCAATGTTGAGAAAGCACGTCTTGCAAAGATCCTGAAGAACAATGAGATCCTTGCACTAATAACCGCAATGGGAACAGGCATTGGTGACGATTACGACGTTGAAAAAGCACGCTACCACAAAGTGATCATCATGACTGATGCTGATGTTGACGGAGCCCACATAAGAACCCTGATCCTTACACTCTTCTATAGATACATGAAACCTATGATAGATGCCGGTTACGTTTACATAGCACAACCTCCCCTCTACCGTGTAAAGAAAGGAAAAGGCGATTACTATGTTTACTCTGACCGCGAACTTGCAGTAAAACTGAAAGAGATAGGGGACAAGAATGTGAGCTTACAACGTTACAAGGGTCTTGGTGAGATGAATCCTGAGCAGCTCTGGGAGACAACCATGAACCCTGATACAAGAACACTGCTTCAGGTTACCATGGAAGATGCCGTGGCCGCAGATGAGATATTCACCACACTCATGGGAGATGAGGTAGCACCACGTAAACATTTCATTACAAAACACGCAAAAGATGTTGCGAACCTGGATGTCTGAGGTGAGGTAAAATGGCAGATAATATAGATAATGATAATATTCAGGACAACGACCAGAAAAACCCTGAAGAGCAACTACCATTTGATATCCAGCCAACAGAAACCGGTGAGAAGGTGGTTCCTGTTCTTATTGAAGACGAAATGAAGAACTCCTTCATGGACTATGCAATGAGCGTCATAGTAAGCCGTGCCCTTCCGGATGCAAAGGATGGCCTCAAACCTGTTCATCGCAGGATACTCTATGCCATGAAAGAGGCCGGTATTACATATGACAAGGCTTACAAGAAGTCTGCCCGTGTAGTGGGAGATGTCCTTGGTAAATACCACCCTCACGGTGATACTGCAGTCTATGATTCCCTGGTCAGGATGGTCCAGGACTTCTCCCTGAGATACCCGTTCATAGACGGGCAGGGTAATTTCGGTTCAATTGACGGCGATTCCGCAGCTGCCATGCGTTACACAGAGGTACGCATGGACAAAGTCGCAGACGAGATGCTGGTTGATATCGAAAAGGAGACCATTGCAACACGTCCTAACTATGATGGCTCACTTGAAGAACCGATCGTGCTCCCTGCAAAGCTTCCTAACCTGCTTGTTAACGGATCTACGGGTATTGCAGTGGGAATGGCAACCAATATGGCACCTCATAATCTAACAGAGGTCATCGATGCGACCCTTATGATGATAGAGAACCCGGATGTCACCATCCCGCAACTTATGACAGTTATCAAGGGACCTGATTTCCCTACCGCCGGTGTGATACTTGGCACCCATGGGATAAAAGAAGCCTACGAGACCGGGCGTGGAAGAATTCAGATCAGAGCAGTTGCCGAGATCGAAGAAATGAAAAAGGACAAGTTCAGGATCGTTGTATCAGAGCTTCCTTATCAGGTCAACAAGGCGAAGCTCATAGAGGATATTGCAGGCCTTGTCAGGGAAAAGAAGGTGATCGGGGTTTCGGACCTGCGTGATGAATCCGACCGCGACGGCATCAGGGTTGTAGTGGAACTGAGCCGTGGTACCAATGCAAATGTCGTGCTGAACCAACTCTATAAACACACACAGATGCAGACAACCTTTGGTATAATCAACCTAGCACTTGTGGAAGATATACCAAGGGAACTGAACCTCAAACAGATACTTCGTATCTACCTGGAACACCGCATCGATGTTATACAGAAACGTACCCAGTTCCTTTTGAAAAAGGCCGAGGACAGGGCTCACATACTGAAAGGGTTAAAGATCGCACTTGATCATCTGGACGAGGTTATATCCCTCATACGCTCTTCCAAAACTGTCGAAGATGCAAGGGAAGGGCTTGTTTCAAAATTCGGACTTGATGAGATACAGGCAAAGGCAATTCTGGATATGCGCCTGCAGAAACTCACCGGGCTTGAAAGACAGAAGATAGATGACGAATATGAGGAACTCCTCAGTCAGATTGCCCAGCACAAGGAGATCATCGCAAGTGAAGAAAAGAAATATGGGATCATCAGGGAGGAACTTGCGGACCTCAAGGAACGTTTCGGTGACGAGCGCAGGACAGCAATCCGGTCATCTGTTGATGAGCTTGAAACCGAGGACCTGATTCCTGAGGAGGACATGGTAGTTACCATCACCAACAGTGGTTACATCAAGAGGCTTCCTGTGGATACATATTCCCAGCAGCACAGAGGTGGAAAAGGTATCATCGGAATGGACACCAAGGACGAGGATTTCGTTGAGGACATATTTATTGCATCAACCCACGATTATATTATGTTCTTTACCAACCAGGGACGTGTCCACTGGCGCAAGGTATATGAGATACCTGAAGGAAGCAGGCAGTCCCGCGGGAAGGCAATTGTAAACCTGCTTGAACTTGGAGACGGAGAACTTGTAACTGCAATGATACCTGTAAGTGAGTTCAAGGAAGATGAGTTCCTCTTCATGGCCACACGTATGGGTACTGTAAAGAAGAGCCAGCTTTCCGATTTCAGCAATCCGCGCAGGAAAGGGATAATTGCTATCAGCCTTGTGGAAGAAGATGAACTTGTGAATGTTACACTGACCGATGGTTTAAGGGAGCTTGTCATGGTCTCGATGCACGGTAAAGCAATAAGGTTCCATGAGAGTGAGGTTCGTGTGATGGGACGCAGTGCCAGAGGTGTACGTGGTATGAATCTGGAGACAGGTGATATAGTAGTAAGCCTGGATGTGGTCGATGAGACCGCATCACTACTCACTGTGACCGAGAATGGATTCGGTAAGAGAACTCAGTTCGATGAATACAGGACCATGCACAGAGGAGGACGGGGCGTCATAACCATAGTCACAAGTCTGCGTAATGGACCAGTGATCAATGTGAAGGCAGTTCAAGAGGAAGATGAGATCATACTCACAAGTTCTGAGGGTATCATCATCCGTATCCCTGTGAAAGATGTCCGAGTACAGGGCAGAAACACCCAGGGAGTCAAGATAATGAATGTACGGTCCAGCGACAAGGTTGTTGGGGTTGCAAGGATAAAGGCGGATGAAAAGCAGATGTAAATGCTTTAAAGCATTAACTATATGTAGTAGGCTGAGTAGCTAGGCATAGAAAATCGTATGACAAAATACATTAAAACCAGATCATATCTAACAAAACTTAGCAAAATCAATTCAGGATGATATTATGGAACTTGAGAAATTGAGACACGGTACCGAGCTTATTAAGCGCGGCTTTGCAAAGATGCAGAAAGGCGGTGTGATCATGGATGTGACCACACCTGAGCAGGCAAAGATAGCTGAGGAAGCAGGTGCAGTTGCAGTCATGGCATTACAGGCAGTACCTGCAGATATCAGGAAAGAAGGCGGTGTTGCCAGGATGGCAGATCCGCAGATGGTAGCTGAGATCATTAACACGGTTACAATCCCTGTTATGGCTAAGGCACGTATCGGCCACTTTGTAGAAGCCGAGATTCTGCAGGCCCTTGGTGCTGATATGGTGGACGAGTCAGAAGTGCTCACACCTGCTGACAATAAGTACCACATTGATAAAACCCAGTTCACTGTTCCTTTTGTCTGTGGCGCAAGGAACCTTGGTGAAGCCCTTCGCAGGGTAAACGAAGGTGCAGCCATGATACGTACAAAAGGAGAAGCAGGGACCGGTGATGTCAGTGAGGCTGTCAAGCACATGAAACAGATCATGGGAGAGATCCGTGCCCTTAATGGCATGACAAAGGAAGAGATGATAGCTGTTGCCCGTGATATAGAAGCACCCATTGAGCTTGTTTTGGAGACTGCCCAGATGCAGCGCCTTCCTGTTGTGAACTTTGCAGCAGGCGGTGTTGCAACGCCTGCAGATGCAGCCCTTATGATGCGCCTGGGTGCAGATGGTGTTTTTGTCGGTTCAGGGATCTTTAAGGCAGAGAACCCGGAGAAGATGGCAAAGGCAATCGTTGAGGCTGTTAACAATTACGATAACCCAGAAATACTTGCGCAGATCTCAAAGGGAATCGGTTCAGGTATGAAGGGTATCAGTGTAGATACAATTCCCCAGGAGCAGGCTTTGCAGACCCGTGGATGGTAATTCCCATCCCAACCCTTCTTTTTAAAACGGGATATTCATGCGAATAGGCGTAATTGCTATACAGGGTGATGTCGCCGAACACGTCGAGGCTCTTAAAAGAGCCCTTGACGAGCGCGGACAAATTGCCGATGTCGTTACCATAAAACACAAGGGCATTGTTTCAAAATGCGACGCACTTGTGCTTCCGGGAGGAGAAAGTACCACCCTTGGAAAACTGCTGATACGTGAGGGTATAGCAGATGAGATACAGGATATGAATAATGCCGGTAAGCCCATAATGGGAACATGTGCAGGCCTTATCCTGCTTGCAAAGCAAGGCGATGAACAGGTGGCAAAGACACACCAGCATCTTCTTGGCCTAATGGACATGCAGGTCAACAGAAACGCATTTGGAAGACAACGTGATTCATTTGAGACCGAGCTTGAGCTTCCGTTCCTTAGCAGCCCATATAATGCCGTGTTCATAAGGGCGCCGGCAATCTTGGATTCAGGGAAGGATGTGACTATCCTGGCAAGATTCGATGACATGGTAGTGGCTGCGGAACAGGGTAACCTGCTCGCACTTGCATTTCATCCGGAACTGACACTTGATACAAGGGTTCACCAGTACTTCCTTAATAAATTGTTCTAATCTCTTTTTTGCCCGGTTGACATCATCCCCTCTTAGACCATTCCGGACCATAATGATGAAAAAGTTTAAAGTTAATTGATGTGTAAACTGCTTACCTTCTTAATTTTGATATGCAAAGGTGAAAACAATGGTAAAGTTAACTGATGAGATGAAAACCGAATTTGCAAAGATGAAGATATTTCCACTGGCAACAGCTTCAAAGGAAGGCGTTCCTAATGTTATCCCAATAGGAATGTGCATGCTTCAGGAAGATGATGAGACAATATGGATCGTTGACAATTACTTCCTCAAGACCATGGAAAACCTCAGGGAAAACCCAAAAGCTGCAATCTATGTATGGGGACCAGATATAAACGGTTGTTTCCAGATAAAAGGTGACATCAGGATAATTGACCGTGGGGAAGAATACGAGGAAATGCGCAAGATTGTAAAGGCAAAGAGTGACCGTTTCCCTGCAAAATACCTTGTTAAGATGAAGATCAGCGATGTCTTTGAGTGCAAGAGCGGAGATGAAGCTGGAAAGAAGTTACTTTGATAACTTCGATCTTTTTTATTACTTTTTTTATACATACCCTATCCTTGTCTCAAATATCTGATAGACAAAATTAAATAAAAAACAGCAAATACCGAATGTATGTTATGCTCTTTCGAGCACAACATCATTCCAAGTAGCAATGTTTGGAGTGTTATGTCTGTATAAACATAACGATTCGCCATATGAATCCCTGATATAAATAGATTGCCATCTCCCGGACAATACTAACTAGCCAACCGGAAAACGAAAAACAAGATACATGAGATTACTAAAAATGAGACCGTAAGTATTAGTTTCACTCTAATTTCTGTCCGCAGTTGCCACAGAATTTCTCGTCTGGTCCTGTGTCACGGCCGCACTTCGGACATTTCCTCTTTCCTGAACCTATGTTGGAACGCTGTATAATACTGTCCTGTATAGTGGTATTGCTTATATTGTACTGGGTCAGGGAATCATCGACAAATAGTTTGATATCCGTCCTCTTTTCAATCTCTTCAAGGATCTTGTGATAGAAACCTGTTAATGCTTCTTCCTTTTCGGCCCAGGCTTTGACTATCAGGCGGGATTTGCGTTTACCCACAACCTCAATATATGCTGCATACTTAAGGCCTGCCACACCCTCTGCATAGAACCTTGCAACACCGGTGAACAGTTGCTGTGTTGACGTTATCTCCGGTGTTATCATGTACATGTTCATATCTTTCAGTATGCGGGTTGCAATATCAAAGAGATTCTCTGCCGGAATCCCCAAATCCTTGGTATCCTCTTCTGCTACCATCATAGAACTTATGTCCAGTCTCCAGGTTGCCTCATCAGTCTCTGTTACCCTGAGCACGGGACAGACAATATCCACCATCTTATTGCTCAGATCCAGCTGAAGATGCTTTTTTTGGCTATAATCATAATAGCGTATATTTCCTGCTATAATGCAATTACCGCATTCACCGGTGGGCCGGATAAAGAACGTTACGGTTTTACTTTCACCCGGTTGCAGCATGGGTATGATCTTCTTACTTTCCTTGATAAGGAAGACCTCAGGAACAAAAATGTTTATGCTTATATCACCCATTGGCTCTTTTGACGTGTTCTCAACCTTGATCTTATAAAGTATACTGGCGCCTTTGTACTGGACAGCAGACCTGATAACAACAGGATCATTTATAGGAGATGATTGCAAAACCGAAGCTTCAAAAACAGATTTGGAAGCATTTTCAGCTGCATCCGGTGTGTTTTCAATAACAGGCACAGATGATGTCATGGATTTTTCATCCATTCCTTTTGAAGTCTTTTTATTTTTTTTCTTCTTTGAAATCTTGCGCAACACAAAAAAAGCAATTAGAACTATTACAACAGTACCGACCATCCCATAGAACTCATCTTCTGCCGAAGTACCTGAATAGTCATAGGAGTCGGTATAGTATCCTGTCTGCTTCTCCCTGGCATCCGGCTCATCAGAGGTCACGGGATAGTCAGGATATATGTATATGTCCGAAAGATCAACATAATCGTAGTAATCATCATAATATATATCATCGATCCTGAACTGAAGCGTAAGAGATCTGTCCTGATAATAAAAATAATCCCCTCTTGCATAATACTGATCCAGGTGGACAGTATCATAATAGGAAACAGTAAACCTTACAATTTCGTTGTAGGTATCTATATCCAATACATTCAGGTGATATCCGTCTCTGACCTCTGCAATCTCACCTTCTATGAGAGTAACCTCATAATCACTGGCAGATGCAGGGCATAAGCTCAGCATGATACTGCATACCAGCAAGATCAGAACGAGGGGTTTAAGAGATCTCCGGGTCAATCCACCACCTTACAATTGTGCTTAATTATCGTTTTTCATTCAATATGATTTATATCTTTACAGATCTGTCCATTAATATATTATCATTGGATACGACCTGTCCTGACATATCAAACATCTGTGGGTCTTTTGCCACACTTGCTGCAAAAACTTGCCTCCGAAGGGATTGTTGACCCACATCCGGGACATTTTCGAACTGTGTGTGAAGTCCTGCCCACGGCAGCTCCCATCATAGCGGCATCAAGTTCCTGTCTGCGATACGAATCTGCACGTTCCCGGTCCTCAACTTCCATCATAAACCTGACACGGTCTTCTTTTGCAAGAGCTTCACCCTGTTTGATCTTTGCAAGGGCTTCGAGCTGCTCCGGTGTCATACGACCATATTCACGACCCTCGCTCACAGTCTTTGCAACATCGGCCCCTCCTGATCCAGTTATGTGTTTAAGGTATTCCATGTCACGTCCGTGTTCACGATCCCGCATGTCCTGTTCGACCTCAAACTCAGCACGCATACCTTTTGCCTTTGCAATTTTTAGTTCCTCTTTGAGGCTTATAGCTTCCCTGGCTTCCCTCATATCAGCTTCATATTGCAGTCTTTCAGCCTCAAGTTCAGAGCTGACATCCTTCAATCTCTGATCACGGTGGAAATCTTTTTCCGTTGCCACAGTTGCATGGCCTGCACGCAGACCTGCCACTTCTTCCCTGCCCCTGCGTTCAAGATCACCTTCCACTGACAGGGTCTCAAGTTCTGCAAGCTCTTCCCTGGTCTGCACATCATTGGTGGCCTGCATTACCTTACCATAAGAACCAAGGTCCCACTGGATTGTGTATTTCAGGATTTCCAGTCCCCACATGGAAAAAGTGGAACGTAGCTGCATCTCAAGCTCATTCTCAAGGTTCAGGCGAAGGTCCCGGTTCCCGTAAATACTTTCGACATCTTCCGGTCTTATCCCGGGTTCAAGTACAAGTGTCAGTACCTCGCTTTCAATACGCCTGTATATATCCTGCACGGAAAGGTTCCTGGTCCCTTTCCTGTCTGGTGTCGCATAGGCATACAACATCTGGAAGAAACGTTTCGGATCATGTATCCTGAATCTCAGCAGACCGCCGCAGGCTATTCTCTGGTCATCACTGGTCCACAATTCTTCCTGTGTCCATTGCATGTCCTTAGGAGATGTATCCATCAGCGCAACATCCACATCCTTTCCGATATTGCCAGGCTTTAGCAGGCCGCCAATTTGTAATTTACCACTGTCCACTATCTCTTCAACAACACCATTCTTTACCATGGCTGCCTTTTCATTGGGCGAGAGTATCACAGCTTTACTGAAAAAGCCCCCGACCTCCTTTTTAGGAACTACCCTGGCAATATCATCTGCTTCTCTTTTCCATTTGAATGCCATTATCCCGACACCTTTGTTTTGTCAAGCTTAAATTCTATTTATGTATTGGAGAAGTATTATATATATTGTTTTCCATTGTATACACAAGAATACAAAAAGACTCAAGATGGAATAACATGGTAAATTCTTATCCTGTAAGTGCAAGAATCTCAGAAGATAGTAAAATTTATCTGGACAAATTAGTAGAAATGGGAATAGCGATCAACCGATCTGAAGCCATGAAACTTTGTATCAGGTACGCAAAGCAGAAAAAGATGGAGGAGGAATTGTAATGGGACTGACAAATCCATTTAAGAAGATATCACCCGAAGAGCTTAAGACAAAACTGGCAATTTCCGAGCAAAGGCTGACAGCACGGGAAAAAGAATTGATGAAAAAACAGATCAAATCCAGGGAAGAAGCAAAAGAAGCGCTTGCAAAAGGAAATGACAGGGAGTTCAGAGTTGCTTCAAGAAGATTTTCTCTTGTAGAGGGGCAGGTGAACACCATCAGCAGCATGGTAGAGATGGCACAATCCATGACAGATGTAATTGAAATGCAGACCGGGCTCAAAGAAGTCGTTGAGATAGGTCAGGACCTGGGAAAGTGGCAGAAGCAACTTGGTTTTGACACCTCAAAACTAGAAGGTGCTGTAACTAACATAAGGACCTCCATGGAAAAGGTTAACACAGCAACAAGTATGATGACAGCTTCCATGGATGCGGCAATGGGCGGTGGCACTGAACTCAATGAGATGCAGGATTCACTGCGATCGGAACTCCTTGCGGAACTCTCCAGTGAACAGCCTGCAAAGGATGAGCTTTCAAAGAAGATAGAATCCGAAATGGCAAACAGTGAATAAAAAAAAACCAGATTTCCCAAGAATTTAATTATTCATTATACTGAGGTGCCCATTTGAACCCAGCAATCACTTTTGCCGCCCAGGCCCGCGGATATGCAAAAGCTGCAAAGGATCTGGAAGACAGAGGAGAGAATGAACGTGCCCGTGAACTATACCTGAAAGCTGCCAAGCTCTATAATGATGCTTCCATGATGACAGATGAAGGCATTGACCGGAATACCCAGCGCGACCTGGCAGAACATCTTTTTGCTAAGGCTCAGTCGCTTAAAAATCCGGCTGCACTGTCTTCAGGAAAAAACGCACATGGTAAAAAAGAAGCATCAAACAATGATGAGTCTTCCATTTCAAAGGATGATGTATTTCTCAAAGAGATACCAAATATCGGCTTTTCAGACATTGGCGGCCTTGAACAGGTGAAGGAGGAAATACGCAAAGCCATTATCTATCCTTTTACACATAAAGAACTTTACCAGATGTACGGACAGAAAGCCGGAGAAGGGATCTTGCTCTATGGCCCTCCTGGCTGTGGTAAGACAATGATGGCAAAGGCAGCGGCAAAAGAATGCGAAGCTGATTTCATCAGCGTCAAGACCAGCAGTATTGTAAGTAAATGGGTCGGTGCTTCAGAGAAGAATGTCAAACAGGTCTTTGACATTGCCCGCGGGGGAGAGAGATCCATCATCTTTTTTGACGAGATAGATTCCATAGCCTCAAGGCGCAGTGAAAGCGAGGACTATGCAAAAAGAGTGGTCAATGAACTTCTTGCTCAGATGGATGGTGTGGATACTGCGTCTGACAACCTTCTGGTGCTGGCTGCTACCAATGAACCATGGGCTATCGATCCGGCCCTGAGGCGTCCGGGGCGTTTCAGCAAACTTGTGTTTGTCCCTGAACCAGACCAGGATGCAAGAAAAGCAATTCTGGGAATACATCTTCGAAAAAGGCCGGTAGACAGTGAGGTGGACATAGATGCTCTTGCACGGCTAACAGAATCCTATTCCGGAGCAGACCTTGCAGCTATATGCAGGGAAGCAGCAGACATACCCCTGGGAGAAGCACTGAGGGGAGGGGAGCCAAGAAAAATAAGGCTTCGTGATTTTGAAGCTGTTCTAAAGAAACGTAAACCTTCAATTGTTAGCTGGTACATAGAGGCCAGATCAGCGGTTCTGAAGACCGGAGAGGGAGAAGTGTTTGAAGAAATGCTGAATAAGTGATACAAATGACATTCAAACTGTCACATTTCGATCCCCGGAATAATTTACGCATCGGCATTTATACCGGATTGGTTTTTGGTCTTGCAGAAGGATTTCCCGGTGCTATAAAAGGTGCAACTATCGGTTTGATACTTGCTTTTATTACTGCAATGATAGTTCAAAGAGCACTAAACAGAAGACTTGGAATGGAAAGACAGGAAGATAGCGTAATGTCCTATGCATTCTTCCTGGGAATGATCATCGCAATACCCGGAGCAGTGTTATTTGATGCGTTCAAACCTGCACCAGTGATTTCACTGTTTGTGTGTACCATTGTGGCTCTTCGATCTGGCTCAAAAATAAAGAAAATCATGCAGGAAATGAATGATGAAAAAGAAAATGAAATGCTAAAAAAACTTGAACTGGAAGAAGCGGCAAGTGATGCAGTTGTAATAACCGTAGAAGTGCAGCAACCACTTAGAACTGAAACTGAAAACCCGGTAAAAATAACCATCAAAAATCCGTCTGACCTTCCGATAACTGACATTTCAATTATAGCTAAATGCACCCGTCTTATCCACTGTGACGAACCCGAAGTAAGCATAGATATAATACCACCTGGATCATCGAGTTATACTGCTATTTTCATCTACCCGAGAATTTCGGATGAAATTGATATCGGACAATTATTCATTGCATACAACATCAACGGAAACTATTACGATAAAGACCCTATAGATATTGGAATTTATGAGGCAACAAACGGCCAGAATGTGAACAATGGAAGTATTCAGAATGTAGAAACCCATTTACAGATAATCAGGGAAACTGAGTTCTACCAGGGGTTTATTCGCCTGAAGATGGCAGTTAATAATAGATCATCTCTGGTTGTTAATGATGTGACACTTGAATTTGACTTTGATGAGCAGCTTTTCAGGATAGACAGGTTTGAACCTGCATATTCGGAAAAAAACAACCGCTTGATCCTCGGGAATATCCCCGGCAATAATTCAAAGTCAGTAATGGTTTATTTTGATCCCATGTTGTGCTCAAAGTCCTCAGAGATAAAATGTAGAATATTTTATAAGGATGCACAGGGGAAGCTCCTGAACACGGAAATGAAGCCAAAAATAATCGAAGTTACATGTCCCATAATGAAAACGGATTCCGATATTAATATAGGCATTCTCCGGGAACTTGTAGCATCACTTCCTTTCAGGGACAGTAAGGTTTACAGAATTAAGTCTGAGCTTGATATTGCAACCATTATGACCATATGCCGCGAAATGGTACAGCGCCATGATATCAGGCATGTGAGAACATTGAAGACCGTGGATGGAAAAAACTATGAGACCTGGTACTATGGAAAGACAAAAGTAAATGACCATGATCTGATACTCAAAATCACTGCTTCTGAAGAGACAGGATGTATAGAGATATTTGGTGCCACAAGGACCGCTGAATCACTTGTAGGCATGCTTGCTGAGTTTGGGCGTGAATTCTGCCGGGAGATGAAAACAAGCCCCGGTGGAAAAAATGATGTCACACCAATCGTTAACTTGACAATCAAAGACTCCATAATTCAGCGTAGCAATCTGTTGAATTCATGTGACCTTCATGGAAATTGTACAGGAGATGTGATCATTGAAGACAGTGTGGTGCAGAACACAGATATGGGAGTAAACTTTTGTACCTCGTGTGGTTCTAAAGCAAGTAAGGGGGCAAATTACTGTATAGAATGTGGCACCAGGATCATTTAACGCCATATTTTCACTAATATATTTATAATTTTAAATACATAAGATACTTGTTCATTCCTGTAAAGGTGGTTCAAATGAAGCTGGGACCTCTGGATGATATAATAAAATCACTTTCTTATGCCCTTCATAATGAGGCAGGTACCAGAGTAGGTTTGTTCTTTCAGTTCTACGCCTTTTTGTGGATTGTCATCTCTTCATTCTTTGTTGTGACACGTATACTATCAATTGATGAAAGACCAGATCCTATCTATGTTGCCAGTGCACCATTCTGCATGGTGTTTCTTTATATCCCGCTGTATGCTTTCTGGATATATGAAAAAAAGATCGGCATCGAAAAAAGAAGAGTAAGGGAGATGCAATTGGTTTCTTCCGTAAATATAGAATACAGGTTTTCAGAACCAGTAGATATCGGTATAGCTGCTATGCTGTATTTCAGGATAAATAACCCTACTGACAAACCAATAGAGAATATCTGGATACGCGGTGTTTTCCCGGCAACTGTGCGCTGTGACAGGCCTGTCCTGAGTCTTGGCTCCCTTGAACCAATATCATCATTATCTTCTTCTTTTGCTTTTGTTCCCCTGACATCGGGAAATTTGTCAATGGGCTATTGTGACCTTTACTTTGAGATCAACGGGCATAAAAATCAGAGACCACCGTTATTTTTCGGGAACATTGATATTGTCCATTCATATCTTGGATTGGATGTCCAAATGCCAAAGACACTCCGATTCGGGCACAGCTCTGTGATATCCATCAGAATATGGAACCGCTCGAATCCGAATCTGGAAAAACTGCACACAAAATGTAATTTCCAAAAGGGAATACAATATGATACAGCTTTTTCCGATACAAGAACTGTGCCCCAGGGTGCCTTATTTGAAGTGACACATCAAATAACCCCAACAGCTGCAGGTACAATTGACCTGGGATATTTTGAAATTATATTTGACATTGAAGACAACAAATGTAAAATCGGACCGGTGAATTTTGGTGAATATATGATTCATGTTCCTGAAATAGATTTTAAGATCAATATCCCGGAAACATTATACAGCACGGTTGGAAATACCATTGGAATATACGTTGAGAACAAATCAGAGGAAGTAATCCATAACATCTGTTTCAATAGCTGTTTTTCTTCATTTATAGAATGCCATAGGCCAAACGTTTGTATCACTGACATCCTCCCATATTCATCCGGATATACCTCACTGAGCATAAAACCCGTAAATGCAGGTCAGATTGACCTGGGCAACCTTAATATTTCCTTTGAAGTGAATGATGTAACATTGCAGAAAGAACCCATAGACATGGGTACACATGGGGTTGTGTAAAAATAAAGAGAATTGATATGTAGAAACGATAATATATCTGTTATCTGTCACCTGGCAAAAATGGAAGAGGTACAATGGAAACACTTAAAGATCCAAAAGAGCTGGAAGCGGTCAACAGGCAAACAGTAATCGATAATCTTAATGAGGTTTATAATGCTGTTGAAAAGCTGATTCAAAGAGCCTATGCAAAGAAAGAAAACAAACTTAATTCCCGGCTTCGCAACATAAGGACTGATGTGTCACAGCTCCTATCAGACATCAGGAATAAAAGCATAGATGGTTTTTCCGGAAATAAAGGAACACTTGATGATTTCTATAGAACTGGAGAACAATTGTTGAAGGATTTATACGAAATGAGAGATACTTTCTCTTCTTTAACAGGTTCAATGGAGAAGACAGATATCTTTTTACTGGAGGACCTAATCGATAATTTTAAAAAGGAATATAATAACCGCATCATAGTAGACCAGAATATTCTCAAAGAGTTCAGGCTAAAACAAATGGAAGCAGCGAGTGAGCAACGCGTTATGGCAGGTGGCGACAATCTTGCGTTAAAAAAGCAAACTCCGATACCTGACCCAAAACCCCAGAATGAAAGGGATAAAATCACAAGCTCTTTTGTAATCTCAAAAGAAAGCCCCGGGTCTTCTTCACCAGCTTTCTGGACAATGCCAAAGAACAGGAAAGAAGCAGATGTAAAGGAAGATATTGAGACAAATGTACTTTTAAAGATTTACAATTACATGAACGTACTGGAGAACAAATATTCAACATACCAGCCGGAAGTCTCATTTGCCGGTGAATATATAGGGAAAAGAAAATGGAAAAAGAAAGTATCTGACAAATTCATTTCAGGCAGTATTGTGGACAGCTTTTTGAAACCCATTCTGACCTTTGAAACATGTTGGCGTCCATTTGATGAACTGAGAACTGTCATGCAATTCGTTCAGAATGAAGCAAGCACAGTTCCTGAAGGAAAACACAAGAGCATGTGCCTGCTGAATTTTAAATGGGATGCAGATATCGTAGAATGGGCAGAAAACTATGTTCATCTGCGCCTGATAATATATCTTTATGACCTTAGAACAGACAGTATATGGTTTAATGAAAAAGTTGAACTTGCCGAAAAGCTGAAGGTATGGCACAATACGGATAATTATGTAACTCTTCAAAGTGAGCTGGAGTCGCTGACAGAACAAGATGAAGGCTTTGATGCAGCTGATGTGATGAAAGTTACAGGATTGAACATTGAAGGTGCCAACAATTATATTTCAGAAATGCTGAAAAGTAACACTATTATAGATCTGGGATTTGGTACTTCCCGATATAAAGGAATGAAAAAGTAGGAAAGGGAGCCAGAGAGTGAGAAACTCACTCTTCTGCTGCTTCCTCGACTGGCTCTTCTTCGCCACCAAGAATCTTTTCTATTGTCTTGTCGCCGTATTCTGCAATAACTGTGTTTATCTGGACGATGTCAGGAGCAATCTCTTTACCACGCATCATTTTTCTGCGGCGTACTCCATTTGATACAGGGGAATAACCGGTCCCTTCTGCAACAAGTACCTTGCGCCTTTTTGGCCCTGGAAGGTCAGACCTCATTACCATTCCGCTCTTGTCGCTTCCGCCGGTTATCTTCAGTGTGTACCCAGGCAAGCCTACAGTTGTGCCTTCTACGGTTTCCCCTATTGATTTTCCTATGAACTTGTTGGCTTCAACACCTGTGACATTGAACTGATATGACTTTGTCTTAGGGTCTGAAACCACTACTTTAAAATCTGCCATATTTTTTCCTCCTTAATTGTTTTATTGTTCCTGTTTGTTATGATCTGTCTAATGAATATGCAAACCTTATTTTGCCCAGAAGGGGTTGTCCCTTCTTTTAATTGCAAGGAATGCATCCAGCGTTTCTAATTCATCTGCCGTCATTGAGTCGTAAATTTCATGTTCCATTTTCTTTGCATGTCTTTCCGGGACATTCACAAAGAGAGTATCTTCTTCCTTAATCTGCCTTCCAACGGTCGGGCCATCGATGGCCATTGCGACTTCCATGCCTATGCGTGCTTCTGAGATATTCTCTCCCCTTGACTGGAGACCTTTTACCTTACCTACGACCTCACCATCAGTGTTCACTACATCTACATTTGTCCTGACCATACCACCAATTATCTTCACACCTACAACAGCAGGCTTACTCTGACGGAAAGTACAATCAGGCATGATCTGGAACCTTCCAGGTTTGACTATGGTATCGGATATCTCTTTCTCTGCAATCTCTTTCTGCTTTTTGACCCAGTCCTTGTAATCATCTATCAGACGATATATCACATCGTTCATGAACAATTTAACATCTGTGGACTGGACCTTCTCTTTTGCATCAGGGAGCAGTTTTACATTGAATCCCACAACTACCGAATAGAAAGGATCTTCAATGGCTGAAACTTCCACGATGTCCCTGTGGCTGATATCACCGACAGCGGCTTTCCTTATCGGGATCTCTTCCTTTGTAAGTTCGTTAACAAGAGCCTCAAGAGAACCTATCGTATCGGCCTTTATATAAATACCGACAGAATCCGTATCTATCTGGACCTCTTCTATCTCACTCTTTATATCTTCCGTAACCTTGTCAATCGTTTCCGGGGTTACGACCCTTACAGGAGAGCCAGAGAGTGCACCTTCAAGATTAGGAGCTGATATCTTTACACCTACGGCGGCTGTAACTTCGTCGACTTTCTGGAACCTTTCTTCTGACTTGATCTCTGAAAGTGGACGTGGTTTTAACAATGCCCTGACCTTGGTCTGGATAGGATTGCCAAGACTTCCCACAACTATGGTATCGCCTTTTCTTATGGTCCCGTCATACAATATGGTATCGATGGTTGTTCCAAGACCCTTCTCCTCTTTTACCTCAAGCACGGTTCCAACACCCGGGCAGGTTGCATCATAATGCAGGCTCCCTTCAAGGAATCTCTGGGCGAGTCCCAGAAGTATCATCAGTACATCAGGAATGCCTTCACCTGTTGCTGCGCTGATCGGGATTATACCTATATTTCGCTGGAAATCGTTTACCCGGTCATACCGTTCAGAATTGAAACCTAAATTGTAAAGTTCACCGATTACCTGATACAGTTTGTTATCAAGATCTGACTTTACACGCTCACTCTGTTTTTTGTAAGTGGCCATAAAAGGTGCATTCTTGTTAGGTGCCCAGCCATGTATTCGGTCTATCTTGTTTGCAACAACTACAAAAGGAGTCTTGAATCTCTTGAGAATGTGAAGACTTTCTATGGTCTGAGGCATGAAACCTTCATTCACGTCAACAATAACAATAGCAAGGTCAGCAAGTGCACCGCCTCTGCTCCTCAGGGATGTGAATGCATGGTGACCGGGTGTGTCAATGAACAAAAGTCCGGGAACTATGAACTTATCCTTAAGTGAAGGATCCCCGCATTTGTTAACTATATTCTCAATAGGAACCTCAGTTGCACCTATGTGCTGAGTAATGGCTCCTGCCTCTCCTTCGGCAACGGCACTTCCCCTTATCCTATCAAGCAGTGTCGTCTTTCCGTGATCAACATGTCCCATTACAGAAACAATTGGTGTGCGTAGATTTTCTTTTAAAGCCATTTGCAAACCCCTTCAAAGATCATTAAGATAGCCGAAATGATTTTCGGTAAAGGTTATTTCAGGATGTTTGCATGATATGGTTTTGCAAACATCCCAACTGCTTCTACTTACTCGTAGAGACAGACCTCATCTATCTTAGAATAATTAACTATCTCCTGATCCCCAAAGTGTATAGCTATCTCACGCTGTGCGGATTCCTGTGAATCAGAGGCATGTACCACATTCCTGCCGGTCTCGATTGCAAAGTCCCCCCTTATAGTACCAGGAAGTGCATCCACGGGGTTTGTGGCACCGTTCACTGCACGCATGATGGCGATAGCATTCTTTCCTTCCACAACCATGGAAACCGATGGGCCGGAAGTCACATATTCTATAAGTGAAGCAAAGAAGGGCCTAGCTTCATGTTCCTTATAGTGTTCCTTCGCATTCTCCTCACTTATTACCCTTAATTTCATGGCTGTTATCTTAAGGCCACGCTTCTCGATCCTTGAGATGATCTCGCCCATCAGTCCACGCTGTACAGCATCAGGTTTGATCATTATATATGTCTGTTCCATTTAGAACACCCGATCATGCCTTTTTCAGGTATATCCTTCCCTGTTCGGTCCAGATGGTACGTCTTGGCAACCTTCCAAGATCAAAGTTGCTTTCGCATTTGGATGAGCAGAAATAATATGTTGACCCATCCTTCTTTACAAAGAGCTTACCTGTTCCCGGCTCAAGAAGTTCACCACAAAAAGAACATTTCCTTTGTTCCATTTTAGTCACCTCACCTGGTAGTCAGTTTCTTGGCCTCTCTGGAAGTCTCGATCAACATAAGAATGTCACCGATCCTTACAGGACCAACACAATTACGAGTGATTATACGGCCCTTGTCACGCCCTTCCAGCACACGGCACTGGATCTGGCTGGCTTCACCGTGCATACCGGTGTTACCGATAATATCGATGACTTCAGCCGCATAGCCTGTATCTTCATCTGCCATAGCGATACCTCACGTATCAGTATTATTTAAGTGCACTGACTTTCTGTGCAATGTCTTCAACAAGCTCGCCACCCTTGCCGGCGTCGATAATAGCGACAGCAGAGCAAGCAACACCAATTCCACAGGCTGCACCAAGCTCTTTCTGCTCTTTCACATAGATGTATGCAGTGTTCTTCTCTTCACAGAGTGGTGCAATATGTGCAATAACTTCTGCAGGATCGACATCATCTGCAATTACTGCAAGTTTTGTAATGCCTCTCTCAATAGCTTTAGTTACTTCGTTTATTCCCTTTTTCAATTTGCCTGTGTCTCTTGCAAGTTCTACACTTTCAAGTGCCTTGTTCACGAGTTCTTCCGGAACATCAAATTTAGCTGCCATATTATTATCTCCTTCGAAACCATGGTGTTTTCATGGTTCTTCATTATTCATTGTACGCCGGAAAGCCGGCTAATTTGGCCAATTACGATTGTAATGATATTACCAATAATTAACTGACACAAAGTTCTATGCCAAACAATGGCGATTTACCGCTGCATTCCCATATGTTGTCAATTGAAGAATGCGCAATTGGAGTCATTAAATAACCTGTTAAGGTATAAACCTTGTGGCAGGCAAAAAAAGAAAAAATGAGACAAGGTACGCCTCTTATCTGAACTGTTCCATTGCAAGATTGAAGAAATTCGATGCATCGGTACTAATAACCACTTTAACGATCCTTCCTTCATCTTCAAGCGTTATGTTGTAGAGCAGGTCCCTCTCATCACTTGTAGCCTCAAGATCATATATCGCATTAACAGTGGTATCTGCAGGAGCAACGAATATCTCGGTCCTTGTGTAGTTACCATCGCCCATGTTTCTGAATTCCACATAATACTGCTCTGCAATAGTATCAGAAGAGCTCACCCGCTGAAATTCAGCACCTGATTCCACATAACTCATTATTTCAGTGAAGTCCGTTGAGGACTGTCCAGTTCCTGATCTTACATCGATGACCTTTTCAAGGGTGTTCCTGTCACCTAACAGAGTAGGCGTCCCTATTATATTGTATATATTGGTTCCCCTCTGCAACAACGAATATCCATTATACATACCTGCCGTTGCATAATTGAAGTTAACGACCTCAGGTGTCAGTACATGTGCCTCGAATCCGAAGTTTGATGAACTATCATAAGCTGAAAACCTTTTTACCATCAGTGTATTGTAATACGCATAAAGGTCCGTTATGTTATAATCCTGAAGCGGTGTCCCGTATGTCCTGGAGTAATCCACATAGATTGCATTCGATACACCCTCAGGAGTAAATGCAAGGCCGTCTGAAAGTGAATTCATCTCAGCGTTAAATTGTGTTCCGCTTATAATCTCAAAGCCCGGTGCATCCTCAAGGTCCGTAGCATCTCCGTCTCTGCTGGAACTGTTACCACTGCCGCCGAAAAATAGTGCCATTACCGATGTCACCATGATAAGCGCCAGAAAAATACCTATGATCCTAACATGTTTTTGTTCCATTCATTCATTCTCCTCAATCATAAATAAAAATCAGTAAAATAAGAAAGCAATCAAATTGCATTCTCTCCTATCTTTGCTATCGTAGCATCGATATCAGCTTTTAATTCATCCGGTATGCCCTGGATACCGACATCCAGGAATCCCCGCACGATCATTCCTACAGCATCTTCTTCCGTAAGACCTCTTGCCATGAGATACTCGATCTGCTCACGTGCTATCCGTCCCACTGCGGCCTCATGTGACAATTCTATATCCTCAACGTTTGCCTCAAGTATGGGTATAGCCCGCTGCATTCCACCTTTACCGAGCACAAGCCCGTGGCATTCCAGATGACCTTTTGCCTTATCAGCATTTCCTATCATCTCACCTCTGGCAATAACCTTACCTCCTGTGGTAATGGTCCTTGATATGAGCTCAGCCTTTGTATCTTCTGCATCGAATATGACCCTGCTTCCAAGATCAAGTTCAGAACCTGGATGCGCCACACCGATTGAATTCAACCTCGCAAAAGCACCCTTTCCTTCAAGGATAACCGTGGGATATGTCTGTATTGACTTGACAGGTTTTAAGGTGATATAATTACTGATATATGTACCGCCTTCTTCCACATGGACAACGGTCCTTGGCCTGACACCTATTTGCTGCGCCCAATTGTGTATCATTGTGAATTTCAGGGTTGCACCTTTCTTTACATACATCTCAGATATTCCAAGATGGAGTCCGTTTTCAACACCATGTTTTGTAGAGCATCCGGTGATCACGTCAAGTTCTGCTCCCTCTTCAACTACCACTATATTATGGACTGTCTGAGATACTTGTTTTGAACCCAAAAGCAAACATGTCTGGACAGGCATCTTTGATTTCTTCCCCTTAGGAGCCCTGATGAAATATCCATCTGCATCCTGCAGATAGCTCATTGCAGTGTACTTGTCCGCATCCGGCTTGACAAGTTTCCAGACATAATCCTTGACCCATTCATGGGTTTTCATTGCATTTTTCAGGGACATGAGTTCAACGACATCCTTATCACGCAGGGATGTGTGCGAAATTGCGTTGTCAATCATGATGAGACTGCCTGCCCTGTTCTCTTCGGATGGTGTGAAACCAACGTTAAGAAGCGTCCTCTGATCCTCTTCACTGAGCTCAGAGAGAACGTCGGCCTGTTCTACATCCGTTGGTGCAATACCATATTCATCAAGATCAAAGTCCTCACCAAATGTAGCATTCTTGTGAAGGGCATCCTCTACCTTTTTTCTCATATCTTCATCAGTTTGCATTTGATACACTCCTCATATCCCTGTTCCTTGATCTCTGTCAGCATCTCCCGGGGGTTTCCAGAACACATGACCGTTCCGTTGCAAAGGATATATCCCCTGTCAGCTTCGACATAGTCAAGGACCTGACCTGTGTGTGTGATAACAAGTGCGGATTTTCCATGCTTGCACCTGTCTCCGGCACATTTACAGTCTTTTTGCAACAGTTCATTGATGGTACGGCCAAGCTGTTCAATGCTCACCAGGTCAACACCGGATTCCGGTTCATCCAGCAGGAGGAAATCCGGATTCTGTGCAGAAAGCTGAAGAAGCTCTGATCTCTTGATCTCCCCGCCTGAAAAACCCACATTTATATCCCTGTCAAAGAACCTGACCATGTCCAGTGTCTCAGCAAGGCTTTCAGTTTCCTTGGAATCCTTTGAAATGGCCTTCAGAAGGGCATAAAGCTTGACACCACTCATATTTGGTGGCCTCTGGGTCATAATACCCATTCCCATCTGCGCTCTTTCATAGACCGACATATGAGTGATATCCTCACCTTTAAATATTATTTCTCCCTCTAAGACTTTATATCCGCTAAATCCCATCAAAGTCATTAAAAGTGCGGATTTGCCTGCTCCGTTTGGTCCGAAAAGAACGTTAGTATAACCGGCCTCAACATTAAGGTCAACACCTTTTAATATCCTTTTGCCGCCGATTTCAACTGTCAGATTATTGATCTCCAGCATAATATGGCCCCTTTTTGTGATAATTAAGATCCATGAAATTTAAAATTCATGAAAATCCTGCTTTATTATACAGTTTATCGGTTAAAAACCTATTGAATTTTACTGAGAACAGAATTCCGATTCGGGTCCTTGCTAAAGATATAAAATGTATATTGTAAGAAAGGGATATACATTATACTAACATGAAAATAACCTGATATATATATGAATCAATATAAATTCACATACCAAGCTCCCCTGCAATATTCTGGAACTCCCTGCCTTTTTCAGTGGTTATGTATAGATTCCCACTTTGCTCTATCAAACCTTTTTCTTTTAAAAGGCACAGGTATCTGTTAACAACCTCAAAGTTAAGGTTTGCACGATAAACGATATGTGTCTTCTTTGAACCCTCCAGCGCAGCCCTTAATATTTCCACACTTATTGCTGTTCTGCTTCTCCTGCTTATAATATCACATCCACACCCAAATACATAGATTAAATAGATCATTTCCGTTTTTTGCACAAAGTTACATGAGCATTCCTATTGAACATTCATTGTTAACCAAGTGCCCTTGATCACCCCTTATCACCTCTTTGTTAATGCATTCATTTTTTTATCCCAATCAAATAGATCTTACTCAATTTATTGTGTTTTTGACTATCTTTTCTATCCAAAGCAATATGAACATCACTATCAGGAAAATGAACGTTACCTGCCATAGATAATAATGGACATAGCTGAAAAGTGCAGGATACAGCATCCCCACAAAAGAAAGGAATACCAACCTCAGCATGTTAACTATTATCATTGCCGGTATCCCCAGTGCTATGCCAAGGAACTTGTTACGCAATGTAGTCGGATATGCAAGTACGCATCCGGCATAGACCAGCAGTTCATACATTCCGGTACACTCATCTATTATCATTACAGAAAAGCCATTCATGTAAACAGACTGGCCATAGGATGAGCTGTCCACACCAAAAACAGACAAAACTCCTGAAAGAGCATTGGCCGTCATGGTACTTAGAAAAGTGAACCTGTCCTGGAAGAGAATATATATTCCTGTAAAGAGCACTATGTAGAACAGATATATACCCAGAAACCTGAGAACGCGCCTGTTATTTTGCAGAAAAGAAACAAAATTGTTTTTACTGAAAAATGCAGGATTGGCTGCTTTTTCTATAGTTTTTTTTTCTATAGTTTTATATTTCCTGGCACCTTTTATATTACTGCTTTTTTTAGCCATGTTCCCTCCAAGAAAAAGAAACTATGAAAAAGAAAGAAAAGGAATTATTCACGACGTCTTAGCGTGACAATTCCAATTGCTCCCAGTATTCCGATCATTATCAATATACCCAGTGGCGTCAGCAATGGAACGACCGGTTGGCAGTGATAATGACTTGGGTCCTCATCGTTTACAGTGTTTCCTGCATCGTCCTCTCCGGTCACCGTAGCAACATTCCTGTAGAGTGGAACACATTCCTCAACTGTGGCCGTTACCTTATAGGTCCAGGTCTCCCCAACATCCAGAATGTCGTCAGCGTTCATGCTCTTTGAGATGATATCGGAAGCAGGGATAACTCCAAGCTTGTCATCGACAACAACAATGTTCTTCAAAGGCACATTTCCGTTATTGGTAACGAAGTATTCCCATGTAACGGTTTCACCCACTCCTATCTGAGGACCACTCGGGAAATCAGCATCAAAGCCATTTGTATGTTTCTCGATATCTATCTCCGGGTCACACCTTACTATATAGTGGCTTGGATCGCTGTCTGTTACAGGAATTCCCAGCCAGTCTGCATCAACGTCACCGATGTTAGCATACTGTCCACATTCTGCTGTACCGGTCATCTGGTATACCCACAGCTCACCTACATCAAGAACATCGTCATTGTTAATGCTCTTGGAGATTATGTTTGCAGCCGGTACGACTCCAAGCTTGTCATCAGTAACTACCACGTTGCTAAGTGGCACATCCCCAGTGTTGGTTACTCTGTATGTCCAGGTAACTGCCTGTCCGGGAGCAAGGCTTGGACCGGTAGGCGTATCTGCATCAAAACCATTGGTCCATTTCTCAATATCTACATCCGGATTGGGAATGTCGATAAAGATGATTGCCTGGTCCTCACCAGGTATGTCAAGGTTTCCACCTGCTATCACTCTTACTATAAGTCCGTTACCGGGCGTCAGATCAAATTGATCTTTAAGACCGGATACTGCTATTTCATAAACTGCGTCGCCTGTCTGACTGGCTGCTGCCTCTACATTAGCAGCGCCAAAACCTGGGAAGGTGCCACTAAGTGGAGATACGGTCCAGTCATTATTAGAGATAGTGATCAATACACTCTTTACACCCTGGGTCAAAGTTATACTGAACTGTTCACCGGGACCGACTCCGGTAATAGGCTTACTAGTAACATCACCTGCTATATCTCCGTTAGATATAAGGCCAGCTATATCGCCATCGCCATCTAGGTCACCAGGAAGGCCATATACTGTACACATACCGTATAGTGTGTCAGAAACAGGATCGTAGCGTGCATAAAGTCCTTTTATATCATAACCACTTTCAAATAGTCCTTCTGTTGCCATATTCTCATTAAAGTTAGTACCTGAATCTCTCATTGGATCTTCATCATACCAATTACCATCCTGGAAAATTACCATTTTGTCCCCGAAAGGACCAGTTGGATCATAGGCCGATCCTTCTACCTGAGCATAATTCCAGTTCTCGTTCCACTCCCCAACTCCACGCACCCCATCAACGGTTATTGCCGTGGCACCGGGGATGGCGAACAAAACTATCAATATCGCCAACATTACATGTAATATGTTCATTATTTTCAACTCCCATCTTATGAAGAATATACTTATTAATTATGAATTGGTCACCACGATATATAGCGATGCAGCAAACAAAGTTCGTTATTATTCTTAAGAAGCTTAACTAAGTAAAAGATCTGGTTTATGATTGGTAAGAAATAATTTTAGAAAGGATATGTGGTGGAATGAAATGAATCACTACAAAATAAACATTATATTTATTATAAAAATAAAATATGTTCAAAAATAAGAACCTATCCAATAAAATAAAAAAGAGGGATCAATCCCTCTTTCTTAGATAGAATACACTTGCAAGCCCAAGGCATGATATCAATATCATCATTCCAACGGGACTTAGCAGTGGAACTACCGGCTGACAGTAGTAATGGGCCGCATCTTCATCTGAAACCTCAGTGCCTTCAAACTCACCTGTGACAATTGCGGTGTTCTTATGCTGAAGTACACATTCGGTAACAGTATCTTTCAGTTCGTAGGTCCACACCTCTCCCGGATCGAGTATATCATCATTATTGATGCTCTTTGAAATGATACTTGATGCAGGTATCGTACCAAGTTTATCATCAACAACAACTACATTCTCAAGTGGGACATTAGCGGTGTTCTTAACGACGAATTTCCAGGTAATACTATCACCCACTGCAAGTAGGACCCCAGGTGCCTGATCAGCATCATTTCCATTGATATATTTCTCAATGTCAATGTCTGGTGCACAGTTAACTCTGTAGTGGCTTGGGTCAGAGTCTGTCACTGGAATTGCACCAAAGTAACCTACTACATCGCCCACATTTGCGTACTGACCACATTCTGCTGTTCCTGTCGCCTGATATACCCAAACCTCCCCTGGCATTAGCGTATCGTCACCGTTGCCTTTGTCAACTATGTTGTTTATTACACCAAGCTGGTCGTCGGTGACTGTTATGTTTGTCAGATGTACATTACCTGTATTCCTGACAACATATTCCCAGGTAACTTCCGCACCATAGGCAAGTGTAGGTCCCGGGGAACTGTCAGCATCGAAACCATTTGTCGACTTCTCTATATCGATATTTGGTGCACAAACCACATTATAGTGGCTTGGGTCGCTGTCATTGACTGTCGTAGAGCCATAATCACCCGTCACCGTACCAAGGTTAGCATATTGTCCACATGTGGCACTTCCCGTAGCCTGGTACGTCCATACCTCACCAACGGAAAGTATGTCATCACCATCTCCGTTGTCCACGATGTTAGCAATCTCACCCAATTTATCGTCGGTTACAATGATGTTGCTAAGGTTGACGTTTCCAGTGTTAGTCACGACATAGGTCCAGGTAACAGCATCGCCAATTCCCAGCGATGGACCAGGTGCACTGTCAGCATCCTCACCGTTGGTGGCCTTCTCGATATCGATTGATGGAGAGGCACCGAAGTAGTGGCTTGGATCATCGTCAGTGACCGTGATACCATT
>JARVGJ010000005.1:29226-116773 GCA_029762595.1 Methanolobus sp. | reverse complement strand
TAAAGATATTAGTGCATAACCTTGACAGGTATATCAAGGTTATACTTGTTGTCAAAATGAGGATTTCTACAGAGCCGGATTTCTACATACCCATAAAATAGAATATATGATGCTGAACTGTCTGAAAAATATGGAGAAATTAATTTTATACAAAATATTAGATAGTTATATATTATAAGTCATCTATAAAATTAATTGGAGTCCTTTTACATTATCCGGAGTGGGAAACAGAGCATTGCTGAATGCATGATTATTGCATTATTGCCATAGATGGAGATCAGTATCACTCTTTGAGAAAGTTACGGATGGAGGACTGAAGTAAATAAATGGAGGAACAGATATGGCATGGTATGATATCGTGCTTGGTGTTGCTACAGGGGGCCTATATACAGCCGGAAAAGCTATCTACCAGGCAGGAAATGCGACAGAATCAGCGGGAGAGGCTGCAGAAGAAGTAGGAATGGCAGTTGCAATAATCGGTTCAACAATACAAGCTGTGGGAGAGCAGCTTGGATCTACATTGAAGGAAGCTGAAGAACTACTGACCGTTAAAAGGCTTACACCAAGAAGCGAAGCTGATCTCTGGGATGAGGAAAAAGCAAGACTTGATGCCCTGAGACAGGAGAAGACAAGACTTGAGAACAAGCTTAAAGAAAAGGGCATCCGTGACACAGATAATTTTGACTTTGATTTCTGGGACATCCTTAACGACCTTGAAGACGTCCTGGAAAAATTCCAGCTCATGTCAAAGCTTGCAGCTGTGAATCAGGAGATACATGACATATTCTACCAGGAACCAGGTGTACTCACCACAGGCATATACAATGCCAAGGAAGTACTTGAGCGAATAAACACTATTGAACAGCCCATGATAGAGGACATACTTGCATCCCTGGATGATAACCTGGATGTGAGCAAGGAGGTCCTCAGAGAAGTCAGGAAGCTCTTTGTCACAAAGAAAAAAATAGCAGTTCCGGTCACAGAACTCAGCCCTTCTATTAAAGATCAACTTGAGATGATACAGACTGACAAAATCTACTACAAAGGACTCATTTCAAGAAAAGACACTGTGACAACACAATTGTCAGAAATAATGAAGACGCACCCCGTCAATAAGTTTGAGATAGCTTCCGGTTCGATCAAGGTCCCAAAAGAGAGCATCTATGCCAGCAACATAATTGATGAGGTCATAAATGCAACCGGGATACCAGATGCTGTGAAATTAACAGACATTACAAAAGATAAGGCAGGTTTTGCAGATCTGGTTCATGAAAAGCAGGTCATTACCCGGATTGGACATAAGGTCAGCATTGAAGATAAAGCAAATATATTTAATGAGGATATTCTGGACAGGACTGTGAATGAAGCTGAGATCTCACAGCCCTTCATGAAAGCAGCGTCTGTAAGCCCTACAACTGCCACCCCCTCCGGAACCAGTACAAAAGCAGATGCTACAATCATATCCACACAGAACATAGCCAGAATTGCAACTGCGGTCAGCAAGTCACCGGGTCATCAGATGTCTGCAATGCAGCCGTACGGAGCAAAAATATCGGCATCCCTGAGCACAAAATTTGACGGCTATCAGAGAAATTATGATCTGCTCAAAGCCCAGAAAGCATTCTATTTCAGGCAGTCCCTGAAACTTGAGAAGAAATACGAACTCCTGGCAAACAAATGGGTAGAAGAGCCGGGAATAGTACCTAAGACACTGGATGAACTTCATGGTGTGCTGAAGAATGTGAGGACCGAGGAACAGCCTCGTATAGACCTTCTGCTTGACAATGTCAATGAGACCCTAGAAGAAGCAAAAGGAACTGTTGAAAAAGCCAATGAGACCATGGATTCAGTAAAAAATGCACTTTCAATACTGGATTTTGATACGAGGTATCTGAAACTCGGTGCAATGATCGTTGGAGGACTTGTGGTACTGAACCTTTTCGTGGGTCTTATAGTACTTGTAAGAATGGCACTTGGGCATTAAAAGATATAAGCAAGATATCAACTGAAAACTGAAAGAAAAACAGGATAAAATGAACCGAATGCTATTGGCAAACGGTTCCCTGTTTTAAAACCTGCTTATTTATTTTTGACACTCTTATTCAGCATTGTAAGGGATTGCAGACCTGACATCTACAAGGAGACCCTTTTCATCGCTATCCACATTTACAACTGAGCCTTCGGGCACCTCACCTGCAACTATAAGCTTGGCTATCCTTGTCTCGACCTCGTTCTGTATGACCCGTTTCAGTGGTCTTGCACCAAAGGTCTCGCTGTATCCGGCCTTTGCCAGATATGCCTTTGCAGCATCGGTCATCTCAAGGGTAATACGCTTGTCCCTGAGCCTTTCAGCAAGGTCTGCCACCTTGATGTCAACGATCCTCACAAGTTCCCGGGGTTTCAGTGCATGGAAGATGGCTATCTCATCGATACGGTTGAGGAACTCGGGCCTGAAATACTTGCCAAGATCTGTCATTGCACGCATCTGGAGAGTCGTATAGTCCACGATCTTAGCATCCTTTTTCCCCTGGTCCGGAAGTCCCTGCTCCGGGCGGGAAATCTCCTCACCTGACTTCAATAGTTCTGTAAGATCTCCTCCGAATATGTTGGAGGTCATGATTATCAAGGTGTTCTTGAAATCAACTGTCCTGCCCTTTGAATCGGTCAGCCTGCCGTCATCGAGTATCTGTAGCATGATGTTGAAAACATCAGGATGTGCCTTTTCTATCTCATCAAAAAGCACAACGGTGTACGGCCTCCTGCGAACTGCCTCGGTGAGCTGGCCTCCTTCCTCATGACCCACATAGCCTGGTGGTGCTCCGATCATCCTTGCAACGGTATGCTTTTCCATGTACTCTGACATGTCAATGCGCACCATATTGTTCTCATCATCGAAAAGCTCGGCTGCAAGCGCCTTTACAAGCTCGGTCTTACCAACACCCGTAGGACCAAGGAATATGAAACTCCCAATAGGCCTTTTGGGGTCCTTTATGCCGGCATAGTTACGTATCACAGCATCAGCCACTGCCCTGACAGCCTCTTCCTGGCCAATTATACGCTGGTGCAGGTTGTCCTCGAAATGAACCAGTTTGTCACGCTGGCCTTCTATGAGCCTTGTCACAGGTATGTGAGTCCACTGGCTCACAACCTCTGCAATATCCTCTTCACCGACCTCCTCGTTAAGGAGCATCTCCCCCTGCATACCCTGTAACTTCGTCTCCTCTTCCTTATATTGATGCTCCAGTGGTGTAAGGGTCCCGTATTTCAGCCGGGAGGCAAGTTCAAGATTATTCTCATTCTCTGCAAGTTCATACTGGATCTTTGTCTCCTCTATCTCCTGCTTCAACGCATTGAGCTTTGCAATGGCCTCCTTCTCGCGATTCCACCTGGCCCTCATGGCATCGGATTCGGCCCGGATGTCAGCAAGTTCCTTTTCAAGGGCCTCAAGGCGTTCCTTTGAAGCTTCATCCTTCTCTTTCTTCAAAGCCTCACGTTCTATCTCAAGCTGCATGATCTTGCGGTCGGCCTCGTCCAGCTCCGCCGGCTTGCTGTCTATAGCGGTCCTTTTCTTTGCAGCCGCCTCGTCCACAAGATCGATGGCCTTGTCAGGAAGGAAACGGTCTGCAATATAGCGGTTGCTCATTACAGCAGCCGCAACAAGCGCCGAGTCCTTCAGACGTACACCGTGGTGCACCTCATACTTCTCCTTGAGCCCACGCAATATGGAAATGGTATCCTCCACCGTCGGTTGCTCTACAAGTACAGGCAAAAACCTGCGCTCAAGTGCGGCGTCCTTCTCTATGTACTTGCGATACTCATCCACAGTAGTGGCACCGATACAGTGCAGTTCACCACGGGCAAGCATTGGTTTGAGCAGGTTGCCTGCATCCATGGCACCTTCTGTAGCACCTGCACCTACGATGGTGTGTATCTCATCGATGAAGAGAATAATCTGGCCTTCCGATTCGGCAACTTCCTTGAGAACTGCCTTTAGCCTTTCCTCGAACTCACCCCTGAACTTGGCACCTGCTATAAGAGAGCCCATGTCAAGAGCAATGATGCGCTTCTCCTTCATGGCATCGGGTACATCTTTTTTAGCAATACGCTGTGCAAGTGCCTCTACAATGGCGGTCTTACCGACACCCGCCTCGCCAATGAGCACAGGGTTGTTCTTCCGCCTCCTGGAAAGGATCTCTATGCTGTGTCGTATCTCCTGATCCCTGCCGATCACAGGATCAAGCTTTCCCTGGGCCGCAAGCTCTGTGAAATCTATGCCGTACTTCTTAAGTGGCTCCATCGTATCTTCCGGATTCTCTGAAGTAATTCTCCTGTTCCCCCTTACCTGTTTAATGGCTTCAAGAAGCCGCTCACGTGTCACACCTTCCCCTGCCAGGATTTTGTTACAATTACTGTCCCGTTCCGCCACCATCGCTATCAAAAGATGTTCAACACTGATGTATTCATCTTTCATTTTCCCGGCTTCCTGTACGGAGGCATCAAGTATACGGCGCATTGTCTGGGTCATATACACCTGCTCCCCACCAGGACCCGATACCTGAGGCAGGTTTGCAAGGTATGACTCCACCTTCTGCCTTACACGGTCCACAGGGACTTCCATATTCTGCAATAATGTTGTTACAAGACCGCCACTTTGCTCAAGCATTGCAAGTAACAGATGTTCACAATCTATCTGCTGGTTCCTGTACCTGGCAGCAATAGTACCTGAGCCCTGGACAGCTTCCTGGGCTTTTTGCGTGAAACGACTAAGATCCATAATTATACTCCCCGGGACATTTTATCCCACATTATCCCGCATTTTTAACATTGGGTTATTTGCTTTATAAGTTTAACTTTGAGTGATTCACTTAAGTTACTTTTGATATGTGTATTCACAGAACACATTCCATTGAACTAAACAGAAAACATTCCATTGCACTACATTGAATAAATCCCTGAAACGTATTTAAATGAATTATCCGCCTGAAAGATAAAAGGGATGCATGGAATTGTTTTTTTCATTGGGCACATGCACCCCTGATGAAAATTCACTGATACTTAGGTCCCAATGACATCGAACTTATTTATTCGATGAGTATCTTCTTCTTTTCTTCTATCTGCATCTTTGGCAGTGTTACTGTAAGCACACCATTTTCAAGTTTAGCTTTTGCACCATCACTTGTGACTGCTTCTGGAAGGGTAACAGTCCTTGAGAATGAACTGTAGGTCCTCTCCCTGCGCAGGTAACCCTCTTCCTTTTCCTCTGTGCTGGCGCTGCGCTGTGCTGATATTGTCAGCATGTTGTCGCTGACATCGATGTCAACGTCACCTTTCTCAACTTCTGGAAGGTCTGTGGTTACCAGGATAGCAGAACCTTCGTCCTTAACATCCACAAGTGGCGCCAGTATTCCGGATTCAGACCAACGTTCTGCTACGCCCCTTTCCTTGAACATATTGTTCAGCATATCCTGCATCTGCACTATCTCATCCATAGGATTCCACAGTCCCCCTCTTGCTGGTGTCACTTTTGTCAAACCAAATCTCATACCATCACTCCTTTTAGCTTATGGACATTCAGATATTGATACTCAGATAATTTTTATTCGCCCTTCTTTTCTTTATTGATTTAAAATCCATCATTTCATCAGTGTTTTATTCTACCGTTTATCCTCCTTAAATCACAGCTTTTTCCGGAAGACCTCCTGTTTTCACTTCAGCCTTTGCATGTATTTTGTGAAAAAATAAATGAAAAAAAGCGATCAGATTATGATCGCCGGAGCCCTGTCATCTTTCTCATCGTCAAAGTCGGTAACTAAAGCCTCTGTTGTCAGTATCATGCCTGCAATGGATGCTGCATTCTGCAATCCGCTCCTGACAACCTTTGTCGGATCGATGACACCAGTCATAAAGAGGTTCTCAAAACTGTCTTTTTTGGCGTTGTAACCGTACTGTTCATCAGACTCGGACCTTATCTGAGCAATTACCTCAGCACCATCCTTTCCTGCATTCAGGGATATCTGACGGATCGGCTCCTCAAGAGCACGCTTGACGATCTTAAGACCAATGCCCTGCTCACCTTCAAGTTCAAGAGCATCAAGTACTGAAGCTGCACGGAACAATGAGATACCGCCGCCTGTGACCACACCTTCTTCAACTGCAGCCTTGGTGGCATTCAGGGCATCGTCGATCCTCATCTTCTTTTCCTTGAGCTCGGTCTCGGTCACTGCACCTACCTTGATTACAGCGACACCGCCACCAAGTTTTGCAAGACGCTTCTTGAGCTCCTTTTTCTTGAACTCCGCATCCGTGACCTTTATCTGGGATTCGATAAGATTCATTCTCGTTTCAATCTCTGTCCTCTCACCTTTTCCTTCGATGATAGTTGTCTTGCTCTTATCGACATTGACCTTACGGGCAGTTCCAAGCATGTGTTCGGAAAATTCCTCTATTTTCATGCCTTTATCTTCACTGATGACCATTCCACCGGTGAGAACTGCAATATCCTCAAGCATCTCTTTCTGCTCATCACCAAAGCCCGGGGCCTTGACGGCACAGACACGTAGTGAACCACGGATAATGTTGAGTATAAGTGCTGCCTCTGCATCACCTTCCACATCCTGTGCAATTATGATAAGAGGGCTGCCTTCCTTGGCTACTTTCTCAAGCACAGGTATGATCTGGTTCATGGTGCTGATCTTCCTGTCAGTTATGAGGATGTAGGGGTCCTCGTACTCACATGTCATCTTCTCGTGGTCTGTTGCCATGTAGGGTGAGACAAAGCCTCTGTCAAACTGCATACCTTCAACAACATCCAGATGTGTTTCCATGGTCTTGGAGTTCTCAACGGTAATGACACCGTTGTATCCTACCTTCTCCATGGCATCGGAAATTAATGCGCCTATAACCTCATCATTGTTGGCCGAGATCGTTGCAACCTGCAGGATCTTTTCTTTGTCCTTGACATCCTGACTCTTTTCCTTAAGGTGTGCAACTACCTTTTCAGTTGCTTTTTCAATACCTTTCTTGACCTCAATGGGGTTTGCACCTGCACTGATGTTCTTCAGGCCTTCCCTTATCATGGACTGGGCAAGCAGGGTTGCGGTGGTTGTTCCGTCACCGGTATTGTCCTGGGTCCTGGATGCAACCTCCTTGACAAGTTTAGCACCCATGTTCTCAAACTTGTCCTTAAGTTCTATTTCCTTTGCAATGGTAACACCATCATTGGTCACTACCGGATTGCCTGGTTTGTCAAGCACTACGTTGCGACCTTTTGGACCAAGTGTTATCTTTACTGTATTAGCTACCTTATCAACACCGTTTAGCAATGCTTTGCGTGCATCCTCATCAAACATTATCTGTTTTGACATTATATCCCTCTGTACTCTTTATTTTTCAATGACTGCTAATACATCCTTAAAATCGATGAACATGTGCAACTCCCCGTCCACATCGATCTCATCACTCTTGTATCCGCCATAGAGCACGTGGTCGCCTTCTTTTAACGGAAGTTCCTTTCCATCTTCAAAGGTACCAACAGCAACAACTAAGCCTTCTTTTTTCTCTTCCTGTGCGGAATCCGGGATGTATATCCCGCTTTCTGTTACTTCCGCCTTTTTGATAGATTTGATCAATACTCTTTCACCGATTGGTCTGATTATCATCGTCGATTTCCTCCAATGACATGACCGGAAGATCCCGGTCAATTGAGCAATGATATAGTCGAGCTGATATATAAAATTATTGCATAAAATCATATTTATCTTTGCATTATCGAAATGATATCGATAAAATACTAATAAGATTTATATACATCCAGTACAATAAAGTAATCCTATGCCACAGCAGATAATCCTGGTAAACCTGGAAAAACCCAGGGAGAAAAAACTGGAAGAGGATGTCCGCTGGTTCTGCAACAGTTTCGGGCTGTCCTCCGGAAGAGACACAGAGAATATTGCCACACAGATAGTTCTTGACCTGCTGGAACAACTTTCCACAAAAGAGGATAAAATATCATCGGATGGAATTGCAGAGAACCTGGACGTGAATCTTTCAAGGGTTAACCACCATATAAGGAATCTCATCAGTTCAGGCCTGATATACAGGCAGAAGCGTGCACTACACCTTCGGGGAGGAAGCCTTAAGGCTGCAGTCCTGGAGATGAAGAAGGACTCTGAGCGCATATTCCAAGAACTTGAGATCATCGCAGAAGAGATCGATGAGCGCATGGGACTTAAGAACCGATAGAAAAAAGCTCCGGAGAAAGCGCAGATCATACCGGAGAATACCAGGCTATCCGGTCATTGCACTGGTCTGTCGTGTACCCAGAAATCACCATCTATTGTGTATTCTTTTTTCCATATTGGCACTTCTTCCTTGAGCAGTTCAAGAGCCTCCACCAGGGTTTCAAAGAGCTCCTTGCGGTGAGCTGCTGCAACCACTATGTAGACAATGTCCTCCCCTGATTTTATAAGACCGCTCCTGTGATGGATGAGCACGTCTATGATATCATCCTTTTCCCGGAGTTGCTTACATATCCTTTCAATGGCCATGTCCGCAACACCTTCGTATTTTTCAAAGTCTATAGCAGTTGTCTCCACATTCCCGCTTACACGCCGGACTATCCCTGTAAATGTCGCTATACCACCCGAGAGACGTATATCAGGATTTGAACGGACCTTTCTGATAAGAGAATTGAGAGTCACCCATTCGGGCTGCTCAAGTATAAGCTCTGCCAGGGCATCGATGTCCCAGTCAGACCTTACAGGCAGGCTTAAAATGATGTTTTGGACCTTATCGGAATCATCTACCTCACCGAGGAATATCTTGGGAAGGCAGCTGCTCTTTGCTCCCTCGACAATGGCAAACTCTACACCGCTGTCTGCAAGTACATCAAGGGCATCCTCAAGGGTAGGTTTCCTTTTTATTGTGACAAGTTCGCTGTCTGTGATGGCAGCAACCACATTAGCCCCTGCATCAAAGTGCCTCCCGGTGTCGGTGTCCTCCGAATCGAAACGATGGTGCAGCATCTGTTTAACCGTACCAACAGAGCCTTTTATGGAAAGCGCTTTAACAAGACGGGTAACCAGGGTTGTCTTGCCTGAATTCTTATAACCTGCAACACAAATGACTTTCATGCAGTTGTTTATGCGATCCTATGATATAAGTACACAACGAGATCCATAGAAACAGGTCATTCATAGAGATCAATTTTTAGATTCAATGAAATTTATAATAGGTAAATTACGATTAATTTATATCCTACCAGTATTGTAGCCTTTGCAATGAATAGCATTAGCGAGTACAAGATACGCATCCATGATATGCCTGAAGATGAAAGGCCACGGGAAAGGTTGCTCAAATACGGCCCTGAGGCTCTATCCAATGCCGAACTGCTTGCCATCATCCTGAGGACCGGGACACAGAAGGAGAACATCATCAACCTGTGCAGCCGCATATTCTCAGAGTACAGTATCAAACAGCTCAGCCAGGCAAACATAAACAAGCTCACCCAGATCCACGGAATCGGCAGTGCCAAGGCAGCCCAGATATCTGCCGTGTTCGAGCTTGCCCGCAAGCTTGAGGGATTCAGTGACGAGCCCAGGCGCAAGATCAGGTCCCCGGCAGATGTGTACTCGCTGCTCTACCCCAGGATGCGTGAGCATAAACGAGAAAGGCTGGTAGCCCTGCTCCTCGACACCAAGAACCAGGTGCTCCGCGAGGAGGTCATCTCCATCGGCAGTCTGAATGCGAATATCGTCCACCCCCGGGAAGTGTTCAAGGCCGCCCTCATGGAGTCCTGCGCCTCGGTCATACTCTCGCACAACCACCCGTCCGGCGACCCCACACCCAGCAGGGAGGACATCGCAGTGACCGAGAAACTCGTCGAGGGCGGGAAACTGCTGGGAATCGACGTGCTGGACCACGTGGTCATCGGTGACGGCAGGTATGTGAGCCTGAAGGATGAGGGGTATGTGAAATAGATAAGCAGGCTCTGCAGAAAACCGACCAACATAAGCAACGCAACCATTCGCCGCAGGCGGCACACTTCTCCGCTGCCGTGCCGAGCACGATCGACTAGTACAAGTTGCCAGGACGAAAAAGCACGCCTCTGATCAAAGGCCTGCTCATACCTTTACCTCGACCTGTTGCAGCCCGACGAACTTCATAGGCACAAAGGCGTCCATCTCATCATCCGACTCAATGCAGACCCTGATGGCCTCTACGATCCTTTCCATTGCCTGCTCCACGGTTTTCCCCTGGGTGTAGCAGCCGGGGATGTCCGGGACCTTTGCCACGTATACGCCGTCTTCATCCTGTTCGATCAGGACAGTAAAATTCAGCACTCGATGCTTCATTTTGATCACTTTGTAATTGTCTGTTCCGTATATAAATACTCTTATCCGGACCGGGATATATGAGAATTTTAAAACATGATCTGTATAACCACCCGCCGCTTGCGGCACATTCCTTCGCTGCTGTACCGAAGACTATGGCATTATTTCATCATTCAAACTGCAGATTTTAAAGAGGTTTTAGATTTACACAGAGGTCCTGTGAAGAAAGTGATCTAAAATGCAGTCTGCGAATCATTCTCGTTCGTCTTGCGGGAAAACGCCGGCTTCGCCGGACCCTTCGGGATGGATCATTTATTCATGACTTCCGGTAGATCAACTGGTCAACTACTAACTCTGACCTTAAAGTTGCAACTGGCGGGATTTCAACAGAGCCAAGACTGCAAACTGAACAACAAAAGTCCTTCATACTACATAATTATCGATTATAATCGGCGATTTTGTCCATTTTCGCCGATCATAACAGGTGATTCCCTTATTCCAGCAGCCACTTCCACACAGGCTTTGCAACTATCTTCCTGCCGTCCGCATCTATCAGCCTTTCCGTGTCTTCCGTGAGAATGAGACCTTCTTTCAGTCCATAAGCGTCCATTGCCTCCAACAGACCTGAAACCTCCCGTTTCTCATTTGAGGATTCCAGCCTTTGAGTGACCTGCATTGCTTCTGTTATGCGGTCCTTCTCCATTATTATGAAATCACATTCGTGCCTGTCTTTATGGTAATAGATAGTCTTCCCCCTGTTCTTCAGCTCGAGGAACACTATATTCTCAAGCATTTTTCCTGTATCCTTTGAGAATTTGAATGCAAGAGTATCCACCAGGCCTGTATCGATTATGTAAACCTTCTTCTTTGAATATATCTGCTTTTTAACGGAGTAGTCAAAAGCGCTTATTGTGAATATGAGATATGAGTTCTCCAGATGATCGATATAATTCTTTACCGTGGTCTGGCTGCCCATGCCCAGAATATTCTTCAGCCGGTTGTAGCTTACCTCGGTGCCGGGATTGGTTATCAGGTAATATGCAAGCGATTTTATTGCAGTTTCGTCTTTTATCCCGTACCTTACAATGATATCCTTGTACAGGATGTTGTCATAGAGGTTCCTGATGATGTCCTTGTTCCCATAGGTATAATATTCCGGGATGCCGCCACTCTCAAGATACTGACCGAACTCCCTTTTTATCCTGGCCCTTTCCTCTGTAAGGTAAACATCTTTTCCTGTTTCAATGCCCTTTGATACGATCAGTTCTTTGAACGAGAATGGGTAGAGTTCAAGCTTGACAAACCTGCCTGTAAGCTTTGTTCCCAGCTCCCTGCTCATGAGTGAGGAATTGGAGCCGGTAATGTAGAATTTGAAGCCGCGGTCATACATCCGCCTGACAAAAGCTTCCCACCGGGGTATGTTCTGTATCTCATCAAAAAAGAACACCTTGCTCTGTTTAGATGTTTCCAGGAACGATTCGTAAAGAGCATTGAAATCGTCTACCTTGAAGTCAAGCAGTCTTTCATCCTCAAAGTTCATGTAATAGATGCTCTCGTCAGGATAGTAGCGTTTTTTTATCTGCTTCAGAAGTGTGCTTTTGCCCGCACGCCGAAGACCCGTGATGACAACAATATGCGGGATCTGCGAGTAACCTTCGATCTTATCAAGCTTCTGCCGCCTGATCGCCGGCACTTCCCTTTCAAATTCCTGTTTTTGCTCCTCTATGAGCTCCTTTATCTGATTCGTATCCATATATCATACTGAACGGTGGATGAATTTATATATATTTCCATTTCTAATGGAGATTACTGCAATAAATACTCCATTTATTGGAGATAATTTAGAAAAATACTCCATTGATAATGGATTATATAACGTAATAATGCCAGATAAAATGAACATACACATTGATGGATATAATCGATGACTTCCATCGTTTTTGCCGATCATAACCGGCAATTTCCAAAAAAAGAGCGCAGCAATAAAAAGGAAAGAGTGAATCAGATCACTCCTTTCTCCTGAATATCAATGCCAGCCCGATGATCGCGAGCATGGGAAGTGCGATTGTCGGGAACTCGGGTATTTTGCCGTTGTCGCGCAATCCTGGCATTACACTTAAAGCCACAAACAAAACATTTAAACTATTGACCTGCAATTAACACGCAAATGAAAGATATAGAACTCAATGACCCCTATACCACTCCGTACAGGGGCATATATGCAATATGCGACAGGAACAATGAGTATGCGGAGATCATTGAGCATAGCAATTGTTATGGCGGTGCTGCATGGTCCAAGTTCCATTATTCACACTCACCGCTCATCCAGAAGACGTATTCTATCGGGAACATGATACGTTATACCGTTAAGACCGGCACATCCACCCTTGAGCTTAAGCCGTCCCGGGCTGCCGCGGGAATTGAAGCGGTGCTCGTGGAAGGAGAGGAGGTCCGCATAACATATGCCGGACTTGGAGGAGGAGGGGTGGGCGCCACCAGATGCAGGGCATTCGCCCAGGGCGTGCTGTGCTGCAACTATACAGAATCCGGTGGCGGGAGGTCTGCCAAAGGGAGCATTGTAGTCCCCAGAAGGGAGAGGGTGCTCATTGGTATCGACGACACCGACACCAAGGAAGAGGGGGCCACGTGGACCCTTACACATAACATGGCAAAGGAGCTGGACTGCATAGGATCAGTGTACCTTTCCCACTCACTGGTACAGCTATTCCCGGTGTCGGCAAGGACGCAGAACTGTGTGTCCACAGTGCTGGAATTCGGATGTGTGAATGAGGAGGCTAAACAGGAGTTACTTGAGAGCATAAAGGCAGCACTCCTGAAATATAGTGTCTCTGAAGAGACCGGAATGGTTGTGCTCTCTGACTTTGATGCGAAGAAAATGAACGAATACAGCAAACAATGCCGCAGCAGGGAGCTCACAAAGGAATATGCACTGCAGTGTGCAGAGGACAACGGCGTAGATATATGGCTTGACGGCAACGGCATCATCGGTTCACTGGCTGCACTGGCATGGTTTGCCAGGCCTGATGAATCGGTCAGGCTGGATGCACAGCTTTGATTAACAATGCAGCAAGAAACGAAGAAATATGACAACTAAAAGGGAGATCACCGGCCTTGAAGCAATCCGCCTTGCAGCTGTTGACAGCGATGTAAGGTTCATTACTGCTGTTGCCGGATACCCCATTACTGCAGTTGCAGACCTCTTTTTTAATGAAAAGGATTCCGTCCCTTGCCAGATCCACTGGTTCACCAATGAGAAAGCGGCCCTTGAGGCTGCACTGGGAGCCTCGGTCACAGGACGCAGGTCCATGGTTTTGGTCAAGCATGTGGGTATGAACGTGCTTGCAGACCCCCTTATGACTGCAATGATGCACACCATCGGTGCAGGGCTTGTCATACTTGCCGGGGACGATCCCGGAGCAAAGGCATCACAGAACGAGCAGGATTCCAGGTTCTACGGAGCACTGGCTGAGACCGCTGTCTTTGACCCCGCCACCCCCCAGGATGCTTACGACTCACTGAACAGGGCATTTGGTCTTTGTGAAGAAACAGGAGTTCCTGTAATTATGCGTATAACTGAGAGGCTGGAAAAAGCTGAACAGGGCATAAGGACAGTCGGAAGTACAGTACACGGAAAAACAGGAAACCAGACTCCAGGGAAGAAGTTTGACAGGGAAATGTGGAAATATACCATGCATGGGAAACATCAGCGCTTCCACATCTTCACAGAACCCCTGATGATGCATGAAGCTGAGAACTCCCGGTTCAATCGCGTATCAATAAGCGGGGAAAAGGTCGGGATAATATCATCAGGCTACCCCTCATCAATAGTGGATGAAATACTATCCACGCAACTGATGTATTCGGACTGCTCGCATCTTGCCCTTGGCCTTGTAACACCACTGCCCAAAAACATCATCATGCAGTTCATTGACAAACACGAGCGTGTGCTTATTGTGGAAGAAAGCGAGGCTTTTATAGAATCTTATGTCAGCACATGCAACCATGAAAGGCTCCTTGGCAAAAAAAGCGGTCATTTGCCTGTGGGCATGATCGAAAAAGAACATATAGAGTTCGCCCTCGAGAACATCGACATGGATAGGGTCTCAAAGTACACAGACATCCAGACCATAGCTGCCAGGGGTTCAAGACCCATCTGCAGCGACTGTCCATTCATGCCACTCTATAATGTGCTGCATGATATCGAGCCGGTTGCCGGGGACATGGGCTGCTCCATACGGACAGCACCGCAGCCACTAACTGCAGTCAACACCGGATTCTCACTGGGTGGTGCGATTTCCACAGCCTGCGGTTTTCCCGGAAAGGGAGTGGCTGTAATAGGGGACTTCGGACTTGCACATTCAGGGATTATCGGACTTATTAATGCCGTAGACGAGGGTTTTGATATTCTTGTTTTTATACTGCGCAATGAGATAGCTGCAATGACAGGAGGACAGCTGACCCCGGACCTGCTTGAACTGGTGAAAGTGCTTGTGCCCGATACAACCGTTATTGATATTGACCGGTGCATGAGCTTTGATGGGAGCATTGAGACAGAGAACATGTTAAAAGGCATTATAGAACAAAAGGTCGGAACAAAAGGTGTTTCAGTTGTTTACATTGAAGGAAAATGTACAAAATATTGATATGACAGGGGAAACATAGTTTTAAGTTTCAAATTTGAAATTGCAAACTTTACTCATCTACATCTGTCTCAAAGTTGACATTCAGACCAAGGATATCCCTTGAACCTGCATGAATATCCCGGGCTATCTCTGCACATCCAAGAGCCGCACTCCACCGGTCCAGCACACGGACCCTGACATCAAGATGTTTCTCTATCCTCTCCACAACATAAGGGATCTCGCCCACCGAACCCTCTATGATTATCTCACCTTTTGAACCATAATCCTTCAGCAAAAGCTGCATACCGGCAATCTCCATGGCTGCAAAAAGCGCTATGCTGTCCAGTGCCAGAATGGCACGGGGGTCTTTATCCTCAGCAGCCCTGATGAGCTCGTACCTGTCTGAGAAAGGAGTATGTTTGAGTACACCGGAATGTACAAAAGCTTCATTGGCGCTCATCTTACCTGCATCCACATCCCTAAGTGCCTGCACATCCAGCGGACCATGCTGCAGTCCCGGAGCAAAGATACATGCATCAATTGCACCAATAAGTTTTCCACCTGCAACACCCAGGGTAACAGTATTGGAACTAATGTCAGAGAGAACAAAATCAGTAAGACCAAGCGAATGTGCATGATATGCGATGCCCACTTTCTCAGGGCTTGTGGAATGAGAGAATATATTGAGCCGCGGATCAGTACCACTTCCCTCATGAATCCCAGGTATTACCACTGCCGGAATACCAGAAGACCTGATGGCATCAAATACACGCCCCCCACCACCTGTCTTCTTGCCAGCCCCTTCTATGCTTTTTACTCCCCGGCCCTTCACATTCCTTATATCCTCAATATCATGGATACCATCGCCCATTGAATACGTCACAGCCATAAGGGAGATATCGGTTTTCCTTATCCCAAATGTTGATCCGATGGTTGAGACCAGCCGGGACTCACTCATATTTGCTGCATCGGTCCTTGGTATCTCCAATTTCAGTATATTTCCGCTTTGTGGAAAAAGTGCAGCAAAACGCATTGCAGTCGTACCATGGTCAATACCAATGAACATAATATAACACCTTATTCATCAAGTAGTAAAGAATTAAGCTCTTCCATGATACGCTCCCCTCCTTCAAAACTGCCAACTGTTGTGATTATCCTCAGTTCCTGGAAGGAAGTACCATGTGAGATCAAAAGCCTCAGGTTACCCCGTTCATCCGGCCGCTGCACCCTGGCGTTCAACATACCTCCGGAATTACCTTTTCCTTTGACAGTTATCACTGAAGGTATTATTTTTTTGACCTCAGGATGGCGGCTCAATAAAGATACTATCTTTTTACCAATGCGACCGCCAATTATAGTTGTATGGGAACCGCCAAGTTTTGACCTGTGCCTGTTAGCCCCATTTAAATCGGTAACATCCGTCATTTCAATGGGAAAGACAATATGTAATATAAAACATTGGTGGTTGACTTGTATATGTAGTTACCACCATATGTTCATAATTTGCACAAATAATAATATCAGAATGCTTTGGTCAATGCCATTGTGTCAAAAATATCCAGCTTATCATATCTCGTGGATATCTGCCATGTCTATAAGCTTGATACCGGCAGCATCAAGAACCTCAATGGCTGCCCGGATATCACTGACCCTTATGATCAGCAGGGCTTTTTCCGTCTTTGTTACAAAAGCATAGGCATAGTCAATATTGATGTTCTGTTCACCCAGTACATCAGCTATCGTACCCAATCCACCGGGAACGTCCTCCATCTCAACACCAAGCACACTTGTCTCGGAAACAGTAAAACCAGCATCGTGGAGTACCTGGTGGGCAACATCCGGTTTGTCCACTACCATCCTGATTATACCAAAGTCTCCTGCCTCGGCTATTGTGAACGCCCTGATATTTATTCCGCCCTTCCTGAAGTTAGCGGCTATATTAGCAAGACGTCCCGGCTTGTTCTCAGCAAAAAGGGAAATCTGTTTAATAATCTTGTCTTCCATATTAGCACCTTGAATCATAGTAAAACTTATAGTGAAAGTTATGCCCTATGACAGTTTATAACTTTCTGTTGTCCATCACCTTCTTGGCCTTCCCCATGGACCGAGGGATTGTGCCTTTTTCAACAAGTTCGACCTTCACTGCAATATTGAGCACATTCTTAAGTGAAGTTTCAACCTTCTTTTCCAGTGTTATGATATCATTGACCTTGTCACTGAATGCCTCATCGGTCATCTCTATCTGGACCTTCATTACATCGAGCTCATTCACCCTGTCAACAATTATCATGAAATGCTCACCTACTTCAGGAATCGTCATCAATACCGACTCCACCTGTCCGGGGAACACATTTATACCACGCACGATGAGCATATCATCGGCACGTCCCAGCACCCTCATAATACGTGGATGTGTGCGTCCGCATCTGCATGGTTCTTTGTTGATAACAGTGATATCACCAATCCGATACCTGACAAGCGGAAGTGCTTCCTTGGCAAGTGTGGTGATCACAAGTTCCCCACGCTCCCCATCTCCCAGCTGTTCCCCGGTCTCAGGATCTATGACCTCTATGAGGAACTGGTCTGCCCAGATGTGTATACCATCCTGATACTGGCATTCGGTGAACAGTGGACCACTTAGTTCGGATGTCCCATATACATCATATGCTTTGATACCTGTTGCCTCCTCGATCCTGCCCCTCATCTCCTCGGACCATGGCTCTGCACCGAATATGCCTGCACGTAACCTGGTATCACCCTGTATGCTTACACCGGCCTGGTTGGCTACCTCGTTCATGAAAAGGAAATAAGAAGGAGTACAGGCAATCACACTGCTGTTAAGATCCTGCATCAGCTCCAGCTGTTTTTCAGTGTTCCCGGAACTTGTGGGAAGGACTGTGGAACCCACCTCCTCTGCCCCATAATGCAGACCAAGACCGCCGGTGAACAGGCCATATCCATAACTTACCTGTATGACGTCCCCGCGGCCTACACCAATTGAGGTCAGGGCCCTTGCAAGTGAGATTGACCATTCCTTTACATCATTATGTGTGTACCCGACAACAGTGGGCTTACCAGTGGTTCCGGAAGATACATGGAAACGGGCCAGCTGTTCATTGGATACACAGAACATCCCAGTTGGATAGGTATCCCTCAGGTCTGATTTGTACGTAAAGGGCAGTTTCCTCAGGTCATTCAGTGTACGGATATCTTCTGGCTTAACACCTGCATCATCAAATCGCTTTTTATAGAAATCAGAGTGCTGGTAAACATAACTTACCAGATTCCTTAGTTTTCTCTCCTGCATCTTTTCCAGTTCATCGACTGGCATTCTTTCAACCAATGGGTTCCAATACTCTATCATCTGACTGCCCCTTTTTAGATCATTCGTTTTCTTCGTTCAATGAATCACATATAGAAGGATTGGGTTTGTCTTTCAGGATACCACGTATCCTTATCTTGCACTCATCGATGATGGTAGCCATATCAGCCACCACATCTATACCGGCTGCTCCCGCATGGCCCCCTCCTGTACCAGCATAGTCCTGGCTTATCTCCTCCATGATTTTGCCAAGGTTCACACCCGCGGCGACAGCTTCACGTTTAGCCCTGCCGCTCACCCTTATGTTGGCATCACGGGAAGTACCTATCAAAGCCACGTCCGCACCAATGTTCAAAAACATTGAAGAAGCAGAACCTCCAAAGGAGTTTACGTGCGAATCCACAAGAAGCCAGTCATCAATTCGTTCAATGGTGGCCCGTGTTGCACATTTTAACATTGCGATACGCATTGATATATCCTGAGGGGTTGATGCCATCATTTCCAGCACTTCTGCATATTCCACTCCGCTTAGAGCAATTATCTCAGAGACGGTTCTGAAAGTATCCTGCGTAGCATGTTTGAAATGGCCCGTATCTGTGATAATACCTGTCAAAAGTCCCATGGCAGTGCGGCGCATAATAGGCGCACCCATGGACCGGAGGATATCAAATACCATCTCTGCAGTGGATGTTGCATGACGATGGAGATAGAATTCAGCATTCTCAATGAGGGCCGTGGTTGCATGATGGTCGATCACACAGTATTTGCCAAGCTTGATATCATTGAGCTGTGAACTGGTCGAAGTATCAACCACCAGAGTAATATCATAATCAGCAGGGTCTGGTCTTTCAACCACAGGAATATCGAGTTTATTAATAAGGAGTGAAGCAACTCTGTTACAACCATCCACAAGACCGATGGTCCCGCCAAGGGCCTCAGAAAGTGCAAAAGCACTGCTTATAGCGTCCGGATCGGCATTGCGATGACAAAGATATAGGATACTGTGATAATCCAGAAGCTTATTGTAAAACTCCGTTTCTTCAACTTGCATAGAAACCTCTGACATTACCATTATGGATAAAAGGTAATGTCATGAACACAGAGAACAGGCTTACTGGGCCTGGTTCCCCATGGATTGTTCGATTTGTTCCTGAAGTTGTGTGAAACGCTTGGAAATCCGCTCTTCCTGCCGGGAAATGGATTGGAGTCTGAGTGAAAGTGTTTCTACCTTTTCATTCAATTTAGATACGGCCTCTTCCTTGCTGGACCTTATCTGCAGTTCACCTACCGTGCGATAAAGAACGACATCTTCAGGAAGTTTATCCAGTTCCTCCAGTGCCATCTGCGACTCCTTCTGCATAGACTCCATCTGGGATTTCTGCATAGCAAGAGACTGGGCCTGCTGCTGCACCTGCTGCAACTGGGCCAGTTGATTCTGTATCTGTGGGGGTATTTGCGTACTCATTTGGTTTCACCTGGGATACCAATTAACCTAAAGTGATTTTAATGTTTCTATGATTACTTCTGATTGATAAAAGATTGCTTAAAGACCAACAGCAAGACGGATTAAAGAGAATTACACAGTAACTCCCAGGTTATTCAAGACATGTAGCTGTCTCATATGCAACCTGAATAAGACGAAGCCAGGTATTCAGTGTAGAGCGCATGCCAATCAGGTCTTCAGACCGCACTACCATATAAAGGCATGAGCCCTCTACATACAGGTCAATAGAGGATCTGTCAGTAACAGGAGTCTGGAGTTCTGGTTTCAAAGAGCGATAGATAGAAAGAGCTGCAGATGTTTCAAATACGGACCTTGAAATCAATTGCAATCAGAATCACCATTATATAACCTGCGGCTTTTTACCCGCAGACTGAAAAGAATGTTCCCATGTTCCTTGAAATCCATCCTGTCCCCGACTATCCCCAGGGATAAAGGAGCAACATCATTGGTTTTTTCAAGGAGCAACATATCGCATATTGTATGGGCTAAGTCACAACCCCCATCAATAGATACGGTAGCACCTGAATGCCGGGGATATGAGGAAGGAGCTGACAGCACTGATATATGAAGTGATAACATACAATATCCTTTTAGATCATAAAAGGAAATGCTTCCGGGATTGCCATGATACTCACCTACCATAAGAAGGGGTTTTCCATGAGAAAGGTTTAGAACCTCTCCCATACCCATCTTACCCCGGTTGAAATACTCACAACCGAAAAAAGACGCCAAATGCTTACATAAAGTACGCGTGCTGGCAGAAGGTTTGCGAGAAGAAGTGATCAACATCGCTTCTACTCTGCTTTGATGCGTTTGATGGATGTCGGGCGTTCTTTTACAAGGATACGATGCCCGCAGTAAGGACAGCGGATACCCGTATACTCATAATCGATCTCAACATTCCTTTTGCATCTTGTACATTTATAGGCCATATTCACCTACTCTAATGCGTCCGTAGCTTTCTTTACTGAACGTGCAACCGTCTTACCCACATTGGTCTGAGGAAGGAAGGTGCCACCTGCAAATGTATGATCACATTTGGTACATTTCCATATACCTGTGCCTATCCTTTTTACGTTAGGACGTGCGCATTTGGAACACTTGTGAGGCATACGCATCTTTTCTTCAAGGTCCGCTACCAGTTTACGGTCCTTCCTACCATATCGTGTACCAAATCTACCGGCAGACCTGGTTACACGACCTTTCCTCGTGTACTTTTTTGCCATGAATCTTATCTCCTTGAAATATGTGAATTTTATGATATTGAACTTGAATTCAGATGTTCAACAGATGGGTTTCCCTTAGCTCGGATGCTTTCTGGCATGCCAGTGACACAGCCTTTAATAGCTTTTCCTCTGTAAGTGCACCATCTCCGCTCTTTTGCATTCCTGATATAGAGCCATCCTGATTGGAAACGATCGTTATGCGGGAGTCACAGACGGTTTCTTCGTTAAGGTCCGGGTCGACCATCATCTCACCGCCAATGTCTACCAAAGTAACGGATATGGGCATATCCCTGACAGGAATAGGCATATCCTCCCCACGTCCTTCACGTTCAACAGGAACTGTGGCTGTCAGCAGGGCAGCAATTGCACCCAGAGAGGAAGCATCCTGAATGTTCCCTGCATTATTGAGAACATGGATGTCGATGAACACGATCCATACTTCTTCTCCCTCCGTAATACACAACTTACTTAAATCAATTGCGCCTGATTCACGAATACCCCTGTCAGTAACACGGGCCATCTCAATCGCACCCTCTTTGGGAGGACCTGCCTCAAAATCAGGAGAAGCTATTGGATTCAGCTCCATGCTTGTGATAATTACACCCTCTCCGGGAGAGTCAGGGAAAGGAGAACCCACCTGAAGTTTAACACCTACAAGGACTTCTGTTTCTCCAAGCTTTATCCATGCGGAACCTTCTGCTTTTTCTATAACATTGGTCCGAAGGTCAATATTCCTGATCTTATCAAAGGCACGACCATCCTGACGTTTTCCTTTGAGCATAAGATTGTAAATATAATCTTTCTTAAGTACAGACATTACTTCATTACCCATGTTCACACCTCAGACAATCTTCTCTTTATCATCTTCGGGAATATCTGTTTCTTCCAGATTCCGGAAGGACTCTTCAAGTTCGTCTTCCTCATCCCCTTCAGCATCCTCATCTGCCATATCCGAATCTTCGAGGTCTTCTTCAATATCCGAATCTTCGAGGTCTTCTTCAATATCCGAATCTTCGAGGTCTTCATCAATATCCGAATCTTCGAGGTCTTCTTCAATATCCGAATCTTCGAGGTCTTCATCATCCCCCGTAGCACCCTCTCCCAGGGCATCCTCTGATACATCATCGACTTCTTCTTCAGAAGCCAGTGTACACTCTACAAGAGCAGAAACATCAACTTCTTCCTCATCATCTGATATTTCCACTTCTTCCAGTTTGGTGAACTTCTTTTTGAGGGTCTCTTTCTGCATCTCAAGTATCTGGCGACATCCTTCCTTGCACATTTCAATTGCTTTTTTGAACTCTTCCTGGGTTACATCGCCATCCATCTGCAACAGAGTGATCTCACCATCAGATGTCATAGCCATTGGGATATCAGCATCACCATAATTATCTTCGGGCTTATCCAGGTCAAGCACAAGCTGACCGTCAACCTTGCCCACAGCACATGCCGATACTAATCCTTTCATGGGAATTCCGGCATCCGCAAGGGCCATTGAAGCTGCATTTATGGCAGCGGTACGAGTACCGGCATCTGCCTGCAGAACCTCTGCAAAAACATCAATAACAGCACCGGGGTAGAGATGGGTCATCACTACAGGTTCGAAAGCCTCGCGGCTAACCTTTGATATCTCTATACTTCTTCTGCTTGGCCCGGGCCTTATGCGCTCCTCCACAGAGAAAGCAGCCATATTGTAACGGTATCTTATCAATGCAGAATCTGATTTCTGCAGTCTTCTGGGATGTAGTTCCCGCGGACCATACACTGCCGCAAGTACCTTATTTTTGCCCCATTCCAGGTAACATGAACCATCGGCCCTGGTGAGTACACCTATCTCCATTTTCATAGGCCTCATCTCATTAACACGCCTTCCATCCAGCCGTAATCCATTTTCATCAATGAACTTTTCAGGTTTATCACTCATATTAATTCTCCAATGTTCGCACATTCTCCCTGTTGATAAAAAAGAGGTAACTCCGGATTATCCATCATCTTCCAGAAGTGCATCCACTTTTCTGTATGTTTCTTCCCTTATCTCGCATTCATCTTCTGCATCTTTGGCGAGATCATCCTTTAAAAAAGGTTCATCCTTCTCAGAAACAACATCATCTCCGCCTTTTAAAAAAAGGGATATCCTATCCGTTAATCCGGATTTGTGAGAATGTTTCACTATAAGCTCAATAGCTTCAGTGAGAAGGTCCATTTCACCATCTTTACCTCTGATCCATATCCTTCCATTCTGACCTACGAATATTTCGCAATTTGTTTCTTTCTTAAGCAAAGATACCATAGAACCTCCATGCCCTATGACACGCGGAACCTTCGCAGGGGTTATTTCAATTATACGACCCACATTCAGAGCTCTCAGACCTCGCTCTCTCATTGTCAGTTCTACCTTCATGGATGAACTCACATCTTTTATGCGAAGCAAGGCAGAGCCGCCAAAATCCATAATCTCAGTCATCTTATCCTGATCCACACGTCTGGGATATTCCGAAACGTGCAGCAATCCATCATAAGGAGAACTGATATCAAATATCCAGTTAGATGGGGTCACCTCTATGACCGTACCGATCACATAATCGCCGGGCGATGGAATGTATTTACCGGAAAAGGGAATTACAGATATCTTATTTTTGGCATTCTTTACTCCGTATAAAAGAGAATAGACATTCCCGTCCTTTACATACGTACCCGGACCGGAATCGGTCTTGTTTTCGGACAGTAACTGCCCCGGAATTACAATTTCACGCTCCATTATGCAGCCTCATAATAATTTGGTTTCAGCATCCCCTTTTGTCAGGTGGTTCACAAGACCATAAAAATCATTCTGCAGGCCTGCAGGCATTCTTACAACCGCAACCCATGAACCATCATTTTGCCATTCGTTCTTTATCAGGGTCGAGAACTTAGCAATATCACCATAAGCCTTGGACGCATATTCTGCAGGAACCTTCACCGCAACATCCACTTCCTCAAACCTTATAGGAATTATAGGCCTGATGGCTTTCATTACAAGGTTCACCTGCTCATCCACACCTTTGAGAGGATCTATATGGAACTTAGCTTCCTCCATTGCCTTTTCTATCCTTGCAGGAGGGTGTGGGGACTTTGTCTGAGGGTTGATAGCATTCTGGGCAATGATAGTAATGACCTTCCTGGTCTTTTCCTCCAGAATGTGTTTTCTTTGTTCTTTGGTAAGCTGGAGCTCACCATGCACTATTATCTGCTCAGCGATCTCCATTATATTGTTGGTACCAAAAGTGCTTACCAGATCAGATTCTGCAACATGGTCTCCTTGATTGGCATCATAGAACACTGATTCTACGGCTATTATATCCTCGATATTCACATCCTCGCCCCTTTTAAGTGCAAATGCGCCTTCAGGTTCAACAAAGACTTCGAAATTATTCTTTCCTTTTTTGAGCCTTGCAATAACCGACTCATCAAGAGATACCATGTTAGTTCACCTCATTAGAAAACACATAAATTTATTCTGTAGTTTCTTCCTGACCCTCAGAGTCATCTTTTTCATCTTTCCCACTATCTTTGAGCTCTTCAATGACCCTTGAAACAAAAGTTGCAACTTCTTCCTCAGATAGTTTCCTGAACTGACGGTCCCCAAGGGTTACCACGCCAAGCTCCAGGGTTGCCGGATCCATTTTTCCTTCAGTTGAAGTATAAAGTGCCTTCATTCCAAGCATTATTGCAGCATCAATGTCCATATCTTCCCTGTAGTCTGCCTCGAATATTTCCATAAAGGCATTCCTGCCAGCACCTATAGCTGTAGCCTTATATTCAAGCAGTGCACCACTTGGGTCACTTTCAAAGAGACGTGGCCTTGAATCATCAACGCCTGCTATCAGAAGAGCAGTACCGTATGGACGAACTCCGCCATACTGGGTGTATGTCTGTTTATGATCACATATCTTCTTAGCGATCACTTCAACACCTATTGGCTCATCATATGAAACCATATTGACCTGGGCTTCCACCCTTGCCCGGTCCACAAGAGCACGGGCATCGGCAACAAGTCCTGAAGTGGCAACACCGATATGATCATCGATCTGGAATATCTTCTCAATTGACTCAGCCTCTATCAGTCTGCTTGTAATCCTTTTATCTACAAGCAATACCACACCATCCTTTGATTTTACTCCGGCGGCGGTTGTACCCCTCTTAACTGCCTCTCTTGCATATTCTACCTGGAAGAGACGTCCGTCGGGACTAAAAACTGTAATGGCACGATCATAGCCCATCTGTGGTGTCATTTGCATCTTCACTTCATCTCCTGATTTATTTATAAATAACAGAATATATACGATAACTAACTGAAATATGCTTTCTATTCATTTATATGTGACTGTTCTTCGGGGTTAGATATATCCGCACCCTCTAAATACTTTTTTGTTGCACCGAGAACCGTACCCGACACACCAAGGATGTGGAAACTTACCCTTTTTCCCTTTACATAGCTTATTGTAGCAAGAGCAGCACGTGTTTGACTAACATGCTCCCTTTCACAGCTTATTATGCCTTTAAGGTTATCGAATGCAAAAAGCCATATGTTGCACTCACTTGAACCCAGATCACCAAGCAAACTGCCTGATGCGGAAAATATCTCCCTGATAAGATCATCCCTGCTAATATTGCCCTCTGCAATTAATTCAAATGCGAGGTATCTTTTGTTTTCCCTCATTGTAGGCGGAAGCACCTTCATTGCCCATCACCTTCATCCAGGACCACATCCATGGATGGGTCCAGAATTTCCACACCATCGAACACATACTTGGAAGAGTGCCTGTTCTTTGAGATGATTCTCTGAGGATTGGTGCAAATCCCTGATAAAGCCTCTTCACGGTTCATGCCGAAAAGCCCTGCAAGAGCAATCAACTCCCGGGGAGCACGCATATCATATAAACATCTTGCATTTGCAGTGAGGATGAAAGGAACATCATATTTGCGTACAAGTTCAAGGTCCTTTCTGAAATTGGATAAAGCCCTTACCCTTCTTCCACCACGTTGTCCTATAAACTCAGCAAGATCAAAAGATATCGATACATCATTCTCATTTGCAGACCTGGCAAGTACATGATTAAAACCGCTGTCCTTAGTTGAGCCGAAACTCGTGAGGATATCTACATTGGGATTTTCCACAGCTGCCCGGTTTATGTTCTCACTGCCACCCCTGACAACAATAATATCCACCATGCTCCTGTATTTCCCCACCAGTCCGTGTAACCTGGAGGCATTATCAACCCTCAGTTCAACACCACTAAGAATTTCCAAGCCTTTGGACACTGAAGCTTTTTCCGGTTTACATGAATCATGCGGGTTTGTAATGGCAATGCCCGCATACCCAAAACGTTTTGCAAGGGCCGCCATTTCTTCAACCGTGTTCTTACCTTCAGGAACAGAATAGACGTTCAGGTCGTAAATATCCAGACTAGCCAAACAATTCCTCCACAATTAGTCCGGCCTTAAGGCGATCCTTGGGATAAGTGGCGATCTTCACCTTCACAGTAATGGCATCTGATGAAGATACCAGAACTAGCTTCCCAAGGAAAGCAGCCTGTTTGTCGAACCTCATATGAAATAACTGTTCATCATCCAGCCTTTCCGGCATTTCGTTGCGCAGGACCTCAACATCTTTAGGAGACATACTCCCCCTGATGAACCTAGCAAGTCTTACAGAATCCGATCTGCGAGTGATCTGTGAACTAAGCATTACAGAGGAATTCCCATAGTGACCTTCAATGTACGTTACTTCCACAAGTTCATCAGTAACGACATTATCGGACATGCCAAAGGCATGCTGTAAAAATAAGTCCAGGGCAGCACGTACCCTGGATTGATCCTCTGTCGAGTGCGCGATCACACGCAGGTTAATATAATGGATCACTTGCCCCTGTTAAGGTTTGACCGTATGCTTGGCCTGGTCTTTTCAGTACCTGTTCCGCGTGACATCATGCCTCTGCCTTTACGGCCTGCACTGGTCTTACCGCGCTGTGCACGTCCCTTCTGAGAGCTGTTACAGATCCAGTTAAGATTCTTATCACTCATTATAACAGGGTGACTTGGGTCAACCAGGATGACCTCGTACCACTTTGAACGACCATCCTCACCCACCCAGTAAGAGTTAAGTACCTCAAGGTTGGGGAATTTCCTTCCTGCACGATCTTCACCAATACGCTGGATGCTCATTCCGCCTGATATCTTGTTCTTGCCCATACGCTGGGTACGCCTTCCACGGATGTACCTTGACTTCCTGAGACCACCTCTGCGTACTTTAACACGGGCTACGACTATACCCTGCTTGGCCTTGTAGCCAAGGGAACGTGCGCGATCAATACGGGTTGGACGCCTGATCTTAGTAACGGAGCCTTCTTTTCTCCATTCCTGAAGCCTTTCCCATCTTAGTTCCTGGACATATGTGCTGTCCGGGTCTTTCCATGCGTCCCTTACGTATGCGTAAAATGATTTTGACAATTCTTTCACCTAAGTTTCATTTCTAGTTTCACGGTTCAGCTTTTGTAAAGCCACATTCCCACGGGACTCATCCCGACAATGAAACAGGACTACTACTTAACGTGATCTAATTTAAACCTTTGCACAGCCCATGAAGAAAAAAATGGTATGAGATAAAAGCAGATCGGGTTCAAAAGCATCCTTTATGCACAGCTTTATACACAGTATATTACAGTATATTATAATGAGATTGCAAATTAATTATAACCCAAACACGATCATAGTTAATTTAATAACTTAATGACATTGCTTTTCATTGACCTTGTTTTAAAAATACAGCTCACAGGAATTTGCGCAGGTCCTCACCAGAGCACATGATCCCTGTAACATTGCCATCATGATCTTTTAGGACAACATTATACCAGCGAACCGGGATTGTATCCCCCTCCTTTGACAATACAGGATGTTCCATAAATTCCGGCAGATCAGAATCACCATTCATTGCACTGCTAAATGACATCCTTAAATCATCCCGGAGATCTTCGGGAACAAGAGACTTTAACAGATCATGGCCCAGCAATTCGAACTCACCGTAGCCCAGTATATCATTACCTTTGTTATTGACCAGATTGATCTTCATATCGCCGTCTATGACCAGAATAACAAAACCGGCAACATCCACATAATTCATTGCTTCGTTCCTTTCAGCAAGAACCTTGTCCTGAAGATGTTTTATCCTCAAAAGGGATTTTACCCTGGTAACAAGTTCAAGACGGTTTACGGGTTTTCCCAGAAACTCATCTGCACCCACTTCTATACCTTTGATACGGTCGTCCTTTCCTGACAATGCTGTGACCATCACAACAGGCAGGAATTGGGTCTCCACAGATGTTTTCAGAACCCTGCAAACCTCATACCCATTCATATCGGGCATCATCACATCAAGGAGAATGATATCAGGCTTTTCACTTTTGACCTTGTCCAGAGCTTCCTGACCGCTGTAAGCAGGAACAACATCATAATCGGACTTAAGATAAAGGGCCATTAACTCTACTATGGCCTGTTCGTCATCAACAATGAGTACTTTATCCCTGGCTCGCATAAATTATAGGCTCCCGTTTAACAGGTGAATTAAGTAAATATGCTGCAATATAAATCTGGTGGTCACTTATATTGGTAATCACTTATATCGCCAACATAATATTTAGTAAATTTTATTTTAAAATTTACTTTAAATCATATAGTCCTATATACATATATAGTTTAGGCACAAAAAACAAAATCCAATTTTAATAGGATAAATGCACTTTCTTAAAAAAATAAATGGGGCTGGTGAGATTCGAACTCACGATCGACGGGTCTCTCCGAACAGCTGTATAAACAGCATTCAGTTGAGCACATATCAGTGCTCCAACGGCTCCTCACAGACAAACCCCGTCGGGTTAGTCTCGGTAGACCCGTTGTTCATCATTTATCCGCTGGAGCCCATCGCCATGCCGGGCTAGGCCACAGCCCCATATTTACGGGCAGTACCCCTGAATACATCTAATCAATGATATATTTAGCGGTACCACACCGCATTCATTTATGTGCTTCCACCGCCAACCCTGTTCAGATCACCGAACTTACATAACCTGTCGCAAAGTTCCTCTATATGCAGGCGCAGCTCTTCCATAGAATGACCAAACATTCCGGCCATATATATAGCACCGCCGGCACCTACACCCTCCTTAACAAATCCTGCCTCGTACTGCTGCAAACCCTTGAATGAAGATTTAAAGAATTGCGGATCTGCTGCCGCATAAATAGCACCTACATCATCTGCAAGTTCTGAGAAATTGGCAGACTCATCACGCATTACATAACTGGTAGTAACTATTTTGAGGTTATCTGCAGGGTAACCCATATGCTTGATCACAGCAAATATGGAAATCATCTGTGTCCCACCTGCAAGTATAACAGGAATTGTACCAAGGCCTGCTGCAATTCCCGCAACAGCAACCATCATGGGATCACCAACTGAGGCAATAGCCTTTAGAGGATCATTGCTCAGAGAGCCAAAGGTTATATCCGACGATTTCAGGGCCTCCTTAACCACCTCTTTTTTAAGTGAGAGTGGATTGGAATTGGAACTGCTGCTCACATTACCATCATAACCCAATGCCTGAAGCACAGCATTTGCAGTGGTAGTCCCTGCAGGGATACTTTCTCCTATTACAACCAGATCATGATCCTTAGCAAGTTCCTCACCGAGAATAAAGGAATTCCTGAACACTTCCTCAACATTATGAACAGCAACAGACTTCCTTATATCATCACCGGGTTTTCCACCGACCTCTATCAGAGATACCTGTTTTGCAGGAAGCACACGCAACCCTGCATTAACAAATATATGTGGCACCCCTGTCAGGGAAAGAGCTGCACGGGTTATAAGAGCAGGTGTCGGAGTGTCATAAGGCGGTGTCATTGGCAGGATGGGAATATCAATTATAGTGCCCGTTTCAAGGATTTCCGCATCCCCTGCCGGAGTATAGTCCGTTAGTTTAGCAGTTTTACCTGCTGCAGAGAGACCTTCTATATAGGCTGTTTCCGTATTTCCAAGAACGCATATGAACAACGGTTTTTCAGGTAACCGGGTATTTTCAGGTGCTAATATATCCATACCAATCGCCTAGATGTATTTTACAGGGAGTATATGACCTTTTCCACAAAATCAATACGTTCTGGCAACATACACCTGAGTATTCGCACCCTCACCACATACAGGACATTTGCCCGAGCAACCTTGCACCTGTTCTGTGGGGATACCCAATATACCTGCACCTATCTCAGCCTCCAGCCTCAGACCACAATCCTTGTTGCCACACCAGAATATCTTTGCAATACCCCGGGGAAGCTTATCCCTGACAGACTCAAGATCATCACATTGGAAAATACGATCCTGAAGATCTTGTCTTGCCTTCTCATAAAGATTGCCATGGATATCGTCAAGCAGAGAGCGCACCTCATCTGTAATATTATCAAGGGATACCTGTTTTTTCTCTCCGGTATCGCGACGCACAAGCATAGCAGCATTGTTCTTAAGGTCCCTTGGACCAAGCTCCAGCCTGACAGGAACCCCGTGCATTTCCCACTTATAATACTTTGCACCCGGGCGGATATCGCTTGAATCCATCTTCACACGCATACCTGCCTCTTCAAGCATGTTGATAACATTTTCACAGGCATCAAGGACATCCCCGGATTCCTTGAATATAATAGGGATGATAACGACCTGAACAGGAGCTACTGCCGGTGGCAGGACCAGACCCTTATCATCACCATGTATGGATATCAGAGCTGCTATTGAACGCTCAGAGACACCGTAACATGTCTGGTAAGCATAGACCTGTTCACCTTCTGTATCTTCATAAGTGATGTCAAAGGTTTTAGCGAAATTATCCCCAAGGTGATGAGCCGTGCCCACCTGCAGGGTCTTACCATCTGGCATCAGGGCATCTGTGGCTATGGTATAGTCAGCACCAGGAAACTTATCCCAGTCAGGTCTTTTGGATGCGAGAACTGGAACTGCAAGCTGACGATAGAACTCTGTGTAAAGCCTGATAGCTTCTTCTACCTGTGATGCTGCATCATCCCAGGTAGCATGGACAGTATGCGCCTCCTTGAAGGATGTTATTTCACGCAACCTTATAAGCGGACGTGTATGTTTGGTCTCGTACCTGAAAGTGTTTACTATCTGATAAAGCCTGAGAGGCATGTCTGCATGAGACCTTATCCATAGCTTGTACATAGGATAGATGGCAGTCTCACTGGTGGGACGCAGTGCCAGTTTGACATCCAGGGGAGAGGTACCACCATGAGTTACCCAGTAGACCTCGTCCTCAAAGCCCTTTATGTGTTCAGCCTCTTTCATGAACTCATTTTCCGGAATGAGTAAAGGAAAAAGAGTCTCCTGATGGTCTTTATCAAGCAGACGGCGGATAATATCATAAACATTCCTCCTGATGTTAAAACCAAAGGGGAACCATACGTAAAGTCCTTTTACAGGATAACGTACGTCCATTATCTCGCCTTTTATGAGCAGCTCATTATACCATTCACTGAAGTTCTCTTTAGAAGGAAGCCCGGCTTCTTTTTCTTGCTCTGCCATTCATTCACCTGTTTACACTTGATTTTGGCTACATTAATAAGGACATTGCTTATAGGCATTTCCTTTAATGCCAGAAATGTCCTAAATAAAAAAGGATGAGAACAGAAAAGTTAACTGAAATAATACATTCCATATTTCCATCATGGATTATGCTTCCTCATACAGAGGAACCAGTCAATACACTTTATGCCTTCGTCTGAATTTTCGGACCTTTGCTTTGCACCGGCCCAGGTAACAGGACATGGAACTATGACATCATCCCCCGGCAACCACCCTTCAGGAGTTGAAACATTATCACGGTCACTTAATTGCAAGGCTATCAAAAGACGCCTGATCTCCTCCATGTCCCTGCCATTGGATAATGGATAATAAAGAATTGCCCTTATCTTCCCCATAGGATCGATAATGAATACCGCCCTGACGGTCTCGGTAGTGGATTTGCTGAATGGGAGAACCCCCCCCGATCTCTCGAACTTCTCAAGGATCATCTCAGGAGTGTAATGGGCATTGGGGTGGATCATTCCATATTTGCGTGCAATCTCCATACCCAGATCCTCTATTACAGGGAACATTACGTCTATGTTCTTCAGGCCCTTGTACTCTATACGGTCCCGAATGATCTCAAGCCATGCTATATGCGAATAGATACTGTCAACCGAAAGACCCAGAAGTTCGGCATTCAGCTGCCTCAGTTCATCCTGCATGCTGGCACATTTCATAAATTCAGTCGTGCATACAGGCGTGAAATCAGAAGGATGACTGAAGAATATGACCCATTTCCCCTTATAATCCTCCGGGAAATTAACCATCCCCAGAGTGGTCCGCGCTTTAAAAGAAGGCGCATCATCACCTATCAATGGGATACCCCCTTCCCGACATGAACCCTCTTCCAGATGAACTCCTCCTAAAATATATACAGGAATATTAAAGATCCAGAGAATAAATAATTAAGGATTGGTTTAAGGATTGTCTTCAGGATTACACACAATAAGGATTATTCACAAAGATAAAAAAGAAATGGAAAGAACATATCGGATAGAAGGAATGTCATTCTTCTAACATGTGTTCCGAATCACATGCATCAAGAGATATATCTGAAGAATTTGCATCAAAGACTATCATACCAGTCCTCAGATGTTCAGCTTCCTCATGAGTCAGAACACTGGATCTAGCCTTATCAGAGATAATGGCGCTGTTACCGAATGGATCCTCTATGATGACAGAGAGTGTTCTTTTCCCATCGATCGCTTCTTCAAGGGCTTTTTGGACCTCAAGTCCCCTGGCATGCTTATCTTCCTCATCCTCACACCACTTGGTAGCAGTGATGACTACCTTATATATCCTGTCAAGCACGCCTTCAATATTTGTGACGTAGGAATCTGATATCGAACCTGGCTCAACGTCTATTCCCAGCTCCGGTATCCTTATAGTACCGGAGGTGGAGCGTACGACCCGGCTATTGAGATCTTCAAGGCCTTCTACTTTAAGTTCATACCTCATTGGTTCTTTCTGTGAAAGAATAATGGTATCTGCGAACCTGAAGCTACACCTACATGCAGCAGTTATGTACATAACCTCGCCAAAGTAGGGGATCTCATCCCCTTGCCATCTTATAATAAGATCATCATGGCAAAGAGGGCAAGAAGTTCTTGTTTCAAAACTGTGGAAGGATCCTTCACCGTTCAATATCTTCCACCAACGATCTTAGACCTGTCGATCTTAATACCCGCAGGTGTTACAAGCACCTGGTCGTCCTTGATACCGGCAATATCGCCGTGGACATCAAGCACCACTTCTTTAAGGTCCTTTAAAGCACGGTCAAGCAGTAACTTGTCCACTTTGATACTGGATATATCGATCATTACGATATTGCCGTCATATATCTCTTTTTTGAGCGACGTGAGCTCATTGAGGTTAGTGAGTTCTGCAACCCTGATGTAGGTCTCTGCCGGCTCATCGCCTATTACGTCTTCATACTTGGTAAGATCAAGTTCAGTATATTCATCTTCAGGGGTTGAGCTTTTGCCGCTGCCACCAAATAATTTGTTCATGATATTTGCCATAATTCGCCCTCATGTATTCAAAAACATTGTTATATTGATATCATTACTACTTAAATTGTTACCGGAATCCGGACCCTTAAGATTCACGGGTATGAAATGTTGCTGGTATTTATATTTAAACTCATACTATTTTAATGATTTCTTATAGATGTCACACCATATAGATGTCACACATCAAGATTCCAGAGTTTATCACCTACATAATGGATAGACCTTACGGCTTTTCCTTTGTTTCCTTTCATATCCTTACCGGACATCAAGGAAATCCCTATAGCAAGTGGTTTGCTGTGAGCTTCTTCTATCACAATGACCGGGTCATTCTCCCTGATATCAGGGTCAGCATCAACTATTCCGGGGCACATGACATCAGCACCGTTGACAACAAAGCGCACTGCGCCGGAATCCACAGTGACCACATTCTTCATCAGCTTAAGTTTCAACACACCCTTTACCGTAGGGAAATAGATACCGTTTACCTGGAAAAGCAGAGGTTCCCCATCCACCAGAATGAGGGATGTATCATCAATGTTTGCTGTTTCAAACTTACTGTTCCCAAACTGTTCTACTGCCTCACCAAAAATGGAACCTATATCGTCCAAGAGTTGGCCTTTTGCAGATTTTCTTAGCTGTACCCTGGATTTTACTTTCAACAAATCACCCGTCAGGCAGACATAATTGACATAATTTTTACCATAATACGGTATACCATACTATAAATCTGATAGATATCGCTTCTGTAAAATAGCTAATGGTTGCTTTTAATGTTTATGCGGCCAGCCCCGCATAAACATCAGGTGTTCACCTTACAATGACAACCGGGATTCCGTTGATATCAAGAACATCAACTGCTCTTCCTGCAGAAACGACCTCCTTCTCCACTTCAACGCAGTCCGGATCAAGTTCAAGCATGTCCCCATTGACACTCACAGTTATCCTGCCATTTACTATCTCATCAGCGATCTTTTTAGGATTCTCCTCTGCCAACGCATTGATTATGGCCTTCGCCTGGCCTCTGAACTTAGGACCTATCACACCCATATTAGGCTTGACACTAACAGGAACATGCTCAAAATCAGGTTCACCAGCTATGATCTCCACCGGAGAATTCGTAGCTCCCAGAACATCGGTTATATCATCAAGAGTGCCATATATCTCTATTTTTTCAAGAGGAGCATTTAAGGCCATGCCATGGTCTGACTTGTATCTTCTGACGCTGCCTGCAACATCCTTTATGAACTCTCCCGAGGCCTCTGCATCAGCATCTATCATGGACCCGTTAACCTTTGGCCAGGATTGCACATGAACACTGCCATTTCCGATACCTGAGAACATCTCCTCTGCAAAGAACGGGGCAAAAGGTGCCAGCAAGCGGGATAGAGCATCGATGGTAACATACAAAGTATATCTTGCAGCATTCTTTCCAGCTTCATCCTCACCATAAAGACGTGATTTCACAAGTTCGATATAGTTGTCTGCAAGTATGTCCCATGTAAAACCCCTTATAGCCTTAAAAGCCTCATCGAACTGATAATTATCCATTGACATTGTCACTGAACCGATAAGCCTGTTCAGGTTGCTCAGAAGCCACCTGTCAACTATCTTCAGTCCGGATATATCAGGGCCACTGTGCTTATAATCATCATGCTCGTAATCTTCAAGATGGGACATGCTGAACCGGTAGATACTCCACATCTTTGCAAAGAACCGTGACGCTGAAACCACATCCTTCCAGCGGAACATGACATCAGAGCCCGGGGAACCACCTATGGCTGCCCACTGCCTGAAAGCATCAGCACTGTAGTCCTTGATGACCTCTTCCGGAGATATAACATTACCAAGCGACTTGCTCATCTTGTGACCATCCTGCCCAAGCACCATACCGTTTACAAGAATGGCATCCCATGGCCTCTTGCCCTGGATGGCCATAGAACGTAGTATAGTGTAGAAGGCCCAGGTCCTTATGATATCATGCCCTTGTGGACGAAGCTGCGTGGGCAGCCTCATCTCATGATCTGTGAGCCAGCCCGAAACATGCAGTGCTGTTATAGATGAGTCCATCCATGTATCCAGGACATCCTCTTCAGCCTCAAACTCGCTGCTGCCACATTTACAGGTCTGGGGAGGCTCCTGCTGAGTCGGATCAACAGGCATCCAATCCTCCTTTGCAACCATTACCTCACCGCAATGCTTACAGTACCATACGGGTATTGGCGTTGCAAAAAGCCTCTGGCGGGATATGCACCAGTCCCATTCCATCGTGCCTGTCCAGTTGTCAAGCCTGACCTTCATATACTCCGGCAGCCATTTTATCTCATTGGATGCCTTTGAGACCTCATCGGTATCTATCTTAATGAACCACTGACGCTCGGAAAGTATCTCGATTGGCGTATCACACCGCCAGCACATACCAACATTCTGATCCAAGGGTTTCTGCTCGAAAAGATAACCTTCTTTTTTGAGGTCTTCAACAATGGCCCTTTTGCAGTCCGGAATTGTCATTCCGGCATACTTGCCGGCAATCTCTGTCATCAGGCCGTTCTTATCAATAGCTTTGCGAAGTGGGAGACCATGCTCCACCCACCACCTGACATCCTGCTTGTCACCAAAGGTACATATCATGACCACACCGGTACCGAAACCAGGATCAACAGCCATGTCGCCGATGACCTTTACCTCATGACCGAAAAGCGGTACTTTCACAGTGGAACCAACGTAAGCACAATAACGCTCATCTTCGGGATTAATAGCTACAGCAACACATGCTGCAAGTAATTCCGGCCTGGTGGTTGCTATCTCCAGATCCCCGAAATGCAGGTAATTAAGCATTGTTTCCCTTGAATCGTATTCCACTTCTGCAAAAGCAATTGCAGTTTCACACCTGGGACACCAATTAACAGGATGTTCGGACTGGTAGAGGCGACCCATATCATACATCTTCCGGAAAGACCTCTGGGTCTTGGAATAATATTCAGGCTCCATGGTCACAAATTCATTGCTCCAGTCGGTGGAAAAGCCCAGGTTGAGCATCGTGCTTCTCATTTTTTCGATGTTGCCAATGGTAAGTTCACGGCACATCCTCCTGAACTCTTCCCTGGGAACCTCATTCTTAGTGATACCGTATGTCTCCTCAACCTTTACCTCTGTGGGCAGGCCATGGCAGTCCCAGCCCTGGGGAAACATGACATTGTATCCGCACATACGCTTATATCTTGCAACAAAATCAATGTAACACCAGTTAAGCGAGTTGCCTATGTGGAAATTTCCCGTCGGGTATGGCGGCGGCGTATCAATGATGAACTGGGGTCTGCTTTTGTCTTTCCAGTCAAAATGGTACATGGACATGTTCCATGAATCACGCCATTTCGGCTCTATGATATGTGGGTCATATTCTTTTGGAACGGTCATTGTGACTCTCCGATAAATGTGATGTGGATAATATATTGATCAGCATATCCAATATATTGGTTGTGTTTTTTTATCCTAAGTGGCGTAAGATTATTTAAATTATCTGGTAAAGGCCAGGGATGCAAAGGAAAGACATGAGAATTTATGGACAGCCAGACACAGCAAAGCTAAACGCCATGACCTGTAACATTTACTGATACAGGTATGCTCCAGCACTTCCCCACTTTGCACTTCACTTGACACCTCTTCACTTGACACCTAAGAGTGATCTGCGCAAATACACCCAGACAAAGAGCCAGACTAAATATAAAAATTAATTACATACGTATTTACTTATAGAAATAGTACCGCTATATTTAAAATAAATATCAGTATACCGAAAACACTTTATATATATCTGGTCAATCCTAAGAAGGGAGAGAAAGAGGAATAAGTAAGATCGAGTAATCCATAGAATAATTTGTAGGATAAGGTGATCTTTTGAGAAAGAAGATAGCTGTTTTTGCATTTAATGGAGAAGAAATGTGTTTCGTTCATGCCCTGATGAATGCACTGGACATGAAAAAAAAAGGCTATGATGTTAAATTGATAATCGAAGGTTCTGCAACCAGGCTTGTAAAGGAAGCAGAGGATGGCAACAGGCCTTTCAGCAAGCTTTATGCAAAAGCAAAGGAATCCGGATTAATAGACTGTGTATGCAGGGCATGTGCCTCAAAAATGGAAAGCCTTGAAAGTGCAAAGAGACAGGATCTTCCCCTGTGCGATGAAATGCTGGGACATCCGAGCATGGCACGATACATAGATGATAACTATGAGGTCATAGTTGTATGATAATCTACATAATAAGAAATAATGGTGAAAACATATGTTAAGCGAAAATATGACAGAAGCCCTGAACGGGCAGATCAATAAGGAGATGTACTCTGCGTATCTTTACATGGACATGTCCGCACACTGCACATATGAAGGACTTGGTGGTTTTGCTAACTGGTTCATGGTGCAATATCAGGAAGAGATGTCCCATGCCATGAAAATATATGATTACATAAACGAGCAGGGTGGGAAAGTGGTCCTTAATGCCATCGAAAAGCCCCCGGGGACATTTGGAACCCCATTGGAGATGTTTGAGGCAACACTGAAACATGAACAGTTCATCACAAAGTCAATACATGAACTTGTAGAACTTGCATATGAAGAAAAGGACTATGCTACCCAGATATTCCTCCAGTGGTTCGTCACGGAACAGATAGAGGAAGAGGCAAATGACAATGAACTGATAGCAAAGCTCAAACTTGTCGGTAATGACGGGAACGGTTTGTTCATGCTTGACAGGGAACTAGAAGCAAGGAGCTTTGTGCCACCTGCCACAGAATAATAGAATTTGAGCATATTCGCAAAGTGTAATAGGTGATATACATGGAATTCAAGGAAATACTTAAAGGAAAGGAAGTTGAAGGGAAAGAAAAACATGTGCCTGAAATAGAGATCATCAGGGGACATGGCCAGGCAAAGGCTGATTTTGTACGCGTGGTCGTAGGAAAGGAAGTGCCACACCCAAACACTGTTGAGCATCACATCGAATGGGTCGAACTTTACGGTATCACAAAAGAGGGAAGGACCATCAATTTTGGCAGAATGGACTTTGAGCCTGTGCACACTGACCCTGTTGCAACTTTTCACGTGAACGACATGGATAACTTCAAGGCATTCTGCGCTCTTGAATACTGCAACATCCACGGAGTCTGGCAGAACTGCATAGAAGTCTGAAGACTTAAAGGAAAAATATGACATTTGTGGCATCGGTAGCCACATCTTTTTTATACCTGTTCACCTCCCACCTTATATGAAGACACATAAGCCCTTGGAAGAAGAGAGGTGATAATAATGATCGCAAAACTTGTAGCCAAGTTTGCAGTCCTGGCACTGATAGTAGCAATTATGTCATATGTCATATTGAGTTATGTGATACCACACATGCAGAACTGAAATCATGATTGGTCATCATAGCCAATCTCATCCTTTGTGAGATAGCAGGCAGGGTCATCTGCCCATACATTGCCGTACACAGCTTCGGCACGTACACGGAAGTTACCGTTACACACATCGAACCACTTACATCTGGCGCATCTGTCAGCATTCTCCATAATGGGAGATTTGCGATCCTTCAGTCCTGCCATGAGCTTGTCATCGGTATCCCTCCATATCTCACTGAACTTACGCTCCCGCACATTTCCAAATGAGTGGTGCCTCCAGAACTGGTCCGGATGGACAGAACCATCCCATGAGATACAACCAAAGCCGATCCCTGATGAATTGCCCCGGTTCATGTTCAGAAGCTCCAGTACCTCGGCAGCCCTTTCAGGGTCCTCTTTTAGGAGGCGCAAATAGATGTATGGACCATCACAGTGATTATCCACTGTCAGAACCTCTACCTTCCTCCCCTTACTGTGAAGCTCTCTTGTCTTATCGATCAGCAGATCCACAGTCCTTCTGCTTTCCTCAAGTGAAAGGTCCTCAGCCACCATTTCAGAACCACGGCCTGAGTATACAAGGTGATAGAAGCAGATACGCGGAATATTCTCCAGTTCCATAAGATCAAAGATTGCCGGAATATCATGTACATTATGGCGATTGATGGTAAATCGCAGACCTACCTTGATCCCTTCTTTCTGACAGTTGCGAAGACCCTGCAATGCTCTTTCAAAAGAGCCTTCAATACCACGGAAACTGTCATTGGTCTCTTTCATGCCATCAAGGGAGATACCTACATAGGAAAGACCTATGTCCTTAAGCTTCCTTGCAATCTTTTCTGTGATCAGTGTCCCGTTAGTGGATATAACGGCCCTGATACCCTTTGATGTTGCATATCCTGCCAGTTCCGGAAGGTCTTTTCTCATGAGAGGTTCACCTCCCGAGAACAATATCACAGGACAGCCGAACTCTGCAAGATCATCGATAAGTGACTTGCCTTCCTCAAAAGTGAGCTCGTTCCTGTAGTCAATATCCCTGGAGTGGGCATAACAATGAACACAGCGAAGGTTACATCGCTGTGTTACATTCCAGACAACAACCGGTTTCTTATCCTTTGAGAACTGGAGCAGGTGAGATGGGAGTCTTTTTGAATCGCGCCCATATCGAAGCGCATCCGAAGGCTCTACAGTTCTGCAATAAAGTTTTGAAATGCCTATCATGATCAGGACTCCGTAATAAAATGATAAAATAAGATCGTTCTATTGTGTGCGAACTCCTATATCATCATCCTATATTATATCTATGGTAGAGAGATAGCAAAAATAAAATGTCTGAATTACTTGAAAAACTCAATCAAGCTGTTCAAGAACCTTTATCAGGATGTCTTCAAATGTGAATTTGCCCGGAGTGACAGAAACCTTAACACCATAGCTTTCAAGTGTCTTTGCCGTAGGTATACCTATAGCTGCAACTATCGACCTGTTCATAATGGCTATGACCTCTTCAATGGAAGCCTTATCAATAGCGTATTCAAAGAAATTGCGCACCATCATTGAACTTGTGAAAGCGAATACATCGATCTGGCCATCAAGCATCCTGCGTATGAAATCATCCTGGGCATCACCCTCGGGTTTTGTCAGTGTGTAGACATTGGTCTCATGGACCTGGGCCCCGCATTCCTTCAGTCCTTCTATTAAATGGGATGAACCATAAAAACTTCTTGCTGTGTCAATGATCTTACCTTTTACTTTCGGGCAGAGGAATTCCACCAGCCCTTCTGAACTATATACACCTGGCATACCAATTACATTTATACCCAGATCTTCCAGGGCCTTACGGGTAGTGGGACCGATTGCTATGACCTTTGTAGCATTCAGTGCGTCTATGAATTTGCCCCTGTCATCTGAGGGGATCTTCCTTAGAGTAAAATCTATTCCATTGGCACTTGTAAATATAACAAAGTCCGCAACACCAGATAGAACTCTTTCAACAAACCCATCAAAGAATTCATCCTTCATATCTGCAAGTTCTATCATCGGGACGGCCAATGGTTCAAATCCCATGTATTCAGCCAGCTCTGCAGATTCCTTGAGGTAGCTTTCAGGCCGCATTATTGCAAGCAAAGGTCTTTTGACTTGTTCTGACATGGAAATCACCTTTATTCAAAACCTGAAGGGAGCTGTTCACCCAGAAGCTCATGTAGTGTCACAACATTGCCGATGACCGTAATTGCAGGAGCCTTTACGGCTCTTTCCTTTGCTATCTGAGCTATGTTCTCAAGAACTCCCACAGTCACCCGCTGGTCCGGACGTGTGCCTCTTTCTATCAGTGCTACAGGGGTTTTCGGATCTTTTCCATATTTCATCAGTTCACCGACATTGCTGCCAAGCATTTTCACACCCATGAATATGACGATAGTCCCATCGAATTTAGCAAGTGTCTCCCAGTCAAGTGCACTTTCCTCTTTTGTTGGGTCTTCATGACCCGTGATGAAAGTGACCATTGAAGCATGGTCCCTATGTGTCACAGGTATACCCGCATAGGCAGGAACAGCAACAGCAGATGTTATACCCGGGACGACCTCAAAATCAATTCCCTCTTTGATCAGCTCCTGTGCCTCTTCCCCGCCGCGGCCGAACATATAAGGGTCACCACCTTTAAGTCTCAACACATCTTTGCCTTCCCTGGCTTTGCGTACTATAATAGCATTGATCTCAGCCTGGGTAAGTGTATGATCCCCGGCATATTTACCAGCATCTATCTTTTCAGTACTTTCAGGAATGGAATCAATAATAACCTTCCCGGGAAGCTGGTCGTATACCACAACCTCAACAGTATCAAGAAGCCTGCGGGCCTTTAGTGTTAGTAACTCCGGGTCCCCCGGGCCTGAGCCAACCAAGTAGACTTTACCATATTTTTGGGTCATGTTAATGAAATCCTGTATACTTTTCTAAGTGAAATACAATATATGTTTTTAGAATGGTAATGAACTTACCAAGTTATAAATATGCATCGTCCTGAATCTTCAATGAAAAGAAAATATGGAAAAGAACACACAAAACAAACACAATAATAAAACAAACAAATGATCCAAATACTCAGTTAATAAAATAGATATTAAGTGCGTACCTCCAAGATGGCGCACTATCCAACCCTTAAAATACTGATTTACAACTCTTAACTCTTATTCTTACTCAGTACATACAACAGCATATCTCTGTTCAATTTTCCCTCACGTTCCAGTTTGTTCACTATATTCTCATTAGACATGCCTTCTGATTTAAGTTCTTTGATCTTGTCCAGTAATGCAGGAGCAATACTATAGTACTCATTTATATCTTTCCTGTGACCCCAGACATCACCTTCTATGAGCCTGATGTTCTGCATTTCCATGAACATCTCGATGGACTTTGAGACTGTGCGCCTGTAAGAACCCGGTATCTGGATGACTTCCACTTTAGGACATGTCTGAACCAGCAAAAAGATATCCTTGTTTGATGGTCTGAATGCAAGGTGAATTACCTTTTCGTTTGGATTAAGATGTGGTATTTCCTCTCGCGAGCTTACAACTCTTATTTTCATAAGTAACCCTCTCCAGTTCGTTGAGAACTTATTAAAATAATCTATGTGCTTACCTATTAAATAATTACCGATTTGAAGCATAAAAAAATCAAAGGGTCATCATACAATTCACTCAAACCTTAGCCTGACAGAATCCGCGTGCGCCTTAAGACCCTCTTCCTCAGCAATCGAAATAACCGAACCTTTAAGGGTTTCAAGCCCCTTCTTACTTATTTTCTGTATGCTTGAGGACTTCATGAAATGAGCGAGGTTCAGGCCGGAGTATATCCTGGCATAGCCTGCTGTGGGCAACACGTGATTGGTACCGGATGCATAGTCACCCACAGGCACCGGAGCATAGTTACCCACAAATATAGATCCAGCATGCTCTATACCTTCAAGGATGGGATCCGGGTCATGGACCATGATCTCAAGGTGCTCAGGAGCAAATGAATTGGAAAATGAAACACATTCAGCCATAGATGATGCCACAAGGACTGCAGCATTTTCAAGGGAAGTGTTTACTATATCCTGCCTGAGGGTTTCCTTTGCCTGTTTTATTACCTCGTCCCTGACCTGTGATGCAATACTTTGAGAAGTTGTCACCATCACCGACACCGCACTTGGATCATGTTCAGCCTGAGCTATCATATCCGATGCAGCCATCCTGGCATTACATGAATCATCCGCTATGATGAGCAACTCACTGGGCCCCGCCGGAAAATCGATCTCTGCAACATCCCTTACCTGCATCTTGGCAGCTGTCACAAATACATTACCCGGGCCCACGATCTTATCAACCTTCATGACACTTTCAGTACCATAGGCCATGCCGGCAACAGCCTGTACACCGCCCAGCCTATAAACATGGTCCGCGCCAGCTACCTTTGCTGCCGCAAGTGTGAGAGGATTAACCTTTCCATCCTTACCAGGAGGCGTGCACATAACCACATTCTTAACGCCTGCAACCTTAGCCGGAACTATTGTCATCAGGGCAGTGGAAGGATAAGAAGCCCTCCCCCCAGGAACATATGCCCCCACACTTTCAAGTGCAGTGAACTTCTGTCCCAGCTCAATTCCCGGTGAAAGCTCAATGAACCAGATCTTTTGAGGCATCTGTGCCTCATGGAATTTCCTTATATTGCTGGCAGCGAACTCAAGGTGTTTCATGAGTTCAGGGTCGATACTTGCCACAGCCTCATCGATCTCTTCCCTTGTGACCTCTATCGCCTCAATGTCGGCACCATCGAATTTCCTGGTATATTGACGCAGGGCTGCATCGCCATTATGCCTTACATCCTTAAGGATAGCTGCAACGGTCTCGCCGACATTTGCAAGATCCCCTCCGCCACGTCCTATCAGTTTGCTCTTTTCTTCATCGGTTAGTTCGGATAGTTTCTTGTAAAGCATATCTATTCCCCTGTAGTTTGTGATTTGTTAGTAACGATGTATTGCTAAAGATAATGATTATTTTCTGATGTTTATACCTGTTCATCATATATAATGTTTAGAACGTGCACCTCTTCACCCATACAGAACAATAGCCTATTTTTCAAAATCATTGAAAGTGCTCTGCTCTCTTTCCATAAGTGAACTCATTGTTCCGGACTTTATGCCCTCACTTGACCTGGATGGCCTTAATCCTGAAGTAAGGCCAAGCTCATCAAAAAGTTTCCTGGCAGTCTTTGGACCTATCAGCTCAGATACAGTACCGATATCAGAATTTTTGATAGCCTGCACAGTTTTAAGTCCACTTTCATATAGCTTACGTGCACGCACACGACCAATTCCCCTGATGCTTACAAGCTCGATAAGTTCAGACGAAGCTCCGTAGTGTATCCTTTTTTCCAGCAGTGCAGCATGACTGGAAACATCTTTTGGAATTTCAGGTGCAATGAGTCCTGAAAGCCTTGAAGTCGAATGCATAAGCCATTCTGCGATATCGGCAAATGCATGGACATCACCTTCGCCAACACCGAACTTCTTTGTTATCAGGTCAAGGGACTTCTCGTTAATCCAGTCCTCTACAAGAAGCGCGGTTTTCACTTCAGCCATGAACCATTCATAATCAACTTCCTTTGACCTGGGTGGGATCTCCACAAACTCATCGCTACGGTCCATGATGATATCGTTGATCACTTCATAATCGCTGGTTCTCATGTAGAGCTGCCTCATATCCGGTGTTTTGCATATCAGATGCAAGAGGGTCATATCTGTAAAATTATCTGCCTTAGCTTTTTTCAGCCCGTCAACAATGTAAGCACCGGAAAGAGGATCAATGTAGAGTGTAGATACCAGTCTTCCAAGCACTGTTGGCTGCAGTGTGTCCTCGCCCTCAAGCATACCATTGTATCTCAGGAAATCCAGACATTCATCTACAACTTCCATAATTCCCCAGGTATCATTCTGGTAAGCGAAGAACGTTGCTTCAATAAATTCCAGAAGACCAGCCCTTGTTGTTGCAAAGCCATTGACGATCGTCGAAAGGATATGAGTTCTTAGCGCGTTCTCTGAACCAAGCTTGGACCAGATGTCCTCTGCATCAGCATCGATATAATTATCAAACAGTCCTGCCATCTCATCATAAGATTTTGCGATAAGGACAGACTCTCCATAAGGATCAAGATGTGGCCTGCCTGCACGACCTGCCATCTGCTTGTAATCAAGCACCGGAATCGGCTGCATACCGTAATTTGGATCATAACGCCTATAACTCCTGATAATTACCCTTCTTGCAGGAAGATTGAGCCCTGCCGCAAGGGTAGGGGTGCTGGAAATTACCTTTATTTTGCTAGCCCTGAAACCATCCTCCACAATCTTGCGGTGTGCAGAGTTTAGTCCTGCATGATGGAAAGCAGTTCCGTTCCTCACGCACTTTGCCAGTTCATTTGCTGCCTCGGTCTCACCGTTCTCTATGATCTCCTCGACGAGTTCATCAAGTGCTTTTCTTGTAGGCTTGTCAAGAGTTTCAGCCACCTTTGTGCCTGCCCTTTTGGCAAATGAAACACTGTTCTTACGGCTGCTTTCAAATACAAGGCACTGGCCCCCTTCCTCTAATGTGTCAAGAAGGATGTTAACTGCATCATCCTGTGATCTGGCTTCAATGCGCTTCTGTGAACCATGGTAATGTATGTTGCCATTATAGTAAACACCCTCACGAAGGCTTGTAGGACGCCACTCACTGAGCACAAGTTTTCCTTTCAGCCAGTTTGCAACTTCACTAGCATTTCCAACGGTTGCTGAAAGAGCTATTATATGACAATCAGGATTAAGTTTCATGAGCTTTGTGAGCGTGACTTCAAGAGTTGGACCTCTGTTGGCAGAATCAAGTAAATGCACCTCGTCAACCACGATGGTGGTTATTTCCTGCATCCAGCTGGTCTCATTGCGCAGGAGCGAATCTGTTTTTTCAGATGTGGCAACGATGATATCATTTAACCCCAGCCACTCGTCACGGGATTCGAAATCACCTGTGGAGATCCCGACTTTCAGGCCGCCATGTCCCGGGCCCTTTACCAAAACAGAGGAGAATGTCCTGAACCTGTCAAACTTTTCACTTGCAAGGGCCCGCAGGGGTACAATATAAAGTGCCTTGCCACCTCTTGAGATCGCCTTTAACATCGCAAGCTCGGCAAGCAATGTTTTTCCTGAGGCTGTGGGAATTGCAGCAAGTATGTTATTACCTTCAAGCAAACCCTTTCCAATTGCCTCTGCCTGAGGTGGATAGAGTTCTTCTATACCCGAATCCAGGTAGAAACGAATTACATCATCCGGCAGGTCCAGGGATTCTATTTTCATGGTAACCGGGGTTTAAAGGAGAGTAATATGTAATTAAAATTACCCTGTCGATCATTTCAGGAAAAGATAGTAGTTCATAAAGTATAAAATGTGCCTCATAGAGGCACATTTGTGCTCAGACTGCCTCCGTCCAGTTACAATACTTGCATTTGTAATCGAAGTAGTTGGCAGCACAGAACTTGCAGGTACGTGCCGGAGAATGCGGTTCTGTCTTATGGAGGGCTATGATGTTTGTAAGCATCGTTGCTGTAACAGGTTCACTGGTCAGCAGGCACGGGAAGTCAGCCAGCCTCATCAATGCCGAGAACCGGACAGTGATGGCACATGCCGGATAGGTGTAACGCTGCGGGTTGTTAAGAACCTCGTTGCTGGCAATGGGACTCAGGTCAACGGGTATGTCCTGGACTATACCACCCATACCCCTTGGTTTATGATCAATAATGCGTTCGCCCTTTTCTATCAGGTCAATGAAGTCCACGTTATGAAGTTCGGCCGCAGCACCCCTTGCAGGATTGTTCAGGACCAGGTTGTGGAATCTTTTGACCAGCAGGTCAAGTACCATCATGGTTGTAAAACCATCCATCCAGAGTATCTTGGTGGTTGCTGCTGCAGCAGCGTCCGTTGCTATGGTCAGCGGGGAATACTCGTCCCTGAACTTGCCCATGGCATTCTTCATGGTCCCGTCCATTACATCGGTCACAGCATTGATGATAGCCATGACCACATCATCCTTTGTCATGTTGAACATTGACTGGGATATGTGGTGGGCAACATCACCCACGCCGTACGCCGGAACAGTAACAATGTTACCGTAGAACACATCAGCATCCATTGCAGCCCTTACCGTCTTCTTCATCTTCTGCTTGTACTGATTCATGTATTTCTTCACGTCAAAGGATGTGTGACCAGCCTCATCCATGAGCCTGGCCTGGGCAACCATGGGTGTATCATAGACCATCTGAAGCATCTCTATCTCTTCTTTCAAGGCTTCATCCGGAGTCTTGCCATTCTCGATTGCCATCTGGAATTTGGCACCAATGCCGTATGATGTGTTCATTCCCCATGACTTGGAAGAGAGTATCGCACGCTTGTGGTCCACCGGAATATCTGTTTTCTGCAGAATCCTGTTAACCACATTGCTTGTACTTCCGGGAACAAAGGCAAAGTCTACAACGCAGGTAGGACCATAGAAACCCCCGTATCTTCGTATCGATTCTTTACCGATGAGAGCCCCAGACCTGCCGATCCTTTCAATGAACTTCTCCACAGATGTCCTGAATGCAGGATCTTCCTCGTACAATATATCCATGATAGGAGGTGTCTGGTAGTGTTCAACAAATGGATCATCTTCTGGCCTCACACTGTCCGTTAAACCAGAAAGGATCTCATAATGCTTATTTACCGAATCTATGTGCAGGTCGAATACTTCTTTGCACTGGTCGCCTTTTGGCTCCATCATGTTGACTGCATCAACATATGGCTTTGCATCTTCCACCTTAAATGCAGTACCACGCTTCTTATTTATAGTGCTTACAACCGCTTTCTGTGCATTCATGGCTTCTGTAGCCATTTTGTCATATATCTCTTTCATACTGACCCCTTATCCGTTTGAAAGTGCACAAGCTATCGGACAGGATACTATCAAAAACTAAAAAATCATATGATCACATTTAAGCAAATACAGCTCCAGCTAATCATTCCATGTTTGATATAAGATACACTCCCTGCCAGAATTATTTGTTCACTCCACTAAATACTTCAGAGGAATAAGCAATAAACTTTTTGGAGCTATGCAGAAGTAAAAATGTCTATTCTGTGCAGAAAATGAAAAGAGATATGCGGCATTGAATGCCACATGTCCTTCAAAAACTCAGTCGTTGCTCAGCTCGCCACTGAAGTACTTGTCATAGGAACCCATGTCAAAGTGTCCGTGGCCGCTCAGGTTGAACATTATTGTCTTCTCTTCACCTGTCTGTTTGCACTTAAGGGCTTCATCAATAGTACATTTAATGGCATGTGATGACTCAGGAGCTGGTGCTATACCTTCACTGCGTGCAAATGTAACAGCCGCATCGAACACCTCTATCTGGTGATAGGAGGTTGCCTCCATATGACCATCGGCAACAAGCTTACTGACTATCGGGGAGGCACCATGGTACCTGAGACCTCCTGCATGGATGGCAGGGGGTATGAACTCGGAACCAAGTGTGTACATCTTAAGCAGTGGTGTCATCTGGGCCATATCACCAAAGTCATACCTGAACTGCCCTGATGTAAGGGTCGGGCATGCAGAAGGCTCCACAGCGATTATCCTGGTGTCGGTCTTACCGGCAATGTTGTCCCTTATGTAAGGCAGGCTCACACCGGCAAGGTTGCTTCCGCCACCACAGCATCCGATGATTATGTCAGGATAATCCTCTGTCTTGGCGAACTGTGCCTGGGACTCAATACCAACAACTGTCTGGTGAAGACAGGTGTGATTGAGCACACTGCCAAGAGCATACTTGGTATTGTCATTGAGCGCAGCTTCCTCTATGGCCTCACTGATTGCAATTCCAAGACTGCCAGTGGTTTCCGGATACATCTCAAGGATCTTCCTTCCAAATTGTGTTTCAGTGCTTGGGGACGGAACTACATTGGCCCCCCATAGATTGATCAGGGACTTGCGGTATGGCTTCTGGTAGAAGCTTGAGCGTACCATGTAGACCTTACATTCTATGTCAAAGTAATTACATGAGAGTGATAATGCACTGCCCCACTGTCCTGCACCGGTTTCGGTGGTAATTCTCTCTGTGCCCTCCTTCATATTATAATAGGCCTGTGCAATGGCAGTATTAGGCTTGTGGCTTCCGGCGGGACTGACACTTTCATTCTTGTAATATATCTTTGCAGGTGTCCCCAGTGCTTTTTCAAGCCTGTGAGCCCTGTGAAGAGGAGATGGCCTCCAGAGACTGTATATCTCCAGGATATCTTTTGGAATATCGATATATCTCTCAGAGCTTATCTCCTGTTTTATGAGCTCCCTGGCAAATATAGGTTCAAGGTCCTTGGGGTCCATGGGCTCCTTGGTTGCCGGATTTAGTGGCGGGTCCACCTTGATATCCGCAAGGATGTTATACCATTGTGTTGGCATCTCATTTTCATCAAGTAAGATCTTTGTGTGGTCCATAATATTACCTCTGTCAGAAATTGATTCAATAATGTATAACTGAGTACATTGGATGTGATATTTAATGCTTTTGATTTACAGGCCCGCAGTGGTAGATATTTCCATCCTCAAAAGCATCCGTTACTCCTTCAATACTGGCACGGTGAACAAAGTAGATACAGCAGCCATAAAATTAAGGATTAGGCCGGACCCATAGGTGGTACACACATCAAAGATAATGTAAAAACACCTTCCTGTATATTGCAAATAAGGCTTCTCTTCAAAGTCATGACCCATAAAGAACTAATCGAAACTGTAAAATATAGTACTTTTATACTACTGACACACTTTATTGATAACATATAGATCAGAGAAGGATTTGTTCGCTTAACTGCATTTTACAGATGAACACGACAATTATCAGTAGAAGTCATCATGCATATAAGCTACTATCCTTTACTACCCATATCATCAGGTTGACCAGAAATGAAGATCAGTAAACCACGAGGCACACGTGATTTCCTTCCGCAGGACACGAAAAAAAGAAGGAACGTAGAGAACATCTTACGCCAGGTAGTCAGGAACTGGGGATTTAATGAGATAATCACACCTACCTTTGAGAACCTGGAACTCTTCACGCTTAAATCAGGCGAAGGGATAATAGGGGAACTTTACAACTTCAGGGACAAGGGAGACAGGGAGATGACCCTGCGTCCTGAGCTGACCGCCCCGGTCATGAGGATGTACGTCAATGAGATGCAGGCTTACCAGCAGCCTGTAAAGCTTTTCTATTTCGAGAACTGCTTCAGGTATGAGAGACCACAGAAGGGACGCTTCAGGGAATTCTGGCAGTTTGGCGTAGAGCTCATAGGAAGCACTAACGCTGAGGCTGATGCAGAAGTTATTGCACTTGCAACGGAGATGCTAAGATCAGCAGGCATAAAAGGTGACCTCCATGTGAACAATCTGGGAGTGATCAGGCATCTGCTAAGTGTTCTGGAGCCGGAGCAGCAGAGCAGGATAATGAGGCTTGTTGATAAAAAGGATGACGTTGGACTTGATGAGTTACTTGAAGAAATTGATGCCCCTGCAGACCTGCGCATGAAACTCCTGGAACTGATATGCCTTACAGGAGAAGGAGCGATCGCAAAGGCAAGGGACCTTATAGGAAATATCCCGGAAATAGAAGCATTCCAGGAACTTCTAAGCATCCTGGACATCTATGGAGTGGAATATACTATTGATTTCGGGATTGCCAGGGGACTTGACTACTACACCGGAACTGTCTTTGAGATATATGCCGAAGGTCTTGGTGCCCAGAACCAGGTGTGTGGCGGAGGTTCATACCAGCTCATCAAGCTCTTTGGAGGCGGCGATGTACCATCCACAGGATTTGGCCTTGGCTTTGACAGGATAATGGAGGTTTGTGAGATCCAGGCCCCTGATGACATACCTGTTGTCATCATTGCCAAGGACAGCACACGTACCGATGCCCTGAAAACTGCTATAAGACTTCGGCCCCATATGCCGGTCTACACGGACCTGATGAAGAGAAACTTCAAGGCACAGCTATCCTATGCAAACAACATCGGATCCAGTCATGTGATAATAATAGGCGAACAGGAAGTAGAAGCAGGGAAGGTCACACTGAAAAATATGACCACGGGTGAACAGGAACTGCTAAGCATTGATGAAGTGATATTGGAACTTGGTCATAAACAATGAAAGCGACAATGGTGCCAACGGCCCCATTGATCCCGTATCTCAGGGCTATACGTAGCGATGAAAGGGCATCTGATGCCCTACCCATGAGAATGGCGGTTGCGGTGATAGTCATCGGGGCTTTGGTGGTGCTTCTCTCTGCATCGATCAGTTCACTTCTTGAAAAAGAGGAGATATATGCTGCGCAGACTGCAATCTCGGAGATAGAATCGCATGCCAGCCAGATGTCTTATGGAGGAGCAGGCAGCAGTGTCACATTGAATGTGAACATACCGGACAATACCAGAGTTGTAATGGGAGCGATACCGGGAAAAGAAGATGACTGGCCCTCTGATGCCAGGAACTATTATATAGAGACCAACGGAAAGCAGATAATCGGAGAATCTGCCGGATATTATTCTAACGCAATGCTTAACGGCTGTGTTGTCCTGGAAGCCGGACCTCATCTGCTGAGCCTGGAAAGTGTACGCGATCAAAATAGAAAAATTTTTATTGCACTTAGTGATAAGTCGCAATTATAATGAAAAATCAAAATGAAGTCGTGCCTGATGTGCCAAAAAGAATCCATCCTTCCCTATCCAAAGCATGTGGGCAGGTCAAGGTTCCCAAAAACCTGCAGGAGGATTCAAACGCGTGGGCAGACCTCATCCTTTCCAAGACCGCACTTATCGTTGCGTCTGCGATAATCCTTGTTGCATTATATAATCTGGCTACACTTCATGCAGACATTAGCAAAAAGGATGGACTTGATACCTTAACCTTTGATATTGCATCAAATATAGATTCTGTGGGAAGCAGCCCTTCAGGCACAGCCTATGCTGTGAAGGACTACAGCTTTGATGCATACTCAGGGTTACTGACGCCTGAAGATTATAAAAAGCTGAATATTTCAGTAACAGGGGAATATGTAGCCTGTACGTTTCAAGACAATGGAAGGAATATCAATTCTGCCAGGTCACTCAGTTACAGGACCCTTCCTTTCAGTCCGGCAGAACTGGAGAACTTGCTGACCATAGAATTTGCAGCTAACGGAACTGTAGTTTATCCAATTAGTTCTTTATTCCCATACACGGATGTGACCGAATTCCTTGCGGTTGCTTCAGCTAAAGAGAGCCATCTGAATATAGATGAGAAGGTCCATATTAAGAAGAGATCGATATTCGTGACTGATGCAAGCGAGGTGAGAGAACTTGAATATATCCTCGTTTACCAGTGACGAAAGGGCTTTGCTTGAGCCGAATAACGACATTATGACAACTGCACTGGTAGTTGTGGGCTTTGTTGTCTTTGCATCCATACTCTCAAATACATACTTTGCCTTCAGTGATAACTCCAAGGCACTTGAAAACTACGAACAGGCTGTCATGATAGCAGCCGACATTGCATCATATCCACCACTCCAGGGCAGCAGGCCGGGAATTATCTGTGCAAAAGCACTTGATAACATTGCAAACCCGTTAATAGAGCCACAGGAACATTATCTTTTCTTCCAGCGCTTCTCCCCGAACATTGAATTCTATGTAGAGGCAAGCACTGATGATGGCAGTCATCAATGGACCATTGAGCAGAGACCTTATTCCTGTGAAGGAAGGAACGTTATTGCTGCTTCAGTGCCTGTTGTGATCGAGCTTGGAAGCAATGCCCGCTGCGTTACGGGAACCATTACAGTCAAAATAATATATCAGAGGTGGAAATGAGTTGGTTCAAGAGAAAAGATTTAAAAAAAAATTACAGAACGTCATTAATGACCTGTCTGCAAACGATAAGGCGTTCTCATCAAGCATCGATGCCTGCCTTTTCCTGATACTGGTCTCTATTTCCGCAGTCATCCTTATGCCATCGATAGCTGCCGATTACCAATATAGTTCAGCCCATTATATATCTGCACAACAGATGGATACTTACCTGCTTAACACCATAATGAGCAGTACCCTGGAAGAATATGAATATACACTGGAACCTGGAGAACTTGCAGGAATTGATGTGAACCTTTCACAAAATTCGATACTTCAGGACACTGCGAGAACCTTGTTCACAAAGGAACAGCGACATCGTACTTTTTCAGACCTTGTTGCCGAAGGTCTGGTACTGGGCCTGGTAATGGAAAAGGACGGAACTGAAAAGGCACTCAATCCCATGACACAGATGCAAAGGACAGAAACCGAAAAACAAATAGCTGCGCATCTTGAAAGGACAATAGGACAGAGGTATTATTACAGGTTCGAAGCCCACTGGCAGCCTGTTACCGGACACAATATACGAAGTGGGATGACCATCGGAGATCCAGCACCTGATAATGCCATAAAACAAAAGGTAAGGATCTCGATGCCAGTAATATATCCCGTACCCATGGAAGAGATATATGCTCCTTTCAATGAAACAGGAGTATACAACGCATTCAATTCCAATGATCCTGAATCTGAGTTCCTTCATATGTTCGGAAAGAGCATTGAAGTTGTATCATCCGGTTGTGCGGAACTTATCACTGATATTGTTTTCCCATACGATTACCTTTCATCACTTAACGGTACTGAGATAGCAGTCAACAGTGAGCAGCTGGCCTTTTTAACCGGACCTCAATGTAAAGGTTGCAGTAGTCCGGTGATGCAGAGCGTACTTGGCTGCATGAACTACACAGTAAGCGGACTTTATGGATTGAATGTCACAATAAGCCCGCAAGAACAAAGCATTGGTCTTGATCTGGTGGATATGGTCCATTATATGATACTGGAAAAGAATAAAGACCAGATCTCAGCCCATATCATAGACTTCCATGCTGACGACATCAACCATACCATAGCACTCATGTGCAATACTAGTGCCACGGACAACAGCACAAGGAACGAGCTTGTCATTAACAGGCTCGATGCCATATACAGGACAGCAAATCCTGGCGGTGCTGACATCGTACTTATGATCTGGTGAGGAAGGAGGAGAGGATAATTCCAGACCACGTATCCAATCTCGCGTGGAAGATACAGAAAATCACTGCGCTGGCTGCAATCATAACATATATAAGAGATGATGGTATTCATAGGAAGCACTTCGCCAATCATATTAACATATTATCAGGTTGTCTCCCATGTTCAACAACCTGGTAAGGATCAAATATCTGACCCATATGATGGATCAGAGATTATTCATAAACAGATTAAATAAATAATAATTACCAGGAGGAAGCTAATGGCAAAAATGCACACCCGTAGGAAAGGAAACTCCGGACCTACAAGACCACTTCGCACTGAAGCACCTGCATGGTCAACAATGACCAGTGATGAAGTGACAAAAGTAGTGACTGACCTGTGGAAGCAGGGTATCAGCACAAGTGAGATCGGCATGGTACTCAGGGACAAATACGGAGTACCTGATGCTAAGATCGCTACAGGCAAGAAGATCACACAGATACTCAGAGAAAATGGCGAAAAATTCGCTGTCCCTGAGGATCTATACAACCTTATCGTGAGGGCTATCGGTATGAGGAAACACATGAACTACAACCACAAGGATGTTCATAACAAGCGTTCCCTCCAGAATACCGAATCCAAGATCAGGAGACTGGTCAAATACTACCAGTCCTCAAAGGTCCTTCCAGCTGACTGGAAATATAAACCAGATACTGCAGAGATGCTTATCACCAGATAAGTTAATCCTGCATGATCATTTCCATTATGTTTGGCTACGGTCAAACATAATTGCTCTTTTTATAATGCGTTCTTTTTTTCCTGTTCATTAATGTCGGCCAGCAGGAACTTCGTATAACACATCTACTAATTACTTACTGTTAAGCGATATTACTGTTGACCGGCATTACTACAGCGTATCGCTTATTCCATTATATTCCATTGTATTGTATAATATATGGTATATATGTGGTATTTTTGCAGACATAATAATACTTGAAAAGGGAACTTATAAATTGTTTTAAAGAACATTATATGCCATGAAAGCTATCATCCTTGCAGCCGGCGAAGGTAAAAGGTGCAGGCCTCTAACACTTACAAGATCTAAGGTAATGCTTACAGTGGCAAACAAGCCGATACTTGAACATGTTATAAACGCCCTTGTGGCAAACGATATAAAGGACATCATACTGATCGTAGGATACAAAAAAGAACGTATCATGGATTATTTTGAGGATGGGATCAACTTCGGTGTGAAAATAGAATACATCGAGCAGAAAGCCCAGATAGGTACGGCTCATGCCATTCTCCAGGCACGGCAGAAGATCTCTGCTGATGAAGAAGAGTTCATCGTCGTCAACGGAGACAACATTATCGGACCGGATGTAATATCCGACCTTATAAGAGGTGCAGGAGGTGATGCCACACTCCTTGCATGCAAAAAAAATGATGTCAGCGACTATGGGGTGATAGTTGCAAAAGGGAAAAATGTCAGTGAGATAATTGAAAAGCCCAAGACCTTAGTGAGCCACCTGATAAACACAGGAATTTATCTTTTCAGGCAGGAAATATTCGAAATGATCGAAAAGACACCAATATCCCCAACTGGTGAATACGCCATCACTGATACCCTGCAGGCAATGATAGATTCCAAGATGAGCGTGACAATGGCAGTAACGAACGCAGAATGGCTTGATGCTGCTTACTCCTGGGACCTGCTGGAAGCAAACACAATAGTACTTGGTAACCTGGAGGAAGACCTTGAAGACGCAAAAATAGAAGATGGAGTGAGCATCAAAGGAAATGTGTACATAGGAAAGAACACTACCATCAGGGCAGGATCATATATAGTGGGACCTGTTATCATAGGAGACAACTGCGACATCGGACCTGGTGTTGTCATACTACCTTCTACAAGCATCGGTAGTAATGTATCAGTTGCCTCCTTCTCACAGATCAGGAACAGTATCCTTATGAATGACGTGCGCATAAGCACCCATAGCAATATATCCAGTTCTGTTATTGGAAGCAACGTTGCAACTGGCCCTAACTTCATAACCGAGGAAGGCAATGATATGCTTATTCAGATAGAGGGCGAACTGCAACATGCGGAGATACTTGGTACGATCGTGGGAGATGATGCTGAGATTGGAGGGAATGTCCTTGTTCGTGCAGGAAATATGATTTCCTCCAACTGTCGCATCAGCTCCGGCAAAACCATCTCAGAGGACATACCCGCAGATTCGATAGTTATCTGAGGTGATTGAAATGTGCGGAATAGTTGGATATATAGGTTCAGAGCAGGCAGTTCCCATTTTACTTGAATCGCTTAAAATGCTTGAATACAGGGGATATGATTCTGCCGGGGTCACGGTCTTTAACGGATCACTTGAGACATACAAGATAGCTGGCATGATAAAAGATCTGGAAACGGTCATTCCACAGAATGTAACGGGAAGCACCGGCATAGGTCATACAAGATGGGCCACACACGGGAAACCCGAAACAAGGAACGCACATCCACACCTGTCTTCCAATGTCTCTGTTGTTCACAACGGCATCATTGAAAATTATCTGGAGCTAAAAGAAAGGCTGTCAGGGCTTGGATATGAGTTCCTGTCAGATACGGATACTGAGGTCATTGCCCACCTTTTGCATTTCAATATGAACTGTAATGGGAATAAATGTCTTCTTGATGGCCTGGCAGAAACTGTAAAAGAGCTGGAAGGCTCCTATGCCATTGCAGCTCTATGTGCCGAAGAACCGGATATACTGGCTTTTGCCAGAAAGGATAGCCCTCTTGTAATAGGCATTGGAGAGGAGAGTAACTATGCAGCATCCGATGTCACTGCTTTTTTAAGGCACACCAAAGAAGTGATATTTATCAATGACAATGAGATCGGCCTTTTAAGACCCGGCTCCATTGAGATATTCGACCAGGGAGGGAATCGTCTCTCAAGGGACACGGAAACCATCGAATGGGATCTTGAGGCTGCTGAGAAGGCAGGTTATGAGCATTTCATGCTAAAAGAGATACATGAACAGCCCACTTCAATACAGAACACTTTTGCCGGCAAACTGTCAGAACTTGAAGGAACAGTAACCCTTGATGAGCTCCATCTCGATCCTGCAGAGATAAAAAGGCTTAGAAGAGCTACCATCATAGCCTGCGGAACCTCGTGGAATGCAGGGATACTCGGTAAATACCTGTTTGAAAAACTGGCCGGACTTCATACTGATGTAGAGACAGCATCGGAGTTCAGGTACAGTAATCCTGTGCTTTGCGGTGAGGAACTGACCATAGCCATAACCCAGTCAGGGGAAACAGCAGACACCCTGGCTGCCGTAAGAAGTTCAAGCTCCTATGGATGTCGCAGCATCGCCATTACCAATGTCGTTGGGAGTACCATCACAAGAGAAGCTGACAGTGTACTCTACACCAGGGCAGGACCGGAGATAGGAGTGGCTGCAACAAAGACGTTCACAGCCCAGCTGATAGCACTCTATATGCTTGCGATCAATTTTGGAAGGATACGGGGGATTATCAGTGCAAATGAGGCAAAGGATCTTATAGTTGGTATAAAACGCCTTCCGGGACAGATCCAGAAAGTGCTTGGCAGGAAAGAGGTTATCAATGAGTGTGCCATGCAGTTTGCAGACAAGCATGATTACTTCTTCATAGGACGCTACCTGAACTACCCAGTGGCCCTTGAAGGTGCCCTGAAGCTTAAGGAGATATCCTACATCCATGCAGAAGGATATGCAGCAGGTGAGCTAAAACACGGACCTCTGGCACTGATCACCGAGGACACCCCTGTGGTGGCGATAGCCACTAAAGGGCACACATATGAGAAGATACTTAGCAACATCAAGGAAGTGAAGGCACGCAATGCAACTGTCATCGCTGTTGCTGATGACGATGATACTGAGATCGAAAAGTATGTTGATGTTGTGCTCCGGGTACCTACATCGCATGAGCTGCTGGCCCCGGTGCTTTCTTCTGTGGTCCTCCAGTTGCTTTCATATTATACTGCACTGGCAAAGTATTGTTCTATCGATAAACCCAGGAACCTTGCAAAAAGTGTGACCGTTGAATGAGTTTAATGATAATGTATGATTTGTAATGTATGATTTTTCTATGAGAGGATATTGAATGAGATTATTTGGTTCATCGGGCATCCGCGGTCTTGCAAATATAGAAATAACCGTGGACCTTGCCCTGAAAGTGGGCATGGCCCTTGGAAGATCTAAGAAGACTGCCGTCATTGGAAGGGACCCCCGGTTGGCCGGGGAAATGATAGAGCTGGCAGTAATCTCAGGAATGATGGCTGCAGGATGTGATGTTGTCCGGGTTGGGCTTGTAACCACGCCAACTCTTGCATATGCTGCCCGTAACTATGATTGCGGTGTAATGATAACCGCATCACACAACACTGCCGAGTATGTTGGGATCAAGCTGTGGAATCCAGATGGTATGGCGTTTGATTCTGCCCAGCAGGAAGATATAGAGTCCATAATCGAAAAAGAGGATTTCGTATATGCACCATGGGACATGGTGGGAAAGGTCTCATCATATGGGAATGCAGTACGTGACCACATCGACATGATACGCAGCTACGCCAAAGGTGCCCCTGTGAGGGTTATTGTGGACTGTGGCGGAGGTGCTGGCGGAACCATTACACCATACCTCTTAAGGGAAATGGGATGTGAGGTCATCACGCTTAACTCCCAGCTTGACGGATACTTCCCGGCACGTAATCCCGAACCTAACGATGCAAATCTCTGGATGCTCAAAAAGACGGTAAAGTCTTTTGAAGCTGATATCGGCATTGCCCATGATGGAGATGCCGACAGGATGATGGCAGTGGATGAGAATGGCGTCTTCCTTTCAGGGGACGAAATGCTTGCCATCTTTGCACGCTATGAATGTAAGGGTAAAAGCAGTCCCCTGGTAGTTGTCCCTGTTGACACCTCGATGATGGTTGATGACTCACTGCCAGGTTCCAATGTGATCCACACAAAGGTCGGTGACGTATATGTAGCAGAGGAAATGAAAAAGCAGAAAGCGGATTTTGGCGGTGAACCCTCTGGAAGCTGGATATTTCCCCGAATATCATATTGCCCGGATGGCATCTATGCTGCAGCCTTACTTGTGGACGTGGTCAGCGAAAAGAGCCTGGCTGCTCTCAGGGAAGAACTGCCAGAGTATCCCACTCTCAGAAGCACTATTGCCTGTGATAATGCAGTAAAACAAAAGGTAATGGAAAAGGTCAGAACAAAGCTTCACAGCATGGGCAAGGTTTCCAGTATCGATGGCATCAGGGTTGATATGGAAGAAGGCTGGGTACTTGTCAGACCCTCGGGAACCGAAGCAAAGATAAGGATAACAGCAGAGGCAAGAAAAGATGTTGAAGGGCTTCATGCCAGGATAGAGGATATTGTAAAGGAGTGCCTCCAATGAAAGCAGTGATACTCGCTGCCGGTGAAGGCACACGAATGAGACCGCTTACTTCGTCAAAGCCCAAAGTTATGCTTCCAATAGCTAACAAACCCATGATCGAACACACCATTAAAGCTGCCATTGATGCCGGGATCAGTGAGTTCCTCATTGTAACAGGTTACAGGGAAGATGCCATAAGGAATTATTTCAATGATGGAAGTGTTTTTGGCATCAATATTGAATATGTGCGCCAGGAAGAACAGCTTGGAACCGCAAATGCAATAGCCTGTGCAAATGGGTATGTTGAAGGAAAATTTATTGTGCTCAACGGGGACATGCTCGTGAGTACCCAACATATCAGACAGCTGATGTTAAGAACAGAGGATGCAGTCATCAGTGTGAAGGAAGTTGAAGAACCATCCCATTTCGGCGTAATTGAGACCAGCGGGAACAATGTCACCAGGATCATAGAAAAACCCAAAGATCCGCCCACAAACCTTGCAAATGCCGGCATCTATCTTTTTGACGAGATCGTTTTTGACTATATACAGAGAACTGGAAAGTCAAAAAGAGGAGAATATGAGATCACAGACTCCCTGCAAATGATGATCGAAGATGGGTACATGATTGGTTTTGAGATACTGACAACTGAATGGATAGACATCGGAAGGCCCTGGGACATGCTGGACGCAAACAAGGTCCTGCTTGATAATATAGATAACATCCGCGAAGGTACCATTGAGCCTTATGCAACACTTCACGGGAATGTAAAGGTTGGCAAAAACAGCATTGTCCGCAATGGTGCCTATATAATGGGTCCTGTCATAATAGGAGATGACTGCGATATAGGTCCAAACTGCTTCATCAGGGCTTCAACAGCCATCGGAAACAATGTACACGTAGGTAATGCTGTTGAAGTTAAGAACAGCATAATAATGGATGGAACTAAAATAGGCCACCTTTCATACCTTGGCGACAGTGTCATTGGTACTGCCTGTAATCTTGGTGCCGGAACAAAGATAGCCAACCTCCGGCACGATAACCGGAACATAAGAACAATGGTGAAAGGAGAAATGGTGGATACCGGAAGGAGAAAACTTGGGGTCATAATGGGCGATGAGGTCCACACCGGCATCAACACCAGCATTAACATCGGCACTATGATGGATCCGGGAAGCTTTACCACACCTGGTGAAGTCGTAACGTACAAAAGAAAAACTAATTAAGGCACCTTGCCATCATTAACCTGGAGACTCGGATGAACCTGAATATTGAGATGCAAAAACTTAAAGCCCTGGCAAGAGAGGCAGCGGATATCATTGAAAAACACGAATATGTACGTGTCATATCGCATAACGATGCAGATGGCCTTACATCTGCAGGGATAATCTGCCAGGCACTCATAAGAAAAGGCATCCGTTTTCATACAAGTATTGTGCCAAGACTGGATACATCTGTTGTTGAGATGGTAAAGTCCAGTACCTCGGAAAACGACCTGGTCCTGTTCTGCGATATGGGCAGCGGGCAGTCAGAGATGATATCAGATATAGAACAGGAGATCATCGTTCTCGACCACCATGTTCCGGTTGGTGAGACGCCAGCTAAAGTGCTTGTGAATCCTCATCTTGTGGGCATAGACGGGGCAATGCATGTATCAGGCTCCGGGACCACCTTCCTTGTGGCAATGGAAATGGAGCCAGGGAACATCGACCTGGCAGGGCTTGCCATAGCAGGTGCTGTAGGTGATAAACAGCTTTTCAGTACAATCAATGGCCATATACTGGAAGAAGCAGTCAACGCCGGGGTCATATCAGTAAAAAAGGGACTACGTATAGGTGATGGGGACCTTGCCAGAGTGTTAGAGTACACACCCGAACCATATCTTGATATCACCGGTGACCGGGATAAGATAGATAGTTTCCTTGATATCCTTGGACTGCATGGTAATATTGAAGACCTTGACACTGACAGGATAAAGAAACTCACATCGGCAGTTGCCCTGAAACTGGCAAAACATGCCAGTCCCGAAGCCATTGATGCAGCCATCGGTGATGTGTACCTCCTTAATAAGGAACTGGTCCCTAATGTCTATGACCTTGTTGCAATACTGAATACCTGCGGCAAAGCCGAGAAAGGAGGTATGGGACTTTCCATCTGTATGAGGGATAAGACACACCTGGAAGAGGCAAGGGATATGGCAGTTTCCCACCAGATATCCATTGTTGAGAATATCAAGAAAGGTATGGATATGGTCAAAAAGGGAAAAAGCATCGGATACCTGATAGGAGAGGACATGGAATCCACCGGAATGATAGCCAGCACCTTTGTCAGATACGTTGATCCTGAAATGCCATTTGTTGCAGTGAACCAGGTGGATGAACTGGTCAAGGTTTCTGCAAGGGGCACCCGTGCACTTGTGGAAAAGGGACTTGATCTTTCATTTGCACTTCGGGAGGCTGCAAAGCTGGTGGGTGGTGAGGGCGGCGGACACAATGTTGCATCCGGTGCCTCGATACCTCCGGGAACTGCAGAAGAGTTCATTGCCAAAGTCGATGAGATAGTCGCTCAACAACTCCCAAACCAGGAGAACGCTGAATGAAAATTACTACAACTATAGAATTCAGGGATGAAGGTGCCATGCAGGTTGCAAAGAGAATTGCAAATTCCCTGGCTCCTGATAACCTGACAAACATGCATACTGAGATCACAGAAGATGCTGTATCCATCCACATCTCAACGGAGCGCATCGGTTCACTGATAGCTACGGTGGATGACCTCCTTATGAACGCAAAGATAGCAGAAGAGATAGCCAGGGACCTTGAAGAATAAAACTGGCCCCTATTTTTGATGCTTTTTTGTAAGTAACTTTTTTGTAAGTAATATAGATGGATCTATTCCCATAAATGCCTGTTATTATCGATCAGTGCATTCTGTTCCTCGATCCTTGAGCGCTGGTATATAAGAGCAGCCGGGTGATAGATCTTAAGGAGGGTGTATTTTCCTTCCACTGTTTTTGGAACTCCCCACTCCAGTTTTTCACCATTACAAAATGCCTTTTCTGCAGTGTTTCCAAGCAGGATGATTACCTTAGGACCAAGCAGTTCTATCTGTGCTTCAAGAAATGGTTTACATGCCCTGATCTCACTTTTCAGGGGATTGCGGTTTTTAGGGGGGCGGCACTTGATCGTATTTATAACGGCATAGTCATCACCTGAAAGCCCCATGTACTCTATCATGCTATCGAGGTTCCTGCCTGCCCTGCCACAGAAAGGGACACCGGTTTCATCTTCGTTCTTGCCGGGTGCCTCGCCTACAAAAACAACCCTGGGACTTTTGGAACCTTTGCTGATCACCTTGTTGCTTACAGTTTCATGAAGCTGACAGTCTGTGCACTCAAGTATTTCCTTTTCAACAGCTTCAAAACCCTGTTCCACAAGTTCACTTACTGACCTGACTGCCATATGATCACTGTTCCAATCTTAGTTTCAACTTTTGTTTTTATCCTTATTCATGTTTCTGTTTTTCTGCCTGCAATGCTTCCATGAAGCGTATCTGCTCTGAAATGAATGTGTTGTATGGTGCATCGATTCCCAGTTCCTTTGCCCTTGATACTATTGCACCGTTAAGGAAATCGATCTCGGTCTTCCTACCGGATGAGATGTCCTGGTACATGGAGGAATGATGATCTGCTGTGTTGGGCAGCTGGAAATCATGCAGGAAGGCAAGATACTCATCTGCTGTCTTCCATGGAAACACAACTGTTTCTGCTTCAGTGACCATGAAAGCTTCTTTCACAATATTCTCAATGATACTCCATGCATGTGAATTCGCAAGTTCCCCATAGGAAACACCCATCACAGCACCAAGGGGATTGAGTGCGGAATTGTAAAGGACCTTGGACCAGACCGAACTCATAATGTTCTCTGTTCCGCTAACCCTGATCCCTGCACTTTTTATCAGTTCAACAAGCCTGAGAACACTTTCATCGAGCCCGGAAGGGAATCTTCCAAGGTTCATAGGTCCGGTTTCCACTGAAACATGTATCTGTGCATCGCCTGTCCATTCAAATCCGGTTATTATAGTGCCACCTATTACCTTATCAGTATACTTTGCAATGATTTCCTCATTTCCAATGCCGTTTTGCATACTGACGACTTCCCTGCCTTTAATGATATCCGCAAACTCCTTGCATATTGATTCAGTTGCAGTGGACTTTGAGGAAATGAGAATATAATCGTAATCATCTTCCGGGGCATCTTCAGAACAGCTGAATTTACAGGTTGCTTCACCCCATATGCCGGTCATCTTAAAGCCTTCCGATTTTATCCTGTCAGCGTGCCTCTGGCGGCAGACGGCATGTACATCACAAACAGAAGATAATTTAGCAGCAAGTGTCAGACCCACTGCCCCTGCGCCCAATATCAGGACTTTCATAAAGCACCTCTTTTTTGCTTTAGATGCTTTTTTCCGTTAAAAGAATAACTCTTGGAGAATAAGCAATTAAGAGAAGCTCTTAATTAGCAAAAGATACATCATGCATAAAGTAACCAAAGAGCTGGAAATTACAAGTGATATTCATAAAAAGCCACAAAAAGCAGTTACCACTGCTTCAATACCACACATTATAATCATACACAGGAATGGAAATCCATGGATGCAAAGAAAAGAGATGAATGCTGTCCGGCAGAGAAACCGGAGGGTGCAGGAATTGCAATTGAATTCAAATTCAGGCTGGAGTGTTCACTTAAGACAAGTGCTGATGCCAGCAAGGCAACTGAGATTGTAGGCGCATACATTGAAGAAGCAAACAAAACCATTCTTAACAAAGGTGCTCCCCAGGGACAGGGTGCAAAGGTCACAGCATGGAGTATTGAAGGTGACAGGATAAAACTGAGCATTGAGTCAGGCAGACATGTGCGTGTCCATGATGCTCTGCTGCGTATGAGAAAACCTCTTGCCGGAAAGCTTGGCCAGGAGTTTAAGATCGGCATCCGTGGAGTTGAGGTCGGTTCATACACAATAGAAGTTCCTTCTGAAAAAGAACTTCCCCCAATGAAGATCCCTTACGTTGCAGAAATGAGCTATGCGCAAGGAATTCTGAAACTCGTCCTTGATGTTGATGAATCGGCCATGTCAAACCGTGTGCCTGACAGGATACTGTCCCTGATGGAGGATAAGATAGAACAGCATTCCTATGGCGGGAAGACCGAGCACTGGAACGTACTCTGGCAGAGCGGGAAAAAGGAGCATAAGTTTACAGAAGATCCCACCAAAGCCATGATGGAAGCAGGCTGGCTTAAGAGAGGTGCCAGCAGGGGACAGTGGATACATGGCCCCCAGTCCACAAAGATGTTCAGGACATTTGAGAGAATAGTACTTGAAGAGCTGCTTGAGCCCCTGGGATACAGGGAAATGATCTTCCCAAAACTCGTACCATGGGAAGTGTGGCAGAAATCCGGACATGCAAAGGGTGTTTACCCAGAGATATATTATGTATGCCCTCCCAAGACCAGGGACCCTGAATTCTGGGAAGAGGTAATCGACCATTACAAAGTAACACTGGAAGTGCCCACCTCCCTTATCAAGGAGAAGATCGGTGACCCTATCGGTGGAATGTGTTATGCACAGTGCCCTCCCTTCTGGACATACCTGCAGGGAGAAACAGTACCCACTGATGAGTTCCCTGTAAAGGTCTTTGACAGGTCAGGTACATCACACAGATATGAGAGTGGTGGTATCCACGGTATGGAAAGAGTGGACGAGTTCCACAGGATAGAGATAGTCTGGGTAGGTACAAAGGAACAGGTAATCAAAGCTGCCAATGAACTGCACGACAGGTACATGCATATCTTCAATGAGATACTCGACCTGGAATGGAGAAAAGCATGGGTTACCCCATGGTTCATGGCACAGGAAGGTCTTACCGGAGTTGCCAAGCAGACTGAGGCCGGTACAACTGACTACGAAGCAGTACTGCCTTACCGCGGGGAAGATGCTGAATGGCTGGAATTCCAGAATGTCAGTGTGAATGGAAACAAGTATCCATCTGGATTCAATGTCAAATGCCAGTCAGGTGAGGAACTGTGGTCCGGATGCTCAGGTGTGGGACTTGAGAGATGGGCTTCCGCATTCTTTGCACAGAAGGGACTTGACCCTGAGAACTGGCCTGAGGAATTCAGGAAAAGAGTCGGAAAGATCCCGGAGGGCATCAGGTTCCTCTGATCCTTCTTTTTTACCCTTCCTGTAATAATGCTATCACGACTTTCCCCTTCACAGTTCCATTGCGCTGGTATTCCAGAGCATGTGCTGCCTCATCCAGAGAGAAGACCCTGTCGATACTGACCCTGATCACTCCATTGTCAAAGAGGCCAGACAGCTTTCGGAGACTGTCACTGGTGATCCTTGTGGACTGGGCCAGTGAATTTACGTGATACCTGTCCATCAGTTCCTTATCCGGCTGTTCAAGCATTGAAACGATAATTCCTCCTTTCCTGAGTACCTGGAACGATCTCCTGTAAGTTTCCGTGCCCACCGTGTCAAAGACTGCATCATACTCTTGTAGCTTCTCTTCAAATATCTCTTCCTTGTAGTCGATTATCTCATCAGCCCCGAGGTCTTCCAGATACAAAGCCCTGTCTTTCCTGGCAGTGGTCGCTACATAGGCACCCATGTGTTTTGCTATCTGGATTGCCATTGAACCGATACCTCCGGAACCGCCGTGTATGAGTATCTTCTGTCCTTTCTGCAATTTCATTTTGTGTGAAAGGACATCCAATGCACTCACACCCACAAGAGGCAATGCAGCAGCTTCTTGATAGCTTGCTTTTTCCGGTTTCATGGCTAACAGGTTCTCACCGGTGGATACGAACTGCGCAAAAGTCCCCGAGCCCCCGGAGAGAAAGAGACCGCTGCCATACACGGAATCACCTTTTTCATATTGCACTACGCCTTCACCGACATCAATAACAGTCCCGGCGAAATCTCCGCCAATGGTGATAGGAAAACTGAATTTCCTGCTCTGGTTCACGTATCCTTCACATATCTTCCAGTCAAAAGGATTCACACCTGCTGCATGGACCTTCACAAGGACCTTTCCGGGAGAGGTCGCAGGCATCCCTGCATTGTTGTTTATCTCAACAACATCTGTTCCGTACTCATTTATCTGGGCAGCTTTCATATTCACTCCTCCTGCTAAACTTAGAACCATATTCAACTAATATTACGCATGGTTGTTTACACAGAAAAGACTAACTGTCCTTAAAGGAAGATGAAGAAAACAGAAGAACTGTCGCCACTTTCGTAAGAGAGCACATTACTTTCTCCTTAGGGATTCCTGGTGTGCACTCATTACGTCTTCAAGATTCATGATAATAGTACCCCCTGAAACAGTATATGGAACGCTTTCCTTAGGGTATGCAACACAGGCTCCTCCAATACCCTTACCTGTGGAAGCATCAAATGTACTGGCACATGCATCACAAATGAGTATGCTATCATCGAGAGCAAATCCGATGGAGCCGCAGGGAGGGCAAACATTGGACCTGATGAATATATCATCATCAAACATGTATGCCATTAAAACAAGCTCTCCGATGTCTGTGTTCACTTTAAAGTGTACATTGGTATGCATGTTCACTGCTTCAACTGGTATGGAGACTGTTTGATCTGTTGACAGGGGGTTTATCCATGTGGCCTCTACAGGCTTTGCAGAGTCTTTCAATGCAGCAGGATCATTTCCCGTACATCCAAGTGCAAGTACAGATATTACGAGCACTGATAAAACAACAGCTATTATCTTAAAAGTCATTTTATTTACTCCGCGATGTTACCATCCTTTAAATTCACTATCCGGTCAGAATGCAGTGCAAGTTCCCTGTTGTGAGTGACCATCACCACTGTCATCTCCCCTGCCATGGACCTTAACAGGGAGATGATCATTGAACCTGTGGTTGCATCCAGTGCCCCGGTGGGCTCATCAGCAAGCAATATCTTTGGCTTCATTACAATTGCACGCGCAATAGCTACCCTTTGCTGTTCTCCCCCGCTCAGCTCCGCAGGCTTGTGTTCCCGGCGGTGGGACAGCCCTACCCTTTCCAGAGCATCGGTAACAGCTCTTTGATCCTTCTCTCCCGCAAATACCAGAGGAAGGGCGACGTTCTCATAGGCTGTGAGGGAGGGTATGAGATGGAACTGCTGGAACACGAAACCAACTGTCCTGCGCCTCAACCCCACCAGCTCTTTCTGTGACTTGCCGGTGATATCGACACCATCGATGAAGATGTTGCCATCGCTGGGGCTGTCAAGCATCCCGATCAGGTTCATCAGGGTGGTCTTCCCTGAGCCTGACTGGCCCATCACGGAGACGAATTCGCCTTCTCTTATGCCCATATTGATGTCACGCAGGACTTCCACCTCAACAGTGCCCACCAGATACCTTTTAGCTGCACCCTGGACACGAATCATCATTTTATCGTCAGACACTTCTCAACACCTCCGCAGGATCGATACCTAGAGCCTTTTTTGCAGGCAGGACGGATGCCAGCATGCCGGTGAGGACACATATGCCGGTCACTGGAAGCAGGATCTCCCACATTGGCGAAGGTGTTGCCTGGAATAGCAGAGGGGCTGCAATTGATGAAGCAATGGTCCCCACTATAAAGCCGATAATGCCGCCCACTGCGCCTATTATGGCACCTTCAAAGAAAAGCATGGATACTACCTGGAAATCGCTCGCGCCCACTGCACGCATGATGCCAATTTCCTTCAACTTCTCATTAACTGAGGCAAGCATGGTGGAAGCCACCGTCAATGTACTCACCAGGAGGGTGATGATCGATACTGCCATTGCAGAAGAACGGGTGTGTTCGACCATAGCCAGCTCATTGCGGACTATCTGGCTCATGGACCTGGCTTCCAGCCCGGGGAATTTCTCCTCGATCTCCATGCTGATCTCTTCTACCGGACAGGTATTGCACAGGGCCCTGACCTCCAGGCTGCTTACCTTCCCCTCCCTGCCAAGCAGATGCTGGGAGGCGACAAGAGGGAGAATTAAATATGCATCCTCACTGCCGCCTGTGCTCTCTATCACTCCGGTCACCCGGGCATCAATGGAGGTATTACCATTGCGCAGAGTGATGAAGGACCCTTCCGTAAGTCCCATGGGTGTGGCTATGTCCGAGCCGACCATCACTTCCGTATGCATTAGGCCTTCTGAGGATATCCAGTTGCCCTTGACATTCCACCATGACTTGAGATTCCTTTCCTGTTCTGGATCAACGCCCATTATGACGACCGATGAGTTGCCAAGCTCTGCAACCCCGTATAACCTCGGTGCCACAACTGACAGTTTTGAGCTGTGCATGATAGTGTATATGTTAGCGATCTCAGACTCTTCGATGTAGTTTTCTCCTGTGAACAGGGAACCCATGGATGTGGAGCCAGTTACAAGGGGAATGGTCCTGACTTCCGGCCTGACTATGATATTTGCGCCGAAGTTATTGGACTCCTCATAGAGACTACCGGTTGCTGCGGAAAATGTGGTGACCACAGCCACTATTGCCGCAGATGCCACTACCACACCAAGTACAGCTACCAGGAGTTTTGTTTTTCTGCGGGATATGTCTTTCAGGACTAAAGAGTGTAAATGCATATATGAACCTCTTGATCCGTATATGGAAGCATCCGGAGTCAATTGTATTTTTATTATACATCAAGTGTAAAGTACTGTTTTACAATAAATGTATAACTACTTTAACTTTACGCCGAGTGTAAAGCCATGAGCACTGCCAGGACTCCATAACACAGGCCGGATGCCTGGAAAACCTGAACACCAGAAGGTAACTCGCAAGAGCTAAGGAACGATAAGGCTTATATTATCTTACACCTGTTGTAAACACATGGTTAAACTTGACCGGATAAACATTTCAAATGAAGGCCTGACCAAGTTCTTCAGCCCGATCGAGGCCAGGATAATGACGGTCCTTTGGGAGGAAGGAGAGCGCACAACACCTGACATCACCGAAAGTACAGGCATTCCTTTATCCAGTGTAGCCGGAACACTTGACAGGCTGGTAAAGGCAGGTTATGCCAAAAGGACCGTGGACAAGAAAGAAAATAGGGTCAGGTACCTGTATTATGCAAGCGAATCCATGGACAGCACGGCAAATACCATTACCCGGAAAGTACTGGACAGCCTTGTCGATACATTCGGCAAGGTTGCTATTGAGAACTTCCACACCTACAATAAGAAATAAGGAGCAAAACAAGGCCCACAAAAGGAAAGAGGCATTATTCCCGGAGCATTGATCATGTTTTCCATACAGGACGAGATTGGATGTTATATGGCCTGCATCTCAGGTTCCGGCCTCCTTCCGATCATATCAGCATCTGTTTTGCTTGCCTTACTGCTGTTTGGGTCCTACCTTGGCGCAAAAGGCCCAAAGGTCCGTATATACTCATTCACTGCTGCACAGTTGTGCATGCTCATCTCTATAGGGATGGTAGTTTCTTCCATGCATTGCAGCCGGATGCTCAGCATTGAGATATACACAGCTTATGCGATCATCTCAACAGTGCTTATCCTGTTCCTGCCAAGGATTTATTACATTGTCCTAATCAGAAGGTATGGTGCCAGGCCGATAGCAGAGATAATGGAATGGCCGCAGGCTTTTGTTGACAGCCTTGGAAAAATGGAGAAATCACCAGGCACCCGGGAGGTCTATTACTACGATTCTGCAGTCCCGAGGGCCTTCGCTTCGGGGAAGGCTATATTCCTGTCCATGGGGCTGCTTGAGATCATGGAAAAAAACGAGCTTAAAGCGATACTTGCTCACGAAGCATGGCACCTGCGCCACAATACCAGGACACCCCTCCTCAGGCAGCTCTCGATGATAACCTTCACAGGGAACCGCTCCGAGAATGAGCTTGAGATCATGGCAGACATATTTGCAGCTGAGCTAGTCAGTAAGAATGCTGTGGAATCCGCGAGGATTAAACTAGGATGAAAAAGATCAGTTTCCCCGCAGACGTTCCTGTGCTCATTGCCCTATGTCTTGTTTTGTTTTCCGGATGAGATCAATGAAATCCTTTGTTTCTCTTTTCACATCTTCGCTGCAGACTATGGCCGAGATGGCAACCAGGCTGTCGGCACCTCCCCGGACAACGCTCACGCAGTTTTCCTTATTGATGCCTCCAATCGCTACTATGGGGATGTTCAGGGAATCCTTCACTTCCCTTATCCTTCCCGGGCCGATGCCCTTTCCTGCATCCTTTTTGGTGGATGTGTCAAATATGGGACTGAGACCTACGTAATCCGCACCGTTTCGCTGGGCATCAAGAGCCTCACTGAGATCGTGGACTGTAAGGCCGATAATCTTTTCAGGACCAAGGAGCTTGCGTGCAACACCAATGGGCATGTCATCCTGGCCAATGTGGACACCATCAGCATCGACTGCAAGGGCCACATCAACACGGTCATTGACCAGGAATATTGCCTCGTTCCCACAGAGCTTCTTTATCTGCGCTGCCTGGATGAGCATATCCCGTGTGCTTACATTCTTCTCTCTGTACTGTATGATCCTGCATCCTGCAGCAACAGCACTCCCCACATCCGACAGGGTTCCTTTTCTGGATAGCTTCGAATCTGTCACAAGATAGAAGTCTATATGCTGGAGCAATGATCTTTTATGTTCCATGTCATTTCAGCACTCTTCAACATTCATTCTGGACTGTGCCTTCTCATCTGAAAGACCGGATACTTCATCGTAGAAATACATCTTGAAAGTACCCGGACCTTCAGACCTTGCTGCCGCAAGCTCCCCTGCTATGCCAAAATAGCATAGCGCATCCTTTGCTGCTTCACAATGATCAGGATTGACCGCCGCAAAAGAAGCGATCACAGATGCTGCCATACATCCTGTACCTACAATACTACCCATAAGCTCATGGCCGTTCCTTACAACAAAGGTCCTTTTTCCATCACTGATAATATCTTCCTTTCCTGTCATAACGACAACACATGACCTTGATCTTGCAAATCCTGCTGCTATCTGCTTAGGATCCGCATCTATCGTTGTTGCCTCCACACCCTTGGTCTGGGCGTTCCCACCGGCCAGTTTTGCGATCTCAGAATAGTTACCTTTGATTATATCTACATTGACCGATCCAAGTATCTTTGCTGCCATATCATCCCTGAATTTTGTGGCACCCACACCCACTGCATCAAGCACCACAGGGATCTTCTTTTCATTAGCAGCGCCTGCGCAGATGATCATTGCATCGATGAGATCATTTGTAAGAGTACCGATATTCAGCACAAGCGCAGACGAGATACCCGTCATATCTGCACACTCCTGTGGAGCATGAGCCATTACGGGAAGAGCTCCCATGGCCCTTGTCATATTCGCACAATCATATATGGTCACCCAGTTGGTTATGTGGTGAACCAGAGGTTTTGTATCTCTTATCTTTTGGAGCGGGTGGTTCATAGAACATCTCCTGTTTTTTTATTATTTACGTGTATACAGCTTAGGTAAATATTCCAGAAAGCATATTTACAATTGTGAATGAGCTAGAGAGGTACTTATACATAAAATACTTTATGATAATTCAAATTGCTCACTGGTTTCACGGTGGGCCTTAACCGATTTATTTATATATGGACATGCATAGTATAGAGAGCCAATTTATCAGCTCATACCTTATTTAATAATCATATTATGACAGCTCGTTGAACAATCACATATATCATTATATCATCAAATCACAATCATTCGGAGGAATTACTTGGCAAGGAAAGTGCAGAGAAAGTTAGACAAATGGAAGTCAAAGACATGGTACAACGTTGAAACACCAGAATTTATGAGCAGGGCAAACATTGGCGTCACACCTGCAGAAACACCGGAGCAACTCATCGGTCGTATTGTGGAGACCACTGTCGGCGAAATTGCTAACGATTTCACAAAGCATAACACAAAGCTCAGGCTTGAGATCAGCGATATCAACGGTGACATCGCAAACACAAGATTCCTTGGGCACGAGATAACCACAGATTACCTGCGATCCATTGTAAAGCGCCAGACCTCAAGGATAGATGCTAACCTGGATGTTACAACAAAGGATGGATACATCATCAGGGTTAAACCTATCTGCTTCACTGTCAAAAGGGCAAGGACAAGCCAGATAAAAGGTATCAGGGAAGTCATGGATAATATCGTCAAAGAGCGTGCAGCAGAGCTTAACTTTGAGCAATTCATCGAAGAGGCCATAATGGGCAAGCTTTCTGCAAACATCTACAGGAACGCAAAATCCATCTACCCTCTTAGAAGGGTTGAGATCAGGAAGACAGAAGTAAGAGCTGTCCCTGCAAAACCCCAGAACTGAACATCCTTAGTACCCGGGTGGCCTGGCCACCTTTTCTTTAATTATTTTTGGAATTTTACTCAGAAATTCTCAGGTTACGTTCGTATTCATCACGTATCAATTGCCTCATCTTCCTGTTCGCTTCAATGACAAAAGAGCCAATGTAGCCACAGTCTTTGCAATGATAAAGACCTTCAATACCTCCGGCCTCATAATATAGGTCCGGGCTACCACACACAGGACATACTTCTATCAATTCCTCTGTTTCATCTTCATCCGGTTCATCGATGACACCAGATACAATATCCCCATCTTCCAAGAACTAGCCTCCTTTGTGTTACCCCTGCTGACTTACTATATGCATTATAGTATGGGTGCTTAAATGATATCAAACTACCCTGAAACCGTCGGACAGTTCAGGAGGATATGGATTAAAAAGAGTTTGATCCAAAAGATAATACACATTGAATTCCTGTGCACAGGATATGAACCATTGTCTCAATTCAAATATGACAGAAAGATCTTCACGACATTCCTGCAGCTTCCTCATGAATTCAAATTTTTCACCGGCACTGAGATTGCGTGAAAAATATCCGAAGGCATGCATCATCGCATTGACAGTTGACCTGGGTTCTGCCCTTTTGGCAAGTATCTTCAACAAATATGAAAGGTACTTTTCATAGATAACTTCAATCAAAAGACCATCCCTGTTTGCGACAATATTCCCCATGGCAGTCATTATCTGTTTGTCAAGTGCCATGAATAGAAGTTTGTTCCTGGCATGGTACCCGATCAACGGCTCCAGCGTCAGTACCTTCCCGGAAAGTGAGCATTGCCTGAAAGATGCCAATGCAAAGACCCCTGTAAGAAAATGCTCCCTGAGCACAGGATCGTTCAATTGCTGCTCATCGATCAGCGGCAGGTCAGGGTAATCCCTCAGAACTGCATCAGCAAAAAAACCATTCTCGTGCCCATGTAAGAATTCTTTACTTCCTGCATCATGGAAGACTTTTGTTGTCCCGACACCACATGAAGGAGACTTCGATTTAAGGATGAAGCCATCAAAGTCATCCAGTTCCTCAAGATATGACTTTGAAAAGCCTTCCATCCTGTCCGTAAAATCAAGGCCATTAGACGGCTGCAAGAGTCTTTTTCTGTCATTGAGTACAATAATGACCGGATCTCGGGGAATTCCCAGCCCTATCTCCGATTCCGGACAGACATCAATAAAATCAACAAATGATTTCAGATGATCCACAATAGTGGCCTGTAGCATCTTTCCGTCATAACGACAGGCTGCAAAACCAAGACATTTACTGACAACGATCTTTGGACGAGGAAATCCTGACATTCAAAAACCACTCATTGAGATACTAGCATTTAAAAAACTATAATATTAAAAGGGATCCATAGGGATCCCCTTCTCATTTGTGTGTGTAGTAGGCCACTACTTCCTCAACGTCCACAGTATCTATCCTGCAGAAACCAAATCTCTCAAACTGCACGACATTGTCCTGTTCAGTGGTCACCTGTTTTTCAGCTATACCCTTAAACTCACCATCCGGAGAGAGGACCTTAACAGTAACCCCGTCCATGGGAGCCCAGTGGATTATCCTCATCTTTTCCTTTTTAACCGATCCTATGCAATCATCAAGATACTTTGCCCGAAGAGGGGACGTGGAAGTGATCTCCACATTGTACAGGTCCTTGAGCCTTATCTTAGAGCCCGCTTCAAGCTTTTCTACATCCTCCCTGCAAGTGTAAACCCTGTCATTGACCTCTATCTCACGGCATCCCCGGTCCTCGGTCGGATGAAGTGCAGGAGTGATCATGCAAGGTTTAGCACCGGTTATCTCAAGCTCAACTGGGTCCCACACAAAGAAATACCTGTTTGCTATCGGGTCCACAAGCTTACGATTCTCTGCGTAGAGGGAATCCATACTGATGCTTATATCAGTCTCTCCCACACCCATCTCTATCATGAACTTGCGGATGGCTTGCGGACGTATACCACGTCTGCGAATCGCGCGGATAGTGGGAAGACGGGTGTCATCCCAGCCTGAATATTCACCATCCTCTATAGCCTTGCGCAGTCCACTTGTACTGAACTTACCAAATTCGTGCATCTTAACACGACCCCAGTGTGTGGTCTTCGGATACTGCCATCCAAAATAGTTATAAATGTAACCCTGGCGCTTTTCGCTGTCCATGAGATCCTTGCCCCTGATTATATGGGTCATGCCAAGTTCATGGTCCTCAATGGCGCCCTCAAAGTCAAGCAATGGCCAGACACAGTACGTGTCACCTATTTCCGGACGGGGATGGGGAGTCTTTACTATCCTGAATGCACCATAATCACGCAGCGCCGGATCTTTGTGAGTGATATCTGTCTTGATACGCAAGACTGCCGTCTTTTCCTCGTAATCACCTGCAAGCATCCTATCCCAATGCTTCAGGTTCTCTTCAGGGCTTACATCCCTGTGCGGACATGCCTGCTTTGCATCCTTCAGCTTCTTGAACACCTCGCCATCGCAGAAACATACGTAAGCATGTCCCATCTCTATAAGCTTGCGGGCATGATCGTAGTAGACCGGGATCCTGTCAGAAGCAATGACCACCTCATCTGGGTCTGCACCCAGCCATTTGCAGTCATCTACATACCAGTCATAGGCTTCAAGCATGGGGCGTTTTGTCTGTGGATCAGTATCATCAAAACGTATGATGAACTTGCCTCCGTATTTTTTGACATATTCGGAATTTACAACTATACCACGGGTACTTCCAAGAGTTGGGGGTCCATTAGGGTTTGGTGCAAAACGCATTACTACCTGCTGTCCTTCCTCAACATCAAGCGCTTTTAAACCCTTATCAGGTTCCTTTTTAACATTCAGTTCCTCTATAAGCTCCGGAGCCAGTGACTGCAGATGGACCTGCCACTGCTCAGGGGTCTCCCTTGCCACTTCCGCAAGTATTTCCTGTATGAGGGGGGTGACATCCCTGGCTTTGGAACGAAGATGAGGGCATTCTCCCATGACACGGCCCATAACAGCCCCGACCTGCGGCGCCTGGCCATATTTCACGGCATTCTGGAGTGCATACTTCTCTATAGTCTTTTTATCATCATCAGTTAAAGTCATAATTAGTCTCCGAAAAGAACAAACATGTATAATAGATCCTTGAATTGCCCGCACCATATGACAGGCATTGCAGCATGAATTATTGGAACTGAACTTAAAATATGTGGTCAGAATGTTTTTCCAACATCTTTTATTGATTCTGACCTGCTGATTATATCAGCAACATTGTTCTCAAAATCATCAATGAACCTTTCCACAGCATCACCTGCAACCGCACCATGGGATGAAGGCTTTATCAGTTGCTCCTGTTCAAGTACACGCAAAGAATAGCGTACCTTGTGTGTAGGCATACCAGTCTCTTCAGCCAGTTTTAATATTCCGATTGGTCCGCGATCAATGACCGCCTTTAAGACATTAAGATGGCGCTGGGTCAGTTCCAATTCCCTGTTAACCTGATCGAACAGCATTATGCAACCTCATTGATCAAAGTTCCTATTCCTTCGATTTCTATCTCCACGGTATCTCCCGTATGAAGCTCAGCAACTCCGGGAGGAGTACCTGTTGCAATCACATCACCAACTTCCAGTGTCATTACTCCTGAAATGAACTCTATAAGATAGGGCACATCAAATATCAGGTTTGAGATATTTGAATCCTGCCTCAGTTCACCATTGACACGACTTCTGATCGCTGCATCCTCAGGGTTAAAATCCTTCGCAGGAGTTATGAAGGGTCCAAGAGGTGCAAAGGTATCAAACCCCTTTGCCCTTGTCCACTGACCATCCTTCTGCTGCAGGTCACGTGCAGTAACATCGTTGAAACATGTAAAACCGGCAATGACATCATAAGCCCGGTCATAAGCGATGCTCTTACATTTTTTCCCTATAATTACAGCCAGTTCTGCTTCAAAGTCCACCCTGTTACTATTTCTGGGATAGAGTATCTTTCCATGTTGCCCTATTAAAGCAGACGGCGGTTTGATAAAGAGTATTGGCTCTTCAGGGACATTCAGACCAAGTTCCTTTGCATGATCATGGTAATTAAGACCCACACATACGATCTTTGAAGGAGAAGAAGGGGGAAGTACCTCTAACTCAGAAAGATCATACTCCATGAAAGTTGACTCCTGTGAGATTACAGTATCTTCCTTCAGTTCTCCGTAAAAAACTTCGTTATTATATCTGAATCGTCCAAACATTGCTGGAACTGTTTTGTTTTCATTCTAGATAAGGATGAGTGTTACAAAAAATATAACGTCGTTATTAAGGGGTGTTGAACTGCAAAAACAGAACAACGGAACCGGTAAGATAAAAATACAAGCAGATAACTATTTAAACACAGTAACTGATTCCGGGACCTGAATGATGATACCTGTGATCATACTTGCGCTTGTATTCCTGCTCACAGCCATACGACAGGTCGGAAATATCCGGCTGGAGATATGGCAGATAATGTCTATGGGAGCACTGGCAGTACTGCTCACTGCCCGGATATCAATTTCATATGCCATTGATGCCATCAATATTGATGTTATGCTCTTCCTTTTTGGAATGTTTACAATAGGACAGGCACTGGAGATGAGCGGATACCTGTCCCACCTCTCATACCGTTTCTTTAAGAGCACAGGTTCTATAGATGCAGTAATACTCTACATTCTTATTGGGATGGGGTTTGCCTCGGCATTCCTGATGAATGATACCCTGGCAATAATCGGAACACCGGTTGTGCTCCTGCTTGCAAAAGAGCATAGTATCGATCCAAAACTACTTTTGATGGCACTTGCTTTTGCAGTGACAACAGGAAGCGTAATCAGTCCCATGGGAAACCCGCAGAACCTGTTGATAGCACTAGGAAGCGACATGTATAATCCATTCCTGACCTTTATGAAATATCTCCTGTTACCTACTGCTATCAATCTTCTGATAGCTTTCATTATCCTCAGGATATCCTTCAGAAAGCATTTCACTTCCTGTTCCCTGAATCATTCAAAACAACCTGTGACGGATAAAAAGCTTGCAGCTCTTTCCAGACTATCACTAAGCCTTGTTGTCCTGCTTGTGTGCATAAAGATAATAATGGCATTATCCGGACGTGAATATGATATCGGACTGACGTACATTGCCCTGATATCAGCAATGCCAATACTATTGATAAGCAAAAGAAGAAGAGAAGTGGTCAAAAACCTGGACTGGCATACCCTTGTTTTTTTTGTGGCGATGTTCATCCTGATGGAAAGTGTCTGGAACAGCGGTTTTTTCCAGGGATATATAGATAATTCCGGCCTGAACATTACAAGTACCCCAATGATCCTGGCAATAAGCGTGATACTCAGCCAGTTCATATCCAATGTGCCACTTGTAGCCCTTTACATGCCAATACTCTCACATGCTGATGTCACGATCACAGGTATGATGGCACTGGCAGCAGGCAGCACTATTGCAGGCAATCTCTCCATATTGGGAGCTGCAAGTAATGTGATAATCATACAGAACGCAGAGCGTAAAGGCAAAGTATCCCTGGGTTTCGTCGAGTTTGCCAGGATAGGCATTCCACTTACCATTTTGCAGCTGATGGTCTACTGGGCATTCCTTGTTTAGAGCTAAGATCCACAAAACAATGAAAAAGAAAAAAGCAAAGTAAAGGCATTGAATAACAGCAGAGATCTATCCCATCCGTCTTTTAAAGAACAGAGGAGATTATCAGAACTATAAGCATTGCAACAATGCCTATTGCCCAGAATTTGATTGCCTCACTCAATGGTATCCTGATGTCCACGGGTCCGGCTCCTGAAGTTGCAACTGACCTTGGGGTCGTGATAGTTCCTGACGATGCATCATAACCAGCAGCCTGCTTATTCTGTATAGCAGCCCCTGCATGCTCCCCACTGACCGGGATCTTTTCAGAAACCGGACGCTCTGGCTTCCTGCCACTGATCACGTTTTCATCATAAGCGGCTGAATAGGGAGCTGCTTTTGGAACTCCTGCAGGGCTTGAAATGAAGGTATTCTCATTTCCATCTCTTATCTCTTGCTTTTCTTCAACATAGCCATAGTTTGTATCTACAGTTCCGGTTTCTGCGGTTTTGTTTATAATGTCATCCATTCCTATTGTTTTATCTGTTGATCCATCTATAGCTTCTTCTGCCACTGCAACATCTTCTTTTTTGAACACGCCTTGTTCTTCCGGACTCATATCTCTTTCCGGCAGAGTTTCCTTTTCAGCCTCAACATATCCTGAACTTGGAAAAGGGAGATCTCTTTCATTCTCTTTTTCACTTTCTTCTTTGTTTCCTTCTTCATTCACTTCTTCCCTGCCGACTATATAGCTGCCACCGGAAATTGTCTCGGGCTCATTATCCAGGGATGATGCCTTGTGATCGGTGCTAAAGAGATTTTCCTCTTCTACGTCCTCTGCTTTCTCTTTATCAGTTAAAGGAGTGCCATTATCATCGTCTTCTCCGATAAAGATATTACTAAATGCAGATTCTTCTCCTGAAGGTGGCCTGAAAGAATATTCGTCTGCCCTTCCAAACTCATCTTTCTGAGGTGTTTGAATCTCTTCAGATACAGGCTGCAGATCCTCTTCGATCCATTGCTCCTCATCATTACTTGTTTCTTCCACAACAGGAGCTGAGGACTCCTCCACGAACTCAGTCTCATCTGCAATTTGTGGTTCCGAAGATACAGAGGGCTCATATTTCTTATCAACCAGCCCCTGATAATCGGGATCGATCTCTACTGCAAGATCAAAGGACTTTTTTGCTTCCTCAAAACGCCCCAGCTTTTCCAGACCCTTACCCTTCTTGAACCATGCTTGCGCGTTATATGGATCGATATCAAGGGATTTTGTATAGTACTCTATCTGTTTTTCAATTGTTTTTGCAGAATCACCCATTTTCATCCAGTTCTCTGCAGCTTTCTGTTTTTTCTTTGATTTTACGTCATCTAGCATTCCCATGTTTACACCTTTTGTACATCAATGAACATATCATGATCCAAGTTACTTGAAGATATGAAAAACTCTTTTTCCTTCTAAGCAGAATTTGTTGAACATTTCTATTGTTTATTTAACCACATATAAGGATATAAAAATGATTGTATAGAACCTTTTACATGGAATGTATGCAATTTTTAGTATTAAAAGTGTACATATTTGACATGTTCATTTTTTTATATAAATCGATTGAGATTTGATCTTGTCCTTGATATTGACTCAATATTTGGTTTTTGGTCTCCGTAAAAGTCCAATTGTCACCATAAAAGACAAAAGCAGCTTATCTACAAACAAATTTAGAAAAGTACTTATAGTAAATCAAGATTAATGTGCGTTAGGTATGGCCAAACATAACGCGCAGTTCTCCTATTTGCTGTCATTCAGGCCACTTGAAAGAAGGTAGTAAGCATGATATTAAACAAAAGATACATACTGGCTGTCGCAGTTATATTGACAATTGTACTAATTGCAAGCGGATGCGCTGACAAGATTCCTGAACAGGAACATGCTACAAAGATAACAGTTTCTGCTTCTGCAGTACTGACAGAAGCCTTTGAAGATATAGAAAAAGAGTTTGAGGCTGAAAACCCTGAGATAGATGTCATAATGAACTTTGCAAATGCTGGTTCCCTAAGAATGCAAATTGAAGGAGGGGCACCTATAGATGTGTATGCACCAGCAGATAGAATCCAAATGGACATCCTGGATTCTAATGGATTCGTTTACAAAGATTCACGGAGAGAATTTGCAGCTAGTTCCCTTGTAATAATAGTCCCAAAAGGCAACGTTCTCAATCTTACAAGCATAGAAGACCTGGCCAAGCCTGAAGTGAAGCTGATAGCATTCACAGATGTGGATGCTTCAACTGTCGGAAAATATGCGAAACGATCATTGATAGAAAAGGGCTTGTGGAATGACGTGGAAAATAAGTTGTTGATAGGGGACACGGTAAAAAACTCATTAGTTTACGTGGAAAGAGGAGAGGCGGATGCCGGATTTGTGTTTGAGACGGACATAAAGACCGCACAAGCAAATAAAATAGAGGTAATCAGTTCAGTTCCTGTGAGTTCACCTATAACCTACCCGATAGCTGTTGTCTCAACCACCACGCACCGTCAGGAATCACAGACATTGGTAGATTTCATCACAGGAGAAAAGGGCAGGTCCATACTGGAGCAACATGGCTTCAATATTCCTCAGAACGGATGATATTTAATGTGCTAAAAAATATATTTTCTCTGGAGGAAAATAGTAAACCCTTCCGGTTCAAAAAACTAAGTTTATATGCCACCAGATCCATTGTTTTTCATTCAGAACAAAGGAGCAGTCCTTATGAAAATGAGAATGGTTAAATGCAGTGATGTAGGAATCAGCAATTGTAATTTCATAGCTCTTGGGAATGATATCGATGAGGTAGAGGAGAATATGCTTGCACATATCGAAAGTGAGCATAAGGACCTCCTTGGCAGTATGAGCGAATATGAGATACATCTTCTTAAACACAGGATCTCAACATTCCTGGGAAGAAGTTGCGGATGTGGGCACCTTGAGATGCCATGAATTTCCTTTTTGCTTATAGGGTGGTAGTTCACACTATTGCTGAATATGAAAGCAAAATGTATCGACAAGTATTCTGTCATCTCCGGGAGCCGGGGCAAAATATTTTTAATCGGTATTGTTTTTTACGAATGATTAAAGGATGGAAGAGGTATTTTTGAGTCAGTGCATTAATATAGTTTGGACTTCCAATGAATATATACCAATATGGGTGACTATGTGGGGCATGGCATCCTGATAAGTATATTGTGGACCGCTTCTTTTCATGCCAGTAATGGCAGGACAGGAAATTGTGGGAAATCTAATATGCAACATGCAGGAATACATATGAAAAGGGAGTTTGTAAAATGGACAAAATGAAAAAAATAGGCCTTTTAGGAGCAGCCGCGCTGATTGGTGCCGGGCTTGCTGCATTGTCTGAAGAGAAAATAAGGGAATTTGTCAAAGAGAAGGTCGAAGCAGGTAAGCTTAGCAAGGAAGAAGGTAAGATACTTGTAGAGGACCTTGTCAATGAAACAAAAAAGCAGAGGCTGAACCTGGAGAAGAATATAATCGAGAAACTGCACAGTTCGATAAAGATGGCAGACCAGGAGCTTGGGGAACTTGCAGACAGGATAGACGAAATGAAAATAAAGGAACTTGAGGCTGAGCTTGAGAGAATGAAGGGGCTGAGGAAAGCAGATAAATAAATGTTTTCTTTTCCTTTTTACAAGAAAAATTATCCATTGTACTTCCTAAAGATGGAAGGGTTGTTTCTTTGCTTTTTGCACCAGCTGTGATAATGATACTGGTTTTTAATTTAAACTGATGATGTTCTTATACAAAAGGATGATCAATACAAGCTTCCAAGCGGAGGAAAAATGGAAGAAAACACAAATCAGGATAAACTGGCCGTTCTGATAGATGCTGATAATGCCCAGCCATCCATAATAGAAGGTCTGCTGGACGAGATAGCAATATACGGTGTTGCAAGCGTGAGAAGGATCTATGGGGACTGGACTAAACCAAACCTTGGTTCATGGAAAGATTCCCTGCTTGAGCACTCGATCCAGCCAATACAACAGTTTGCATATACCACCGGGAAGAATGCAACGGACAGTTCACTTATAATTGATGCCATGGACCTGCTCTACACCGAAAAGCTCGATGGGTTCTGTATCGTATCAAGTGACAGTGATTTCACGCGCCTGTCCCAGAGAATAAGGGAAGCAGGCCTTAAGGTCTATGGTTTTGGTGAAAAGAAAACGCCGCAGGCGTTCATTGCGGCCTGTGATAAGTTCATCTACACCGAGAACCTGAGAAAAGAGGAAATTTCCGGTTCAGCGGTCACGACCTCAGAAAGAGATGAAAAGTGGAGCACGAACGAGCTCAAAGGTGATTCAAGACTTGTGAACCACCTGAGAAATGCAGTTGAAGATTCCGCCGATGATGAAGGCTGGGCTTTCCTTGCCGAAGTTGGAGGAAACCTCATCAAGCGCAGCCCCGACTTTGACCCCAGGAACTACGGCTACAAGAAACTGGGAGAACTGGTTGAGGCAACAGGTCTTTTTGATATAGATAAGCGCTCACAGAGTGGAGCCGGCAAGAGCGTTCTTATTTTTGTGAGGGATAAAAGGAGCAGAGGGAGGAAATAAAACCAAACTCTCTTTAACGGATTGTTCTGTAAACATTTTATATAATAATTATTTCTTCTTTTCTCCACTTGAATATGATCGTCGTTGTGCTTCCCTTTTTCAGGCCACATATAAACACTTTCACTTAACTTCCTATGAGCTTTTATAGCACGTGATACAGAAGATATCGTGATATTAAAAAAGGTGATCAGATTGGAAATATTAAGCGAGCCTGTAATAAAAGAAATAGAAGAAAGAAATGTGGCATATGTTTCATATGTTGGCAACTACTTGGGAAACACCGGGGTCTTTGAAGAGTTATTCGGTAAACTCTGTGGCTGGGCGGGTCCGAAGCAATTGATGGGACAGGATACGGTTATGATGTCTGCCTATTATGATGATCCGGCTGTTACACCTCCTGAAGAGCTCAAACTGGATGTGTGCATGACCATTGGTGATGACGTTGAAGCGGAAGGGGAAATAAAAAAGAAAAAGCTCCCGGGAGGAAAATATGTGCTTATGCAAGCAGAACTGACAGGACCGCAAGAGTATGGGCCTGCATGGGAAAAGGTCGTTGAGTGGCTGATGGGAAATAACCTTGAGATAGACATGTCCCGGGCAAGTTACGAGATATATTTGAACAGCCCCGATGAACATCCGCAGAATCATCACATCATCGATATATGCATGCCTGTAAAGTGAATAAGTAAAAAGATGCCGGTTTTAAATAACGGGCACTTCTAGTAAATGATCGCATGAATGTAAATAAAAGGATTCCAGGTTATCCCAACGTTCTAATATAGGATCTATCTCAAAAAAGGGTTTCATAGAAACACCACAGTACCCACAGCAAAAAGGTACATGTTGATTTTTTTTATTATTTAACTTCCTTTCTACAAGTGTCAGAGATTACATCATAGAAAGGACGTAGTGGAATTTAGCAAAATCAGTCAAATTCAAGCGATTATGCCATAACCTTGACAATGTATAAAACTGTATTTGTTATTCAAACGAGGACTTCTACAAAGCCGGGATTTATCCTTTTTAAATTATTATGCCATTATAAAATGAAATGTCTGTTTTCTACAGAGCCCATTAAGTCCATAACTAAAAGGAGCATCAATATATATTGAGCACCCATTTTTCCCAAAAACCATAACTACAACTCTGTTTGAAGTTTAGACAATTATTTAATAAGTTAAATTACATTACTATATAATAGCTGACAGATCAGCAGCAATCATAAACTTGAACAGATTAACAATTATGGAGAGATCTATGAAACGAATTATAATAGTATTCCTTCTGTCAATCGTCATTCTCAGTGCAGGATGTACAGAAGAACAAAATAGTACACCAGAGATAAACGATGACGCTGTCATCACCCTTTTGACATACGGAGCATACTCTCCAGCTGAGATGGCAGTGAGTGAACTTGTTATTAACTCCACGACGGTTAATCTCAGTTACTACAACTATGAGCATGAACTGACAGCCAGGTACATCAAAGCAATTGACGGTAAAACTCGCAATAACTTGCTTGATCTTCTAAGAAATAATGGTTTTACCGGGATGCAAGAACTCTACGAACCACAGAAAGGACAGCCACTTGTTACCGACACCGGAACCGCACAGATAACAGTGACTCAGGACGGAATGACTAAAAATGTAAAGATTGATCCATACTTCAATGACTACATGCCTGCCAATCTGCAGGAAATAAATGAAGCATTGACGGATCTGAGAAGCTATGCCATGTCAATATCTGAGGATGAAGCAAAAATGATTGCTGAGGAGTGGATCATGAATGCGCCCACGTACGATTTCGACGGTTCGAACTTAGCCTTTGAAGACTACCATTCCAGCACCCAATATCCTTCACAACATACCCTCACCTACACTTTCATCAGCAGCCACGGCGGTTACGGTAACAGGACAGACCAGATGGTTTCCCAGGTAGTAACCAATCACACGATAGAGATAACATTATACAACAGGAATGTTGTGTTTGCGATCATCGATGGAGTATGGGATGAAAGGGAACAGAACATGGTGGAGATTGTAATGGACTAAATTGTTTGGAATTTTTTATAAATACCTACATGTACAGTCATCTCATCCCTGTGTGAATGCGGCGAACAAAGAAGTCATCTCACGTTTTGCTGATCACTGCTTCACAGAAGGGGTGAGCGAACATAGGGTCTTGAAATACATTTCAAAATTAAAAAGTATTGCACTGTCTATTGAGGTTGATTTTGATAAAGCTGATGAAAAGGTAATACGAAGATACATTGCAAACTTAGAAAGGTCCGATAAAAGTGAGTGGACAAAACATGACTATAAGGTCGCATTGAAAAAATTATACAAATGGTTATTCGATGAAGATAATCCTGCACTTACAAAATGGATCACTACTGCAATCAAAAAAAAGAACCAGAAACTACCAGAGGATATTCTGCTGAATGAACCCAATATATTAAAACTCATAACACATGACTTTTGATGAACATGGAGCCATCATTAACTTAAAGGGAAAAAAAGGGGTTCATGCGAGTAAGGGCTGTATGGAGCGTACTGTACCTCAAAGAATGGCTAAAGATCCATCCCAAGCGAGATGATCCAAACGCTCCACTCTGGTTCAACTTGAGCAGTAAAAGCGACTCCCTTGAGATATTACGTTACGATGCAATCCGTATGAGACTCAAGAAAATCGCTAAAAAGGCTAAGGTTAAAAAAAGGATACATCCACATCTCTTCCGCCATTCCAGATGTACCTATATGGCCAACTACCTGACCGAAGCTCAGATGAATCTATATTTTGGATGGATACAGGGTTCAGATATGCCAAGCGTGTATGTCCACCTTTCCGGACGCGACGTCGATGATGCCGTCCTGAAAGCAAACGGAATCATATCCAAAGAGAAAACTGCTAAAATCCAGGATTTTGCACCCGTTTCAAACTTTGATACAGCCTCGATCATAGAATCAAAGATCAATAGACTTGTAGATGAGAGGGTGAAACAGCTCCTTGGAAATTGATCTGTCATGGTGTTTTAGCTAAGGTAAGTTGAAAGTTGAAAGTTGCGTCTTAAAATTATGATAAGGGAATGGAGATGGGTATTGTTGTGGTAATAGCTTCGTGGTGATGATTCTGAAAAATCGCTTTTGTTTGGCTATCATTTCTTAAGTTGGTGAACCGGCTCGTCCTAAAGTTGAGTCCAGAGAACAAAGAATTTTGTTGCACCATGGAGGGAATTACTTCAGTAATTTTATTGCATGTTTTGCATCATGTACAGGTTTACATGATCTTAAAACCACTAATTACAAACTTTCCAGTATCAATTGAAATACTCGTTTTTAATAAATATCTCCGTTTCTTTCCTGTTCTCCATGAATAGTAATGCTACAATGACCACTACTTAACCCACTTGAATCGATAGCTTTAACTTCTACCTTTTAGTTATATAAGCAAAATGTTTTTAGTGTGTGTTATAATAATCCACTAAAGTAAAAAGAGCTCAGCATTGTCATGAATTTATGAAGTGTACTGAAATGTGGAACCTTTTTTATTCCAATTCTTGTCTTTACTTTATCAACCACTTCAACAATTTTTACTATATCTCTACAATTCTCATCAAGAAATTCTTTCAATAAAAACAATGTAACTATTCAGCCTGATAAAAACACTATCAATCGAAACCTTAACATAAATTTGAGACGTAAATTTTATTAGGATTATTTATTTTGATTGTTGCTATTGATTGCTTTTTTGATTCTTAGGTTGTTATTGAACAAACATCTCCGTTTCGATGAAATCAGTATCTATAGGCCGATTGTTGTAGGCTGAATAGTTACTAAACAATTTAAATAACTGCTCTTGAGTTGTTTTCTTTTTTAATATTTACAACTATGGATTTTAAGACTTGATTTTCCCGATATAGTTGGCGCTTTATCAACAAACATTAAGTACTTATTCGGCAAAACACACTAATCCTCTGCATGTCTTTATTGTGACAAGTAAACTCTGAAGAGTTATCATTTTTAAATAAACGCACTTAAATAAAATATAAAGTGGGTTTTCTACATAGTCAGAAAATAATAGTTGTTACTGCCCTGTTATCAGTTATAATCTGTGCATAATAATGAATTGTTAGTTATAAAAAAAATGCATCCCAAAATATTGAGATGCAATCGTTTAACATATTGTAGATTAAACTGATGTAAAGGTTGCTGATACTTCTGTTGCACTGTTTCCAGCAGCATCATCTACGTTGTAACTTACAGTAACTGTGTTTC
>JARVGJ010000005.1:0-29130 GCA_029762595.1 Methanolobus sp. | reverse complement strand
ATGGTGCTTCCCAGGTTGATGCAGAGGAAGTTTCAACGTTAGCATCTGCTACATCAACAATTACTGGAGCAGTAGTGTCAATTGGTGCGACAATACCCAAACTAACCACATTACTATCCTGATCAGCAACTAATGCTACATTCAGTGCTTTAAAGGTAATATTTCCTTCTTCAGCTACGCCGCTAAAATCAATAGTAACACCAGTAGTCATTCCAGCATCACCTTGTAGTGTAATAGCAGACACTGTAAGATTTGTGGTTCCGGTATTTATTATCCAATTGGAAGGATTCTCTGCACCTGCAGTGAAGTTAGTTCCAGATATGGATAATGTTGTAGATGGATTTGGAGTTCCATAATCTATTGGTGTTGGGTCATTCAGGACAACAGGTACAGCTTGTGCTACAGCAGTCACTTTATAGTGCTGAACTGTTTCTCCGTCCTCTGCAACAACAGTTACTACTATTACATTATTTTCTGCAATAGGCACTGTATCAGCAGTAGCCGTCACATCAACCCCATCCAATGTAATGAATAAAGTCGCTGTAGAATAATTGGCCTCTGCTATGATTCCCTGGAATCCAGTAAAATCTGCAACCTCTAATTCAGCTCCTGTATCATTAATAGGATCTACAACTTCCAATCCTGAAAGTATAAGAACATCCTCTCCGCCAACTGTAAAGTTTGTCAGGCTTGCATCATCACTAATAATAGATTCAAACGCATCCATGTCTTCCTGAATGAACGCGATCACAGTATCGAAATTCCATACATACTCTCCCTGTCCGCCGGTCAGGTTCAGCACGATGTGAGTTGGTGCTCCTTCCCAGTCAAGGAAGTCAGGGTTTGCGAATGCTGCTTCAGCTTCTGTCAGGTTCAGGTATGTTACATTTCCATCTGCTCCGATATTCAGGTTTGCAAGAGGGATGTCAACTGTTGCATTTGAGCCTTTTTCAAGCCTTACTGTTGAAGCGGTAGTGTTGAGATAGTAAGGATCGGCCTGTGCAGCACCATAAGTGATCATATCAGCAGTTGCATTGAAGAATTCATAGCTGAATACTGCACTGCCTTCTGTGATGTTCACATTAGCGCCTGTAATGCCTGGAACTTCTGCTCTGTCTACAGTGATGATATAGGTCTTTGTGGTTGTTGTATCCTCTGAAGTGACTTCAACCTCTATCACTGTGGATTGACCTGCATCATTTAGAGCTACAGGCATAGGTACATCGCTGTTAGCAGGTGTTTCGCTAATATTAAGTGATGCTGTCAAATCGGATAGTGTTGCTGTTACGTTAATTGAACCAACATCGTATGCTACACCGACTGTATAATCAGTTGTGTCAGTTGCAAATGTTGGGCTCAATATGCCTACATCCACTACCAATGCACTGAGATTTGCATTGCTGCTTGGACCCTCTATTTCAAAGTCCACATGTGCAGGGTTATGACCATCTTTTGAAAATCCTAGTCTGTATTCACCCAGGTCAAAAGATTCTCCAACTGGAGGGAGTATCTCATATTCCCAAGTTCCACCACCTGGTTGTAGACTTATATCTTCTACTTCTTCAGTGGGCTGGCCAAAGTCTTTGATCAGGATAAAGTCATCTACTGTCAGACCAGATATTGCTTCATCTGTGCCACTTACATTCCTATAGATTTGGATCAATATGTCTGACTGTTCAGCCCATAGGATGCTTAGATCTACGTCTGCTGCCACTACATTAAATGTAATAGTGTAGTTTTCCTGTGTGGTTCCATCTTCTGCAGTGACTGTAACAGCTGTTGTCCTCTCTGCGGGATCGGATGAGGTTACATCAGTTGCAGCTGTAACCAGTACATTGGCGTTTGAATCAGTTGATGTTGCAGTTACAGTAGGGGTTGCAGTTGTACCAAATGGCAATTCAACAATATAGCTCAAAGTACCTGCAGCAAATCCTGTCACTGTTGTACCATCTACCTGCAGATCGCTAAGTGTGGCATCATCATTCGGAGCAACACTAAATGTAACATTATATGTTTCCTGTGTAGTTCCATCTTCTGCAGTGACTGTAACAGCTGTTGTCCTATCAGCAGCATCAGATGAGGTTACATCAGTTGCAGCTGTAACTACTACATTAGCGTTTGAGTCGGTTGCTGTTGCAGTTACAGTAGGCGTTGCAGTTGTACCGTATGGTAATTCGACTGAGTAACCAAGGGTATCTGCAGCAAATCCTGTTACTGTTGTACCATCAACCTGCAGATCGCTAAGTGTGGCATCAGTGCTTGGCATTTCCCTTACAACAGTAATAACGTATGTCTTGGTAGACTTACCTGTTTCTGTTGCATTGACGGTGATAATTTCTGGTTGTCCTGCTGTTAAATCAATTAAACCAGATGCATCTCCGCTTGAAACAGATACATCATTTACAGTAATAGCTCCAGTGCCTGATGGAGTAACAGTTATCTCATCCTGTGAATAAGGAACTGTGACTTCATCATAAACATATGTATCTCCAACGAAGGTGAATCCTGTTGGGGTTCCACTTAGCACTATATTAGTAAGGTCATCTGTTGGAGCCTGTGTGTAAATTGCAACTCCAATAGAACTATTGATAATGTTAACAGAATTATTAATTGCAACAGCTCTAATTGTCATTTCCTGATCAATTGTTATAGGTGCAGTATATGTTACACCGTATATTTCAGGATCATTACCGTCTGTTGTGTAATAAATTCCATCACTGTTTGGAGAAGTAAGATTTACCGTAGTACCAAATGCCACAGGTCTACCGGTTGGATCAAAAGTTGGCCTGACCTGCCTTTGTGTTACAGTTGCACTGCCCAGTGGATTGACCTGTCCGCCTACAGTTACATTACCATTTGCGGTAACATTCATAGGAGCATCTTTGAAGTTCTCTATTTCAGAACCGTCTGCATCGGGGTCTACATTAACATCAGGTACATCATCAACATCCGGGTCGATCTCAAGGTTTGAAGGTGCCTTCAAAGTAACGTTAATGCCACCCATATTACCTTTTAATATGATTGGATTATCTTTTGAGGGGGGAGTAATAGTTACATTACCAATATTACCGCTTGTGCGATTGAAGCTACCACCGTTTGCAGTTATATCCACTTCACCTGCATTACCATTTTGATTCCAGGTATTTACGCTGACTGCCTGAATTGTTATGGTGCCGCTTACATTGATGTTATTGTTGACTGTAGCACTTGCTGCAGATACGGTCAGGTTCCCATCAATGGAATTACCGGCAGTACCATCGAATGTGATAAGTCCTACATTATCAGCTGTAAGAGTGAGATCACCTGTCAGAGTATGTGCACCAAAATCGATAGTAAAGTCTGTTGTACCTGTGCGTGTTGCTGTAACATCATCTGTGAAGTCTGCACCAAGGGTTATTACCGTTACAGCATTTGCTTCTATAGCTTCCTGCAGTGCTGTTGCAGTAGTTACTGTTGGTGTTTGGTCTACTGTGATATTGAATGAATCTGTGTGGCCGCCATCATCAGATGTTGCTGTGATGTTTGCTACTCCGCCAGCTACACTAGTTACCAGACCTGAAGAGGATACAGTAGCTACAGTTGTATCATTGGAAGTCCATGTAAGAGCCTTGTTTGTGGCTGTTGAAGGACTGAATGTAACTGTCAACTGAACTGTTTCTCCGGCATATACAGTTTCATCAGCCTGAACAATGCTGATGCCTGTAAGGGCAACAGGACTTGATGAACCGGATGAACTACCACCACTTCTGCCACTGCTGGCTACCACAATATTTTGGGTATCATCTTCTGGAGTGGAGTCATCTTCATCGGTTATGTCTGCAGGCGTATCCTCGCCTTCATCTGTCGTATCCGGACTGTCGTCCGGGGTTGTGGTTGAAGCATCTGGGTCATCAACCATCTGGGGGTCCTCATCCCCATCTCCATCCAGACATCCGCTTGGTGCAATGACCATAGCGGATATCAGGAGGACTAAGAATATTAATAGAACTCGTCCATATTTTTTTGATTCAAATTGATTTTTGTTACTCATTTGGAATCTCCTCAACTATTAAGCTAATTCCATTAGCTTTAAAATATACAAATATAGAAGGTTCTGAGCCGTATATAATTATATCGGTTTTAAAAATATTTATGGCATTGTGGAATATAGTATAAGACAAAAAACACCATCTAAAGAAGCTTCGAACATGAAAAGAGATATATTGTATAGTAAAATGAACATAATATATACATATTAATTCTTATTCATGGATACCCACTATAAAGAAAATCAACATCCAGTCAGCGTTCTTTAATTGTGTAACGAGGAACACACAAGGATAATCGTGAATATCAAAGTTTACATCCATATTCAAGAAGTAATGACCAAGTAATATGTTTTTACACTGGATTACAAAAATCACTAGACCTTACAGACTCCAAAAACAATCTTACGGCAAATAAGAATACAGTTCAGAGTATTGAGATATAAACAAAAATCCCTTGCTTAAAGAAGAGTTAGCAATTACACAAACAGGCTTCTAAAACACAGATTGTTCCAAAACATAAAGTTACTACTAGGAGATCCAATATTCGTGCATCAACAAAATATGGGCACTGAACTGAAAAATCTATAAGCCTCGGGCGGGATTTGAACCCGCGACCTCGTCCTTACCAAGGACGCGCTATACCCCTAAGCCACCGAGGCACAGAATAATTGATGGGGCGCTGGCACATAATACACAGAATCAATTAATAAGTTTTCGGTTGGTAAAGGTGGTGCTTTATAAGCACCATCGTTCATCCACCGGGAATTTTTCATTTATCCACATAAGGACACCATTATGGTGTACTATGCGATATGAGCGGGAAAGAACTTTTTGTATCCCGAAGAGAGGTTCATCCTCTGATATCCCAATGTCCTCGAAATCCCTGCGTGTTTCGATATCATGGTCACGCAGTATCCTGCCTATGGGGATATCAGCTTTCATCAGGTCACATCGTACGCCTTCGGGGATCTTCTCGATGGCTGAGAGGGACCTTGCATACACGTAGGGAACATCCCCTGATGTGAGCGTGACCACGCGCTCATTAATATCCGCACCTGCATCCACTCCAAAGATCTGTGCCATTTTCTCATCCGCCGGGATGATATGCTGGTATTGTGTCACAACTGCCGTAGGGTACCTGGTCATGATCTCCAGCAGGAAAGTGACCGAGCCATCGGTTCCGGCACATACCCTCAGGCATGTGGGGATATCAAAACTCTTCAGTTTTCCAATAAAATCCATGCTAACCACTCAGCAACATCATAAGATGAACAAAGAGATTCCTTTTTTACTTAGAAACTGCTTTCTTTGCCTGTTTAAGGCGCTCCTTTGCAGTATACCCGGTGGCCTTGTAAAGGAAATCCCTGAAACGTTTGTTAGAATCAAGTATCAGTTCATCGTCTGTTAATGAAGTATCAGAAACCGTATCTACTGCCATGTTCTTTCCATCAATCCATACGCTTAGGCTTGAAAGGACACCGTAAGAAGTAACAAACCTGTCTCCTTCCTTTCTAACCTCACCTGGAAAAGTCTCTTTCAGGCATTCGTGTATCCTTTCCGGATCAGCTGTATAACCGCGCTTTAACTTGTATTCCTGCATTTATATCAAGCCTATATAACAAGCTTACAATGAATAAATTTACCGGTACGCATTTACCTTGTCAGCACTTAAGGATTCAACTGCCTGAACCTGCAGCTCCCACATAAAGGACTCATAGATCATCAAGAAAAGCCTCTGCAAGCACGGACATCCTCCTTTTTTTATCATTTCCCATCCGGTCATAGGTAGCCACCATCATACCCATCCTGAAATTACTGCGCAGTATATCCCGGTTCTTATCAATGAAACGCCAGTAAAGGGCATCCCACACATCACACCAGGCGCCTCTGTGATAATCGCTCATCCTGAGGATATAAGCAGAGCCGGAAATATACGGCTTTGTGGAAAGCGTGCCGCCGTCAGCAAACTGACTCATCCCATATACGTTAGGTACCATCACCCACTCGTATGCATCCACAAACATCTCCATGAACCACCTGTACACCTCATCCGGATGGATTCCGCACAGCAGCATGAAATTCCCCAGGACCATCAACCTCTCTATATGATGACAATAGCCATACTCCAGCACTTTATTTATAACGCAGTCAACCGGCTTGACACCAAGCTTCCCTTCGTACCATCTGGAATCAAGTCTGCGTTGGTGTCCAAAGAAATTACCCTTCAGCTCCGGGCCGTGGTACATTCCCCTAATGAATTCCCTCCAGCCAATCACCTGCCTCACAAATCCCTCTATACTGGATAGCGGGACAAGATCACTGTTCTTTTCATAATATTCCAGGGCCCTGCCAACGACCTCTGCAGGCACCAGCAGGCCTATGTTCATCAGAGGGGATAGCACCGAATGGAAAAGGAAAGGCTCATCCTTTTTGATAGCATCCTCATAGGGACCGAAATACTTCAGACGATTTTCGATGAAATCGTCCAGCCACATAAGCGCATCCTCCCTGGTTGTCGGTATGTAGAAATTCTTACCTTTTCCCGGATTTGAAGGGAATAATTCCTCCACTATTTTAATAACATCCTCTGTATGTGTACTGCGCTCAACTGAAGGAAGGTCTGGAACATAGACGGTCTTTGGCAGACTTTTCCTGTTCTCCACATCAAGGCTCCATTTGCCTCCGATTGGATTTCCTTTTGCATCTAGCAGGTAGCCCAGACTTTTTCGCCGGGAAATGTAGAAATTATTCATCAGGACCTTTTCCTTATCTTCACGGAAAGCAGAGAATTCATCAACTGTTGTCATGAAGCCGGGAGAATCCACCGTTGTATACATTAAGCCATTGTCCTGACAAAGGCCCCTGATCCTTTCTTCATATCCCCTGTCTTCCAAGACGTATGTCACAACACTACTTATCCCATACCTTTCCAGAACCAACAAGAGCTTCTCTTCATAGCTCAGGTCAACTGCATCCCAGATATCATAATAGAAAACATCGAATTTCCCGGCCAGCCAGTCCCGATAGGATCTCATGGCAGAGAGCAAGAGTATAAGCTTGTGCCTGTGATACAAAAAACGTGTACACAGCCCCTTGTCTTCAGCCATGAAGAAAAGGGTTTCACCGTCTGGCTCAAGGTTGCGTATGTCCCGGAACAGACAATTACCAGGAATAAGGGCAAGCCTGGAATACTGTTTTTGAGGAGGGGCTTTTACAAGCGGCATATAATTGGCACCTATGTTGGAAGTAGCTATAAAGCAGCATCTAGAAAGAGGAAATGAAAATAAAAGGATACGATCATCGCTTCAACAACTCTTTCATCGCTTCAACAACATCTTTCCTCTTTCTCCCGCAAGTCGGACCTGCGGCACCTTTTCCAGCGCCATCTCCCCCAGCTCTTTAACCTCTCTCCATGAAGGTGTCGGCTCATTGTGACCCTTAAACGGCAGGTCAAAATCCGGATTGCTCATGAACTGGTAGATCATTAACTCGGAAGCACCTTCAAGTTCAGGGAGGATACGGGACATCGTTTCAGTATTAACATATTCTGGTATGACCCTCACCCAGACACGCAGCCACTTGTTCTTTGCAATTGACAGCGACTCTTTCAGAAGACCTGCATATTTTGTGCTGCGCTCTTCTGACATGCCCGTTAAATCCATGATGCCCTTTGTATCATCACTTGCTGCCTTTATCTCAAGCACAAAGCCTTGAACAAAAGGAAGGGTATTTCGGAGAACATCAGGTTTCATGCCATTTGATTTTAATATGACATGTTTGCCTAAGCTGTGAAGTTGCTCTATAAGCAACAGAAGATCCTTTTGCAGTGTTGGCTCGGCACCTCCCAGATAGACATTGTCCGTTGTGGACTTGCCTGCATACTCAACAAGCTCATCAACGCTCCAGTCCTTTGAAGGCTGCCGAATATGAATACAGTAAGGGCATTTCATGTTGCAACCCCAAAACTCGAACCGGATCTGGCCCTTTTCATCTGATAACTCGATCAATCTCATATTTTCGCTCCGGTAATGAATAATGAAATGATTATATCCTGATCAATCCTTATTACCAATTCTGTAACTTAACCTATTAATACTTAAAGCCAGAAAAAGCAAATTCCCAGCGATTACTTTTTATGTGTTTTGAGCATCAAAACAGAGAAATGGTGATCACATTGGCAAAGAAACTGCAACTTGAGGATCTTGAGAGAGCAAAGAATAAAAAGGAAGAAAGACCTGAGATACAGGATCTTGAAGACCTTTATGACCTGATAATCCCCCCGGGGACTCCTTCGTACATCATCTATGACCTTGTGGAAGAATTCGATCTTCAGCCCGTTGGAAGAAAACTAAGTGTCCATATAGTAGAGACTGATGAAAGGGAAGTTATAGTGCTCAGGGGTGCTCTGGAAGAAGTCCAGGCTGCTGAGAAGTATCTGCGTGATGAACTCCAGGCATGGGTAGATAGCGATTGAAAACAGCTCTGGCAAATAGCTGGAAAAGAAGGCATCTGGCCCTAAACTGAACGCGCATAGGGTCAACTTAAGGGTATGTCCTTTCAGATGCCTGTGATGGTATCACTGCTAAGATCAAATACTATAGCACTTGCACTGTCATCATAGATATCTATTACGCGGGTGCTGTTTATTTGCCCGATGACAGCTGCACTGATCCCTGCAAACCCGAAGACCTCTATGCAGCGGGAAGCATTCTCTTCATTTGCAGTCACTATGTAGCCTGTTGCAGGATATATCTTCAACCACTGCTCAAAGTCAACATTATCTGGCCGCGGTATAGCTTGAAGGTTCACTGAAGCACCGACCCTGCTCACTTCACAGAGCATACCAAGGGTCCCGATGGTACCCGGATTGCTGATATCCTTACCAGCGGTCACCAGCTTTTCCTCACCTATCTCCTGCATGACCATAAAACGCCTGCGCACCACATCAGGATCCTTGAATGAAGTGGTATCCCAGCTGTAAGGAGAATTCTGCCCAACCCTGCCATCCATGTCGTAGGCAACTATGATGACATCACCGGGTTTTGCAGTGTCACTCCTGATGACACAATCCTTCTTTGCTATGCCTATGATAGCAACTGCAAGTGAGTTATACGGAGTGTCCGGATGCATGTGACCTCCCACCATAGGCACACCGAACTTCTTAATCCCGTCCCTGATCCCCTTCATAATTTCTTCAGTGGACTCCAGGTCACTGGAAGACATGACATTGACCATTGCAAGAGGACGGCCACCCATGGCGGAAATATCGTTCACATTGACCACAACTGAAGTATAACCGGTCCACCAAGGACTTTTATTTACGATCCTGCCCCATATGGCATCTGCTGCAAAAAGTATGACATCATCAGTACCGATGTCTATTACTGCCGCATCGTCCCCGAAATCATCGATAACCTCGCCATACTCCGAGCGAACCGTCTCAAATATATTCACGATGTCTGCAATTGGCTTCTTCCTGGTGACACCTTCGAAGTTCCGTAGATTTGCCGCAAGCCTTTCAATATCCAAAAAAACAACACCTGCACTATGATTAGGATTGATAAACACAAGTAAATTACAGGGTACGACCAATCTTAACAGAGAGGTCATGACAACATCAGTGAAAAAACCTAAGTCTCATCACTGGAATCGGATTTCTTTTTCATTTCAAGTTTAATGGCCTTCCTGCGTTCCTCACTCATCTGTGAGAGATCCTGGCCAATCAGACCGAAAGCATCGGAACGGCACTGACGACAGTGTCTCATCTGCTGAACATAAGGCTCACACTGAGTTTGCACGGCATTGCGCTCGGCAGGGGATGGGGGTTCCATATCTGCAAACTTTGCCTGGCATATGAGAGGCATAACGTTCATTATGAAGACACCAAGCTCATTGATCTTCTTTGCAACCTCAACAATGTGCTTATCGTTTATGCCGGGAACCATTACAGTGTTTACCTTAACGACCAATCCGGCCTCCACTGCAAGCCTGATACCTTCAAGCTGGTTCTCTATAAGGATTGCGGCAGCCTCAGTTCCTCTGTATACCTTTCCCTTGTAAGAGACATGATTTATCAACTGTGCCTCTATCTCCGGATCAATGGCATTCATTGTGACAGTCAGCGTTGTCACGCCGGTCTTCAGCAGGTCAGGCATTCGTTGTGGAAGTGCAAGTCCATTTGTACTAAGACAAAGTGTGACATCGGGAAACTCCTGTTTGATAAGTGCCAGTGTCTCAAAGGTCTCGTCATTAGCAAGCGGGTCCCCCGGACCTGCAACACCGACCACCTTGATATATGGATACTCTTTTAGCACCTGGATGGTCTTCTCAAGGGCTTCCTGCGGTGTCAATACCTGACTGGTAACTCCAGGCCTGCTTTCGTTCACACAGTCGAACTTGCGATCACAATAGTTACACTGAATATTGCATTTAGGAGCTACTGCAAGATGAATTCGCCCGAACTTGTGCTGGGCCTCTTTGGAATAGCAGGGGTGTTGCGCTATCACTCTCTTGATCTCATCATCCCTGGAAATCTCTATTTCACAAACATTTGATTTTTCGGTTTCCATAAATACAACTCCTTTGCAGCCCCAATTAACAAGGCATAGTTTATGAGAAACTACTAGATATACTTTTTTATATAATGATACCTAGCATGCGACTATTCAATGCTGCTCACTTCGCACCACTTGCCTTCACCTTCCCACATTTTAACAGACAGGGGAAACTCAAGCCTGGATGAAATCTTTGAATGAACATGTTCACATAGGTTCTCTACACTTGGGAACTCAAGTATATTGTTCAACAACACATGGTCATATTCCCTGAGAATCTCTTTTATTACCTTCTTGATATCATAGAAATCCATAACCATGCCTGTTTCTTTTTTCTCACCTTCTATGACTACTTCGGTCTTATAGGTATGTCCGTGTACTATACCGCATGTCTCATGCCCGGGGAGGTAGTGGGCACTGTCAATATAATCAGTAATTCCAAGTCTCATTTTCATTATAGACACCCCCACATCCTGTGGGTCTGTGGTATTATTCTTGTATCAACTTCATTAAGGAAAAGGTTCTGCAGATCCAGAAGATAGCCAGAATAGGGTTGCATTTCCTTCTGTGTAACCGGTTGCAATATAAGGCAAGATATATAACCTGATATAGTATTGACAACAGCTTCAATATCATCAGCCTGTGTATCCTTTGTTACCACGATCTTGCAGAAACAATCCCTATCTTTCTTGGTTTTTAGGATCCTGAAACATTCAATCGTCCTGTCAAGATGTGATTCGGGATCTTCAAGCAAGTGATTAGGAAGAAGTTTCACATCACCGGAGACGTATGACAGGCAATCCTTTACCTTCTTTGCCATGTGAGGCAGGGTCATATTAGATTCCAGATAGAGAGGTTTATCCGCATTTAATGCCGCTATGAATTCAGCATGTAGCAGTGGCTCACCACCTGTAAGTGATATGGAGTGAAGACCATTAAAAGAATCAATCATCTCGTTTATAGCGGCATTGGAAACAGGATTCACCACATTGCTGAAAATACCGGACCCTGGCACTGCCTCGAATCTGCAATGCTCCTGAATTCCAACAGGCGTGTCACAATAATCACATTTCAGATTGCATCCTGTAAAACGGACAAATGCCTGCCTGTGTCCCACATAAGGACCTTCTCCCTGTACAGAGCAGAAAACCTCACTAAGCGGTGCAAACATCATATCACATCCAGGGGTCTTGATTTCCTGAGATCCTTCTCAATATCAATGAACTCATTATAATAGAGCATGGATATCTTATCCATAAGCACTGCAACTTCATCACCGAAAATACCAATATCTTCAAGGCTTCCATAATGGTCGTGAACAACATTTATACCAAAATGTATCTTCTGTGATACGGCTGATGTGCTTGCAATGGATACAGTGAGTTTTTTCCCGTCAACGAAAAGATCATCCCCTTTGCGGATTATATTACTATGATATCCTGAGAGAAGATCTGCAACTAATGCCGTAAACAATCTCTGTCTTGCATACACTAGTTTCAGGTCTGTGGAATCAAAATGCTCAATGATAAAATGTATCATGTCTGTGGAAAAGATCATATCTCCATGTTTTTTATCCTCAAGATCAATCATATGTTCCAGCTTAACATCACATACCCCCCGGAAGACAATTATGGAGTCTTCCTGAACATCTGCAAGGTTATAGGCCCAGAGTGATGAGATCTGGCTTCCGTCGTAATCCTGTTTATTATCAAGAATTATGCGTTCCATGTTATAGCACCGATAAAAATATACGAATATTGAACGTTGGTACCCATTTAGATACTGTGACCGGTTCCAAGTCTCAAAAGCAAAGGGTCCCTGGCACCTGCCATTTCAAAGGCCCTTTTTCTTCGAGTACAGCTTTCACAGCTTCCACATGGCATTTCCCCACCATGATAACAACTCCAGCTGTATTCCAGGGGCGCATTCAATTCAATTGCTTTTTCAACAATCTCTTTCTTGTCCATATTGATAAGTGGTGCAAGTACTTTTACACCATTGAGTGTTGAATAGGAAAGAGAAGTATCAACAGCTTCGATGAACTCAAAGGAATTGTCCGGAAAAGTAACAGCTTCTTCCCTGTTAAATCCTACAACAACATATTCGCAATCCATGCTTTCAGCAAAAGCAGCTGCGATATTGATGAGAATACCATTACGGTTGGGAACCCATACAGCTTTAGCAGATCGAGCAGTAATCGAAGGGTCTGCATTTTCTGCTACTTCATCCATACCAATGGAAGGTATTTCCATTTCTTCGTTTACAAGGGAGGTCTTGGTAATTTCCCGCATCCACCTGACATCAAGAACACGATACTCTATTGAGAAATGTTCACAAACCTTTATGGAATTCTCTATCTCACGCTCCACTGAGCGCTGAGCATAGTTGAATATAAGGGCCATTTTCACACATGTTTTTTCCCGTACAGCCGCAATGGCAGTAACAGAATCAAGACCACTGCTTAATAAGGCAATTGCACTTATAGATAATCCTCCGCTGAATAGATAATACTCAAATAATACCTGAGGAGTACTTTATTGTAATCACCATATAATAAACCATCGCAAAGACATCATAGGAAGTAGATATAAACGCAAATATAAGTATAGATATAAATTTAAATAGGAACAAATACACGTATATAAATACAAATATAATTATAAACGTGAATATAAAAGCAATATCTATAGAATGGAGAGATTATTCTGCCAGTCATCAAAGACAAGATAACCCTTGAAAGATTACTTCAAAGAATGTATTGGATAGAATCAGAAATGGAACAATTAGGCACATGGGAAGCACGTGTTGAAATGATGGACGAGAACATAGATGCTCTTGAGATTCTTTCGCATGATTCGGATAAACATTGGGGAATTATAAAAAAATGGATGATAAAAGCAAATATAGATATTCCTGAAATCGCCCCGCATGGACTTCCAAGACATGTATTTGACTTTGAAGGATTGTCAAAAGAGGAAATGTTCAAAAATATCATGAAATATGAGATGCTTGCAATGAACGTCTACAAAGATATAAAAAACGCCAATTCCGATGTCATCAAAGAATTGTTTCCAAGCGAAAAAGATGCCTTTGAATTCCTAACAGAAATTGAGCAACTAATAAAGGAGGAGCAAAAACACGCAGATATCTGCAAGAAACAGATTGGTGGTTTTGCTAAGATAAAATATTAGAACCGCTCCCTCAGCGGCTCATTTATCTGCTTATTGCTTCCTTCTGAAGAAGAAGGCCATTCCTATGATAGCTATCATCGGGATAGCAATGGTTGGGAATTCCGGGATTTCCTGATCTGCAGATGGATATTCCTTTGTGGGGTCTTCCTCTTCTGATCCGGATGCTTCACAGTCCTCTACCACTATTTCCTTTGTCGTGGAATCAACTGAATTATCTTCACCATAAACGGTCAGCGTTACCAGGTAAGATCCCTCCATAGCATATGTATGGACCGGGTTCCTGTCAGTTGAACTGATCTCGTCCCCAAAGTCCCATTCCCATGAAGTGGCATTCTCTGACATATCAGTGAAACTGACAGTCAGACACTCGGAATCTGCCTCAAAAACAGCTTTGGCAACAGTGTTAACGATCTTCTCTTGTTCAGAGCTATCTTCTGGTTCTTCCGAAACAGTATTTGCTGCAAAGCCTCCGCCGCCAAACATCATAGTAGGAGCGGGACCAGGTGCCATACTTGTATCATTATGCGTCACTTCAGTTATTTTTGATTCAGTAGAATCTGCTTTCTGGGTAATGACCTCAGGTTCTCCCAAAGAAGGATTAGTATTAAGACCCTCCGGAGCCTCCTGCGCAGAGCCTGCCTGGAAGTTCACCATACCGCTAACAAGCAGGACCGATGCAAACATAACAATAATCGGTAGAAATAATCTTTTATCCATATCGTACCACCTTTTTAAAATTACAATCGTAAATATAATCTGAAACAATCTTACTGAACAACTATTGGATAGTGACATATATAAACATTTTCACACTCCCAAAAGTCATACTCATTATGATATATGTGTTTTGGAAAGTCATGGAAAACAAAATATCATTAATTCCAGTTTCAATGACAGGTTATTTGAAGACAAAAACAAATAGGGATACTAAGACATGTTGGAATCGAATTAAGATCAAAGTGAGCCGGGAGTGAGATATTGACTAGAGAAAAAAGCACTGATATGAGAACCAAAAACAAACTAATCGGACAAAAAAGTCCCTACCTTCTGCAACATGCCCACAATCCAGTAGACTGGTATCCCTGGGGAGAAGAAGCTTTTAAAAAAGCAAAGGAAGAAGATAAGCCCATATTCCTTTCAATAGGTTATTCCACATGCCACTGGTGCCATGTTATGGAAAAGGAATCTTTCGAAGACAAAAAAGTTGCAAAGCTTCTGAACGACACTTGCATCGCTATAAAAGTTGACCGTGAAGAAAGGCCTGATATTGACAACATATACATGTCAGTCTGCCAGGCACTCACCGGAAGAGGAGGATGGCCCCTGACAATACTGATGACACCCGAAAAAATGCCATTCTATGCAGCCACTTACATTCCCAGGGAAAGCCGCTATGGAGCACCCGGAATGCTCGATCTGGTCCCTGCTATAAAAGAAATGTGGATAAACAAAAGAGAAGAACTTGTCAATAGTGCCGAGGCAATCAGCGCTGCTGTATATACCCATAACGAACAGGAAGGAATAGACATCAACCAAGAGCTCCTGCACAGGACTTTCCAACAGCTGCACGGGAACTTTGATCAGGAAAATGCAGGTTTTGGAAGAGCACCTAAATTCCCCACACCTCATCATCTGACATTCCTCCTGAGGTACTGGAAAAGGACAGGAAATGCAGATGCACTGGAAATGGTTGAAAGGACCCTAAAAGCAATGAGAATGGGGGGTGTCTATGACCACATAGGTTTCGGATTCCACAGGTATTCTACAGACAGAAACTGGCTGGTACCTCATTTTGAGAAGATGTTATATGATCAGGCCCTTATGGTGACCGCCCTGGCAGAAACATACCAGGTAACCGGAGAAACTGAATATATGAATACTGCAGGAGAAGTATTATCATATCTTAAAAGGGACATGCTCTCACCTGAAGGAGCATTCTTCTCGGCAGAAGATGCTGACAGTGAAGGAGAAGAAGGCAGGTTCTATCTCTGGACCTCAGCAGAGATTGATGAAGTGCTTGGGAATGATGATGCCAGCTCTTTTAAAGATGTATTCAACATTAGAACCAAAGGTAATTTTGCCCAGGAGCACACGAAAGAGTTTACCGGGAATAACATACCCCATATGACAGTAGGTCTGGCAAAGAATAGCTTGAAAGAATATGATAGGGCTCAAGACGATAATATTCCATCAAATCTTGAAAATGCCAGAACGGATCTATTCAATGCACGTGAAAAACGCATTCATCCCTCAAAAGATGATAAAATACTCACTGACTGGAACGGACTTACAATTGTTGCACTATGCAAAGCTGCACAGGCATTCGGTTACGATGAATATATACAGATGGCAGAGAATACAGCCAGGTTCTTTCTGGAAAATATGACAGACAAAGAAGGAAAGATGAAACACCGTTACCGTGAAGGAGAAGCAGCCATCGATGCATTCCTTGAGGACTATGCGTTTTTCATATGGGGACTTATCGAACTCTACCAGACAAATCTGAAAACAGAATATCTGGAACGTGCACTTAAAATAAATAGCTACCTCATAGCACATTTTTACGACAGTGGCCATGGAGGATTCTTCCATACATCCGATGAGGGCGAAGAACTGATATTCCGCAGCAAGGAAATATATGATGGTGCAATTCCATCAGGAAACTCGGTATGCATAATGAATCTACTGAAACTGGCAAGGATAACAGGGTACAGTGAACTTGAGGACATGGCTCACATGACCATAAAGGCCTTCTCAGTAAAAGTAAGTGCAGCCCCCATAGGATATACTCAGTTCATGTCAGCAGCAGACCTTGCAATAAACGGCTCCTTGGAAATAGTAGTTGTAGGTGACCCGGAAAAAACAGATACAAAGGATATAGCAGGATTCATAAATAACAGGTTCATCCCTGAAAAGGTCCTGGTTTTCAAGCCCCAAAGCCAGCAAGGCATCATAGGAACAAACGCAATAACAAATATAGCACCCTACGCAAAAGACATGGAAATGATAGATGGCAGGACAACTGTCCATATATGCCGCAACAATATCTGCAAATTACCTTCAAATGATATGGAAGAAGTGAGAAAACAAATAGAAAATATCTCACGTGCCTAAAAGGAAGTGGAACAGATGCAAACAGGGAAATACTACAACCAAGAAGTGGAAATAATGGATAGAAGTGAACTTGATGCACTTGTAGATGAGAGGATCAGGTACACTGTGGACTATGCGGCAGAGAATTCATTGTTCTACAAAAAATGGTTCAAAGAACATGGCATCAGACCTGCGGACATAAGATCACATGAAGACCTTCTGGAACTTCCTATAATATCTGGAAAGACCATTCGTGAGAATCAGCCTCCTGTGACAAAGGATTTTGAGTTCAGAATGGTGGACTGGAAAGACGTATTCACAGTTCATGAAACAAGTGGGACAAGTGGCACTCCTAAATCCTTTTTCCTTACATGGGAAGACTGGGAGAGATATGCCGAAAAATATGCAAGAAGTTTCATGTCCCAGGGATTTGGAACTGATGATCGCGTAATAGTCTGTGCTTCCTATGGCATGAATGTAGGTGCAAATACCATGACACTTGCAGCAAGGAACATCGGCATGACAATGATCCCTGAAGGGAAGTGTACATTCCCGATAAGGATAATGGAAGCATACAAACCCACATCCATTGTTGGCAGCATCTTCAAGCTCATCCGCCTTGCAAAGAAGATGCAGGACCAGGGCATGGAACCTGCAGATTCCAGCATCCAGCGCCTGGTGATAGGCGGGGAGGGGTTTGCAGAGGAATCAAGGAACTATGTTTCGGAGATATGGGATTGTGATGTATATAATACATACGGGAATACCGAGGGAACAATGTGCGGAGAATGTACCGATATAAGTGGCCTGCATGTACCGGAAGACCTGGTCCATATGGATGTATATGACCCTCACATGGATAAGTTTGTAAAGGACGGGGAATGTGGAAGACTTGTGCTCACAACACTGCTTCCCATAGGAGCAAAGAGCGGAAATGTGCTGCTTAATTACGACACAGAAGATACAACCGTGGTAATGAGCAGGGAAAAGTGCCCATGTGGCCGGACCCATATGAAGATCATGAATCCACAAAGGGAAGCAGAGACTTTCTGGGTATCTGGAACGCCTTTTAATCGTGTGGATATTGAAAAAGGGGTGTTCCAGAGAGAAAATATGGAGTACCTTACAGGTGAGTATGAAGCTTTCCTATACGGAGGGGATGATGAAGGAGAAACTACCCTCAGGGTGAGCATGGAGTGCAATGATCTTCACAGATATGATGAAGAACTTATAAAGGAGAACTTCCTCAGATCATTTTTTGGCTATAAGAAAAACCTGGAGAATGCATATATAGACGGGAGTATGAATATTCTTTTCAACTTTGCAAAACCCGGTGAACTGGAATTTTACCGTATAAAGGGAAGACCTAAACGCATAGTTGACAGAAGATAATAAGGGAAAATAAATTCATTCCCAGAGGGTCAGATACAGGTTAAGACCAACTGTGAAAACAATTATCCATAAGGCAAGGGTTATTTTCATGAGACTGAAAGGATCAACGATATTCTTGATCCTGCCAGCAATAGCTAGCCTGATATATATGAAAAGGACTATGACCATTAAGCCTGCAAAGTGATGCAGATACATCTGAGTCACCAGGTAGGAGCTTACCCCTATCCCCGTCAGCATTGACATGGAAGGGAACATAAATGCAAGAATTGAGATCAATTGCAGCAATATGGCAACACTTACAAGTCTGCAGTGCTTACCCATAGGGTCCTTTGAGACCTGCAATAAAGCAAAGATCAGCACAAGAAGAGAGAGGAACTGCAATAACAAATTAAAAAAAGCCGGATCCAGTCCTGTGAATATACTTTTGCCTCCTTTTTCATAATGGTATATGATTTCCTTTGTGCCTTAGACTATAATAACTTTAGCCTTTTTGCATTAAAACTTAATTTTGTGTGCCTTCAGATCATTTACAGATACTGAAGGATACGGTAGGAATCCAGGGTCCTATACTGTGGAAAGCAGCACATTTTGCCCTTACTTTCGGATACATTATGGTAATTTTGACAGAATCGAAAAAGACCACAATCTTAATTCTACAGCTGAGACTTAAACTGTTATCCGGGCCTGCCCCTTAAGGCAAAAACAACCAACATATATAATTCCACATCAAGCAGAGAAAGGAAAGGGATATTATGTCTGAAAATGAACGCCAAAATATAAAAAAAGAGGAGGATGAGCTGCAGGAGATCATGGATAAAGCTTCTAAGGACATACGATATCTTCTTGACAGAGGATACCGCAGGGATAGTGCCATCAGGTTTGCAGCTGATCATTACCGTCTCGGGAAAAAAGAGCGGTATATACTTGCACGCACTGTCTTTTCAACGAATACAGCCACTGAGCGCAAAAAGAAAAAACTGCCATGCGGTGATCTGAAAGGAAAAAAGCTCCTGATAGACGGATACAATGTGATAATCACACTGGAAAGTATACTCCGTGGAGAAAGGATATTAAAAGGAGATGATTCTTTCCTCAGGGACATAAGAGGAGTGTTCAGGAACCATTCCAACGATAGGTTCACAACTGAAGCGGTTGAAAAGATGCTGGATTTCCTTTCACAGACACAGATCATGCAAGCATATGTGTTGCTTGACACACAGATGAAGAACAGCGGGCAGCTGGCAGCCATTGTACGAAATCGGATGAAAGAACTTTCAATACCCGGTGATGCAGGAACATCGAAACATGTTGACTTTGACCTGAAAAGCTGCAAACCCTCTTATGTAGTGGCTACAGCCGATGGGATAATCATCGATACGGCCAATAGTGTAATTGATCTGCCAGGATGTATATATCATTATAATGACAGTTGATATCATATGTTGCAGCCGGACAAAATAGATCATATAAACAAACCATACAGGGCAATAAGTACACAGAGCATAAGGAAGCAATATGAATAAGATCGGAATAGTGATTAAAGACCCGGATGACTGGACTGCAGCGGCAATTATACAGGAAGCTGAAAAACGGGGATTTGAAACATTTCTTCCAGACCTTGGAAAAACAGAGACCTCTGTAGGAAGATCTGTCAGGCACCTGTCAGAAAGTATCAGTCTTTCGGACATGGATGCCATCATCATCCGGGACATGGGATCTGGCAGGAATGATGCACATGTTTTCCGTTTCGATGTCCTTCGGGAACTTGAGGACAGTGGTGTGATAATTATCAATTCCCCTGCAGCAATACAGAACGCTGCAAACAAGTTCCATGCAAGCTGCCTTTTTTCAAAGGCCGGGCTTTCCATACCTGAGACTTTCGTAGCACAGGAAACCGGAACCGCCCTTCAGATGATCGGGCAAATGAAAGATGTTGTCATCAAGCCGGTGTTCGGATATAAAGGAATAGGTATCGTGCGTGTGAAAGATGATACTGTAGTGAGTCCTGATGGAACTACGATGGGAAGCACAGTTAAGGACCTGGTTTCCGGTTACATGGATGAAAAAGGAATGGTTTATATACAGGAATTCATAGAGAACCCCGGAAAGGACATTCGTGCATTTGTTGTTGATGGCAGTGTCATAGGATCCATATACAGAAAAGCACCTGATGGGTGGTGGCTCAACAATCTCAGCCAGGGAGGTACCCCACAGGTATGCGAACTCACAAAAGAGCAGGAAAAGATGTGCATTGATGCTGCAGGGGCAATTGGTGCAGTATATGCCGGAGTGGATCTTATAGAAGGCGAAAAAGGATGTTTTGTACTGGAAGTAAATGCCACACCCTCAGGAGCAGGTATCTATAAATCCCTGAATATCAATGTTGCAGAACATATAATGGATGTCGTTGAGAAAAAATTGTGAAAATATATAATAACAGGTAGGACAATGACCGAATACAAACAATGCATCATTATCAGGGACGACCTCAAATTATCTAAGGGCAAACTTGCAGTACAGGTTGCACATGCTGCAGTTTCCGCATCAGAATGGGCAGACCGTACAAGCCTTGATAGATGGAAAGAGGGCGGGCAGAAGAAAGTGGTCCTTAGGGTGCCTGCATTAAAGGATCTTTTTGAATTGAAAGAAGTTGCAAGAAGACAAGGGCTTCCTACGGCACTCATACAGGACGCCGGGCTAACCGAGATAGCACCAGGGACTGTTACTGTTCTTGGCATAGGGCCCGCTAAGATCGAAGATATAGATAAGGTTACCAAAAACCTGAAACTCCTCTGACAAATTTATTCCATAATAATATACGGGGGATGCATGCAAAAAGAGAGAATAAGGAATATTGTACTATATGCTGCAATATGTATAGCATCCATAATAATGATAATGCCTTCAGGATGCCTCTTTGAACCGATGAACAAGGTAGGGGACATCTTTTACCCATCTAGCATAAATCTTTTCCAGAATGAGAACTACTATGAGATCAAAACTGACGAACTTACTGTTCCTGTAATTCCAGAGCAGCTGAAATCGCCTTATGAAAAGAAACCTTCTGGACTCTCAAATAGTTTCCCGGGTTTTGAGATCTCAAGCTACTACTACTACACTCCGTTCTATGAGGGAAGCGAGAATATTGTCAGTGTATATATAAAGAACAATGGAGAGAATCAGGTTTTCTTATATGGTTTCGGTTTTCTGGTTATGGAGGAGGAAGAGGAACTATTCACCCGGGATATTGGCATTACTGTAAACCCTGGTGAAGAGAAGAGAGTAGGGATAATATCACTCAATATTGCGCAAGATATTGAAGAGATAAAACTACAGCCACTTTTATCCTTGCTTGCAAAAGATGAGTCCCAAAAATGGCATGATTACAGGAAACAGTATTTTGAAGTTATAAACATAGATGTTTGCGCAATGCAAAGCATGCAAACACCCGCATATAGAAAGAATCCTGAAAATATATTCATTCAGATGAACAGCAAGATAGAGCCATTTGATCTGGAGGTCAGGAAAATGGCAGCTGAATCTGCAATAAAATACCCCGGACAATACAACATATACCAGATATGTTCCTTGTTCGATGACACAAAGGAAAAAATACAATATATCAGTGATCCCAGAGGCAAAGACCTCTGGTCGCCTCCAAGTGACACACTGGCAGTAGGTGCAGGAGATTGTGAAGATTATGCCATACTTCTGGCATCTTTGATAGAATCCATCGGGGGCACCTCAAGGATCTATCTGACAGACAGTCATGCCTTTGCTGCAGTTTACATAGGGAACAACAACACAGAAGCAATTGCAAATGCCATTGGGGAGTATTACGGATCCGTACCGATATATTATACTACGGATGAATATGGTTCCTGGCTAATGATGGACCCTACATCCAGCATATATGCAGGTGGATTGCCCGGTGGGACGGCGCCCACAGATGATACGTGGACCTTCCTTGATACAAACACAGTCATTGTTATAGATATTGCACCCCAGACATAGGATGAACAAGATGATACCACAAATTGAGAAAAGAACAGGAATAGATCTATACGCTACACATTCACAGGGAACAGGAGGGGTGCTAAGACAGGAGCACGATGATTTCATTGTCAGGGAGATAACCAACCGTCAGGAAGGTGACAGTGGGAAGTACCTTATCCTGGAAATTACAAAGACAAACTGGGACATGCACCACCTTATAAGGGATATGTCACGCAAACTCGGCATCAGTCAGAAGAGAATAGGATTTGCAGGTACAAAGGATAAAAGAGCAAAGACCACTCAGAAAATAAGCATATTCGATGTTTCGGAGAAGGATATCGAGAACTTCCACCTAAAAGATGTGGAACTGAAAGTAATAGGGAGATCCAGCAGGTCCCTTGGACTTGGTGACCTTTATGGGAACGAGTTCAGTATTACCATAAGAGACATTGACCTTAAACCAGATAAACTGAGCAATAACCTCAAACATACCACAGATGAGATACGTGCCCTTGGAGGGGTACCTAATTTTTTCGGCATTCAAAGATTTGGAGCCATCCGGCCTGTCACCCACATGGTGGGCGAACAGCTTCTTAAAGGTAATTTTGAAAAAGCCGCACTCATATATATTGCACAATCTTTCCCCGATGAGCCTGATGACGTAAAAGAGGCAAGGGAACATGTATGGGAAACAAAGGATTTTGCACAGGGATTAAAAACATATCCTCTTAGGCTCAGGTATGAGAGAGCGATGATGCACCATCTTGTGGAGAATCCAGGGGATTTTGCAGGCTCGTTCGGTGTGCTGTCAGAGAATATAAGCAAGTTGTTCATACACGCCTACCAGTCATATATATTCAACCGCATCATCTGCAAGAGAATAGAACTCGATCTCCCGCTTGACAGAGCCCTCCCTGGAGACATCATATGTTTCAGGAACAAAGAAGGACTCCCCGATGTCAGCAAAATGCAGAAGTCAACTGCGGATAACGTGGACGGTATGAACAATCTTCTTAAAAGAAAACGTGCTTTTGTGACAGCACCACTAATAGGTTACGAAACAGAGTTTGCATCAGACATTCCTGGTGACATTGAAAGGCAAATATTTGAAGAGATGGGAATGCCACAGGATGAGTTCAAACTAACACAGATACCGGCCCTCGCATCAAAAGGGCTTCGCAGGGAAATATTACTCTACTGTGAACCGGTTGTTGAAACCGGGGAAGATGAACTGAACCCTGGCAAAAGCAAGGCAACAATTACGTTTGCCCTTCCCAAGGGAAGTTATGCAACGACTGTTCTCAGGGAGTACATGAAAACCGATCCGCTAAAAATGAGTTAAGCCCGCTTTAAACGGGCTGTTTCTGATTTTAAGTTTCTTTTAGTTCTTTTTATCTATCATCGCCTGAATAAAGGCCCTGAATGGTGGTGATGGGTTTCCAGGACGTGATTTAAACTCAGGGTGGAATTGTGATCCGAAGAAGAATGTTTTTCCGGGAATTTCGGCTATTTCCATTCTGTTCCTGTTCTTACCGGAAAATACCATCCCGTGTGCTTCTATCTTATCGACATAGTTAGGATTGACCTCATACCTGTGCCTGTGGCGTTCCACTATCCTGGAACTGCCGTATATCTTCTCTGCCAGTGAACCCGGTTTAAGATCTGCTTCATAATCCCCAAGCCGCATGGTTGCTCCCATGTCAACCACATTTTCCTGTTCAGGGAGAAGGTCAATGACCGGATAGGGAGTATCCTCATCGAATTCTGTGCTGTTGGCATTCTCCAGACCTGCAACATGCCTGGCAAATTCTATAACCGAAAGTTGCATCCCAAGACAAAGACCAAGGTATGGGAGATCATTCTCCCTTGCAAAGCATATAGATTTAATCTTCCCTTCAATTCCCCTTTCCCCAAATCCGCCCGGAACTAGTATCCCATCATAGTCTGCAAGTGAGGAAATAAATTCTGGATGTTCTTCAAAGGACTCAGCATTTATCCAGCAGACCTCATAATTCACACCACATTCAATAGCAGCATGTTTAATTGAGGCACTTATACTCAGATATGAATCTTCAAGATATGTATATTTTCCAACAATTCCGATCTTTACATTGCCTTTAAGGTTGTGCATCCTCTCAACCATTCTGGCCCAGGAGTCATCGGATTGGAATGAATTAAGATCGAGATGTTTCATAATATAATCTGTAAGCCCTTCATTTTCAAGCATAAGAGGAACTTCGTATATATCGTTGGCATCGTGGGCACTGATGACCGCCTCTTCAGGAACATCACAGAAAAGTGATATCTTTGAAATAGTACCTTCAAGCAAAGGTTCTGGACATCGGGTAACTATTATATTAGGTTTCAGACCAAGTTCCCTCAGTTCTTTCACCGAATGCTGCGTGGGTTTTGTCTTCTGGTCACCCTGGGGGTCCATGGGCACAAGGGTCACATGTACAAAAGCTATATTATCCCGTGACTCTTCTCTTTGCATCTGCCTTACAGCTTCCAGAAAAGGCATACTCTCAATATCACCGACAGTACCACCCACCTCTATAAGACAGATGTCTGCCCCGCTCTTGGCGGCCACTTTACGGATCCGCTCTTTGATCTCATTGGTGATGTGAGGGATTATCTGTACAGTCTTACCGAGATACTCTCCCCTGCGTTCCTTGGATATCACAGACTCGTATATCTTCCCTGTTGTCAGGTTATGATCCCTTGTAAGCTCTGTATCCAGGAAACGTTCATAATTCCCAAGGTCAAGGTCCACCTCTCCGCCATCTTTTAGAACATAGACCTCACCATGCTGGAAAGGACTCATAGTACCTGCATCGATATTGATGTAAGGATCGATCTTAATAGCTGTAACCTTGTAGCCTTTGTTCTTCAGGTTCCTTCCAATAGAAGCAGTGGTAATTCCTTTTCCAAGTCCGCTCATTACGCCGCCGGTCACTATGATATATTTCATGTAATTCACCTTGATCATCTTTTAGATTTTGGAAGTTTGATTAACAGATAAAACATAAAAAAGGTCAGTAAGATCGAATAGAAGACAGATTGGTAAAAACCAAAAAATCGTCCCATATCAATGGACGATACAAATATTACCAGTACAGAAAGCAATAATAACAAAACAACTGCCATGACAATCCCTGCTGAATGCGGAGCAAGTAGCTGGGCAGCAGACCTGATCATTTCAACGGACATTGAAGGAACCTGAACACTCCAATGTTCTTTGTCAGATACAATGGGAGAAGATTTTGATGAATTGGGATTCTTAGCCGGTTTATAGAGGGATTCATCAACATCAACAACAAAACCGTTCTCATTCGGACCTGGGTAACCCAGATTCAAATTGAATCCCTCTCTTTTGGAGCCATATCCAACTGTAATAAAGATCTTGCCTTTTGTGTAGACCCTTCCATCATAAGGTATCCGTGCTATCAGTGGAATATATTCTTCGTGCCTGACATAGGGATTGTCCTCAAGTATCGTGATATTCTCCCTGAGGGTCTCGCTTACAGAGAAATTCACATGTGTAGGTGCACCATAGTTGATCATCACGATCTCAAAGCTTCGTTCCTCACCAGGAGATAAAGGCAACTCTAAGGTGTCTGTTTCAAACTCAATCGAATTTACCCCTAGCCTGTTAATATGCACCTGTTGCAATTGTATTTCCTCACTTTGTTATTCCCTGAGATCCGGAGGAAGCATATTGGGTATACCCTCCTCTATAGGGTAGTATTCATTACAGACAGAACAGTAAACGGTGCCCGATATAACCTCATTGGAATCCTCCTTTTCTATATTCAGGACAAGATCCCCTTTACATACAGGGCATGCAAGAATATCCATAAGGTTCTTTTTCAACTCGATCACCACCTTTCAATAGGTCATCATCAATATAAGGTTTTTCTATCCAAACAATGTTATAATAATCACACATATATAAGAATTTGAATATGAAATGGAATTATGATTTATATGTGTCGAATTATAGATAATTTAATTTAGTTCCTGCCACTTACAACATTCCATGTTATCCGTTTTTCCCAAGGTGCTGGAATTTGCCATCCCTATCATCATAATGATCTTTATAGGGCTTTTCGGGGTCGGAATCCTTATAGAACTGGGCATCATGCAGAAATTCTCAGGAATTGTCAGGCCTGTTTTCAAATATACAAACCTGCCTGACACATGTGCATCAGCTTTTATGGTATCCCTTGGTTCCACAGTTGCTGCAAATGGCATGGTGGTCAATTTTAAAGAGAGCGGATGCATCAATGAAAAGGAGACCATGCTATGCGCACTTCTTAACAGCACACCTGCGTATGTGAGAGAAATACTCACCTACCAGATACCCATAGTGCTTCCGGCACTCGGGCCGGTTGTAGGTGGTTTCTATGTAATGGTGTTCATACTGACTGCAATTGTAAAGCTCAGTGCCGTTATATTGCTCAGCAGGATATTCCTTGAGAAAAACAGATGCCAGTATGCTGAGAGTGTGTCATTGAAGAAGGTAACTCTAAGAGATGCAATTAAAAAGTCATTTAAGCGCAACCGCAAGTTATTCACAAAGATAGCAATTATATATCTATCGATGACAACCCTTGTGTTCATGCTCAGGGAGCGTGGAGCCTTTGAGGTATTCAATGTATTACCACTCGCAGAGCTTTTCTCAATTCCCCCTGAAAGCATCGTACCTCTTACAAGCTACGTTGCAAGCCCAATACTTGGGATATCACTTTTAGGTCCCATGATCAGTAACAACGGGATATCAAATATCCAGGCAATGATAGTCCTTATGCTTGGAAGTATGTTCATGCTACCATTATTTAGCATCAGGACACTCTTGCCAAGATACATATCCATATTCGGACCACGCATAGGCATAAGGATAGTTGCATTCTCCACAGGCATCAGTATACTTGTCAGGTTCTGCATCCTTGTTGTGCTTCTTTCTATTGTGTAAAAGTAAAAAAGGCTTTTAACAACTCTCCAGGATCACCGGTTTACGTGGATGAAACCTTCTTTTCCACATCCAGAAGCTGTTTGATACAGGCATGATATACCAGAGAAACGAGCGTGGGTATTACATGATAACAAGAAAAAATCATATGACCCTGAGGGGAATGTCTGAGCCCTATTTCAGACTGCTGGACACTGATATCTAAAAAAGTAAAGACCACTATATAAAGAAATCACTGTGATCGATCTTGTGCGCTTCCCGAACCTATTAGTGATGTGAAAGATGAGGATTCCCGTATATTCGTAACGGAAATAGGTAACCTCACTGCAGGCATGGTGGTTGATTCTGTTACAGAGGTCCTAAGGATGGCTGACTATAATACTTATCCTTAAAACACGACTGAATATATCTTTTTCCACACTTATCCCAATGACAAGGATGCCTGCGTAATTAATGCTCTTCCCATAGTGTTGGGGACATTCTTTGTCTCAAACTTCAATTACCCTTTCTAATGAAAAATGCATCTGCACTATTGAATTAACAATAAGGAGCCTATCAAATAAGAAAAAAGATATGAATTAATCAAATGGTATCTAATTCATGTATATTAAAAGATATGATAAATTATTTAAACTATGAATGCAATTGTCCCTCTATGCAGGAAAAGAATCTGACATACATAGCATCGGGAAAGGCAAAGGACATCTATGAGAACTCAAAGGAAACTCTTCTTTTTGATTTCACAGACAGGATAACTGCCTTTGATGGTAAGAAAAAAGCAGAATACATTGAAAAAGGCGAAATAACATGTAAGTTAGCAGAACACTGGTTCAGGATCTTAGAAAAAGAGGGCATACCCACACATTACATTGAATGTCCTACATCAACGACCATGATCGTCAAACGGCTGGAAATCGTACCTGTAGAAGTAATCTGGAGGAACTATGCAGCTGGTTCTCTATTGCGCCGCTACAATGCAGGAGAAATCAACCTCCCCGACGGGGTTGAGCCAAAGGAAGGTTCATTAATACCCGGTGGAATGATCGAGTTTACCACTAAGTTTGAAGAAGTGGACAGACCTGTGACAATAGATGAGATATTGTCGAAAGGGTGGCTAAACGAAAAAGAGATTGAATACATCAGTGAACTGACTAAGAAAATAAACGATATATTAAGCCGGGAACTGGCAAAAAATGATATAATTTTGGCAGATTTTAAAGTGGAATACGGAAGAACTCCTGAAAGCAAGATTATCCTTGCTGATGAAGTTGGCACCCCTGATGGATGCCGTTTCTGGAAGAAAGATGATTTTGAAAAAGGAATCATCACGAGTCTTGACAAAGATGTATTCAGAAAAGATATCGGCGATCTGAGCCTTGCTTACAAGGAATTGTTCAAGAAAATACAGTAGAATAATATGTAGAATGTTATATGGAAACTTACATTTGAGGAAAAGGCAATGGAGAAGCTGGATGAGCAAGCCATAGATGAATTACTGATATGGGTCATAAGTGTCGACCGCCGTCTGGTACTCATGGAATCTATGAAGAAACACAATATCATCAAAGCCTCAGATATTGCCCATGAAAGCAATAGGTCGACACAGAATATCAGCCGTGCTTTGAAAGAATTCGAGGAAAAAGACCTTATTAGCTGCCTGACTCCCGAAAAAACAACATGGAAAAAATATGTTTTGACAGGTAAAGGGAAAGAAATATTGAAGAAACTGGAGGAGAAATATCTTTGATATATCCAGGCTCTCCAGAAAACCTTTTTTCTATTTTACATATTATTTGCAGCCTGGTTTTCTATTAGAACATCCCTGTGTTGCCGCTTTCCCCAGCTCGAATGCCCTTACATTGATATCTGTGGTCTTTGGTGGAACAAGTTCCCTGACACATTGC
>JARVGJ010000058.1 GCA_029762595.1 Methanolobus sp. | reverse complement strand
TTCTTTCGACTGGTGAAAAGATCGAGAATCCTCGTCATTTGAAAAAGTCAATGGCAAGACTTAAAACCGCACAGCGGTTGTTGTCTCGTAAGAAAAAGGGATCGAGTAACAGGAAGAAACAAAAGTTAGTTGTGGCTAAACTACACGAAAAAGTCACCAATCAACGAAATGATTTTCAACATAAACTATCCAACAGGCTGGTAAGCGAGAACCAAGTTATCGTCCTAGAGGATCTGAACATTTCAGGAATGGTCAAGAATCATTACCTGGCCCAAGCGATTTCGGATGTTGCCTGGGGAAATTTCATAATGAAGTTGAAATATAAAGCAGAGTGGTGTGGTAAAACCATTCAACAGATCGGTAGATTTGTGCCAAGTTCCAAACTCTGTAATGTATGCGGATACAAAAATACAGACCTGAAATTAAACGATAGAAGCTGGGAATGTCCTTCGTGTCATACACAACATGACAGGGATGTTAACGCAGCTATCAACATCTTGAATATTGCACTAAACAACATCGCCGCAGGGACTGCGGTTTGAGCTTGTGGATGTATTCTCGCTGGAGAAACAGATGAAGCAAGAAGCCACCCATTTT
>JARVGJ010000057.1 GCA_029762595.1 Methanolobus sp. | reverse complement strand
TTAAATTAATTTGTCATTCTGAATTAGTAACAAATATAAGTAGTTGACTTCCTTATCGACAGTGCTAAATAACTGATTAGTCAAAGTTAGAATGATATGCAATTAACATAGTGCATATTATTGAATATGGTATTAATGAATAGAATGTGGGGGCATTACTATTAGGAGAAGTAGGTTGGATATTACAATTGATATTTTAAAGATAGCTATGCATGGTGCAAAAAAAACTCAAATTGTTTACGGAGCAAATCTGAATTCAACAATTGCAAATAAATATCTTGTTGATATGGAAGAGAATCAATTAATAGAACAGAAAGAGAATTTATTTCTTACTACTGACAAAGGTCGAACATACCGAGAAATGGCAAGCGAATTAGAAATCCACTGAATGTATGTGAATTTTTTGGCCTTGGTATCTAAACATAATTATGTCTTATGAGGAACTATAGTTATGTAGGAACTGACCTAGGTGCAAGACTTCCAACCCTAATAAGAACGGTAGAATAGATATGGACATCAAAGCTACAAATGCTACGATTGCGAGTAAAACCATTAGTGTAGACAAAAGGGACTGCTAATCAAATCTCTGTTAAACGGCAAC
>JARVGJ010000056.1 GCA_029762595.1 Methanolobus sp. | reverse complement strand
AACGTATACTTTACTTTTTGTCATGATCAACTCATCCCTTGCTACGGGAGCTTCACAATTTCTGCATTATCCGGATCAAGTCCGCTCCATTTAACCTTATATCCTAGAATATCAAATACCTGCTGACCTTTAATACCATATTTCTCAATAATAATAAGAGCTTCATTATACTTTTTCACCCCATTCAGCTCGCTTTGAATAGCTTTTATGGTCTGATCATCAACAAGCTGGTTTCCAATCCGCAGATAATCATTGCTTTTGTTATTGAGCTTAAGAGCACTCAACAAAGCATCGAGGGTAACATCATATTTCCTGGCAGTCTCATCAAGATCGATAACGTTCCCTTCAAAAGTGATTTCAACGTTTTTGAGTCTTTCATTGTCAGGCAGCTTGAAATAATAGGCGAGGCAACAAAGAACCTGTCCGGGAGCACGACAGAACGCAGTCCACATGTTCCATGAAAAGAAATTGCAGGAATGAGGGATAAATTGATACATGCTTATTTTGGGATTGATCTTGATGAAGTATGGAACACTTCAAAGAAAGATATCCCTTATCTAAAGGAAACTGTGGAGGAACTTCTGACAAAATAAACAATGATTCCGGATAGATGTGATTTTTGCAAAGGTAAACTTGTTGAGG
>JARVGJ010000055.1:540-961 GCA_029762595.1 Methanolobus sp. | reverse complement strand
ATACCTGTCAAGGTTATGCACTAATATCTTTAATTTGATCTCTTTTAGTTGATTCCAATACCTTTTTGCCCTTACATCTTCACCATATTTCCTTTTCAGAACAGAGAAGATCGTTTCAACCAGGTTTCTGTTATTATACAATTCTCTGTCAAATCCCCATGCCATTTTCCTGCGGTACGATCCTTTAATCCTTTTTCTCTTTCTTTGTCTCAAAGGAATCATAGCTATTGCTCCCAGTTGTTCTCTTGTTAGCGAATGTATACCTTCTGAATCGTAGCCTTTGTCCATCACATAATACTTGGATCTACGATTTTTATGGCATTGCTTCAGCAATGCCATCGCATGCTTTGCATCATGTACAGGCTTAGCTGAGATCTTGAAACCAGTAACAATGAACTTTGCAGTATCAACAGAGATACTT
>JARVGJ010000055.1:0-530 GCA_029762595.1 Methanolobus sp. | reverse complement strand
AGGAAAGATCTTCGTTTCTTTCCTGTCCTCCACGAATAATAATAACTACAGTGACCACTAGTAAATCCACTTGAATCAATAGCAGTAATCTCTATCCTTTCCCCATGAGAATAAAACAGTTTTAGTGTTTGCTGTAACAATCCATTAAAATAGATTGAGTTCAATCTTGTAATGAATTTATGAAGGGTAGTAAAATGTGGAATCTCTTTGAGTCCAATTCTCTCTTTGACCTTATCCATTAATTCTACAATTTCAACTATATCCCGATAATCCTCATTGAGGTATTCTTTCAACAAAACCAATATCAATAACTGGTGTTGTGTGTATTTCCTTTTAGAATATTTACAGCTGTAGATCAGAAGGTGTGAGTTCCCTGCTACAGCTTGAGCTGTATCAACAAACTTTAAGTACTTATTAGACAAAACACAATCATCCCCTTTGTGTTTTCTGTGGTAAGTAATACTCAGGGGATTTATCCTTTTTAATTTATTTGGTCAAAATAATATATGAAGTGGGTTTTCTACAGAGCC
>JARVGJ010000054.1 GCA_029762595.1 Methanolobus sp. | reverse complement strand
CCTGCAGCAAGCTGATGGACACGCAGAGATGATCTGTAAAACATTTGCATAACCTTGTCTATGCGTCTGGATGTTTGCGGTGTGTAATATGCTTCTCCGCATTCCTGACAGACAAAGGCATCAACATCTTTGATTGCAAGCATGGTCTCACTACCTTCACGAAGAACTTTATCTCAGCAGCCACTTCCACAACGGCACGAAACGGATGCCATCTTCTTCCTTTTCAATATCCTCTGTAAGGAGAATAAGTTCTGCATCATTGTGCTTTGCAAAATCATGAAGACCTTCAGTTTCTCTTGGATCGATATCATTGGTATATGAGACATTTATGGCCTGGAGTTTAGCATTCTCGCTCCTGGCGATAAAATCAACCTCCTTTTTGTCTTTCCAGTAATAGATATCACAGTTCCTTCTTTTAAGCTCAATGAAAGTTATGTTCTCGGCAAGCCTTCCTATATCCTTTGAGAACTGGAATGCTACAGCGCCCCGAAGTCCCTGGTCTATGCAGTATATCTTGCGTGGATTCACCTGCTGGCTTTTCATGGAAGGGCTGAAGAATGGTACCTGCCATATAAGATTTATATCTTCCAGATGTGAAATATACTCACCAAGTGTTTCCTTGCTGACCTGCGTATTTTCTTTGATGGTCCTGTAATATGAATTCACACTGAAAAGGTTACTGATATTTGTAAGCAGATAGGAAGCAAGACCTTTAAGCAGGCTGATATTCCTGATCGAAAACCTTTCCACAAGGTCCCGGTAAATGAACATCTCATAGTAGTTCTTAAGTATTGCCTGCCTTAATGTCTCATCTTCCAGCACTATCTCCGGGAAACCTCCCCATCGGGTGTATTCTTCAAACATCTTTTTGACAAGATACCTCTTCTTTCCATATTCCCAGTCCTTTTCAATATCTATCCCCTTGAAATGAAGGTATTCCCCAAAGCTCAGTGGATAAAGGTAAAAAGGGATCGTTCTGCCACGCAGACTTGTTGCGATCTCCCTGCTTAGCAGCTTTGAACTCGATCCGGTCACAAATATTCTTGTGTCCATGGTATCATGGATCCTTCTTATGAATATCTCCCATCCCTGTATATTCTGTATCTCATCAAAAAAGAAATACAGAGGTTTATCCGTATTCCCGGGGTAAAGCTCAAAATAAGCTTCAATAACATAATTAAGCTCATTAAGTTCAAGAGGCATTATCCTGTCATCTTCAAAATTAATATAAAGGATCTGTGACTTATCCGCATATTTTCGGATATCTTTCATCAGTTCATAGAAATAGAACGTTTTCCCGCTTCTCCTTGATCCTATAAGGCTCACTATCTTCCTGGTATCAGCTATCTTTAATTCACGGCTGTAGGTTTCAGGAAGCTCCTTTTCATGAAATTCCTTAATGATCTGTTTGAAAGCTGTCTTTTTATCCATTATGTACTTTTATGAAAGAACATTTATTTAACAATTTGGTCCTGTATAAAAGTCAACTTTTGCACAATGTATAAAAAAGGGTCTTAGTAAGCACAGGGCAGACAAAAACATCAACATTTTCAATGGGAAGTAACGGCGATCTCATATAGTCACCATTTCCTTCAGCACGGAACTCTTCATCTGAGGGTGCAAAGCCCTCATTGAAACGACATAAACAGGTAAGCCCAGCATCCCTTCAAGGTAGTCCCCAGGCCCCACAAGGTCAGAAAGAGTGGTCTCATCATCAAAATTTACAAGCACATCAACATCGCTGCCATCATTTTCCTTGCTTCTGGAATAGGAACCGAAAATACCAACGATATCTGCTTTGAACAACTGCCTGATCTCATCCCCTTGCTTTTTTATCAGGGATCTGATGTTGCCGATCCCAATATGTTCTATCTCTTTTTTCCCCATCGATAACTTCACCATTGATAAAGCTGATACCTTTAGAGGATTCAGATTAACCCTCTTTTTTTTTAAACATCTGATAAATTCAAGTTGTAACTCATCCTTTTGATCCC
>JARVGJ010000053.1 GCA_029762595.1 Methanolobus sp. | reverse complement strand
GTTTGTAGTTATCTGATATTCAATGCCTGAACTTATATCATACATATAGATATCCCAATTTCCGTTACGGTTATCCATCCAGACAATCCTGTCCTGGTAGATTGCCGGAAGTAGCTGATCAGATACGTTTGTAGTTATCTGATCTTCATCACCTGAAGTAATATTATACATGTAGATGTCTTTGTTTAGATTGCGTACATCCTCCCATACTATCCTGTTTTCATAGATTGCAGGAGTCCATTGGGATTGATAATATACAATCACAGGAGATTCTGTTTCTGAAGAAATAGTGTACATGTAGATGTCACCTAGATCATCAAAACGGAAATCATTCCATACTATTTTATCTCCGTAGATCGCAGGAGTGCACTGATCAGATGCGTTTGTAGTTACCTGAGATTCAATGCCTGAAGTTATATCATACATATAGATATCCCAATTTCCGTTACGGTTATCCATCCAGACAATCCTGTCTTGGTAGATTGCCGGAAGCTGCTGATCAGATGCGTTTGTAGTTACCTGAGATTCATCACCTGAAGTGATATTGTACATGTATATATCCCAATTACCATTACGATTATCATACCAGACGATTATGTCTTTGTAGATTACAGGATCATATTGATAATATTCGTTTAGAGTTACCTGTTCTTCGGTGCCTTGAGCAATTATAGGGCCATTAGCTTCTACAGTTTTCATACCCATGATGAGTAAAGTCAACATAATAAAAATCAAAATTTTGTTTTTATGTTTCATAAAACCCTCCCCCAATAAGTTTAAATGCTTAGTAAAAGCACTATGATTAGATATTAGGTTACACAGGAATATCTTTTTTGAAACTTTCATTCTAATCATTATTACTAATATGTGCATGGAATGGATGTGTGTTAACAATGCAAACTGCATATGAAAAAGATGATATATGGTATTTTTCGGTTATACGAATGTATTATGTACATTTACCTGACCTATACGTTTATATTCTGGATCCTTATACTTTAAGTGGAGGGAGAAAATGACTGTATTAAGCATACTGGCTTGTAAAATACTTCAGGATGAACTTGTTTGGCTTTTAAGCAATGATCCTGATATTGACAATATTTTAATAGTAGAAAATAAAAATATTTCTGAATTTACAGAAAAACTTGATGAACAGTATATTCCTTATGAGATTTTACCACTTGATCAAATATCAAATAAACTTGAAGAGAGTGATGAAAATAAAGTAACAATTGTTGTTAACGTCCTGGAAGTTGCACTCCATATGCTGCTAAATAAACTGAAATCTGAAGTCTATCAAAACATGAGAGAAATGATTACATTTTCCAACGGAATCCTCCTATTATACGGTCTTTGTGGTAATGTATTGGGTAACGTGGAAAAAGACTTCTCTATGGAAAGCGATGGCTGTGTAATACGGATACTCAAGGATAATAGTGGCAGGATCGTCGATGACTGCATTGCGGCAACTGTGGGTGGTTGTGCAAAGTACTTTAAATTAATATCAGAAAACACTAAAGAGCCTGCCTTCTTTTTGACACCCATGTTCGCTACTTCATGGAAAGAATTCCCTCTGACAGGTTATGATTTTGATTCAAACCCTGAAGAAGCCTTGAGACTGACAAAAATGGTCTTAGGCCTTGCTGGGTATTCAAGAGTGGCAAAGGTCAACACCGGTCTTCCTTACGTAAAAGATTTCGATGGAAAAGTAGAAGAATATGCAAAGCTGTTCGGATACAGTATATTTGAGATCAGCGGTAATCAGGAGATATTTGAGAACTGTTACCAATCAATAAAAAGTGAATTAGATATCATATGATTTTTAAAGTATCGGTTTTCTACATAACCGGATCTCTTCCATTATTTATTATTGACAGGATTGAAAGTGATGATCCGACAGACCAAGAGCCGGATATTTTTCCAAAGGTACTTTGCAGTTTATTTTTATGACGAAAAATACTTATCTTTAAAACCCATGCTTTATAGCAGGTGAAGAAATCACCTTTTATACAAAATGGGGTTATAAGAATGAAACAGGAATTTATTGAAAAGTACTATATGGACAAAGAAGTTACGATCGATATTGGGGGAAAAGATCTCTATAAAGGAATATCTGCTGAATGTGCCGATGGTATACTTAGTCTTAAGTGGACAAAAAAGGGCGATGAATACACGCACATAGATATCGCTGAAATCAAAGCAATCTGGAATACAAAAAAATAATTAAATTGGCTTTGTGAAAGAATATCAACCAGATTTTAACGGAGATTACCGTTCTCCAGGCCTCTGCATTCCGTTAGAATAAAAGAGTCTTAGAAGATCTGTATTTTTCTTTTTTTCCACACATATAAACTTCATTTTTGGGCTCTGTAGAAATCCTCATTTTGACAACAAGTATAACCTTGACATACCTGTCAAGGTTA
>JARVGJ010000052.1 GCA_029762595.1 Methanolobus sp. | reverse complement strand
TTGCCGCTTTCCCCAGCTCGAATGCCCTTACATTGATATCTGTGGTCTTTGGTGGAACAAGTTCCCTGACACATTGCAGCATGACATCAGCAGATAGCGGCAGGTAATTGGAAACCGCACCAACCATGACAACATTCATTGCCTGTATGTTGCCTGCCTCCTTTGCAAGCCCTGTGGCATTGAAGGCTTTTACTTCATGGTCAAGACCAAGGTTCTCAATGACTGCATTGACATCCGGATAGCTGCAAAGGCCCGATGTGACAGTTACAGGAAGTATCGGCTCTGTGTTGACTATAACTATGCCGTCATCGGAAAGATACTCAAGATATCTCAATGCCTCACTTGGCTCAAGAGCAAGCAGGACATCAGCACCTTTACGGGGGATCATGGAACCAAGTTCACATCCAAGTCTTACATGGTTAACAACTGAACCGCCGCGCTGTGCCATACCATGGGTCTCTGCTGCACGCACAGGCATATTCTCCTTTACAGCAGTCCGACCTATGATGTCAGATGCAAGGATAGTACCCTGCCCGCCTACACCGGCTATGACAAGGTCTAATCGGGATACTCCGGATCTATTCATATCTTCACCTCCGAGATGGCATCGAACTTGCAAAGGCGGGCACACACACCACAACCTGTACACATTGCATTGATAGATGCCTTTTTATCCGTTGTGTCAAATTCGATTGCCGGGCAGCCAAGATTCACACATATCCTGCAACCATTACAGGCATCCTCATCAATAATGAATGGTTTTCTGCGAATACCGGACCTTTTTGCATCAATGACACATAGCTGCTCTGTTATTACAACCGATGTCCCCTTGTAGCTCTTTGCCCTTTTGAATACTTCTTCTGTCCGTTCAAGATCATAGGGGTCAACAGTTTCCACAAACTCAGCGCCCAGACCCCTGCACAGATCCTCCAGGCAAACTTCCACGGTCTGCTCACCTGTTGCCATTTTGCCCATTCCGGGATTGGGCTGGTGTCCGGTCATTGCAGTGGTACGGTTGTCCACGATGGTCACTGTTATGTCTGCCTTATTATAGATAGCATTGAGCAGACCGTTCATGCCTGTATGGAAGAATGTGGAATCACCTATGGAACAGCATATAGGTCTTTTCTCACCTGCCTGATAGATCCCACTTGCAACAGTTATACTTCCACCCATGCAAAGGGTGGTGTCAACGGTACCGCTCTGGATACCCAGGGTGTAACAGCCAATATCACTTGGGAAGATAGCATTCTTACCATAGACCTTTTTCATAACATGGAAGGTAGCCCTGTGAGAGCACCCCGGACACATGACAGGAGGACGCATCGGAAGTTCCAGCCTGCAGGCATTGTAATCAAAATCCTCAATGACTTCGGAAGGTACGACCGGTCTTTCAAGACCCAGAACCTCTGCGAGTACATCTGCACATACATCCGTATTAAGTTCGAATATCCTTGGTACAGGACCCTGCATCTTACCAATTATCTCTACATCAGAACCTGTCTCCTGGGCTATTAGCCTGACCTGTTCCTCAACAACAGGTTCCATTTCCTCAAAAATGATCAGACGTTCACAGTTCTCCATTATGGTACGTATCTTGTTTACGGGAACAGGATAGGTGCCTATTTTGAGGAACGATGCATTAACATCCTGCCTGATAACAGCTTCCCTGGCATATACCGAGGCAATTCCTGATGCAATGACACCGACCTTTGCACCTTCTTTGATCTCCAGTTCGTTCCAGGAGGAACTCTCAAGTTCCTCAAGGATATCCTTTTGGATCCCAAGAAGATGAACGTGCTGGACCCTGGCATTTTTGGGGACCATGACCCATCTTTCAAGGTCTTTCTTAAAGTCTGCAACCGGTACCTCGCAGGTAACCGGTCCAAGTTCCACGTCTGATTTACCATGGGATATGCGTGTGGTGGGCCTGAAGATCACAGGCATCTGCAGCCTGGCGGATATTTCAAACGCATAAGGCATCATGTCCTTTGCTTCCTGGGGGGTACAGGGGTCCAGACACGGGATGAGTGAGAACTGTGAGTAACGACGGGTGTCCTGCTCGTTCTGTGAGGAGTGACAGGACGGGTCGTCCGCAACGATTATCACCATGCTTCCTTTGACACCGGTATATGCAAGGGTCATGAGAGGGTCAGCTGCAACATTAAGACCTACGTGTTTCATGGTGACCACCGAACGCACACCGGCCATTGCCGCACCGGCTGCAACCTCAAGGGCAACCTTCTCATTGACCGACCACTCTACGTAAAAATCCCTTTCCTTCATCGATGCCAGTGTACCGATGATCTCAGATGACGGAGTCCCCGGATAACCGGATATGACCTGACCGCCCCCTTCAACAATACCGCGTGCTATTGCAACGTTTCCCAGCATATACTCGCGTGTGCTCATGATTATCTCCTGCCAGCC
>JARVGJ010000051.1 GCA_029762595.1 Methanolobus sp. | reverse complement strand
GTTCCCGGCTCTTGAGGACCAGATGTGTGACTGGGTACCTGGCAAGGGAAGTAGTCCGGACCGTGTGGATGCTCTTGTATGGGCGTTGTCTGAGCTTAGCAGGTCGAAGTTTAGAGTGCAGGAGCTGGACCTGTCAGCACTTATCAGGACAAGACCCAGGTGACGTGAGAAAGTTGCAGATAGGGCACCTATACATAATAGCAATTGGTCTGCGCAAGATTAACAAACAATATATAATAATGGATTACTTATCTTACATGTAAGATGCAAGAGGGAAATATTCATTTCCATTTTAGAGATAAGGACTGTAACGATAACCAGTAAGGGACAGATAGTGATCCCTTCTGGCATGCGTAAAGGAGCTTTTGGCCCTGGGAGCAAGGTTGCCGTCATAGCCATGGAGGATCATATTGAGGTTCGCCCGATAGAAGATATAGAGTGGAAGATGGACACTGCTCTGGCGTCAGAGAGATCTCTGTCAAAGCTCTGGGACAGTCCCGAAGAAGATGAGGCTTGGGATCATCTCTGAGCATTGATCAGGAATATAAGGAGATATTGTATGGTTACCTTTAATAAAGGTTCAATAGTTGTACTGCCGTTTCCGTTCTCTGATCTGACCGCAACCAAACGGCGCCCCGCTTTAGTTATTGTTGACCTTAATGGTGACGATTACATCCTGTGCCAGATAACATAAGATCACAGGCATGATCCTTATAAAGTGGTTTCGATAGGTTTTCTACATAGGCATTCTGCTAGTAGTTTTTTAAATGAAAAAGACCGGGATCCTTTTGGATAGATGTCGCAACAGGATTCTATCTGTTCTGATAACCAAATATTTTGTTATATTCGCTGTGATCAACAATATCTATGACAATCGCAACAATTGAGTCATTTGTCTCCGGATCGTTTTTCAGAGTATATAACAATCTCCAAAAATAAGGCAGCTCAACTCTAAATAAATTCCTGATATCATATTTCTTACGATATATGTTAGGGATTAGTTTTTTGCTGACAGGATCACCATAATGAATATCTTTTTTGATGATGTCTGCTTTGTTTCTGACAGATTCAAGGATCGCCATTTCCTTTTTGGATTCGGATGCCCTTTCTTTTAAGGATTGGTATTTGAGAATTGCCTCATCGATAAGGACTACCCGAACCTCTTTCATAATTGAATGCCTCTGGAGACTGCTTTGTTTAAGTCTCGATTGTTATTATGTATCCAGGTAATGCCTTTGATGCTTATTGCGATCTTGTTGCTTTCTTCAAGGTACTCCAGAATAGTCTTCAGGGTGCTATGATTGATCTGTCGAGGTAAATGGCGCTTTAACTCCGCAACAGACGTAACGCTTTCATCCATCTCTTGCAGGGTGTTTTCTACCATCTTTATTGTGTTCAACGTAGGCGAACGTTCTGGTCTGTTTATTGATTCTGCTTTGTTCATATCATAATCCTCTTATATGTATCAGATAGTACTTTATTGACACCAGCTGATAACTAAAAATTAAATATTCACATATATCATTTTTGCTAGCTGCCACCTCAATTAATGTAATCCAGAGTACCTTGAATCAAATGCTAGTGTTTATAGGCATTGTCATGGTGAGAGAAATGCACCAATGAAACTGTTTTTTCTTCAAGGTCCACTGTGAAGATAAGCACAAAACTTGTCATTATGTGTACCCGGTAATGACCTGCAAGATCATTGCTCAATGGCTTATATCGGGTGGGATTCTCAAGGATCTCTTTAATCTTTTTTTCAAGAATAATCTGCAGATGATGGTCTTTTCTTGTAAATCGTTTGATATCTTTCTGACATGCAGGAGATATGTAAAGTGAATAACCCACATTGATCACCGGAATATGTCAGATATATCCTGTACCTTTACAAAAGGCCTCTTATCTGTCTTTCTTATCTTTTCAAGCACATCTTCCCTGAAGGGAAGCTCATCAACCGGGTGCCAATCCATCAACTCACAAAAGACAGCATCAGCTTCGGATATGCTATTGTCCCGAATATAGCTTTCAACTATCTTTCGTTTTCTTATCCCATCCTGCACGACCCTGGACCACCTGACCCAGGACAAGCTCTGGATCTTCTCGTAAAGTTCATCGTCAACAGGAACTGTCAAAGTAGACATTAATTATCACGGCTCCGCTCAAACCGTTCGAATTCCTCGAGCATATGCACCTTTTTCTCAATGCTATCTTTTGCAACCTGGGCCCAGTTAATGTCTGGAAAGTCCTCCATTTCCTTTTTAAGTCCATCGGGGAGAGATACAGTAAATCTTTTCATAACAACACCATTTACATAGAACTATGCATTTGCATATATATTTAACGAATGCGTAGATATCAGTTTTCAAATATCTTACTCACATGTTTACTCTGGAAAAATTGCAGTTGCATAAACTCACTCTTGTAGCTGTTATTGCTGCGCCCAGCCCGCCGCAGGCGGCGCGTTCCATCATCAACATATGTTAATTTTGTAGAGATCCGAATGGTCACTTGATCATCGATAGACAAGGACGACAAGAAGCAATATCTGCGTGCATCTGTGTCCATCTGCGGTTTTGTTTTTTGATAAGGAACCACAGATAAACGCAGATAAACACAGATGAGAATCCAGCAATATCTGCGTGCATCTGCGTTTATCTGCGGTTCGCTAGTAACTAAAACCACAGATGAACACAGATAAACGCAGATGAGAATAAATAATATCTGCGTGACCTGCCAAACGGATGTTTAGCAGGCACTCAACTCTGTAAGAGGTGAGTGTATCTGCGGTTCATTTCAGAA
>JARVGJ010000050.1 GCA_029762595.1 Methanolobus sp. | reverse complement strand
CATCATATTTCCTGGCAGTCTCATCAAGATCGATAACGTTCCCTTCAAAAGTGATTTCAACGTTTTTGAGTCTTTCAATATCCTCTGAAACCTGTTTATCTTCGTATGTTCTAAGGATCTTGAGTATTTCCAAATACGGTATCCTCCGATCATAGAAAATAACGTTATCCATATTGAATTCCGAACCAGAACAGGCAAGTTTTTTATTCACAAGAAGTATCAGGTATTCTTTTTCTCTTTTCTCCAGCAGGTTTATCTTCTGTATCTTCTTCTTAAGATATTCAGGTGTCCAGAAACCGATTATTTCAACAAATACCTTCATGCCTTTCTTCCCCAGGGAAAAGTCAGGAATAAAAGCGTATTGTCCTGCTTTTAACACCTCAGATTCCCTCCTGACATTCCAGTCGTTAAAATTTAGCAAGGAGAACTCTTTTTCAATAGCACTGTCAAAGCTCTCCAGATCAGGATCCATAGCAGAGTTCATATCGTCTCCAATGTCAAATATTGGATGACCGTCATCAAGAGCGAAATCATATATCCGATTTCCCTTCATTGTTTTCTTCAAGACGCTTGCTTTTATGCTCCATTTCTTGCATTTCATGATCGTTGGCAGCAGTTTTGCCAGGGAACTGCCATATCTTTCAGTCATCTTAAATAAGGAAACAGCTCCATCCAGGTATATCCTGCCATCTTCAATAGAGTACATCAATCCAAACCTCTTGATCTTCCAGAAAAACTCCTGAAAATTATCTCCGATCTGAATTTCCATACCATTTGCTTTAAAAAGAAGGGTTTGTGTCAGCGACAGGTTATATTGTTTAAGCAGATCTTGCGGTGAAATAGTCTGAAATTCCTTAACTATCAGATTCTCCTCCATATCAGCCCACATGGCCTTTTCGAGTTCATTGGGCTTAACCGACATGTTTTCAGCAATCCTGTTTATTACCTCTTCTCTCTCTGCAATATCAAAAACAGCACCCCCGCAGTCCTCAAAGACAATTTTACGGACAGTTGATGGCTCTATATTTGCATTCATTTCAATGGCACATTTTCTCTTAAGTATCTGAGAAAGGCCTCTAATAAAACGGAAATCGATCTCTTCGATGCCATCGATCTCCTCAGATAGTTCTCCATATGTTCTACCAATATGTTCCTGAAATATATCGATCAGAGAACTTGCTATCTCAAGGTTATTCTTATCAAGCCTGGCATAAACCGGTTCGATCTTTCCTTTGTAGCTTTTTGTAACAAGAAGGTCACTGGTAAGCATATTGATTTTCTACCTCAGAGCTTTCTTTCTTCTGTTTGCTGTGTTTATCTCACTTGTTTCTGCAGATACGATCTCATACAGTACAGCTTCCTTTCCTTCCTTCTTTCGAAGTATTCTTCCCAAACGCTGGACAAAAGCTCTTCCACTTCCCGTTCCGCTCAGAATAACACCCACATCTGCCTCAGGGACATCTATACCCTCATCCAGAACCTTTGATGTAACAACTGCCCTATATGCTCCGGACCTGAACCTATCAAGGATCTCGCTCCTCTCCTTGGCCGGTGTTTTGTAGGTTATGGCCGGAATCAGGAATTCCTTTGATATCCTATAGACAAGTTTGTTGTGCTCGGTGAAGACAAATAATCTGCTATCTTTATGCTCTTTCAGTATCTCCCTGAATTTTTCAATTTTAGATACACTGTTAAGGGCAATATCCCTTGCTTTGTTTCTTGCAAGAAGAGCTTGCCTTGCTTTTGGGTCCCTTCCACTTCGAATAACGATCTTCTGAAAATCAGACGGGCTTCTGATAATTATATTGTTTTTTCTGAGATAATCTACAAAAATTCCCTGATTGTGCTCGTATTCCATCTGCTCTGTTTCAGTAAGCTCAACCACTATCTTTTGAAGCTTAAAAGAGGATAAATGCTTCCCTGCAAGCTCTTTTACTTTTTTCTCAAATACCTTTCCGCCAACAAGTCTGTTGAGCTCAACGTGGGCTCCGTCCTCTCTCTCATATGTGGCGGTCAGACCCATCCGCAAAGGCGAAGCAAACATCTCAGCTATTTGTTTGTAACCTTCTGCAGGAAGATGATGCACTTCATCAAAGATCATAAGACCGAATTTGTTACCCAGCCTTCCAGCATGGATATACGCAGAGTCGTATGTGGATACGGTTAAGGCTTTTATTTCCTGTTTCCCCCCGCCAAGCATCCCCACATCTACTTTGAATTCCTCTTGTAGCTTAGAACGCCACTGGTCAAGTAGGTCAAGGGTTGGCACGATCACTATCGTCGGTGTGTTCAATAAGGAAATTGCGTTGATCCCCACAACCGTTTTACCACTCCCGGTGGGTAGTACGATAACACCACGTTTGCTATTTTGGGTCCACGCATCAAGAGACTTTTTTTGATAGCCTCTCAATTCTGTTGTGCTATTAAGCTCAGGACACGGCACAAGATCAAGGACATTATCGGTATAGCTGATACCGGAACTATTAAGATAATCAATAATATCCGGGTAGTACAATGCCATGGCCCTGAAGGATTTTGAACGCTCGTCCCATGAAGAGTTCGGGATCCTGGCATTTCCCCGAATGACAATTGTACCTTGATTAAAAGAAAGCTCCATCATGATTTAAAAAGTATCGGATACTAATAAACATTGGGTGCGCATCGTGGAAGTAAGGGTGTAGTGGGATAAGACAATAAATAATTATTTCTAGCTCACACTTTTTAATCTATCCTTAATAAGCAGCAATAATAGGAGTAAAATGGCACAGGCTGCAAAGATAGCTTCAAATCCAAGAATGCCAAG
>JARVGJ010000004.1 GCA_029762595.1 Methanolobus sp. | reverse complement strand
CAGTCCCGTATGGCACTGTAATACTTATGGTCCTTGCAGCTTCGTTTATGTCCCCAGTAACTGCAGGATCCGTAAAGCTGAAACCGGTTATTGATTTCGCCGGGTTGGGTAATGATGTCACAGTTACCGTGTAGCTCTGAGTTGTCCCGTCCTCTGCCGTTACCGTGTAAGTGACTGGGTTAGTGAAGTTCTGTGCAACTCCATTCTCGGGAATTATGCTTGCTCCCGTATGGACAATGGTTGGGGTCAGGCTTGTTACATCGGTCCCGTATGGCACTTCAACGTTGACAGTCCTTGCAGCTTCCTTTATGTCACCAGCAACTGCAGGATCTGTAAAGCTGAAAGCTGTTATTGATTTGGATGAGCTGGATGTGACGTTGAATTTCCAGCCATAGGAGAATTGCTGACCGGTAGCTGTCAGGGCTGTGACCGATACGTTATATTCACCGGCTGGGTAAGGAGTCGGCGTATTATATGATATACTGTATCCACCGGGTATGGGTAATGTACTGAAACTGACAGGTATATCATTTATCATCATTTGAATGGAAGTCGGGTTCACTCCAAGCGGATGTACAAGATCGGTGGATACCGGTGTGCTGCTGTTTACGACATGGGAGCCGGGATATGGAAACTCTTTGTTGTTACATGTGAACGACAGGACCAGGGCAAAAGGTTGCGGTCCATGGATTACATTGTGTCCGATAATTGTGATAGTGTGGTTTCCTTCTGCAACATTTTTCAGTTCAATTCCTTCAACATTATTTGTACGGTCAGGACCGTTGTTGCCGTAGTATGTTCCGGTTGGTGTGGATATCGTCATATCCAGATCATTGACAAGATTTTTTGGCGAAAAGACCGCTCCCGGATAATCGGTCCATGCGAGGGTTGCTCTTAATGGCTCATTTCCTTTTATATATTCATAGCTGTGATTCCATGATTGTGAAGTAGACAGGGATATATCATCAAAATATGCAATTACCTGAGGATAAGGCACCATTATCGAGTTCTCTACATCAAGACGGCCCCAACCCTGGGAATAGTCCGGCCTGCCTGATATTTCCTGGCTGGAACCTTCTCCGTATTGCCCGGGTGTCATATCATATGCACCGTTGAGAAGGGTCGCTTTCAGCAATGCAGCACTTGGGTTTTCAAGACCTTCTATCTCCGTATAATATTCACGTACCAGTGCAGCGGCACCGGCAACAATTGGTGCTGACATGCTTGTGCCTCCCAGGTAGGCATAATTTGGATTCTCTGAAAGTAGCCCCCATTCATACCAGCTTGCCTGACTTGACCTTGCAGAGATTATGAATGTACCCGGTGCAACAATATCAGGTTTGATCCGTCCATCATCTGTAGGTCCTCTGCTGCTGAAAGCGGCAATACCTTCACTGTCATCAGCCATATAGTCATCTTTTATGGGATTCCCGGAGTAGAAGGTTGGCCATCGTGTGCCCCACGTAGAGTATGAGCCGCTTGAGAACGTATCCCCTCTACTGTTTTCGGATGCACCCACAGTGATACTGTTCTTTGCAGTGGCAGGCGTGTTAAGTGAATCAGGGTCTATGACGCCGTCATGGTCAAGGTCTTTTCCCTCATTGCCAGCAGAGAATATTATCAGTATATCAGGGTGCTTCCATGAGAAATCGTCTACATAATAGGAATATTGATTATATACGCCGTTATTGTTGGAACCCCAGCTATTGCTGTGTATCCTTGCACCAGCATTGTATGCAGGCATGAATATATTGTTCAGATTTGTCGGAATGTTAAAGAAACCTTCGTCGTTTTCAGCAGCCTGGAATACAAGTGATGCTTCAGGGGCCATGCCTGTGTATTGCCCATCTGACATTGTTCCATTACCCAACACAGAACCAACCACATGGGTTCCGTGGCCGCTTCTGTCCTGTGCACCATCACCTGAAAAGTCTGTGATGCTCAGGATCCTTCCCCTGATATCGGCATGCATGGTATTATCATCCACACCGGTGTCCAGTCCGGTATCACATACGGCAACTATCTGTCCGCTGCCTCTCAGCCCCAGCGTGTTCTGTACCGGTCCTATGTTTACGATAGTTGCTGCCACATCATTTGAAACAGATGGTTGCGAATATGGTTCTATCCAACTGATTCCTCTGACCCTGGCAATTTCGCCGACCCTGTACTCAGGTATTTGTATCCTTAGGATGCGATCAGAACTTTCAAGTATCTCCCCACCCATGGACAAGATCTGTAATTCAACCCCGGGCCTTTCGTCTGGATCAAAAAGGAATAATACAAGATCTGCGATTTCTTCTGATCCCGTTTGAATAGAAAAGGCATCTGAACTTACAAATTCAGGTGTGTATTTGTATTCAGGCAGGTATTCCCCTGTCCAGTGTACAAATTCAAGTGATCCCAGCAGATTTATTCCGTTTTCGTTCATCCTGAGCACAAAAGCATTGTCAGGGACATAATCAAAGAACTCAGCTCCGGTCTTACTCACTTCATCTTTCCATTCCTTACGGACAGAGCCGTCAAATTGCACTATGTAATATCTGTCGGTATGATCTGTGATCCCGGATATTGAGGATGTTTTGATCTGGGCGTCGTCTGATTCATTGATCACATGCAGCAGATCGGTATCCAGGTTGCCGGATCTCAGGAATATCGTATTCTGGTTGTTTGTGTCATAAGCGCCTGAAACGACAAAAGGTGAAAGTACGATCAGAATAGCAGATATAAAGACAAAGACAACGGTTTTTTTATCCATACGCCCCAACCCTGTTTTATGCTGACATGGAAATAGTATTATGCAAGTAGTAAATATATTCAGGCAAACTTGTATATAAAATGCAGGGCTCATCTAAAAAATTAATATATTTCCTATGTGGTGGTTTATGTATGACCTCATCTAACCGTAGTTGCTGTCTGGAAAAAAGTTGGCGCATTTTTAAAAAATGCGCCAAAAAGAAAACTTTAGAACTTCCTTCTTCTTACAAAGCCCATATATATCGCTCCCACACCGGCAATTACCAGTAAAGATGCTATTATGTCAGAACCTGAGAACCCACTTCCGGTTTCAGCAGTTGTGGGACTTTCCTTTGTCATCTCATAGCCTTCTATGTAGTTATCGGGGGTTGATTGTGTCGCATCCTCTGCCGGTGCACTGAGGTCCATTCCTGTTCCCGAATCCATCGCCATTGTCCGGTTGGATGAACCTGATCCTGGTTCGGTTATCTGCAGGTCGGTGCCTGTAGAGCTGCTGCTTCTGCTACTGCTGACACTCTCTTCAGGCGTTGTTTCAGTGCTGGTGGTCCGGTGTGTTGCTTCCTGCATCAGCCTATGGTACTCTTTCATGGTACTTACATCCACAATTCCTGTGGTTGTCATGACATTCTGTACATATGAATCCAGCAGGGGATTGCCGCAGGTATGGTGGCAGCAGGTGACACCGTCGTTGACAACAGATTCTGCATACTTTTTGACAAGATCCTGGATGATTTCGTCAGAAGCATCCCAGTATGGATTTCCTTCTGAATCCAGTTTCCTTGTTGTCTCAAGCATCCTGGCCAATGTGGATTGGTGCTGGTAAGGATTTTCCTTGAAATATTCCTCAAGGCCAAGGTCATACTTGTCAGCCACATAGACATCATATATCTGGTTCCAGTCAGAATCCTTTACCATGTCGGGTGTCATGGCATCCCAGCCCCACATATGCTCCACAAAATTCATCATCTCCCTGGCGCCTGCATAATCGAATTCCATCATTGAGGATATCCAGCTCGGGTTGAGGTACCTTGCACGCAGCTCATTCCTGAAAGCTTCAGAAAGTGCAACCACCTTTGGGTTAGTAGCACTCTTGAAATCCGCCACGTACATGCTTGGATTCTCCCCGGTAAGTGTTCTTACAGCAAGTGCAATTCCTCCTAGATATTGGTAGTAGTCATCATTGTCGATAAGACCGTACAGGTTCGAAGAATCACTGTGAATTGCTGCATCCACATCAACAAGGTTCATCCTGAACACATCCTCATAACTGACACCCCATGCATCCTTACCGTAGATGTTTGACATCCTTGATATGAAGAGTTCAGCAAGTTCTGAATCATCTTCCCATGTGTTGCTTGCCGCAGCTGCTTCAGACATGCCTGTGCCGTAAGTGCCCGGTGCTTCACTGAATATCCTTGACCTTGAAATGTAGTAGGCCACACTTTCGTTATAGCCGCTTTCAAGAAGAGCTTCCTCTATCTTTAGAGAGTTCATCCTCACATAGTTCGTCTCATTTGTTTCATTCAGGTCCGCAACCTGCCTGATAGCCGTATCCATCAATTCAAGCTGATATGGGAATGTGTCACGATAGAGTCCGGATGGTATAAGAAGCACATCTATTCTCGGATGTGTCATCTCCTCCTGCGGGATCACAGTAAAACCGGTGATCCTGCCGGAACTTCTGGTCGGTTTGACACCCAGCAGGGCATATATCTGTGCTTCCATAAGTCCCCTGTGACGCATTGTTTCCACAGACCACAATATGTAACTCACCTTATTCGGATAAGTTCCGTTGTTTTCTGCTTTGTAGACCTCCAGCATCTGCTCAGTGAGTATGGCTCCCATGGCTTCTGTCTGTTCATCGGGGAAAGCCCTCTGGTCAAAGCTGTAGAAATTCCTGCCGGTAGGCAACGCTTCAGGATTGCGGATAGGATCATTTCCAGGCCCTGGTTCTATGTATTCTGCATTAAGGGCACGAAGTGTCTGGTCTATCTCTCGTGTTGTCCGGACAAGGTTGTCTGCATACACAAGCCCTGTGTCCAGGTTTGCAGTAATGTTCTCATATTCCTGGCCGAGGACGTCATACTGAGCATCAGAAACATTTGTTCCGTTCAGTATTGTTGAATTCAGGAGATCCAGCGCATAAGCATCGGCCTGATCTTCCCAATATTCTTCATCATCCCAATTCTCTTCACCACCTTCTGTTTTCGGGATTACGTTGAATATATTCTCTGTAAGGCTATTACCAAGCATGGATTTGACCATGCTGACAAGTTTGTGATCTTGCGGTGCAACTCCGAATATATGAAGTCCCAGTGGCATGAGCGTAGACTGGAGCTCATGCAGGTAATCGTGAAGCACTGCATCAAGGAAGTACTCAAACTCATCGTCTGTCATGGCCTGCAGTTCAGCGTATGTGACCTCAAGGTCATCCTCAAGGCTGATAGAATCGTACAGCTCTATCGTGCGGTTGCGATAAAGCCCCATCATTGCAGTTTCACTTTTTGACTTTGCATCCTTATAATTATGGATCTTTTCATGAATCTCTGCAAGTTCCCCGTAAAGGCCTGCCTCCGTAATTGCAGGGGTCAGGTGGTCTATAATGACAGCATTTCCACGGCGTTTGGCCTGTGTGCCTTCTCCTACATTGTCCATGATATAGGGGTAGATCACCGGGGTTTCAGCCACCATGATGGAAGGATAGTCGTATCTCCACAACCCTACTTCCTTTCCTGGTAGCCACTCCTGGGTCCCGTGGGTTCCAAAGTGTATCATAGCATCTGCATCATAGGCGTTGTTGATCCAGAAGTAGGTTGCAAGGTACTGGTGGGTTGGCGGCAGTTCCTTGTCATGGTATATAATTGACTCATCAGAGAGCCCCCCTCTTGTAGGCTGGGGTATGAAATTGATATTACCCAGTTGTATGGTTGGTATCACAAAGTACTCTCCGCTTTCATCCTCATAGGTCATTACATTACCTGGGGCCTCTCCCCATCTTGCTTCCACATGCTCTCTCACAGATTCAGGCAGTGTATTGTACCATGAAAGGTATTCGTGTACGGGCAGGAGAGTGACCATTCCTGAGTCTACGACCTTCTCCAGTTCCCCGGGTGCCCATGTCCCGACATTCCGGCTTGTTATGAAAAGATCGATGAACTCACTGCTGTTTGGAATTGCATCGTTGCCAACATCATAACCTGCTGCCTGCATTTGTTCCAGAAGTACACTGAAACTTGAACCTATGTCCAGGTAGCTTGCACCGATGTTGTTCTTTCCTCCTTCATGGTTATAGTAGATTATACTGATCTTTTTGTCAGCGTTCTCTTTCTTTGAGAGCTCTGCCCATGCAATAGCACGGTCACATATCCAGTCTACCTGTGGATCAAGGGGTTGGTAATAATACTCGCCAGTATCCGGATGTTTCACTCTTCCGGCAATCCATATATAATCGGTGAGTCCGTCTATTTCGGGCTGTGTGACCTGATAGGGAATGGATGTAGGACTGAGTCCGTGTACACTGGCATTGTATTGATCAGGCGTGTGATAGTAATCGGTTATTCCCTTTATCACCGGTACATTGTACTGTTTGAGGTATTCAAAACCTGTCTCCTGATTCCCATAATTGAGGTAGAATCCTTTGAGGCTTATTATTGAATCAACGATAACTTCTCCGTCTTTGGTGAGATAGTCTACATCTTCCTCACACACTTTGTAAGTTGTATAGAGCACATTGTATCCTTTTGATTCAATATTCCTTATCAGGGCATCCTCTGCATTATAGGACAGGGTGGTTTTTCCCAGTCTGCCGCCAATAATGCCTATTGTTGGTACAGAGGGGTCATATCCGTTCCCTTCATACCATTCCATGTATTCGGTGCTTTCTGCAAAGATCCTTGGGAAAGCATCGGGATGGTATATACCATCGTCAGGAATGGAAGGCGCCAGAGCAGGACTGTACTCTATATATGTATTCTCTAGTGTCGCCCCTGCACACCTGATCCAGTACTCCATATTCTCATAACCGCTTTTATAGAGGTATTCTGTCATTGCATTATGCGGAGGGTTCAGCATATCAATAGTTGCAATTCCATATGAATCTGCCAGCATACCGAACATGCCTATCTGAGCACCGTTGTTCTGTGCAGCTATCAGTTCATCCTTGATGAGGGGGAACTCATTTGCTCCTACCATGTAAAGTATTATAATATCCTCGCCTGAAATATCTACAGAACTGTTTATGGCTTCCTGGCCTGTCATGACCTTTACGTTAAACCGGTCAGTGATCACCTCTCTTTCATCAAGTATCAGGTTCATGTAATAATTGCTTGTATCATGGTTGATGATATATGTCAGATTTACCTTTGTCTGGATGATCTCCGGTTCATCTATAGTTTCATATTCCCACATCCCGGAGAAATTCTGCCCCATGAACCTGAGCATGTTCTTCATATTTGTCTCGCCACCCTGTATCCAGTATCTTTCGATGTCTGTATGCTCATTTGAATACAGGTCAACATTTGGTAGGGTGATGTTAGATGAGAGGTTGTACCCTAGGACTTTTGAACCAGTAGCTTTGGCAGCATTTATGCTGGATGTCCAGTTGCTTACAGTAGCTTCGTCAACTGATTCAATGAAGATGAGAGCATAATCTGAAAAATTAAAACTCTCTGTCAATGCTTCATCTTTTGTGAAAATCGTTGTATTGAGCTCAGATGAGATGTTACTGCTCAAAGATGCACTTGTAAGTTCATCTTTATTAACATCTGTTCCAAGTATGAAAAGGAATTCATTGTAATTGCTAATTGATTTTCCCCAGGTGTCGGTTATCTCGGGATGATTACCGTATTCCTTTGCCAGATGGATCAATAGGTTTTCTGCACTTTCAAGACCTTTTCCTATAGTTCCCATCTCATTATAATAGTTGCATATAGTGTCATTTGAATTACCATCAGATATATAATTGAAATACGAAGGTGTACCGCTTGAACGTATGCTTAGAAGTGAAGTCCCATTATCATAAACAGATTTGAAACTCTCATTCACTTCTGTATATACTCCAGAGGAAAGCATATCACAGAATAATATATCCTGCTCTCCCAGCAATCTACTCTGGTCTGCATCTAGCAGTTCATCACTTGCTCCCCAAGATGTTGTGTTATACCCAGGTATGTAAGTGAACTCTATGAGATCACTATACACACAGGTCTGACTGGCCATTTCCAGAGCATCACTTGCAGTGTATGCAACATAAGTAATTTTTATCTTCTCTTCATCTGCTGTGGCAACACCTGTTAGTACTGCCGTCAACAATATGCTTAATACCAATATGGTTTTTATTTTCATTTGCATGTTATCCCCCGATAACGTGTTCCGGATACTCCCTGTTTTGCCTGGCGGCCTGGGGGAGTGTCCGGCTTGTCTCTTAAGATATCCTCAATTTGATTTCTTATTGATCTTAAAAAGGCACAAAAAAGAAAATGCGCCAAAAATATACTTCTCTTAGATCTTTCTTCTCCTCACAAAGCCCACATATATGGCCCCCACACCAACCAGTACAAACAAAGATGCAATTATATCAGAACCTGATATTGACGGTCCGCTGGTTGTTGTTTCCTGAACATTGCTCTCTTTTGTCATCTCATATCCTTCTATGTAGTTGTCCTGGCTTGGGGATCTCAAAGATGCTTGCTGCTCAAGATCACTTCCTGCACCTGTATCATCCATGTATGTCTGGTTGCCTGAGCTGGTCTCTACTATGCTCAGCTCTTTTCCGGTGTTGCCTGAGCGGGAAGAAGAGCTTGCTGGGCTTGATGATGAATCAGCTGGAGTTTCCGTTGCAGTTGTAGCTGCTTTCATGATTTGCCTGTAGAGGTCAAGTTCATCCTGACTGAGCTCTCCTGCATCAACAAGTGCCTGTGCCATGCCATCAACGAACTGCTGATTGAGGATGTTACCACATGTATGGTGGCAGCATGTGGCTCCGCTTTCAGCTACGGATTTTATCTGCTCGGCAACAAGACTTCTCAGCGCAGTATCAGAAGCATCCCAGTTACCCTTCCTTACGGTTTCTGTCATCCTGGCTGTCATTGCCTGGTAAGCGTAGGGGTTATTCTCCTTGAGCCAGCCGCTAAGTTCGGCATTGGCAAAGTAGTTCTCATACACCTTGTTCCAGACATCATCGCTTATGAGATCAGGGTTTAGAGCCTCCCATCCCCAGAGATGCTCAATGAAACTCTCCATCTCCCTGGCGCCTTCAAAACCATGCTGTTGCATGCCGCTTATCCATAAGGGGTTGAAATACCTTGAATATAGTTCGTTAGCAAGATAGGTCTGAAGCGTCTGGATCTGAAGGTCACTGAGATCCTGCAGGTTCACCACATAAGTCTCAGGTGCGGTGCCGGAGGCGTATTTGATGGCATTGTACAGTCCTCCCATGTACTGGTAGAAATCATCAATGTCAAGCGAACCGTAGGTGTTGGAACTTCTGCTGTGGAATATAGCATGGGTGTCGTTCAGGTTATTCTCAAAGACAACCGTGTTATCGATATCCACTACCCTGCCGGTCTGTTGCCTGACATATTCTGCGATAGTCTGTCCCCAGATGTTCTGACCGTAGACGTAGCTCATCCTTCTGATGTAGAACTCTGCAAGTTCTGTATTATTATCCCACGTGTCACTGGCAGATGCAGCATTTGCCATGCCTGTTCCATAGTTCCCGTCGGCCGGACCGAATATTCTGAACAGTGCGATGTCACGTGAAAGCTCATCGTCCTCTATTGTCTCATTCAGAACTGCCTGCAGTGCATCTGTGTTCTGTGCCACATAGTTGTCATACAGGTCGGTCTCTTCCTGTTCATAAGCAAGCCTTACAGCCTTGTCGATAAGCTGCACTTTCATCGGGAAAGTGTCCCTGTACAGGCCGGATATCTGCACAATGACGTCAATACGTGGTCTTCCAAGCTCGGAGGAATCGATGATCTTCACATTCTCCACCTTGCCGTTAGCAGAGTTCCATACAGGCTCTATACCCATCATGTAGAGGAGCTGTGATTCCATTATACCTTCATGGCGTGTGGACTCGCCTGCCCAGAGTATGTATCCTGCCCTTGTGGGATATTCTCCATTAGTTGCCACGTACTCTGTAAGCCATTGGTCAACAAGGGCCTTACCCTGCTCCCATGCCTGCTTTGTAGGGATGAGCTGCTCATCGAAAGCATAGAAATTGCTGCCAGAAGGAAGAGTGTCCGGACGCATTACCGGGTCACCGCCAAGGTTTGGTCGTATGTATTCTCCGTTCATGGCTTTCAGGACCTGCTCTATCTCATTTCCGGCCTCTGAGAGCATTTGTGCATGATCCATGGCAGTATTCAGATATATTTCGATATCTGTAGAAGTGGTACCAAGTATCTGTACCTGCGCATCAGTTATGTCCTCTTCTTCCAGAAGTACCTTTGACAGCAGGTCGTAATGTGCGGAATCCGAATTGTTATATGCTGCAACCTGTTCTGCAAACCCGCTGCCAAGCATGGAATTGACCATTCCCACAAGTGCCTGGTCTTGGGGCGCCTCTCCCAGTATGTGCAGTCCGTATGGCATTGACAGGCTCCTTAGTTCATAGAGTAAATCGTTGAGCTCATCAAGGAATTCATCAACTGTCTCGTTGCTGTCAGCCAGGCTCATGTTGACATGCTCATCAAGCCCAAGCTCAACGGACAGGTCGATTATGTCCTGCAGATGAGCCTGTTTCAGGTTCTCATCCTCTGCAAGAGAGGTCTGGTAGGATGTTATCTCACTGCTGAGGGTACTGTAATTGCCGTAAAGACCGGCAGATATCACAGGTGGTATCAGGTGGTCGATAACTACCGCATTGCCCCTGCGCTTTGCCTGCATGCCTTCACCCATACCGTCCATTACATAGGGATAGATGACGGGTATATCACCAACCATAAGTGCAGGCCATTCGTCACTGAGAAGGCAGAAATCCTTGCCCGGTAACCATTCAACGGTCCCGTGCCTTCCCATGTTCACCATTACATCGGCATCGAATTCGTGCTGCATCCACAGATAGAACGCGATGTACTGGTGGTTCGGTGGCAGTTCGGTGTCGTGGTATAGTGTTTCGTAGTTTTCAAACCAGCCACGTGATGGCTGAGGAGCAAGTATAACATTGTCGCTAAGGCTGATCTGAGGGATGACGATGAACCTGTCGCCACTGTCCTCGGTATGGACCATGATCTTGCCAGGTGCTTCTCCCCACATGTCAATGACCTCGTTTTTCCTTTGTTGAGGAAGTTCATTAAACCACGCCAGGTAGGTACTTTCGGGCAGCAGCACAATTTTTCCTGTCCTAACAAGAGCATCAAGTTCTCCAGGTGCCCATGTGCCTACGTTCCTCCCCTGGTAAACCATGAGGTCCACGAGTTCTGTCTTATTGGGTATGAGGCTGCCGTCCACATCATAACCTGCATCGGCCATTCCCTCCAGAAGATTCACGATACTCGGGGCAACCTCAAGGTATGATGCTCCAATGTTATCCTTGCCGCCGCCGTGGTTGTAGTAGATCACAGCAACCTTCTTGCTGGCTTCATCCTTGATGCCAAGGTTTGCCTGGGCCATGGTGCGGTCAACAAGCCATTCTACCTGGCCTTGGTGGGCTATGTATTTCTCCACAGTGTTGTTGTCCATCCGGACCGTTTCCTTAGCTCCGATCATGATGGGATCTATAAGTCCCTCCGTTTCAGGCCCGTATATCCTCAGCATGTTTGTAACAGGCAGAGGGGTGCTTGTTTCTATCCACTGGCTCGTGTTCATGTATCCATTGAGGATGGCATTCATTACCGGAACACCAAGTCCCTCTATGTCAAAATAATTCCCACGATAGTGGAAGGAAACAACGGCATCGACTTTTGTATGAGTGCTGTAATTAAAGTACCCATCAAGATAATTATCAGCATTCCCATAACATGCAATCACATTGACCCCTTTCTCCTCAAAACCTGCTATGAGCTTGTCTATGGGGTCCATATCATCCGGATAGTATGATTTATAGAATGTGATGCCCACAGTTGGTGCATTCTCATCGAACACATGGCCTTCTGTCTTTGCAGCATACCATTCAAAATACTCCTGCGCATCACCTGTAAAGCACTCGGTAGCTGTCGTGACCATTGAAGGGTGGTAAATTGCACTTTCAAGGCCAGAGGGCTCTTCTACTGCAAGATCATAGTGGTCATAGAAGGTTTGTGCAAGGTAGAAAATGAGATTATCAAAGTTTGCATCATCTGTCGCTCCTCCTGACCAGTAATTAGAGAGATATTTCTTAAATTCTGTAAGGTCTGCAAATCCATCCGGCAGATCATAATCGCTTTCCGGCAGGTACGTGTTCGAGCCAACCACAATTGCTCCGTTATCTATCGCATCCTGTATCGTATTTTCAAGTATGGCTGCACTCTGGGTCACCATTACAATGTAGATTATGTCTTCCTGACTGAGATCTATGTTTTCAGGCAGTTTTGTTGTGACATAATAATTGAAAGTTATGTTCAGGTCAGTATCCGCGTTGATTCTTTCAGCAACGGAAGCCAGTTCATTCTCATAGGAAGAATAACCAGTCACAAAGGAGATATTCAGATGGGGTGAATTCGACATAGATGTCGGTATAAGCCTTTTTTTCATCAGTACGATATCACTGACCTTGCTGTCTCCTTTCTTTCCAAGGGTCTCGCCTGATATCTCTGTCCTTTGAAGCATTGCAAATATGGCATCATGGTCAATGTCCGCATTGCTTCTCATGGTAAGTGACATGTTCTCAACCGGCAGTCCGTTCACAACCGTGACCTCGGTTACATTTGTCAGCCACATACCGCCCATTGCCGTGCTCCAGTTCACTGCTGATACTGTGTATTGTCCGTTCCTGATGCCAGCGAACATGAATTCCCCGTCATTATTTGCGGTTGTGCTGGAAACGAACTCCCCATACTGGTTTTTCAGTACGATATCACTGACCTTATTGTCACTTTTTTTGCCCACTGTTTTGCCTGCAATAAAAGTCTCGTTCATCAAAGTACGGATAGCATCATGATCAATCTCTGCATTGCTTCTCATGGTAAGTGACATGTTCTCAACCGGCAGTCCGTTCACAACCGTGACCTCGGTTACATTTGTCAGCCACATCCCGCCCATTGCCGTGCTCCAGTTCACTGCTGATATTGTATATTGCCCGTTCCTGATTCCAGTGAACATGAATTCCCCGTCATTATTTGCAGTTGTGCTGGCAACAAACTCCCCATACTGGTTTTTCAGTACGATATCACTGATCTTGATGTCACTTTTTTTGCCTACTGTCTTGCCTGCAATAATAGTCTCGTTCATCAAAGTACGGATTGCATCATGGTCAATGTCTGCATTGCTTCTCATGGTAAGTGACATGTTCTCAACCGCCATTCCGTTCACAACAGTAACATCAGTGACATTTGTCAGCCACATCCCACCCATTGCCGTACTCCAGTTCACTGCCAGTATCCTGTACTCTCCGTTGGGTATATTTTCAAAAAGGAAATCTCCAAGTCCGTCACTACTTGTGCTGAGGAAAAATTCATAGGACGTACCAAATGAAACATTTGTTTCATCGCCGGTTCCACTTGAGGGTGGCTCCTGAGGATCAGTTGAACCATTGTCATCTTCGCTGTCATCAGGGACCGGGGGTAGCTCTATAAAGTCCCCTATTTTTTTATCCTTGAGCAAGACCACTGTGCTTTCCCTTGGATAGTCAGTTTTCATCACATAGGTCATTCCGGATACAGATGACCTGTTGAGCAATCCCAGTATGAAGTTCTCATCGATGTCTGTGGAACTGCTCACTTTAATGTTCTGTTCAGTTAGGTCCTCACCTTTAAGTGTGACATTGGTAATTCCCCTGTACCATAGCTCTTTGTCGGTAGAGCAATTGACCGCCACAATGCTGTAGTCACCATCGGGGATATCACTGAATAGATAGTTTCCGGTTGCATCGGAGCTTGTATGTGCTATCAGCTCCTTTGTCTGCTGGTCGAGAAGTACTATTGTGCTTTCTCTTGGATAGTCGGTTTTCATCACATAGGTCATTCCGGATACAGATGACCTGTTGAGCAATCCCAGTATGAAGTTCTCATCGATGTCTGTGGAACTGCTCACTTTAATGTTCTGTTCAGTTAGGTCCTCACCTTTAAGTGTGACATTGGTAATTCCCCTGTACCATAGCTCTTTGTCGGTAGAGCAATTGACCGCCACAATGCTGTAGTCACCATCGGGGATATCACTGAATAGATAGTTTCCGGTTGCATCGGAGCTTGTATGTGCTATCAGCTCCTTTGTCTGCTGGTCGAGAAGTACTATTGTGCTTTCTCTTGGATAGTCGGTTTTCATCACATAGGTCATTCCGGATACAGATGACCTGTTGAGCAATCCGAAGATAAATTTATCATCTATGCCTGCAGTGCTGTTGACCTTTATGTTCTGGTCTGCAAGATCTGTGCCTTTTAGAGTGAAGTTTTTTAATCCGGTGTACCATACCATTTTCTGAGATGACCAGTTAACTGCTATGAGTGTATAATCTCCGTCAGGTATGTCCTCGAAAACAAACAATCCATCAGGACCACTGGTGGTGTTTGCAACCAGATAGTAATTATTTTCTCCTGCCGATACGCTTGTTGTTAGTGATAGTAACAACAATACACTTATGAGCAATGTCAATATTCTTCTTTCTTGCATGTTATCCCTCGATGACGTGCCGGGCATTCCGGTTTCATTGCTTGCAGGCGATACCGGAATGCTCGAACTCCTTCTTTTTATGTTCCTATTCACCAACCTCTTTTGTAAACCCTGCTTGACTTAAAGCAAGAAAACTTGTCAAGTAATTCAAAAAAAAGTTAACCGGAACTACTGTTTCCCTCCTCCGGCACATAAACAACCCTTCCATCAGCCAGCTTGTAAGCCGTACCCAGGGCCTCTCCCTGTCCGCCTCCTATCTGATCGGTCATGTTAAGGACCTCGATGGGTTTTCCCTGTTCCTTGATGATTATCTTCATGTCCTGCTGTCCCGGATTTTTCACAATAGTGATATCTTCTGTGGGACTGAGCAGCTCAGGGAGCTGGTAGGACATCACCAGTGCCACCAGCAGCGCAACTGAGAATACCATGGCGATGTCAAAAAGATTGGCAACCCCTGTAAGCGGGTTCTGTTCATCCTCATTGTTTATGAGTCCTGTCCTTCGATATCTTCTGGATTTCACTCCCCTACCTCCAGGGTGTCCAGGATATAGTCAATGTCAGCCATATCCTGCCAGTACCATCTCTTTCTGACCTGGGTCAGCACATATGCAATACTTCCTGCAAACAGACCTATAACTGTTGTAGCAAAGGCTATCATCAGGTTATTTGCAAGCTGCACGATGTCCCCCTGTGCCAGGCCAATTAACGCAGGCCCCAGGGGAATGAGTGTTCCCATAAGACCCAGCATCGGGGAGATCGTTGCGACTATCCTGGTCTGTTCCAGCCTTTTTGCCATCCTTATCTCATATTCCTGTGAGAGCCACTCAATGGCAGGGATCATGTTCTTTTCAAGATGTGCTGCGGCAGAGAGGGCAAAGCTTGTGACCATGAAGTTCTGTTTTACGTTGCGCAGTGAAACGGCAGCTTTCTCGTATTCATGGGAACTGACATGATCCCTCACCCGGTTACAGCACTGTTCAAGGTTCTGTATGTCACGGTGCCTTTTTGCATATTCGGACAGGAACTCTCCTATCAGCATCAGGGAGAATATCACCAGTAGTATGAGAGTAATCACAACCGGATACAGCAGTGAAGCTGAAAATGTGTATAATATACCAAACAAAGAAGAAGTTGCATCCATTTTTATTGACCTCTTATATTATTGAGGGCATAGCCTCCAATTATGAATAAAGAAAATATTAGCAGTGGAACTATCTCTAATTCTCCTCCGCTACTGAGCGCCAGATTGAGTCTCTTTGCCTCGATGTATGCGGGAACCAGCATTGCTCCCAGCAGATAGAAGATACCTAAAAACATCATTGCCGTTCCAAGGTCCTCTGGTGTCTTTTTCATTTTCCTGAAGATCCATGTTGATGATATCACAGAAGTGAAGAATACAAGACCAACGATTATTCCGACTTTCCACCCACTGATCTCCAGGGTTGATGCAAGCACCATGCATGATACGAAAAGGGCTGTCAGGCAAACGGGGCAGGGAACTGAGATAACAAGAAATGTCTTCTTTGAAACGTCACAGCCGCAGTTCCATTTCTTTTGCGTGTATATGCCTGCACCTATCAGGATCAGTGCTATCAGAACGTGAAGTGTCATGCCAAGGTTTGCTATCCCTTCAAGGTATGACTGGTCCACCATTTCCACCAGACTTCCAAGAATAACAGATATCAGGAAATAAGCGCCTGCAAGTATTAGGACATCTCTCTTTTTGACAGTTGAAAAGCCACATCCTACTCCAGTCTTTAAACCGAATATGAAAATGGCTATTAATATGCCTGTGGAAGCTGCATAGATGTAATCCATTTATATCACCTTGGTTATATTATCATACTTTTAAGTTTTTATATGCACTATGAACACTAACGTAAATTGATAATATGCAATCATACATTCTTTTTATATTGCAGTTTATGAATTCAACACTAACTTAATAATGCTTTATTATTAATGTTTGTTATTGTATATGCTAAAACATGCAAATAATACTATACTATTAAACCCTTTCGGACTAACAATGTAGAAAAAAATATATATGGGAGTGTGTTTCATTTGCAATGAGTCTAATGATTGTGTATAATAACATCAATATATTTATCGAAATAAATTATTACTGATATACATGTGTATACAATTATGTTTATGTTTTTAAATGAATGGTAATACTATTGTAAAAATAAAATGTTAAAAATAATTTAAATCAAAAAAGGCGCTTACAATTAAATATAAATAGATTTATGAATAATCAAATAAAAAAGATGCTGACCTTGTAGGGTCAGCTAATGGGTATGATCATTTCTTGTATTCAGTGTAACCACACTTGCCACAGGAACGTCTGTCCTTGTGTTCTGCAAGGAAAAATCCTTCTCCGCATCGTGGGCAGGACTGGTGTGTACGCTCTATGGAGTCACCGTTGACCTTGTAGTAATCTTTTACTGCCATAATAATACCTCTGCAGTTATTCTGCTTCCTCACTTTCTGCCGCTTCAGGCTCAGGAAGCTTGTTCCTCTCAAGGACATATGCCTCTTCCACCTGTTTCATGCGAGCTTCATCCTCATAGATCTTGACATATGCATTGATTTCCTGCTTACCGAACTCATTGTCTATCTTCTGAACAATAACAAGTTCTATTGGAACTGTTAGCATAGCTGCAAGTTTACTTCTTACATCGTTCCTCGATGGTGTGGCTCCGTCAAACTTTACACTTATATTTAATTCACGCCTGTCAAGGAGCGCATTGTTCTTATCTTTAATGATTTTGATTTCCATCCAGTTTCCTCCGAATAATCTCTATTTGTTCTGTAGTATGTTCCTGTTCTTTGAGTATCTCTGTTAACAGGTACTTCATTTCTTCCTTTTTTATCGATGTTATCTTAACAAGTACAACACCTTCGTCCGGCTGCCCGTAAAGGACAGCTGATCCCTCTGGTGCCATAAGGATAGCAGGCAAAGCTGCAAGGTCCTCCTCGCCGCGCACAAATATCCTGACATGTTCATCTGTTCTCAACGCATTTCCTACTGCGTCTATCAGATCTTCGGTTATGACCCCTGCTGGATTGTCAACGGATATTTCGGTGAACCCTTTATGCTTGGTACCCACTACGACCCTGTCTGATGCCGGCCCGCGTTTTGTACGGTCATCCACTATGAGGATATCCGGTATTATTCCAAGATTGAGCAAGTGGAATGTAGTAACATCACCCACGGATATAAGTTTTGTGGGACTTCCAAGGTCCCCTGAAAGTTTTTCTATGGTATCGTCACCTTTTCCTCTGTAAAGGCGTCCGAACTGCTCACGAAAACGTGGGCGAAGTGTTTCGGGTAAGATCAAATGAAGGCCCAATTCAGCGCACCTTCAATGCATATTTGTCTGCACCCCTCACATCCATTTTCTTTGCAATCTCTGAGCGTTCCGGATCGATGATTATTACCATGCCACTCCAGTCCGAACTAAGATTGCTTGAACTGCAAATGGGGCATGTCTGACCTGTGATTATCCTGTGGCATTCCCGGCAAACCTGTTCAACCATTAGCACACTCTCCAATGTTATTCATTTTTCTCTGCAGATGGCTTTTTAGCTTCTTCAAGCCATTCGAATTTACCAAGGGAATGCTGGCGCATGGTCAGTCCTATTTTACTCTCCCTGGGTTCTCTCTCATTTATACTCACCGCAACGATACGCGCTCTGATCTTATCGCCTTCTGCAAGTGATCGCCCACCATTCTTGCTGACAAGCCTTCCATTCTTTCCGTCATATGACATGAAGTCATCAGTTACCTGGCTCACATGCAGGAGTCCGTCCATGGCCCCAATGCTTACAAAAGCACCGAAATCAACGGTTTCAACGATCTCACCTTCTATTACTTCCTGGATAGTTGGCACAAATACAATGGCATCAAAGACTGCGTCGTAGTATACAGCACCGTCGCCTACAAGAATATGTCCTTCTCCTATCTCCTCTATCTGTGTGATCGCAACGATGGCACCAATTTCCTTGTCTATCCTGCCTTCAAGCTTTCTTTTCAGGGCATTTTTGACATTCTGGTTAACATCCTTGCCTAAAAGATCTGGTGCAACACGAATTGTATCGGCAAGCTTCATCTTTTTGTACATAGTGACTGACTCCAATAATCCTGTACGATTTTAGTGTGATTAATTAGGTTAATTAATAACTTATATGATTTTAAACTGCTCTGTAATTGATCTATGATATTATCTCAAGTCTGTTTTTTTGGCGAAGGCATATGACGGGGATATTCTCTTTTTCCAGCCTCTTGCGAAGTCCAATGTCATTTGTGAGCACGGATGCCGAAAGACTGGATGCCAGACAAAGGATGACATCATCTGCATGTCCGTGTGCGCAGACGACCTCACATCTGTTGGCCATTGCCCTTGCGACCTTTGCAGCAGTTCTGTCCCTGCCTCTGAGATTGCTTATCAGGGTGTCCAGTTCGTCGATAACAGCCGAAGGAACAAGATGATCATCAAACCCAAGCCTTTTCAACTCCTCGAAAATATCTACATTGAACTGGACAGGTATCATCAAAGCGTTCGTATCAATAATGACCTTCAATCCCTGATAACTCCTACACCAATAAGACGCCAGCGTGAACCTACCCTTCTGCTGATTGCAACAGTAGATCCTATATTTGCACATACAGGCCTTTTCAGCTTGACATCGGCTGTGTCTTTTCGTGCACTTGTGACCACACCAACGGTTGTTGCCGTACCAACGTTCAGCATAAGGGGTTCACTGGTCTTGATAGCGCCTATCTCTTCCTCATCGGAAACACCGACAACCCTCTGAAGTAAATTGAGCTCCAGTTTGAATTCATCATGGGTTGGCGGCAGTGTTCCATGGAGTCCGGCTACCTGCCCTGTAAGTGAATCACTTTTAGTAAGAGTGGGGTCCAGGGTTGTACCCACAGCAAGCAATCCTCCAGGGCTTGCTTGGTCAGCATCATCTTTTCCTGCAATTATCTTGGATACCTTTGTCCTTATGGGTTCCCAGCGGGTTACTCCATCACTTTCAACCTTCCTGCCAGGTCTGATCTCAAGCTCATCATTGGGGTGCAGTATCCCCTCTGTGAGCGTTCCTCCAATCACACCGCCTGTTATATTCTTGATCGGGGTTCCTGGTTTGTTTATGTCAAAGGACCTTGCAATAAGCATATGGGGTGGTTTATCTATCTTATGCACTGGTGTTGGTATCATCTCCTCTATGCTCATGATGAGTGCATCGATATTTATGTTCTGCTGTGCTGATATAGGCACTATGGGTGCGTTCTCGGCTACAGTTCCTTTGACGAATTCCTTTATCTGTTGGTAATGTTCGATAACTTTCTCCCTGGGGACAAGATCTATCTTGTTCTGTACGATGACAATATTCTTGATCCCTATGATGTTCAGTGCCATTAGGTGTTCCTTTGTCTGGGGCTGGGGACACGTTTCATTTGCTGCAATGACCAGCATAGCACCATCCATGATGGCAGCACCTGAAAGCATTGTTGCCATCAGTGTCTCGTGTCCCGGGGCATCCACAAAGGACACGGTTCTAAGCTCTTCAGAAGGAGCTCCGCATCCCGGACAGGTATCTGCTACTGTATAACACTGCGGCTCTGGGCAGTCAGGGCATTTTCTGAAAGTGGTGTCGGCATATCCAAGCCTGATAGATATACCACGCTTCATCTCTTCACTATGCGTGTCTGTCCATACTCCTGACAGCGCACTGACAAGTGTGGTTTTTCCATGGTCGACATGACCGACCATGCCGATATTAACACAAGGTTGACTCAATTTTTGATTTCCCTCCCGGTTGGGCAATGTTCTAAAAGTGTAATAAATTCAGTATAAGTTCTATGAATTACATGTTTAGATTTGTGGTCTATCATTCGATTAATCATATTTAAATGATTTCGAACAAAAAATGTAAATTCCTGAATATATGCCAAGACAGGCCATATTCTTTTAATGATGTATATAGCTTACTATCTCCCAGGTACAAATTGCCCTTCGAGGGATCATGTCACATGCTCAAGGGCACCTTTTATGATTTCGTCTCGCTGGAATATCTTCTCTATATTGATGCCTTCTTTTGTTATCTTGAAGTTCAGGGGTTCAAGCGAAATATAGGTACATCTCATTTTAGGAATATACATCTGACGCATTCCCCTCCCTGTCACAGCATCGCGGCTTATATGAAGCTCAATGTTCCCAAAAGATGTATGTTGTGCAATAGCCTGCTTGATACCTGTCTCTTCCTGTCCTATCAAAAAGAGCGTAGTACATTTTTTAGCATACAGTATGTCATTTATAGTAAAGAACTTGTCAGCAAACTCTTCTTTGCTGTGATAAAGTGATAACATGTCAAGGTTATCTATTACTACTATTTCCACATCTTCTGGAATATCCAGCACGCTTTGCACACAATCCTTTTCCAGGAATCCAATTCCAGCGCCATGTCTTGTAGCATTGTATATCTTATTTGTGCGGGTCTCAAAAGATTTACTTATATGGAGGGTACCTTTTTCGATACAGGATCTGAAATCTATCCCTATACTTTCTGCTTGCTCAAGAAAACTCTCCACGTTTACCTGGGTAAGCATGAGTACACATTTCTTTCCATCCTTGCACGACTTGTAAAGGAAATGGGTTGCGAGGATCGTCTTGCCTGAGCCCGGGGGTCCACTCACAAGTATTCCCTGTTGTGCAGGATAGCCACCTTCCAGTATTTCGTCCAGTTCTTTGATTCCTGTTGGAACTCTGTTGATGGGCATGTGCATGATATTATACACTTTATTATATAAATAGACTATTATCAATACAAATCTATTATTTTATGTGTTACTATTTAATAATGTTAAAAGGCATAAAATATATTCGTATGTGTGACAAAATGAAAAGAAATCTTAAATTACGAACTGGTCATTTACATAAACTTAAAAAAATAATATATAATAGGTATTTTTGAAGGCTCTGTGGAAAACCTATTATCAATAATCTGTGAACCGCAGATACACTCACCTCTTACAGAGTTACCTGCTAAACCTCCGTTTAGCAGGTAACTCTGATGCACACAGATATTTTTCATCTGTGTTGCCTGCTAGAAGACTGTTTAGCAGGTACTCAACTCCGTAGGAGGTGATTTCATCCTTATTTATCTATGCTTTATTAATAAAGAAAGGATTTCTACAGAGCCTTTTTGAATTATGTTATTATCTTATTGATCTGGTCTGTTTCAATGGCTCTTCTGATCTCCATGGCAACACGTCTGCCCGTGCTCATGGGTCTTCTCCATGTTGTGTTACCATATGGATGTCCCACTGACATGTGTACGTTGGTTCCCCCGCCGACTCTTGGTGCCACATCATATATATAGAAATTAAGGTCCTTATCCACACAGGTCTGCAGGCAGAATGGACCAATGATGCCGGGATCATAGTATTTCTTTGCCGCATCTATGTACTTTTCCGAGAGCCTGAATACTTCTTCAAGCAGTGATTCCCTTAGAGTGGCAGAATTGTGTCCGCATACTGTGTATTCCGGCGTGAGCTGGTTCTCTGCAAGTGATATCTGCTGTGGTGCAGGCAGGCGTACATGGCCGTCAAGGCTCGTTTCAAAGCGCCAGTCTATGCCTAATATCTCAAGCTTGCTCATCTCCTTTTCCACAGGTGAGTAGAACATGTCAAAATTGAACACAGGTCCGATCACATAACGCTCGATCCTTGCATTGTCCAGTGCATCCTGGGTGATAATGCCCTGCTTGAGCAAAGACTGTGCCTTTTGCTGATATTCCTCATATGTGCCTGCAGTAAAAAATCCCCTTTCAAGTTTTTTGACTGCGTGGGGCAGTTTTACCATTACAAGTTCATCAATGTCCTGTGGGTCATCTATCCTTTCAGGGAAGGGCAATCCTGCTTTTTCAAGAAGCCAGTAATAATCGCGCTCCATTCCTCTTTCCTCACTGCGGAGCATGTTCCTGCTTCCAACAAGGGGTACTTTGAATTCATTTTCCACCTCGTCGATACCGCAGTATGAGGTAAAGGAGCGGTTAGGTATGAAAAGTACATTCTCATCAAGCAGTTTTTTCTGGTTTTCCGGCCTGGTGACCTCTCCAAACTTCTTTAATGATATATGCTCGTCCACGATCCCGCGGACAATGTTCCCACTGCTGTCTCTCTGCGACCGGAAATATTCGGTGTATGTTTTCTCACGTCCCTGCTGGCATACAGCAAATGTCCTGAAATTCTCTTCTATGGCCCCGTCAAAGACATCAAGTGCCGAGTGTGAGGCTACGGCACCTATCTTGATCTTGTCCATATCATAATCTTCGATGATCTCTGCGATCTCTTTTCTGTCTATCATTGTTTGCCCTCGGTTTTTTCCAGAAATGGTATTTACCATTAATAAATCTGTTCACGCCAGATCAGCAGCTATCTCAAATACCACTTACCATGTAGATTACCATAGGTGTTATAAAAGTCTCTATTACAGCAGCAAGGAATATCAGTGGTAACAACCAGTGCAGGTAGAATTTGACTCCTTTGATAATCTCCCCTTTAAGATCAACAGGTTTGGATATGATTGTCTCTAGTGTCCTATATCCTATCTTCATCCCAATGGCAGATGAGATGAGCAGCATGGGTATCTCTATTATGCCATGTGGTGTAAGTCCTGCTATTACAAACATGACACCTCTCTCAACAGTCTGATAATGGACAAAGACCCCTATGACAAATCCATTCAGCACTAAAAATCCAAAAGGGATTATTCCAAGTGCAAAACCTAACAGTACTGCGAAGAACATTTTTACTGCATTGTTCACAAAGATTAGCAGTGTTATCTCTATGATTGAAAGCCCTCTGAGCATTTCTGCAAGCTCTTCCAGCCCTCCAAGTGAGGTCAGGGCAGATGCAGGTGACGTGGCGTAAAACGCATAACCTGCAACAAATGATAATATGAATGAAAAAAGACTGAATATTGCAAAAGGTTTCAGTTCTTTTAGGTAGCTTATTAATCCCTCTCTTGTATTTTCATTGTGCATTGACTTATACCCCAAATGCCATTCTGATGGTGTTCCTGCATGCAGGTGATAATCCTAGGACGATGATGACCATTTTAAGGAAGGTCTTCAATGTCTTTGATTCTTCGTCCTGGTCGAAATGTTTGTCCAATAAATACAGTACAGGGATGAATATTGATAGTTTTAACGGATACATCACAAATGCCGTACCTGTGAGATCGATCAAATAGGCTGGTACAACATGTTTCTCATAATAACCAAGGAAATCTATTCCTGCGATGGTAGAGGATGCATCCATAAAGTGCACCCAGAGTATTGCAATATTTATCCTGCTTTTGAGCAGGTCTAAACCTGCACGGTCAAGTATTGATTTTATAATGTATAATACCAGGCTGGATGTGGTGATTACAAATACAGGCACCCATGGCAGGACCAGATTCTCAAGATAAAAAAGTACCATCAGGTTAACTACAAACCATGTAAGTCCACAAACAGCAAAGATCTTCATGTAATCTCCGCTACCCTTTAATGTAACTATCCATTTTGAGAGTACAAGGAAGCACAAAGTTACTGCAAACACTAAGAAGTAGATATTTGGTGTTATGAAAAGGTAACTTAAAGGGGCCCCGATGGATCCTGTATCTTCTATTACCCTCAGGGATGAGCCTGCAAGTACAAAAGGAACGATTGCTGCTGTTAACTTGTTATCTATCTGTACGTCCAGTCTCTTCAACAGCTTAACAACACCGAATATACATATTCCAAGCAATATGGCCCACGTTATCGTGTTTACGATATTGTATCCACTATCATGCAGAATAGGATCAATGTAATAATCATTAACGAATTGGGTAAGTTTATCTATCAATGGCATTATAATCACAGCAGTAACATAATATAGGAATATCCTAATACAACTAACACTTAATAGGTTTATGGGAATTGCGGAAACCATCAAAGGATGATCAAAAGAGATCTTCTGGGTTAAAGGCCGCTTTTGTTTATGGACCTATGGCCTCATAGTAAAAAAGCGGGTCGATTATAAAACCGACCTTAAACAAGCTATGGGTGATGATACTTTCAATTATCCGGTTTTGGCAGGTATGTGATTGATTCCGACAAAAGGCAAGAAAAAATGGATGCAACTACCAAGAGATGTTGTTGTGGGTCCTGATGTCATTTATGATATAAAGGAAGTATGCAATGACCTGAAACTCAGGGAAGGCGCTTTTATAGTTACCGGTCAGAACACTAAGAGGATAGCCGGGGATCTTGTATTCGACCTGCTTGATGAATGTGGTTATAACCCGGATATCACTGTCTCAAAGGAAGCTTCAATGTCCGAGGTATCAAGGGTTGCAGCCAGGGCAAGAGAAGTGGGATCAAAATATCTCATAGGCGTTGGAAGTGGCAAGTCTATAGATGTGGCCAAGCTTGCAGCTACCCGGCTTGATCTGCCTTTTATAAGTATGCCCACTGCTGCCTCACATGATGGCATTGTGTCTTCCAGGGCGTCTATCAACGATAGGGGTAAGAAGACCTCTGTTGAAGTGAATGCTCCTATTGCAGTGATAGCCGATACTAACATTATAAGTAGTGCTCCTTACCGTTTGCTTGCTGCAGGATGTGGCGATATCATCTCGAATTATACTGCAGTACTGGACTGGGAGCTGGCACACAGGCTGAGGAATGAGCCCTTCAGTGAGTATGCAGCGACACTCTCGCGGATGACGGCACAGATATTGATGGACTCTCCCGAGGATATCAAACCTGAACTTGAAAGCTCTGTGAGGATAGTTGTCAAGGCCCTTGTATCAAGTGGTGTGGCAATGAGCATAGCGGGTTCTTCAAGGCCTGCATCAGGTTCGGAACATATGTTCAGCCATGCTCTGGATATTGTCGCACCTGAATCAGCCCTTCATGGCGAGCAATGCGGGGTTGGAACAATAATGATTATGTATCTTCACGGTGGGGACTGGAAGAAGATAAGGGAGTGCCTGGAAGTCATCGGGGCTCCTACAACAGCAAAGGACCTCGGGATTGAAGATAGGTATATATTAGAGGCGCTTCTTGTTGCACATAAGATACGTCCTGAGAGATATACAATACTTGGCACTGGTCTGACTCCAGAAGCAGCTGAGAAGGTTGCACGCCTGACAAAAGTTATCTCATGATCATTCCATGAATGCTAATTTATGAAAATTAAACGAATTTGACAGATTAAAGGTGATTATATGGCAGATACTATCATTACACTTATCGGTTCAAGGCTTGCAAAGGAAGGCGGGGATTTCATATTCATGGGAGAATCCCGCGAATGTAAGAAATGTAAGCTCAAAAAGACCTGTATGAATCTAGAACCTGGGCGCAAGTACCGCGTTGTAAAGCTCAGGGCTGGTACTGTACATGAATGTTTCATTCACGACGGTGGCGTAATGACCGTTGAGGTTGAAAGTTCTCCAATTGTTGCGGCAATTGAATCCAGAAAGGCGGTAGTGGGTTCAAAGATTGGCTATGAACATCCAAAATGTAAGGAGTTCACTGACAATGTATATGATATACTATATCCGGAAGGCCTGAAGGAAGGGGATAAATGTACTGTTGTTAAAGTGCTTGGCCCGATGGATGAAGATGCGGTATCAGGTTGTTCTCTGAAAATGGTGGAGCTTAAACCATAGTTCAATTGCGAACATCTTTTATATAAAAAGCAATTCCTAGGAACCAACAATTAATAATTAAAGATTATAAGATCATTATTTCAAATTAATAATATCGATCATACTATCACAGAGGTAATTGAATGTCAGCAAAGGAAGGTGATGTATCCCATCATGAATTTTATACAGCAGAACGCTGGAATAACTGGATAAATCAGATAAAACAAAGCGATTTCAAGTTAGAGGATTCCGACGAGCCCCAGGGTAAGGAAGGAGCTATCTTTGTCAATATGGAAGATGATATAATCCTTGCATGCCTGAAGATTATAGCCAAATATGAGAATGATCAGATCTCCCAGGAGTCGGCATTGCAGTACATAGTTCAGATAAGGGACATTGCACTTGCAGAGATCGATCCAATTTCCGAGGATGTGGACCTGATGGTGGATTCTCTGCAGACCTCTCTTATGGGTGGTTTTGCTGCATGTGAAGCTTATGTGAGTGGTGACTATGAAAGAGAGGCTGAAATTGGGGATCTTGTAAAGGTTGCCCTTGAGGCAGAAGCATCTGATGATATAGAGATTGCTCTTGGTACCATTGCAGAGATAGGTGCTCTTGTTATCAGTGGCAAGGAGCTTTCAGAAAAAGTCATGGAAGAAGTTCCATATGGTCTTGTGGCAGAATGGCTTGATGGTATTGATTCCATAGCTGCTGCAATGGTAGGCTCTGACAGCTACAAGGATGATGAAGAAGACGATGAGGTCTAAGGGGGGTTTGTAAGGGGGTATTCCTCTCTCACATTTCCTCATTTTATTCATCCCTTTCTTTACTATGTACTGCATGTTCGTTCTGCTTTCAACTGCCTGTAAATTTACTATGGACCATGTTAGATCTTACTAATATTGCAGTTCTTGATATGACACATGCGGGCACTGTCATTGCAGAGGGATTTGCCCGCCTGGGTTACAACGTTAAGGCAATAGATGTCTATGGGACTGTCGATGAAGACATTCTCTTAAGACTTGGTCATGAATATGGCATTGTAACTTCTAAGGGTCCCGTAACTGTCGATGACCTGGATCTTATAGTATGTCCTGTACACCTGGATCCTGGATATCCCATGCTTGCAGATGCCAGGAAAAATGGCGTCAAGATCATTGACCATCACAGGGCTGTGGGCCACATACTATCCATGAACGGTTTTTTTGACAATACAACGGTTGTCGAGGTCACAGGTTCTAAAGCAAAGACCAGTACCGTTTCACTGCTTGCTGATATGCTTTCCAGAAAGATGAAAGTTATACTTCATAGCTCCAGGGGACTTGAATTATGGGAAAAGGGCCACTCACATGTAGTTCACCTGGGATTGAGCATAGCTCCTGGCAGTGTACTGCTTGCAATTGCTAAATTAATGGAACTTGATATTGTTGCAGATTGTTATATCTTTGAGTTCTCATTGGGTCTTACAGGGTTTGCCGATGTGGGAGTGATCACCACCCTGGAACCGGAATACATGATAGCGGCTTCAACCTCCAGCTCAAGTGATTCTAAGATGAAAGCATTGCTTTATGGGAGGCCGGACGAGGTATTCTTCCTGAACCTGCGCGACAGAAAAGCAGTCGATGTGGCAAGAACACATGGCAGGAAATATTTCACTTTCAACGTTCCTGAGAACAGTGGTTGTGCAATCATGGGTTCTGCTATAGAGGGTGCGGACCTTCAGCTTCGTCTGGAAGGAAATAACATATATATTGACCATGCAGGATTCATTTTTTCCTCATCATTGTCACCGAATTACAATTTTGGATCATATGCAACTGCATTCGCAGCTGCAAGTTCTGTGGCAATCCGGTTGGATGTGTTTTTAGAGGACATAATTACAGTTTTAGGTTCGTTCGAAGGTCTTCAGGGCCGAATGCAGGAAAAAGAACTTTCAGGCAGGAAACTCATTGATAATTCCAACTCCGGCATGGATATAAGGTCATGTGAAAGGGCGCTTGATTATGCTTTATGTAGAAGTGGAAGCCCGGGCAAAGTTATAATGGTGCTTGGTGAGGAGGCGGCCCAGGTATGTGAAGGTCTGCCACCTGAAAATGTCGAATATTTCCTTAGCAGGCGTTGCGAGGATATAGGGCAATTGATACTTGTTGGGCAGAGAATGCAGAAAATAAGCTTAGGAAATGTCACTTATGCTTCGGGACTTGAGCAGGGTCTTGAAATGGCAATTTGTTTCTCTTCTCCCAATGATATAATTCTTTCCTGTGTAAAATGTTTCCGATGAGGTTATCTCTATTCTGATCTCCATCCTTATGCCTGGTATTATGTTCTATTATTGTTCCTATTATTATTTGATGATTGGTTCTTTTATATCATAAAGGAATAGATATTGCAGAAAACAGGATACTTATTAAGTATACTATTTATTACGAAAATCAACAAATATAATAACCACTGAAGTATATCGGGATATATATGGCTGAAAACGATATTTCTATTATACACCCGCGCCCCAGCTCTATTGTGGCGGCGTTATACACGTTACGTGATCTGAATGTTGATGTTGCCATACTCCATGGTCCTCCTGGCTGCTCGTTCAAGCATGCAAGGCTTCTTGAAGAGGATGGCATACATGTTGTGACAACAGCTCTTGACGAGAACGGCTTTGTTTTCGGTGGGCGTGATGAGCTCTCATCCTTGCTTGTAAAGGTGAATGAGATGTTCAGTCCAAAGCTCATCGGTGTGGTCGGCACTTGTGCCAGCATGATCATCGGCGAGGAACTCCGTGAGCCAGTCCTGGATGCAAATCTGGATGTGCCTGTCATTGAGGTGGAGGTGCATGCCGGATATCCTAACAATACCAAAGGTGTCATGATGGCACTTGAGGCAGCATGTGAGGCAGGTGTCATTGATGATCAGGAGCTTCAAAGGCAGAGACATCTGCTTGATGAGGCAACAAGTGTTGAAAAGAGACATGGCGCAGCAAGCAGGGAATACCTGGCTCCTTCACGGGGCGACCTTAAATTCAAGGTTGCTGAAAAGATAATAAACAATCTAAAAGATGGCAAACGCTGCCTGACAATCATGAATGCAAAGAAAGAGACCGGTTACATGTTTGCAGACATCACAGTTGCTATCACTGAGGTGGCTGCTCAACTTGGCATGGCTGGAAATATCATCAACATGGCTAATGTGGATGATACTGTTGGGCTTCCCAGGGTGCGACACCATGCAAAAAGTATAACGGATGACTTCAGGGAAAAGAATGTTACTATCCATGAGGTAATAGGTGGCATGGATGAGTACCCGATCGCAGGGGAGAAGGTAAGTGAACTGATAGCTGAAAAATACGCTGATTTTGACTTTGCAGTCATTACGGGTGTTCCCCATGCAATACCCATGGGCCAGCTTAGGGGAATGCAAATAATATCCGTGACCAATGGCCCTAGACAGGTAATCCCGCTAAAGGAAATGGGGCATGAGCATGTGATTGTGGAGATCGATCTGCATCCAAAGACCCTTGGTGTCAATCACATAGTTGAATCTGAGTTCGGAGCAACATTAAGGGAAGTAGCAAGGGATATGCTTGAAAAGAACCAGGGGGTTATCTGATGCCCCAGAAGAGAATAGCCATCTATGGCAAGGGCGGAATAGGTAAATCCAGCACAGCGTCCAATGTTGCAGCAGCATGTGCTGATGAGGGTTACAAGGTCATGATCATAGGCTGTGACCCCAAGAGCGATTCTTCGATTACCCTTCTTGGAGGAAAGAGGGTGCCAACGATCCTGGATCTCCTGCGGCAGAAGATCGAGGTAACGGAGAAGGATATTGTCCATGAAGGTTACAAAGGTGTCAAGTGTGTGGAAGTGGGCGGACCTGAACCTGGTATCGGCTGTGCCGGACGAGGTATCATCGTTGCGATACAGAAACTGAAACAGATGTGTAAGTCCATAGATGAAATGGACCTTATAATCTACGATGTTCCCGGGGATATCGTATGTGGTGGATTTGTTGCACCCATACGCAAGGGACTTGTCAATGAGGCATACATCCTGACATCCGGGGAATACATGCCACTATATGCTGCAAACAATATCTGCAGGGGACTTGCCAAGATAGATACTAAACTCTCAGGTATCATCTGCAATTCCAGAAGTGTTACCAGAGAGGAGGATATAGTGCGCAAGTTCTCTGGGGAGATCGGCAGCAAGCTCATGGCCTTCATACCAAAGGAGCAGATAGTGCAGGACTGTGAGAGGGATGGTTTCTCTGTACTTGAAAGATCCCCGGATTCATCCATTGCAGGTGTTTATCGGGAGCTTGCCCATGCCATCATGTCCAACGAAAGCTCTGTAATGCCTGAAGCCCTTGGAGATGAGAGACTGCGCGAGCTAACCCGCTAAGGCCTGGTGACAATGTCAGATCCTTATTCTATTCACAAAACAAAGAACATACCCCGGATACTCCTATCTGCAGGTAGTTCATCATCGGGGAAGACAACCATTACGATCGGCCTGCTTGCAGCCCTTACTGAGGCAGGATATAAGGTCCAGCCTTACAAGGTGGGACTGGATTACATCGATCCCAGCTATTATTCCGATATAACCGGGCGTAGGGCCCGCAATATAGATGGTTTCCTTATGGATGGTGAGGGGGTCAGGGATGTCTTTATTCATGGGACTGAGGTTGATTGTGATGCTGATATAGCTGTAATTGAGGGTGTCCGGGGCCTGTATGAGGGCTTTGACAGTTTTACGGATACCGGTAGCACTGCCCAGATAGCCAAGATCCTGGACTGTTCTGTTATACTTATCATCAATGCCAGGAGCATTACACGCTCTGCAGCGGCCCTGGTCAACGGTTTCAGGGACTTTGACAGGGATGTTCACATTGCAGGAGTGATCCTTAACAACATAGGTGGCCCCAGGCATGAGAAAAAGGCCACTGAGGCAATAGAGTTTTACACAGGTATCCCTGTACTGGGTGTTATCCGGCGCAACAGTTCCATGAAGATATCCATGCGACACCTCGGCCTTGTACCTGCTATTGAGGAGCGACGCCGCGCCGATAATTACGATGAGAGGATAAATTTTATAAAAGACGCGATCAAGGCCGGCATTCAGATCGATCGCCTGCTGGAGGTGGCACACGCAGCTCCGCCACTCAATCGTCCTTCACAGACTGTTTTCATCCACCGGGAAATCAAAGGGAAGCGTCCGGTAATTGGTGTTGCCCTTGATGAGGCTTTCAATTTCTATTACCACGACAACCTCGAGCTGTTACAGATGGCCGGAGCAGATATCAAATATTTCAGTCCTGTCCACGACAGCAAGCTTCCGGACGTGGATGGCCTCTATATAGGCGGCGGCTACCCGGAGCTTTTCGCCGCAGAACTTGAGAACAACATCTCCATGCGCCAGGATATTCTTGATGCATCCTGTAATGGGATGCCAATATACGCAGAATGCGGCGGTCTTATGTACCTGACAGAAAAACTCAGCACCGGGGTAAAAGGCAAAGGAGTTCACAACATGGCCGAGATGCCTGAATCCACCCATGAAATGGTGGGCGCACTCCCAGGTCACACTCTCATGGGGCACAAGCGTGTGGTCAGTTATAACATCGGCTCTCTTTGGGAGGATACGATCATCGGCAAAGCCGGCAATTCCTTCCGTGGTCATGAATTCCACCACTCTGAGCTCACAGAGATCCCTGATGACGCTACATTTGCGATTAAGCTCTCCCGTGGAACCGGTATAATCAATGGCTGGGATGGACTCACTGTTAATAATACACTTGGTTGCTATGCCCACCTTGTGGCAAGCTCGTACCGGCAGTTTGCGGAAAGCTTTGTGGATTTTTTGATGCATACTAAATAATGTGTATTACTATGGTAATTCCTGTACCCAATAATATAAAACCAATCCCTGCAAAATAACACTATCAACATTCAGGGGAACATTGAGCATGCAATACATCGTTTTTACAGATCTTGACGGCACACTGGTGGACTATGATACATATTCATATCAGGCAGCTCTTCCTGCAATTCATCTTCTGAAGGAAGAGGGTATACCGCTTGTATTCTGTACCAGCAAGACCCGTGCTGAGATAGAGGTGTATTTGGATGAACTGGAACTTTTACATCCTTTCATATCGGAGAATGGGGGAGCTATCTTTATTCCTCATGGCTATTTTGATGTGGACTTTGTCGTTTCCAGATCCACGGACAAATATGATGTTATTGAGCTGGGTACGGATTATAACATCCTTAGAAATGTACTGCTGAATATTGCATCATCAGAGGGTCTTTCACTTGTGGGATTCGGAGATATGACCGATGCAGAGCTTAGTGAGGATACGGGCCTTGATGTCGGCTCTGCCTGTCTTGCAAAACAGAGGGAATATGATGAAGCTTTCAGACTTTACGGGGATGAGAATGATGCTGACAGACTTATCAGCAGTATCGGGTCAAAGGGGCTCAACTATACCCTGGGAGGTCGTTACTGGCACATTATAGGTGATAATGATAAAGGTAAGGCAGTTCGTATTCTTACGCAGGTATATCGTAAACAGCTCGGTGATATAAAGACCGTAGGGCTTGGTGACAGTCTTAATGACCGTCCCATGTTAATGGAAGTGGACATAGCCTTTCTTGTCCTCAAAGCAAATGGTGAACATGATCCTGCCATAACTGATGAGAAGGTCACCAGGATCCCGGGAGTCGGCCCGCAGGGCTGGAACATGGCCATAATGGGTCTTTTAGAATGAGATCATCGGGATATTTTGTTTTTGTTTCTTTTTGAAAGTGTAATAGTTTAGTATGGCAGAAAAGAGCTGGCAGAAAAGCAAGAACAAAAAATTGAGAGCTTTTCTTTATCCATCAAGCTCTCTGGATGTTTGCAAAGCCACATGTGCATTGCATTTAAATTTTCAGTCTATCTTATCGAACTTTGAGGCAGGTGCGCCGCAAATGGGGCAGTTGTCCTCAGGTTTGCCTTCGTGGGTATGTCCGCAGACACTGCAGACGTAGTAGTCCACTTCTTCGTTTTTCCCAAGTTCTTCAAGAGCTTTCTCATACAACCTGGCGTGGATTTTTTCTACCTTATTTGCCACCTCAAAGCTCCAGAGAGCTCTGTTATCGCCCTCAGCTTTTGCCTCTTCTATGAATTTAGGGTACATATCCTCGAATTCGTATGTTTCCCCGTTAATGGCCTCTTTCAGGTTCTCCATTGTTGTCCCAATCCCTCCCATACGTTGAAGGTGATTTAGAGCATGGACTGTTTCAGCAGCAGCAGCAGCCCTGAAGAGCTTGGCCACTTGTGGATAACCTTCTTCGTCCGCTTTCTTTGCAAAGGCAAGGTATGTCCTGTTTGCCATTGATTCGCCGGTAAATGCTGCTTTTAAATTATCCTTTGAACTCATATATATCTCCTCTAAAATAAGTTATCTTCTTAATCAATGACCCTTCAATATATCAGATTAACGGTGTTAAGTTATAACATTCCATCTGTTAATACTCCAATTTTTCCATATACGCATCTCTATAATATGTGATAATAAGGGCAATATTATGTTTTGTGAAATAACTGAATATATGGTATCTGAATATATAGTGTCATTTATGGGGGTGGTAATGCTGTTTGGTCCACAACCTCACTTTCCCATTTATTCGAGCGGGAGGAGCAGACTGGTTTCCACAGGCAATAGCTGAGAGGTCCAATCTGCCCCGATGAGACCACCCCCACGTCTGATCGTTTAGAGTAAAACCTCATCTGATATATTATTTTTGATTTGTGACTGGAACTAAATTTTATTTGTAGGTGCAGATTGTGGTCGAAGATTGTTATTTTTACTGGAAATATAAGCATAAGTACCACGCTCAACATGAGCGGATTAGTTAGCTCAAGGCTGGATGGTCAGTTTTATTTGTATATTTTGTTTTAAAGTCAGGTATATTTAAATAGGATCATAACAGATTTCTCTATGGGAGCGAAGTGGAATTTAGAATAATTCCGTAACTAAATAAATTTAAAGGGGTTGAACATATGGCAACGTCTCCAATAATGGATAGTTTATACACTATGTTAGATAAGATGATAGCTTTTCTTCCGACTTTGATAGCTGTTATATTGTTGTTGATAGTTGGAATGATAGCAGGGAAGGCTTTGGGCAGGATCGGGTCAAAGATACTTGATAAAATAGGTCTTGATGATCTGATAGACAGGACCTCTCTTGGAAAGATGATAGAGCGTACCAATATAACGACCGTGGAGTTCTTTGACGCTACTATAAGATGGTTTGTCTACTTCATATTTGCAGTGATCATCATAGATCTGCTCAATGTGCAGATAGTTGCAGATTTTATCACACAGATAATACTGTACATCCCGCTGATTCTCTCTGCAGTAGTTGTACTTATAATAGGACTTCTTGTGGTTGATTTTCTTGCAAATCTTGTAAAGAACATTATAATCGCCACCGGGGCAGATGAAAGAATTTCAAGCACAAGTATTGGTAGTGCTATGCATTCCAGTGGGATGACAGGTTCAGGTCTGGTAGCTTTGATAGTACAGGTATTTGGGTACTTGCTTTTCATTATGGCTGCACTCAATATTCTGAATCTTGATATGATCGCAGGAGTAGTGCAATCAATACTCGTATATCTTCCAAATCTATTTGCAGGAGTTGTAATACTGCTTATAGGCCTGTTAGCAATTGATATGTTTGCAGACTATATAGGCAGCCTGCTTCATAACATGAATGTGGAAGGTATCAATATATGGATTCCTGCACTACGGGGTTTCCTTGCATTCATAGTTATACTCCTGGCACTTGATGCACTGCTTATAGACACAAGCATATTCTATGTCTTCATTGGTCCTATCGCATGGGGCATAGCCGTTGTGGTTGCCTTTAAGTGGGGTATTAAGGAAGCACTTGTAGAATATGCAAAAGCCAGAAAATGAGCTGTAACTAAAAAATGCAGATCAGCACACTAGGAAGTCAATTATCACCGGGTTTTACCCGGCTCCTTTTTTCCATTTTTTCATATGATGCCCGAACAAAATTCGTTTATGCACTGGCATAATTCTTAACTACGATAATTATCGATGTGAGTAATATGTTATCCCAAAAGACTGCAAACATTCCTCCTTTTTATGTGATGGAAGTGCTTGAGAGGGCACAAAAGCTTGAAGAACAGGGCAAAAGCATCATCCACCTTGAGATAGGGGAGCCAGATTTTCCAACTGCTCTGCACATATGTGAAGCTGCAAAGATTGCAATATGCAGGGGGGATATAAAGTATACTCACAGTCAGGGACTTATCGAACTAAGACAGGCTATAGCTAAGAATTACTTTAAAAAGTTTGGTGTTGATGTCAGTCCCGATCAGATTATAGTTACATCCGGTACAAGTCCTGCAATGCTCTTGCTTTTTATTGCACTTATTGATCAGGGTGATGAGGTCATAATGTCTAATCCTCACTATGCATGTTACCCGAATTTTGTAGTAGCAGCCGGAGGGGTGCCTGATTTTATCTATACTAAAGAAGAAAATGGCTTTATGCTCCAACCGGAAGAGCTTGCCGCACATATCAACCTTAGAACAAAGGCCATACTCATCAACTCTCCTTCCAATCCCACTGGCCAGGTACTGCCCGGTAAGGCATTGAAAAGGCTTGCAGAGCAAGCTGCAGATGTGCCTATAATCTCTGATGAGGTATATCAGGGGCTTGTTTATGAAGGCGAGGATCACACTATTCTGGAATACACTGACAATGCCTTTGTGCTCAACGGCTTCTCAAAACTCTATGCAATGACAGGGTGGAGGCTTGGTTATCTTATAGCTCCCAGGGAACATGTCAGGACATTGCAGAAGGTACAGCAAAACCTGTTCATCTCAACCAATTCTATTGTACAGTATGCAGGGATTGCAGCCCTTGAAGGGCCCCAGGAGCAGATAAAAGAGATGGTTGATACTTATAACAAGAGACGACTGTATCTGATCAAAAGGCTCAGGGATATTGGATTTGGTATTGTGGCAGAGCCAAAAGGTGCATATTATGTGCTTGCTGATGCACGAAAGTTTGGCACTGATTCTCTTAAGATGAGCCGGGACATACTGGAGGAAACAGGAGTTGCCATTGCACCAGGTATTGATTTTGGACAGGGGGCAGAGGGTTACTTACGCTTTTCCTATGCTAGCAGTATTGGGGATATCAGGGAAGCTATGTACAGGCTTCAGAAATATTTCGAAAAAAGCTAGTATCCTATCTATTTATCTATACAATTATAGGCTATATGTTTATTTTTATAAAATCTACATTGTGTAGGTAAATTAGGAAACTTAAAATACTACTTGTCTCATACAAATCGATGGGACATTGTGAATGATGCTAATGGATCCTTCGCCCGTTCATTTCCACAAATAATGATAGTCGACCCAACAAAGGTAGTTTTGATATGACAACTGAGAGAAGTGAAGATTATCTTAAAGCAATTGAGAAGATCATTGAGCGGAAGGGCTATGCACAGGTCAAGGATGTCTCAAAGGAGCTGGATATAAGTTCGCCAAGTGTCACAGGGATGTTCAAAAAACTGACCGAGATGGGTTTTATCAACTATGAGAAATATGGTGGTGTAACTCTTACACCCGAGGGTGAAAAAATTGCAAAATGCACCATGGAGAAACATAGTGTCATCAGGGACTTTTTAAAGATACTCGGTCTTGATGCAGAGATAGCAGACCACGATGCCTGCAAAATTGAGCATGTACTTGCCCCTGAAACCTTTGAACTGCTCACTAAATTCGTGGAATTCATTAATATGAAAGAAGAATGGCCATACTGGCTTGATCACTTCTATCATTATCATGAAACCGGGGAATACATCAATTGTCATCCCTCATCTATTGACAGTTGTCCGGTGCACGGGAAAAAGAAATTATAGTGCACAACTACATCGTCGTTAACTTTGTTTTCAGGAAAATCCATCAGTTTATTCGCTACCCATAACAGGTCGTTTATTTTCAATAACAGGTCGCTTATTTTCAATAACAGGTCGTTTATTTTCAATAAGAGATCATTTATTTTCATTATTTGCTTACAGAAACAATTTAGCTAATGCGAAATTGCTAAATACCAAAAAAGGTTATTGATATCATCAAAAAGGACAGGGAAGGACTTGCAGGATATTCAGGAGATCACACTTGACACGCTAAAGCCCGGAGAGAAGGCTGAGATTACAAAAGTGAGGGTAAAAGGCTCTGCAAGAAGGAAACTCTTCGATATGGGTATGGTTGCAGGTGCGGAAATAGAACTTGTGAGGAACGCACCGCTTGGGGATCCCATGGACTACCGTATAAAAGGATATCACTTATCTATACGGAAAGAAGAAGCAAGACAAATATTCATTCATAAGGTTTGAGTTTTGGGATTGGTCTCTGATCTTTAAGGGATTCCTTACAAACAGATGTTGTCTAGAGGTCTCTGTTATTCAAAACCAGTACTTATCCAATGCTTTGATCGAATATGGTCATCACAATGACATAATGTCGTCGAAATATCATAATTCATAATATCCTAAGAGGATCGCTCCATGGGAAACAGGGAGATAAAGATAGCACTTACGGGAAACCCTAATGTTGGTAAGACCACGCTCTTCAATGCACTTACCGGTTCCAGGCAGCATGTCGGTAACTGGCCCGGTGTCACAGTGGAGAAGAAAAGCGGTAGAGTATCATACAAGGGATATGATATAGAGGTAATAGACCTCCCGGGGACATATAGTCTTACTGCATATTCTATTGATGAGATCGTAGCCAGGGATTTTATAATAGAGGAGAAGCCAGACATCGTTATACAGGTGGTGGACGCATCCAACCTGGAAAGGAACCTCTACCTCACAACGCAGCTTATGGAGCTTGGTTCTCAGCTACTGATCGTCCTTAATATGTGTGACATTGCAGAGGACAGGGGAGATAGGTTATACCTCGATAAGATGGAGGAACTGCTGGCAACACCTGTTATAAAGACGGTTGCAACACAGAAAAAAGGCATTTGCGATCTTCTGGACAAGGTTATCGAGCAGAAAGAGCTGGAACAGCACCATGGTCATGAAATAGGGTACGGTAGCGAGATAGAAGAAAAGATCCTGGAGATAGAGAAGGTCCTGAGCGAGGATGAGGGCCGTGACAGGCGATATCCCCTGCGCTGGCTGAGTATCAGACTGCTTGAAGGTGATAGCAATGTCAGGGCAAAGGTAGCCAAAAGTCCTGTATATGAGAATGTCATGGCTATTATCGAATCCATAGACCAGGAAGAGTATGAGGCGGAAATAGCCGATAAACGTTATCTTGCCATAAACACGATACTTCCTCAGATGTGCACCCGGGCCAACGAGACCCTTACAAAATCCGACATGGTCGACAGAGTGCTAACAAATAAATATCTGGGTATTCCCATATTCCTTGCATTGATGTGGGGTGCTTTTGAGCTCACATTCGCTTTTGCAACACCCTTTATGGATATGATAGATATTGCAATGTCCTGGATATCAGAACAGGTTTCCTCCAGCCTGCGACCCGATTGGCTGGCATCCCTTGTGGGAGACGGGATAATTGGTGGCGTGGGTGCTGTACTTGTGTTCGTGCCAAATATATTCATATTGTTCTTCCTGCTCTCGCTCCTGGAAGGTAGTGGTTATCTTGCACGTGCTGCTTTTATCATGGACAAACTGATGTATAAGATCGGCATGCATGGTAAGTCTTTCATACCAATGCTTATGGGATTCGGGTGCAATGTTCCTGCAATAATGGCTGCAAGGAGCATAGAGGATGAGAAGGACAGGCTTATCACCATACTTGTGGTACCGTTCGTTTCATGTGGGGCAAGGTTGCCTATATATATACTGTTTGCAGGCACATTCTTTGGAAGACAGGCCGGGACTGTTATATTTGCAATGTATATACTTGGTATATTGATTGCAATCCTGTCTGCAAAACTACTCAGGGAAACTGTGATAAAGGGAAAGCCTGCACCTTTCATAATGGAGCTCCCTCCCTACCGTGTCCCGACACTAAGTACAAGTCTTATACACATGTGGGATAACGGTTTCATGTATATAAAGAAGGCAGGGACTATAATTCTGGTTGGAGTTGTCATCATCTGGGCACTGGCATCTTTCCCCTGGGGTGTTGAATACGGTAGTGAGGACAGTTATGTGGGAATTCTCGGACATGCAGTTGAACCTCTTCTTGAACCTCTCGGTTTTGACTGGAAGATATCTGTAGCCCTCATATTCGGATTGGTTGCTAAAGAGATAGTTGTGGCATCACTGGGGGTTCTTTACGGAGCAGGCGATAAATCTGAAGCTCTAAGCGAGAGGCTTATGGCAGATCCGGGCATCACCACGCTGAGTTCACTCAGCCTCATGGCTTTCAGTCTGCTGTACATGCCTTGCGTGGCAACAGTAGGAGTTATCAGGAAGGAGACAGGTTCATGGAAATGGACAATATTTGCAGTTATATATGGAATTGCTGTCGCATGGACAATGGCATTCATAATTTTCCAGGGGGGAAGCTTGCTTGGATATTAAAGGAGAGAATGTGGAAGCACAGGCAGATACCAGGATCCCCGTAGCCTTTTCCGTAGTCAGCGGCTCATTATATGTCTTACTGGGGCTTCTTCAGCTGTTAGCAGGAATGAACAGGATATTCATTGGTCCGGATATTCTTGTCCCTCTGGCAGACCTGCTGCTTGTACCTGCAGATATCATTGGTTCGTTTGTCTTGATTCTGATAGGCACTGTTTTCATTTATGGTGTTATTGAAATGCGCTCGGGTATATATGAAGGTGTATCCTATGCGTACGTAGGGATACTTCTCTCTCTCATCTTTGCAATCATTTACTTGTTCGTTAGCACGGGAAACATGCTTGAGGCATATATTCTAAGAAACGAGGACTTCGCAGAATGGACACCTTTAAGTGACCTGAAACCAGGTATCTATCTGGCTATATTTTCATTGTTTGCCTTCATCAGGTGGAAGGATATGTTTGAACCAGCTAAGGCAAAAGGAATTAATAATGATCAAAGAAACACTTAGGATCCTGTTTATAGGCAAGTGCAGTTTTCAGGAAGCTGCAGAGAAACTTGGTATAGATAGTGTTAGCCTCAGGGACAGGCTGATGATGTTGAAGCACATGGGGTATATCTGTGAGACGTGCGACAATCCGGGACCAAGCACATCAACATGCTGTTCATGCAATACTTCATCTCCTTGCCATAAGAATATTGGCAGTTCCGAGGGAAAGATTCTCCAGCTCACAGAAAAAGGTGAAAAAATCTGTCGTTGATCTGAAATTCTATATTAAGCTTGCGTATAAAAACAAAAAAGATCAATCTACATATCAGTTGCGTTTGACACGATGTTAGTGTTTTTTGTATCATAGTTCTTTTTTTACTCTTAACAATATCTTTTTCGTAGTACTGCTAAATTAAGCTGTTTTTCAGATGCACTTCAATGAGCTTAAATATGGATGCTAAAAGACAAAAAATATCGCAACATATATCTTTAAGTTAGAACACAAACATTACTTTATCAAAACGTTATTAAAATTTAAAAAATTGAAAAGGGATTCAAATGAAACTTGGAGTTGCAATAGATATAGGAACCAGTGGCATCAGAGCACAGAAAATAGACCTGGAAACAGGTGACATCCAGAAAACGGTCATTACTCTACGTAATCCTCTGCCCGGGGCAAATGTCATGGACCATCTGGATTTTGCCATCACTTATGGACTGGACCTTGCACAGGGTCTGCATGTCAATGCAGTAATACATATTATCGATACGCTTGGAATTAAACCGGAAGAATTGCAGAGGATGGCCATTTGTGGAAACCCTATACAGCTTTCGATATTCCAGGGAATTCCTATCGATGACCTTGCCTATGCAGGTGAAAGGAAGAAGGAAAAACTTAACATCAAGGAACAGGACAGAAGTGCCCGTATAGTTGATTGTGCAGAAATAAAGGGACTTGAGGTGTACCCAAATGCAAAACTTGTAGTGCCGCCTGCAATAAGACATGAGGTTGGGGCTGATGCACTTGCACTTATTATAAAATCTGGTTTCCTGGATACAAAGGAAACGGCTATTGCAACTGATTACGGAACAAATGCAGAGATGGCATTAATTCATGAGGGCACGATTTATACAGGTTCTGCAGCCGCCGGTCCTGCTCTTGAAGGTCAGCAGATCAGGTACGGAAAACTGGCATCTCCATTTGTCATATCAGATGTTGAATTTGAGAACGGGAATATGAGGAATTATGTTCTTGATGCTGAAATGAATGCAGTGAAGGGTGCACTCACTGATCCAAAGAGCGGAGATGTGGTGGCAGAGGGAGCAAGTATGTGGCGATGTGCCGCACCAGCCAGCCTCCCAAATGGCGAACAGGAAATGACCACATGTGAAGGTACCATCAAGGCAACCGGAATTACGGGTACTGGTGTCATAGCCATCATCGAAGCAGGAATGAAGAACGGAATAATCCAGCTTCCAAAGATCAACACACCCGATCACATACTTTACCTTCAGAATAAGATCAGGTTCTTTGAAAAAGACGTATCTTCAGCCGGTCTTGCAATGGGTGCTATTCGTTCAGGTCACCTTGCACTTTGTAATGCTGCAGGCATAGAGGTGGCAGATGTCAAGAAGGCATACATGTCAGGTGCCGCAGGCACTTATATGGATGCTGTGAAGGCACACCAAGTAGGTATGGTACCGTTTAATGTAGATGAGGTGATACAGATAGGTAACACTTCATTGATCGTTGCAAAAGAGATACTTCTGTCGGAAGAAAGGCTATGGGAACTGCAGGATATCGCTTCAAGGATTGTAAGCAATCATGTTATGTTTGCAACTGATCAGGCATTCAAGGATGCATATATTCAGGAGATATCCTACTGGACAGAAGGAATGCCCTTTAAGATGCTAAAGAAATTCCTGAAGAAGAAAGGACTGCCGCAGATTGATATCCCTGAAAAGATAACAAAGGTTAACAGGGTTGTCGAGAAAGATATCCCTGTGCTTGGTGATGAAGGTTTGCAGGTACTGGAGCGTGTTGGCACATTCCTTACAATGAAAGTTGACTGTCCTGAATGTGAGAAGTGCATCAAGGTATGTCCCAATGATGCCATTACAATTGATGCGGAAGGTGTTGTTATGATAAGCTCGGACCTGTGCGACGGTGCAAATTGTAAGAGATGTATCAATGCATGCCCAAAGGATAAGTTCAAGTGGCAGAATCTGGAAGTTCTGCAACAGTCAGCATAATTTTTTTAATTTCCAAAAGAAGGTATGTAATATGAAAATACTTGTAGTTGGTGGTTTTCTTGGAAGTGGAAAGACATCTACCATAATAAGACTTGGAAAGGAATTCAGTGACGCTGGCCAGAAAGTAGCCGTTATTGTTAATGAGATCGGTGAGGTTGGTATTGATGGTGATGTCATCTCAAAGTATGGTCTGGATATGACCGAACTTACCAGCGGTTGTATTTGCTGCTCACTGAAGGTCAATATGAAGACGACCCTGACAATTCTGAAAAAGGACTACAACCCGGATATCATCCTTATTGAGCCCACAGGTATAGCATTCCCACATATAATCAAGAACGAGATAGGTCTGATGGACCTGAAGGATACTACTATACAGCCTCTTGTAACTCTCATAGATGGTAGCCGTTTCAAGCAGCTGATGAAGGAAGCTAAGAATTTTGCTATGCGGCAGATAATCGATGCAGAGATATTAGGTATCAATAAGATAGACCTGATAGATGAGATACGCATCCCTATTATTCAGGCTTCGGTGCAGCAATTGAACCCTACTGCAAAGGTCATATTGCTTTCTGCATCGAAGGAAGATGATCATTGGTTCGATTTCGTCAGACTTGCGATGGGTGATGTGCCAGGCCACGAAGGAATTCATGAGTCACAAGTGGCCCGGGGTGAATCGGCTATAAGGGATGACGTATTGGTTCCGAAAGAGGAAGGGGGAGAGGAGCTTAATTCTATTGAAGCTTCAGGTATCTCCAGTTATGCCACCGAATATCGCCTGGAGGGCCAGGTATCATCTGATCTTGCCCGGGAAACAGCAAAAGAGATCATGGAAACGATCAAGTCGAAGGTTATGGAGCTGAGTCCTGAATTTGTTGGTCACATTAAACTTTTCATTGAATCTGATTCAAATACCATAAAGACGAACCTTACAGCGTTTGACCAGGATATTACAATGGAAGTGATCGACAATGTGGCCGGGGATGTGCCCCGACTGAAAGTCCTGTCTGCTGTTTCAAGCATTGACCGTGAAAAGCTTGTAAATATAGTAAATGAGACTATCTCTGGCATACTTGGTGCCAATGGCATTGCTTTCAGCAACAGTAAGCCGCATAACCATGATCATGATCATGGGGACCCCAGGCCTATTAACCTAGTCAATAACAATTGATTAAAAGGATATTACATGAGAGGTATGTCTCATGTTTCTTTTTCTTTTTTTTTAATGATTTATTTTGTTTGTTGTTTGATATTGATTTTGAAAAACAAAAAATATTCTGGTATGGTATCGAACAGACGCTTCTCAAAAGAAATGTTATATAAGTGTAACGGACACGTGCATTTAATGTGTATTTTTTTAAAATTTAGTTATTATGGAATGTAGACTTCGACTAATGACGACACTTAATATTGACGGTTAACATTAGGTTAAAATATTCAGAAAGATTTCCTGTACGAATTAGAAATATTCGTATATTTTGTATTTGCATAAAAAAAATAATTAATTAATCTAATTTAGTTTTTTATCTTGTATGTATATTTTCACTGTTACTTTTTTTTGTTGGACAAGCAAACTTTAGTTATTGCCCTGGAAGTGGTGAAATTCGTCACTTATATTTAAACTTAACTGCTACTTTGTATTTTTTATTATTACTTGCTTGTTAAATATTCAGGAAGTAACCAGAGTACTGTGTATATATTATTAGATGTTGCATGCATAATGTGTGCTTAAAACATAGTGCAGGTGGTACTGTACAAAAGTATACTATGTTCTTTTATTTTAAATAAATTATAAATTACAAAAACCGCTAGGTTTATATAGCTATCTTGAATAGATGTTTGTGTGGAAAGATGAAGTTAGCAAATGACTTAAATTTGTTAGCACAAGGTTGTGGAGACTTTTGCTATTATCTTAAAGTCATAAGCCAACGGATGTCCATCTGCTGCTTGACAGCATACTTCGCTTGATGTATGCAGAGTGGCAGAAAGTCAATCTAGATCTAAGGAGGTAGAATAGATGGATATAGACCCAAGTAAAATATTAGTTAGGTACAATGTGCAGAAAGAAAAAGCACAGACACCTGAAGAGTTAGCAGCCGAGATGTACCCTAAAGAGGAACCTGCAAGAACAATCGCTGCTGCGATCTTTGACGGTGAAGAGGACGATGTCATTGAAGGGCTTGAGAAGGCTATCGAGGGCGGAGCAGATGCAATAAAGCTCATCGATGATGTGCTTATGCCAGGAATGAAGATCGTCACAGACTTATACGACCAGGGTGTTATTTTCCTGCCAAACGTTATGATGTCAGCAGACGCAATGCTTGAGGGTATCGAGTTCTGTAAAGACCAGTCTGGATCAGTACCTAAACCAAAGGGTAAGGTAGTGTGTCATGTAGCAGAAGGTGACGTACATGATATCGGAAAGACCATAGTGGCAGCACTTCTCAGGGCAGCAGGTTATGAAGTTGTTGACCTTGGACGTGACGTCCCAGTCGATGAGGTCATCGCAGCGGTAAAGAAAGAAAGCCCAATGATGGTCACCGGTACAGCACTGATGACAACAACAATGTATGCGTTCAAGGAAATCAACGACAGACTCCTTGAATCAGGTATGAAGGTACCATTCCAGTGTGGTGGCGGTGCAGTTAACCAGGATTTCGTAACGACATATGAGCTCGGAATATATGGTGAAGAGGCAGCAGATGCTCCTAAGATGGCGGCAGCAATCCTTTCAGGAAAAGGACTTGCTCAACTGAAGGAGATGTTCCACAAACACTAAGAGGTGAGAGAAATGGTAAAAAGATATACATCCCAGGCATACAAAGCTGCTGACGACATGGTCTTTGGTAAGTCAGTTTATCCAGTAAAGTCAGAATTAGGATTAGAAGTTGGTGCAGGATACGTAACTGCAGAAGTTAACTATGCACCAAGGCCGGAAGCCGGTGTTTCCAAGGAAAAGCTCGTTTCTGAATACCGCAGACTTACTACCGACATTCTCGCAAGGGCAGTACAGATCGGTTTCCCTGCAATATCACTTGAGACTGAACACGTAGAGCAGATGACCAACAACCCAACATGGGGAGGGGAAATCGCTCATGTGCAGAAGACAATCCTCGAAGAGTACCACGAAGAGTATGGAATAAAATGTGGTCTCAGGCACACCCCTGGTGACATCCGTGAAGACCGTGACCTGCTTGCATTGATAGGTCCAAAGTACGACAAGCTCATGGAGTCCTTTGAAGCTGTTGCTGACGGTGGTGCTGACTTCCTGTCCATTGAGACAATGGGTGGCAAAGAGATCCTCGACTACTCAGTTCTGAGGAACGACGTGCCTGGCTTCATCTATTCAATTGGATGTCTTGGTGGAATGGACATGGAAATGATATGGACAGACATCAGGAAGATTGCAGACAAGAAGGGCAGGATTGCAGCAGGTGACACAGACTGTGCACAGGCAAATACTGCAATGTTCATTGCAGGTGGTCTCCTTGACAAGAACCTTGCACACACCCTTGCAATCATTGCAAGGACAATTGCTGCATCAAGGACACTTGTAGGATATGAAGCTGGTGCCCAGGGTCCAGGAAAGGACTGTGGATATGAGAACACGATCGTAAAGTCCATCACCGGATGTCCGATCGCTCAGGAAGGAAAGACTGCAACCTGTGCACATGCAGATGTCATGGGTAACCTGACAATGCAGGTTTGTGACCTGTGGTCCAACGAGTCCGTGGAATACCACGGTGAATTCGGTGGTACAAGCGTACAGTGCTGGTCACAGACCCTGAGTATGGATGCTGCACTGATGAACGTTGCAACTGAAACCGGAAATGCAAAGCTGCTTCGTGACATGTTCATGCTCTCTGACAGGTACAGAGACCCACAGGGATACATCCTTGCATACGACAACGCATACAAGATAGGATCTGCAATCGTAAAGGACGGAAACGATCTCTACCTCCGTGCAAAGAACGCAGCAATAGAAACTGTAAACCTGCTCACAGCTGCAGACAACAAGAAACTTGTTATGTCAAAGTTCGAGTTGAATGCACTTGCAGATGCAAAAGCAGCACTCGAGGCACTGACCGACGAAACCGACACCTTTATGAGCGACTGTCTCGAGAAGTACAAGGCAGAAGAGCCAAGGTTCAAACCAGAAGCCAACTACAAGTTCTAAATCCAGAACTTGTTTCTTTTTTCTTTTTTTCATTTATATTTCAATTTTGTCGATACTGGTAAGTATTCTATTCTGATGGATTTTTCTAAAGCTTAAAAGTAAAAATGATGTTAATTACATCATGAACTTCTTGGGATAGCCAATTCCAGTTATCTGAATTGTTGTTTCCAGGGGGCTATGTTTCCAGTTTTCCGGTGAAAATGTTTTTCGGTTGATCTTTATTTCCACATTATCTTTACTCACGCCACATTCACCCATATAATCTATAACGATTTGTTTTCCATGCTCATTTGCATATTCCACTGCTGCAGAGTATTCATTGAAACTGTTCCTTTTGACGGGAGAAAATACAAGATAACCTTCATCAGGATCTTCTACAGAAACAGGCCTGACGATAATTTCAACTCTTTTAATGCCCTTTCCAAAAAGTGCACCAGCAGCATTTCCTACTTCAGCATGTTCAGGGATGATTATCTCAGCATCAATTACATCCTTTATGATGTCCTGGTATGCAGCAACCGGCCCTCCCAGAAGAACAACGGGTATGTCGACTTTGAACCTGGACTTGAATTCCCCATTGATTATTTTTTTTATTCCTTTCCTGTCAATTCCCGGAAGGATATATGACATCAGGTTAAAGGCCATATTCCTGGCTACGATATCTTTTACCTGGCTGCAGAATTCGTAACTGTCCATCCTGCTGAGCCTGCCAAGTTTTTCAGCACCTGTCTTTGAAGCCTCGACATCCCAGTGAGTATATTCTCCAAGTACATGGAGGGCATCCGTAGGAGTAAAGCCAATTGCCTGTATAAGTCTTTTCTGAATAAGGGAATCGATTATTATTGTGGAAGGATACTTTGTTGATAAAACGGTTATCTCATCAAGACTCATTGGTTCATAAGCAACTGCTTTAAGGACCTCGGCTTCAGCTTCATTAAGTCCGACAGGTTTGAACCCGGACCTTGTGAAGAACTTCGTTGGCTGTACATTCCTGTCAAGCACACTTCTCAGCGGGACTGCACTTTTTTTCAGTTTATTCAGAAAACCAGGGTATTTAAAAGCAGCAAGACAAAGAGGAACAACCCTTCTCGGTCCAATGTGTATGACTTTTGAGCTTGTCCATACATGACTGTCCCCTCCCATGGCAGATGTTTCCATTCTGGTTGCACGGACCCTGGTCTTCCATCCTCCAACAACTGCACCAGTTTCTGAGAGTTCCGGCACACCTTCGATAATTGATGATACATCAGTACTTGTGCCTCCCACATCCACCACTGCACAGGTATTCAGCCCGGATAGGAACGAGGCACCAACAAGACTTGCAGCAGGACCGGAAAAAATAGTTTCTACCGGCTTATCCAGTGCATCTTTCAGGCCTACAACAGTACCATCACATTTAAGCATAAGTAATCTGGCACTGATGTCCTTTCTCTTGATCTCATCAATTACAGAACGTATGAATTTATGGGATATGGGTATCAACTGGGCATTCAAAGCTGCAGTAACAGCCCTTTCATAAGCACCAAGATCCTGGGATAGTTCATGACCGCACACAACAGGAAGTCCTGTCATTTCATGTATGACATCGGTAATAGCCAGTTCATGTTCCGGATTACGGATGCTGAAAAAGGAAGACACAGCAAAAGCAGCAACATCCTCCTTCACTTTTGAGGCGAATGTCCTAACTGCATCCATGTCCGGACTTTCTATCTCCCTGCCATTGAAATCATGGCCACCTGATATTGAGAGCAAGTGCTTTGCAGGAAAATCTCCTTTTACTGGATGCTCTCCTACAAGAATGAGGGCTACCGGGCATCCTGTTCCTTCAAGCACTGTATTTGTGGCAAGTGTAGTGGAAACAGATACGAGGTTCACATGTTTAAGGAACTCTGAGTCAATAGATTCGATTGCATTCCTGATACCGCCAACAAGATCCGGGTAAGTAGTAAGAGCCTTAGCCGAACCTACCACGGACCCATCTGAATCCTTTACAAGAATAGCATCTGTATACGTACCACCGGCATCAATTCCCAAACTATAGTGCATAGTATATCTCCTGTTTTACTGTGTAACGAATAAAAACCAAGTTAAAAATAAGGTTAAATAGTGCAAATGACCCTATTAACAAATGATCTTATCAATTAAAGATGGATTCGTTTATATTAAAAATTTATGTTAACACTGAAAACTAAAAACAAAAGCAATCAACAGAAAATCAATTGGTATTAAGTAAAAAAGAATTGTGACATGACCATAGCTTAACTATGGCATGCCCTGGAAATAATTTTATGCGTAGTATTCGTCCCTTGCCTGGACCAGTGACTTAAGGTTGGCAACAGGGGTGTCAGGTGCAATTCCACAGCCTGGTGCAAGAACGTCGATACCGTCTTCAAGAGCCCTGGTTGCGTCTGCCTTTACCTTTGCCTCATCACCAGCAAGAAGTGTGAATGGGCTTGAAATGTTTCCGCAGATAGTGACCTTTCCTGCGACCTTTGCCTTTGCGCCCTTGAGGTCCTTGACCTTCTCTTCAATGCTGATTGACTCAAAGTGGCATTCTGCCATCATTTCAAGGATAGGTGTAACGTCACCACATACGTGGAGGATCATCGGTCCTTTTACATTGTCTGCAAACTTCTGAAGCACAGGCTTGAGTACCTTGTCAAATGAGTCAGGTGACATAAGATCAGGTGAAGCCACTGGATCCGGGACGCTTACAACGTCTGCACCTGCATCAAATAATGCGTTTGCATACTCTATACATGCATCACATGAGAAGTCAAGGATAGTGTTTAAGTCTTCAGGTGCCTTAATGGACCATTTCATAAACTTCTTTACACTTGCAAGGTCAGATGCAAGGGTCACAGGACCTTCCATGCCTGCAATGATAGGTACTTCATCTCCTACCTTTTCTCTCATGATCTTCATTGCTTCAAGTACAGCAGGGATCCTGCCGGTTGCAAGAAGATTCTCTGGCATCTTAAGGTCATCCACGCCTTTTGGATATGGATGGTCAGTAACGGAAGGCTGCCTGTTCTTTGTACCCATGTTGACTGTACAGCCCATTGCCTCTGCAAGTACTGTAAGGCAGTACGGGGCTCTTACGCCCTCAAGACCACAGACTTCGTATGATGCGACTGCAAGATCTGCCATCATCTGTGCATCGCTGTGTGCCTCCGGCCAGGCTGCTCCTGTCTGGTCCATGAGCTCAACAATTGCAGTCTGTGTTACAGACAGTACAGGTACTTTATCGACTTCTTCACCTTTTAATGCTTTGAGTAATCTTTCTTTCATGTTCATAATGAATCCTTCTCTATTGAGTAGATTATAGTCACCCTGATTTGAGTTACATCAGATATAAAACTATTGGATTAGAGCAGAGGAGACTTGATATAAATAATTAACGAATAAAAAAAGTGAATAATGCGCATGAGCAAAAAGGTTTACATGCTACACCAAGATAATCTCATGGATTCATGAGTAAACTTTAGTTAGAACAGCTATCAATAGGAATGTCAATAATCATGAACTGGTAAATTAGGTGTCATATCCCAAATCCCGTATTTCAGATGAACAGTAACATTAAAAGGACTCTGGTACAGAGTCCTATAACCGTACTGTTTGCAATGTGGTGTCAGATAACCCGTATTATTTGATTTTATCTGTACTCCATATTGCGATGATCTTGTCTATAGCAATGTGTGTGTACATATCATTGTCTTTAAGAGTCAATACCCCATCCGCACATGCTTCAACAACCCCATAGAACCTATCCGGTCCACCACAATAGACATCTATCTTCTTGTTCAGGTAATGTTCGACTATAAATGACTGCATATTTAACCTCCATCTTTATATTATTTGACAATACTTCTTGCCAATATAAAGTATGTATTTTCTTTATATTAAGATTGTCTACGCACAATATCTTACAAATAAAAGCCATTCAAGTCCAGAACCTCTTATTTTTTGCATAGTTCCTTTCAGCGACCAGTATATCACGATAGAAAGCTTCTTCATCATGTCGCATCTTCTGTATCACCCGGGTTGCCATTTCCGGACCAACACCACGGCTTGCAAGTGCGATCACTGCCATCTTTCCATGCGTCATCACAATGTTTGCATTCCTGTAAACTCTCCGTATACGTTTGACCTCTTCCTTTGAAGTTATACTGTCCTGCTTTTTAACAAGCTTTATCTCCTCATCTTCCCAGGGTTTAAGGGCAGCAACCAACCCCGAATCACATACCGGACAAATGATCCTGTCCGGGACACCCTTTACCTGTCTCCTTGATGTCCATTTCTTGCAATGGACACAGAAAAGTATCACGTTGTCATTCATTATGCGGTCCTTTAGAGCCATAACAATGGACCTGTCAGCCTTTTCCGGTGCCACAAGGTCCCTTTTCATGGAAAAACCGCAACTTCCGATCGGGGTGGAGCTGCTCACAACAGTTACTATTTCCCCGGCAGATAATCTGGCAAGAACATCAGTGACCCTCTCCACATCAAGCATATCATGGAATATCTCCCTGATAACTTCATCATACATCGCAGTATCCCGATAGATATCCAGAAGTTTCTTCATGCTTATCCTTTCATAGTCAAGATCCTTGCTAAGAGCCCCGAACTTCCTTGCAACATGAACCATCTTCCACTTCATCAGGGATGTATTCTTAAGGGTCATCTCAATGATGGGCTCTACATGTTCAGGCTGGATGTCCCGTAAAAGTGTCTCGATTTCCTTTGCTTTTATCCTGCGGGGCAGTGTCAGACGTATCCTGTAAGGGTCGATTTCCTGGGCAACACTGCTCCCGTACCTTGCTGCAAGCAGGGAAGTTAGCACCTTTGCCAGTGTTTCGTTGGCATTATGCCCCAGGCAGGTGTTCAGGAGTACTGCATCGCCATCATTCTCTATTACGAACATATTCATGTCAGGAAGCGGATAACCTCGTTCAATATGGTCTCTGATAATTAAAAGCAGCTCATTGAGACTTTCTTTTTCCACAGGGTATACAGAAAAAACCTCTTCTGCTATCAGGCTATCTTCTTTTCCACTGTGGATCATCTCTGCAATATATGAGCGGATGCTGGCAACTTCCTGAGCCACCTCAAAAGGCACTGGAATCTCTTCACCGACCCAGCTTGGTATCTCCCCCATGCCTCTTACGGGCTCCACTTTTATCCTGTTCCGATCACTGACCATCTCAATGACCCGCCACATATCACCCTTGGTAATGAACACAGCCCCGGGTGTTGCAAAGTTAATGACAAAAGCCTCATCCAGCACTCCCACCGACCTTCCGGTGACGATATCGAAGATCTCATATTTCTTCTCATCCGGTATCATGGAGAGGTTATCATAATAGTACTGCCAGCTTTTTTTCCGGCGGCTGATAGAATCAGAACCCTCCTCCTGCCATACCATTCTGTATTCTATGATCTGGCTGATGACCTTCCTGAGTACTTCCATGCGCAGGTCCTTAAACGGATATGCACGTTTCATTATGCTGTATATCCTCTCAATGCCCACTTCCCCGAAATCAAGTACCATACCTGACAACTGGTTTGCCACCACATCAAGTGAGTTCATATGCGGGGATATGGACTCCACCCTGCCATCAAGTGCCAGCCTGCATATTGCCATGCTCTCTGCAACATCATCGGCATCCATAGCAATGACAGTACCCCTGGATATCTCATGTATCCTGTGTCCTGCACGCCCGACACGTTGTAAGAGTCTTGAGACCTGTCTCGGTGAGCCGTACTGTACTACATGGTCCACATTGCCTATATCAATGCCAAGCTCCATGGAAGATGTGCATATGAGACCCCGGAGGTCACCTTTTTTGAAAGATTCCTCTGCCTCTATACGTGAATCAACTGATAGTGAGCCATGGTGGACTCCTATTGGAAGTTCCAGCATCTTAAAACCTGCCGCCAGAGCCTCGGCACTTTGCCTTGTATTCACAAAGACAAGGGTTGAAACATTATCAAGCACTATATCCCTGACACAACGCAGATGAGCGGCAAACTGCACGTCACATGCCAGTTTTTTTGAAATAGCTACATCCCCTTCTGTTACAACGGGATTCAGCACCTGCAGGTCAAGGAGTTTTAGCAGGGAAACCGAAACAACCGAAACGTCCCTTTCCGCACCAGCCATGAACTTAGCCACTTCCTCCGGATTTCCCACAGTCGCTGAAAGCCCTATCCTCTGGAACTCGCCCGCAATCTCCACAAGTCTTTCAAGACCCAGGCAAAGCTGTGTCCCTCTCTTGGAAGATGCCATCTCATGTATCTCATCAATAACAACATGGGTCACATCCATCAGGTTCTTACGAAGGCGCGAGCCAGTGAACATGGCCTGCAGGGTCTCAGGGGTGGTTATAAGGAAGTCCGGAGGTTTGCGTGATTGTTTCTGTCTCTCATATTGGGATGTATCTCCATGTCTTACCTGGACATCGATTCCCAGCTCTTTTCCCCACCATTGGATACGGGAGAGCATATCCCTGTTCAAAGCACGCAATGGAGTTATGTATAGGGCAGATATGCCTGTTCTCTGCTACGAGGTCTTATTAAGTATAGCATGGAATATGGGAAGGACTGCAGATTCCGTCTTACCGGAACCTGTAGGAGCAATGAGAAATGTATGGTCACCTTTCAATATAAAGGGGAATACTTTTTCCTGGGGCTCGGTGGGTGTTTTAAATCCCTGTTTTTCCAAAGCTGCCTGTATACGTGGGTCAAATGAATCGAAGATGTTGCCAAAACTCATTGTTTTGTCACCTTACGTTTTTTTCTTGAAGGTCGTACCCGGCTCTCTTCCATTTTTCTTATATTCTTCAGCTTTCCCAGTTTAGTACCGTCCAGGAGATAGGCTTCTGCATTGTCGATGTCAACACCCTTTGAGGAGAACAGCGGACCAAGAAGGTCATCATGCAGGGATTCATTGAAGGCAACACCGCCACAGAGCTCATTGAAAGAAGGCACTATTATAACTTCCGGGTCGTTCCAGCTGCCATTCTCCTTTACGAGTTCAAAGCCTGCAAAATGCTTTTGCAGTACCTGCTGGTCCAGATGTGTCCTTATCCAGCTTTGTTCCACTGTGGCATATCCCAGCGAGTCGGTTAACCTTATAGTGGGATGATTGTGAGCGGTTACTATATAGTGGGCTTTGAGCAGACCAGGGTCCGGCCAGGTATGTCCGTGAAAATAAGCCACGTCCTCTATAATCGAACCACGCGCGGGATGAACTGTTATATCTTTGTCTGCAGGGATCAGTAGTTCGATACCTCCGTCATGGTTGCCTGGGAATATGTCCACTGCTGCATGCTCACAGATAGCTGAAAGGAAATAAGGTATCTCATCACGTTCCTGCCAGGAGATCTGGGGCACATTATGCTTGACATCCCCTAGCAATATCACCCTTTCAGGGGATACTTTTCCTATATAGCCAAGGATGCGCTCAAGGCCACGTTTCATACGGCTTGGTATAGAGAAACCGCTCCTGTAGAGGTCCCACTCGATCCCCAGGTGTATATCGGCGATAACAAGCGCTTTTGTCTCACTGCTGACTACAAGGGCTGGTTCATCAAAGAGCGGCTCTATCTCGATGTCCGTGTTATCATTGGGCATTGGTTCCTGTATCATCTGTCTTTATCCTTTTCAGCCATAAGGTCCAGCTTTTCTGATATCCTGTTAACAGCGATTCTCAGTTCATCAAGTTCATTTTCGATGTCAAGAACCTTATTGTAAAGCGGACTCCTGTTATCCTTGATGGCCTGCTCCTGGGAAAAGCGTTGCTTGCTTGGGAAAACATAAACGTAGGCCATCCACATTCCAATAAAAGCAATAATGAACATTCCCAGAAGGAATATAAGGTAATGTGGGAACAATTGCCTGATAAAAGTGTCCCCTGAACTGTAATACTGCAACCTTGTGATCATCAGGAAATTGAGCAGGGAGAAGAGGAACATTGTCTCTCCTATTATGATCAGCAGCCCGCCCAACCGGGTGGACATCTTCCGCTGCTTTGGGACCAGTCTGTTCACTATGGAATTCATTGAGATGAATATGGCATTTATGTATTATTATATTACGCAATGTGCGAGCATTGAATTATCTTTGTAAAATCCATCATGTAATCAGCTCTCTGTGAAATGTAGCGGATATACAGATGAGAACAAAGAAACATTAAAGCCCATAGCAGACATTAAGAGCAATGTAACAGACTACAAAGACAAAACCGCAATACATAATCTTCTCATTGATAACATAAATGGGAGATTGGGCTCTGTAGAAAACCTATTATGAATTGTTTGTGAACCGCAGATACACTCACCTCTTACAGAGTTGAGTGCCTGCTAAACCTCCGTTTAGCAGGTAACGCTGATGCACGCAGATATTTTTCATCTCTGGTCTATTAATAAAGAAAGGATTTCTACAGAGCCGAAGATTGCACAAAATATCAATCGGTAAAATAAACGAACATATTTATAATGGTATTTTACACAAAAAACTTTTCAGACAACAAGAAATCAGAGAAATGACAAAAGCATTCATAATAATGCAGGACCTAATACCATGAATCCAGAAACAACATTTTTTTTAGCCAATATATTCTTCACAATCGGTACAATATTTCTTTTTTCAAAAGTAATAAAAAACCGGCAACTATTGAAAGACTTTGATCTCATAGGTTCAATAACAACAACATTGGCATTGTTCTTAATCCTAATTTCATACATAAATATGCAGATTTACTTCACTGCTCTTCTTGCAATTCCAACATTCTTGTTCTGGTTATTCGTCTCTATTTACACCATCAAAAATTCTTCATGAGCATTCTCTCTTGAAAAGACAGGCACATGACCGTCTTTTCCCGGGTAACAATAAAATTCCACTACATTTTCACAGGTTTTTTTTATAAGAACGAATTCTATTGCCGCTTTGAAAATTATAATGGCGTTATAATCCAATAGCAGGTATTATATTCTCCTCCATTTATGTTAAGTAGACAAACAGCATAAGTAAAAATGTAAGATTGAGAAAGAAATATGTTTCTCAATTGAGCATATATACTGGTTGGGGAGTGGGAATTCTCAACCGATGATACAACAATGATCGTAGGTCTGAACAGAATCTGCGTAGGTCTGGAGCTTGTTTCAGGAATCAATCCCTGTATTTCATGCAAGCAACCAACGAATGTGAACAAAATGGGAAAGTATGGTTCTTGAGACAAGCTTGATCTTAATGAAGATCTTCTCTCACAAAGAGACAGAAGACAGTAATCGTTGTATTGATCTTTGAAAGTATTAAGATAGGGTAAAGGGGTTTGTAAATGGGCTGGAAACTATCAAGAAGAACAAATAAACGTTTTAGGCATTTCAGGGTCTGGAAAGAAGCAGGTAATTCAGAGGATATGTCTATAGAGTAGTCAATATAGGAAAGCAGCCTTATTAAAACAAGCTTGACCCTAATGAATATCTGTTCTCACAAAAGAGACAGAAAACAAGAACGCAAAAAAACAATGGAAGTCGTGGTGGGTCAAAAAACAGAAAACCAATCATATTCTATTCCTCCACTAGATGTTGAGGGAGTGAAAACTCCCGCAACTCTTTTTTGTAAACTATATCACTGATGAGAGTTTCAATCAGAACAAGGGTTTTGGGGCTAATCTGAAAGCCCTTTTTAATGAAACGCTTCAAATACTGTTTTGTAGAAAAGCTATTGAAATCAGTATTGTTAACTCAATTTGACAAATTATATCAGCATTATCCCGTACATTTTAATTAATTATTCATTGTTAGTTGCTCCAGAATCCAGAGGATTTCTACAGAGTTCCAATTTGAATAACTGCATATAAGCTCTTTATGAATTATTGATATGAATATGAACTAAATCTAAAATATTGGTGAAAACTGTCATATTCATAAATCGGAGACATGATTTAAAGATATTATATGTACGACTGCATATTTATACAAAAAGAAACAACTTTAACTGTACTATAGCTTAAAATGAGGTGTACTTATCGGAAACAAGTCAAATAATAAGAATAATAGAAATGGAGATTAATAAGTTGAACAAACCAAATATCATTGGAGTTGGGGGAAATCCCCGGAATAACGGGAATACTGATATTCTGCTGGATCATTTCCTGATGGGAGCAGAATCCGAAGGTGGCAATACAAAAAAGGTGTTGTTGAGAAACTATTCGATTGAATCCTGTATTGCTTGTGAAGCCTGTAGAAAAGCCGGAACATGTATACGGTTCCATGATGGTATGGAGCTTCTCTATCCTGAGATAGAAGAAGCTAAAGGTATTATTCTCGGCTCTCCCACATATAATTATAACATTACAGCTCCAATGAAAGCCTTCATTGACAGGCTCTATCCATATTACGATTTCTCTGATGAGCGTCCGGGACCTTATTCAAGCAAACTCGAAGATCAGGGGTGAAAGGCTCTTGTATTCACAGTTTGTGAACAGGCAAATGCCGATGAAATTGGTTTTGCACTTGCAGCACTCACGATGCCTCTTGAAGCTCTGGGCTATAGTGTTCTGGAAAAGTTCCTTGCTAATAACTGTTTTGAGAAGGGTGGGATCACAAAAGATGAAGTACTGCTAAACAGAGCTTTTGAAGCTGGAAAGAATCTGGTGAAATCTATTTGATGATAATTTTGATTTTTCTAAACCACAATTATCTATTTTCTTCTGATCAGTTACTCAAAAAAGGCTCTTTAGAAATCTTCGATTTTTTAGTCAAATGTTAAGTGAGTTTACCGAAATCCTCAATGGATTTTGGACTCAATAAAAGGTTTATATATTTTAACTTATATTTTATTAGTTAAATTAAATCGCTTGGCTATATAGAGAACCTGGTTATTCTTGATTGGGTGATTGAAAGCTTCATATTATGGCGATGTAGTTGAATCCGATAGAATAAGATACTTATTCAGGTGTCTAAGTTCTTTTGGAAGAAAGGTGTTGCATGAATAGTGAAATGTTGATCCCCATCATCAATAATGCTGCTTTACTACTTGCAGTAGCTGTCCTGTACGATGTTTTTTTCTCAAACTTAAAGATGAACACGCGTTTGAAAGGTGCAATCGCAGGCATTGTTGTCGGTCTGATAGGCATTGCTTTGATGCTGAACCCATGGGGATTTGCCCCGGGATTATTCTATGATACACGTACTATTCTGCTAAGCATAGTAGGCCTTTTCTTTGGTTTTTGCCCCGCAGTCATTGGAGGATTGATTGTTATTTCTTACCGCATCTATCTTGGGGGTGTTGGGGTAATCGTTGGTTCTATGACGACAGTTAGCGCAGTAGCAATCGGACTATTATGGAGACAGTATAATAACAGAGTACAACAGCTCTTCGGAAAGTTTGACCTATACGCTTTAGGTATTCTTGTACATGTTGTCATGCTTTTCTGCATGTTACTGCTTCCATGGCCTTATTCCCTGGAGGTTCTAAAGGAGATAAGCCTGCCAATAATGTTGATCTATCCGATTGGAACAGTGCTACTTGGAAGTATTCTTAAGAACCAGTTTACCCGCAAGAGAACTCAGGAATCTTTAAAGGAGAATGAGGCCAAGCTCCAGGATTTCATCGATAATGTCCCTGTGGGAATGTTCCGTAAGACGTCCGACGGAAAAGTGACTCTGGCAAATCCTGAAATGGCCCGGATTCTGGGCATGAGTACTCCAGAGCAAGTGATTAGTTCACTGCAGGATATAAGGGAACAACTTTATGTTGACCCAAATCGCCGCGATGAATTGATAAGCGCACTTAAGAAAAACGGTTACGTCAAAAACTTTGAATTTGAGGCTTTACATACAGACGGTAAACACATCTGGCTCTTACTGAATGCAAGAACAAGCGGAGACACTAAAGACTACAATTTCGAAATCGATGGATTTGTCCTTGATATCACTGACCGGAAAAGGGCAGAGGTAGAACTGCAAGAAACGGAATCAAAGTACCATCAGGCATACAATCTCTTGCGTGGAGTACTTGAAAGTCCCAACGATGTTGTTATATTTGCTATTGACAAAGAGTATCGTTACATTGCCTTCAACAAAAGGCATCAGATAACAATGGAGCAAATATGGGGGGTCAGTATTGAAGTTGGAGTCAGCATGTTCAGTTATATCAAAGATGATGCAGACAAAGAGAAGGCAAAATTAAACTTTGACCGAGCGCTTGCTGGTGAGGCTTTCACACTTATTGAGGAATACGGAGATGCCTTACTTGAGAGGCGCTGGTACGAGGATGTATACAGCCCCCTTAAAGATGGTAAAGGGAATGTTATCGGCCTTACGTTATTTTTAACCGATATCACCGAACGCAAAAAGGCAGAACTTGCTCTTATTGAAGCTAAAATCCTTGCAGAAGAATCTAGTCGTACCAAAACGGAATTCATTGCCAATATGAGCCATGAACTACGCACACCACTCAATTCAGTTATTGGCTTTTCCCAGGTGCTGCTGGAAGGGGTGTTTGGGGATTTGAATAACAAACAAAAGAAGTATGTCTTCAATATCCTAAATAGCGGGAATCATCTACTTGATGTAATCAATAACATACTCGATATTTCAAAAATTGAATCCGGTAATATGATTTTTGAACCTGAAAAAATAGATTTACACAAGACAATTACTGATGTCATATTGTCAATGGAACTTATGATTATGAAGAAGTCCATCGATTTCAAATTTAATAACGAGTGCAAAAATGTAGAAATATTTGCTGACAAGCTAAAGCTCAAGCAAATAATGTACAACCTTCTCAACAATGCCGTCAAATTCACTCCGAAAAATGGTAAACTGTGGATAGATTGCAAAAAAAAGGGGGACAATATTAAAATATCGGTATCTGACAGTGGAATTGGAATCCCTGCAAACGAGCAAGAGCTTATTTTTGACCCATTTAAGCAGGTAAGTTCATCCTCAAACCGTGCCTATGGCGGAACTGGCTTAGGACTTTCAATCGTTAAGTACTATGTAAAGATGCATTCAGGGGAAATACGTGTTGAAAGTGAAGTTGGAAAAGGAAGTACCTTCACGGTTACAATACCCATCTGTCCTTTTGAAAATCATTCACTATAAACCCTTCGAGAAAATCATCAATTCCCAGAAGAATGAAATTGAGATCAAACCATTGCGATTATGGACGGATGCTAGCATTTATGGTGCTTTGATCATTGGGTTCATTGTACAACTTTTCATATCGCTGATGCGATATGAGTTCAATGAACTCAGACATAGGTGGGCAAAATTCATCGAGATCTATTCATAAATCTCTATTAAAAAAAGCTTATTGGATTTGACAGTTACCGTGGATTTCATGAAAGGTCCGGCAAAAAAATACATTTACGCCAACTTTGATGCCATAAGCAGGCTGATTTTAAGGCAAAAAGGGCAAAATCGTAGAAATAAGTATTAAATTATTTATACTTTCAAACTTGGGTTTAAAGGTGCTCAGCATCAATTCCTTGTCTATCCTAAGGATAACCATAAGTCCCATCTTTTAGAAATAGAACGAATCGTATAAACAATCCAGGGAAGCAATATTCCAAGGTAGTAACCGATGTAATGTGCGTAAATATTGACATTATTCCCTGCATCTGTTATCAGATCATCTGGAAATAAAGAAAACCACAATATCAGACTGATCATCACTGTTGGAAACAGAATTCCGAAAAACAATAGCAGATACAATAAATATAAATTTTCATGCTGCAATGAATTTTTAAGTGTGCTTGAAACAAAGGAACTGATATGAACTATATCTTTTTTGACAAACATCAGGCATAGAAAAGTCAGGAAGGTCAGGGTCAATATTTCCTCAAATCCAGCCCTGTACCTTAAAATCGTCAGTAGTATCAGGTTTATTGATATTACTGCACATGCCATAAAAACCAGATTAGAAAGCTTAAGTCCTGTTTTTGTGTACATAAGCACAAACAATAGCGAAACAAAATAGCCGATCAGTGCTGCAACAATACCGGAAAATCCTATAAAAACAGCTGTAATGGATTGAGCAGGGTGTAAATAAATGTTATAGAGCGATATGATGAATGGAATGAACAGGTAGATAATGGCCATGTCAAAATAGAATTCTTTTCTGGAACGAACTTTGAAAGCCATGACAAGTACAAGGATCAAATAAATGCTTATTAAATATAATGTTAGATTATTAGTTAAGTGACTTGCATCTGCATGTGCAAAGTTGGAGAAATATATTGTATATAATGTGGGATTAGAAGCATGTAATGCAAAATTTTGATTTAATGGTGTAAAGAAAACTGTAAATAAGAATATAGGAATTACAATTTCAAATACTATGGCATCTATCACATTTTCTCTTGATAGCGGGCATCTCCTCAATAAGGACCCATAGTTTTTCATCTTTTTGAGAACCATTTTATCTTTTCTTCTCTTATAACGAAATATTATGAGTTGTCATCTATATTTAATTTGTCTGTCTGATAGCAGCAGCTAAAATAGGAATAGCATAATTTCAAATCTTCCATTGTCGTTAATTCTCAAGAAAACCCCCTCTTAACTAATAAAATAGTTTTTTTCACTACTTATTGTCAGGATTATTCGGTTCGTTTTTTTGGTTTTGTTTCTTCTTCTCGCAAACCTAATATCACTTCTGTTCTATACGCATGATTCATGATTTCAGCATCCTTTCATATTGATGTATAAGTCTAATTAATATATATTTACTGACTTTATGTTGCTGTAAATCTGCGTAAGAGGGGCTTTCAAATGGAACATCATTCAAAGGAAGAAAAACTTCAAAATCCCATCAGACAGGCAAAGATAATTGAAAACATGAGTGTTGATGATCTGGTCCATGCCATTGACGGCTGTGCTTTTGGCGCCGGGAAGCTGGCAGATGCTGTGGATATATATACAGAGATGCTGGGCGGCGGTTCCACCAGTTTTTTCGGACTTGCAGGAGCTATGGTACCTGCAGGGATGCGGCAGATAGTTGCAGACCTGATAAGGGATGGTTATATCGATGTATTGGTCACCACTGGTGCCAACATGGTGCACGAGATAGTGGAATCAATGGGGCTGCACCACTACAAGGGATGTTGCGAATGTGATGATATCGAACTGAAAAATGATGAGATCAACAGGATATATGACGTCTACCTTCCTGAACCTTATTTTGTAGATTTTGAGGAAAAGATGAAAGCAATCCTTTCTGAAATTGGTAGTGAGACCATTTCCATAAGGGAGCTCATGACCCATCTTGGGAACAACATCGATGACAGGAATTCTATACTAAAAATAGCAGCAGACATGAACGTACCTGTCTATTGCCCTGCTATACAGGATTCAATGATCGGACTTCAGGCATGGCTCTACAAGCAGACAAGACCTCTGAACGTGGATGCATTTGCTGATATGAGAGAAATAATCGATATCTGTTACCAGGCCAAAAACCCCGGTGCACTGCTGATAGGCGGCGGTGTCCCGAAGAATTATATATTCCAGTCCATGCTCATTAGCCATCAGGAGTTCGAGTATGCCATACAGCTCACAATGGACACCCCGGAAACAGGTGGACTTAGCGGTGCAACTCTTGATGAGGCACGCTCCTGGGGCAAGGTCAGCGAGACCGCACGCTCGGTAACCGTACATTCCGATGCGACCATAACACTTCCAATACTGGTAGCTGCTGCAAGGAGCAGACTTGCAAAGATGTGAGAGAAACTGAAATAAGAGGAGAATTGATATGGAAAAGAATACAAGGCTCATACTCGCACTGGATGTAACAGACCGGGAAGGAGCCATAAAGATATCTGAAAAGGTTTCATCATACGTGGATGCCATCAAGATAGGTTATCCTCTTGTCCTTGCAACAGGAATGAATATCATCGGAGAGCTATCGAAATATGCTCCCATAATTGCGGATTTCAAGGTAGCTGATATTCCAAATACGAACCGCCTTATATGTGAACAGGTGTTCAAGGCAGGAGCAGATGCTGTTATCGTCCAGGGGTTCACAGGACATGACAGCCTGGAAGCAGCTGTGAGACTTGCAAAAGAGAAGGAAAAAGACATCTATGTTGTAACCGAGATGAGCCATCCTGGAGCTCTTGATTTCATGCAACAGGCTGGGGAAGGTATCGCAAAGATGGCAGCAGGGGCAAAAGCCTCCGGTGTGGTCGCACCTGCCACCCGGCCTGGGAGGGTTGCAGAGATAAGAAAGATAATAGGCAATGATCTCTCCATAATATCACCTGGTGTTGGTGCCCAGGGAGGCAGCGCTTCGGACGTGATAAAAGCCGGAGCAGACTGGGTTATCGTTGGAAGGAGTATCTACCAGTCAGATGAGCCTGGAGCAGCAGCAAGAAAAATAGTTGATGAGATCAAAGAAGTGTTATGAACATTTTATAGTTCACTATTATCTTCTGCTCTTGTATTAAAATTTATATGTGTGCCGATGATGACAAAATACAATCTGATACATGATGAACCCTATGAGTTCTGAGGCACACATTTTAACTTGATCTATCTGATAGTTTGTCCGATTTGCTTGTTTTTCTTCATTATCTAACGGATTTCTTTGTATTTTTTGTTAGTTTGTACCCAATATGTACCCAATCACAAATCATCCTATAAGCTCAATATTCTGCTTGAGGATCTGTGAGAATACCTCATTCTTTTTAACATCACACTTTGCTTCTTCGAGGCTGCGTTTAAGATCTGCCACTGAACTTTCAAGGCTCTGTATATAAATAAGCTGTTGTTCCAGCTTGTTGTTAAGTTTTTTGATATCAAGATGCTGGCGGTGGATGGTCACATGCACACCTATTTCCTCATTTGTCTTCCCGATCATCCTTTCAAGCTCACTTCTTCTGGCTTCCATTTCTGAAAGTGATTGCTTGATATCCTCTTCCTTTCTTGAATTATCTTCCCGCCTTGAACGGATATTTTCCTCTTCACCTTCAAGTTCAGCTTTCTTCTGCTCCAGATCTTTCATACGTTGCTGCAAAACCATTTCTTTTTCTTCATGCGACTTTAAGGTCTGAAGATGCTGCAGCTCAAGATTCTCAGCCTCAGCATTGAGTTCGATTTTCTTCTTTTCAAAGGCCTTTATCTTTTCCTCAAAAGCAAGCTCTTTTTCCTGATGGTTCTTTACACTTTCTTCATAAATGACAATTGCTGCATCAAGCTCAACGGTCTTTGGTCCAAGTTCAAGGAGTTCCTTATGGATATTCTCTTTTGCTTTTTCAATTGAAAAGCGCTTTTGTGCAAGGAATTCCTCCTCATCCTCTAATTCAGACTTTAGGGTTTCAATGTCTGCTCGCTTTCGGTTCAGGGCCTGCAATTGTTCATAGTAACCGGACTTTATTTCCTCGATAACTGCCGGATAGCTTATATCATTCAGTTCTATGGTGAATTGTTCACCGGAGCTTATCATTTCCTCCAATGATCTGCGTTTTTCATCCAGCTCTGATCTCTTCTTTGTATGCTGTTCAAGATCGTTCTCATATGCCGCTTTCTTCTGTTCAAGTTCCTCCATACGTATTTTATGATTCGAAAGCTCTTTTTCATATTCGCTTCTGGATGCTTCAAACTCCTTTAAGCGCTTTTCATATTCAAGGCGTCTCTCTTCAAATGCAGATATCTCTTTTTCAAGTTTCTCTGTCTGCTCCCTGGGTATGGACTTTTTTGTTTTTTCAGTTGCAGCCTTGAGGATGGCACATTTCTCCCGAAGCTCTTTCTCCTGCTGGGCGAATTTGTTTTTCAGTTCACTGATCTCTTTTTGCTTTTCTTCATATTCACTTATCTCTGATTCATAACGTTTCTTTATTTCAGAAAGTAATGCCTCTTTCTGTACAAGCTCATCTATATCAGATGCCGGAATCCTGTAAATTGTCTCCTTTTCATCATCGCAAGGTTCCCCAGCATTCTCTGGAACATAGTTATGTGGGCCAGAATGAGATGCGGTTCTTTTTCCTTCCTTTTCATGTTCATTTGATGTGATAGGTTTTCTGTAAATATTAGGAGTAAAGAGCTTAGGTGTTTTTTCATCTTTTTTATAGTCGCCTGAGAAGTTCAATGAATTCATATTATCAGATCCTGATTCTGTTTTGAGCAATGATTTGTTCCCAGAATTCCGCCGGCATATTCCTGCATAACTCCAGTGCACCTTCAGCAACACCAAAAACCGGGTCAATATCAAGGGAAACTCTGGCTCCTCCCAGCTCTTTTAGCTCATTCTCTATAAAGGTGCCAATATTGAGCAGGCGACTGGTGCCGCCAAAGATATGGATATTATTCCTTAATGATTCCCTTATTTCCGTTTCTACCTCCGACAGGAGCCGGGTAATACCTGAAACGATATCTGTGACAACAAACTCACATGCTATCTGTATCTCTTCATCTATTGATTCATTTACAGTCCCGCTTTCAAGGGGAATATTGACAGTACATGCTCCGGGAGCAGAAACAAGGTGTCCGTATTCCTCTTTCCATTCCCTTGCAAGCTCTTCTGTTACTATTGAGTCGTACCATCTTTCTTTTATGAGCTTGACTATTTCACTGTCAATATCTTTTCCGGAACACGAAAGACAATGAAAATCATTTTCCTGTGGGATACCACCGTTTATTATGGCAATGTCTGTTTTGCTGAACCCAAGATCCAGTATCATTGATGTTTCAAGAATATCTTTTTTATAGGCTATACAAAAAAGCTCATCAACCAGCATTGCACCGGAGAACAGTTCCATTGCAAGGGAAAGAAGATTTTTTTTGTATTCCATGTTTGCAGTAGATGGAACGCCAAGTATTGCATATATATTTCTGTTTTTAACTTCAATATCATGTTTTTCAAGTAAATCTGTAAGGTACTCCTTGAAAATAAGAACATCATCCTCATCTTTTAACCCGTTTTTCAGGGCTTCTTTTACGTTCCCATCTGTCGCTTCCAGGGCTTGTGTTCCGGATAATATTCTTCCATCAGAGTCAGCACTGTTTTCATGGAGAATTACAACACTTCGCTCAGAGAATCTCTTTCCTTCACTGGTGCAAACAGATGTTTTGAACATGCCCGCATCTATTCCAAGATACAGGCAACCGTTTCTACTGCCAGGATAATCCATAAGATCAACTATTGGTTTTTATTCAGGTCTGCCGGGAATTCCGGCAAACGTGGACTGGAATATATTCTATGAAGAGTTGTCTGGCAAATCAGTATTTATATATTATGAACATAGGATTCTCATTTATGGCTATAGGTTAGCAAACCTGGAAGACAATTAAATTAAAAAAAGCATGTTACAAACGTACAATTCAAATTTTATCCTGTGGACAAGCAATGCAACATTCATTAACATTGTTTATATATAATCTTTTTTATGTTTGTTGTACAGGACATGTATGATCCCATCTGCAAGACCAAGTTGCGGGACATGCATAGTATTGATATTGCCCCATTTCATAACAGAGTAATATATCCTGGAAGCGGGAACTATCACATCTGCCCTGTCAGGACGCAGGCCCAGCTTTGCTATGCGCTGTTCTAATGTGAAGCCCTTAAGATATGTATTCAGGTCTTTGATATCGGTGTCATTTATGAGTGTACCATCTTTTTTACCGGCCATCCTAAAGAGTTTGCTTATATTTCCGCCACTTCCAATAGCATAATCCGGCATGTGCTTACGGGTCACACTTTTTACCCATTCTTTCATCTCTTTCCAGTCATCTTTTGTCACAATGCCTTCCAGCATACGGATAGTTCCGATATTGAAAGATCTGTACGCAAAAACTTCCTTTCCCTTAAAAAGTATAAGTTCCGTACTGCCACCACCAACATCAATATGAAGATAGATGGAGTCACTGCTTCCCAGTAACTTTTCTATACGGTTTGAATAGATAATTTTTGCTTCTTTCCTGCCGCTGATAACTTTAAGATCAATGCCGCTTCTTTCCTTTACCATGGAAATGATCATATCTCTGTTATCAGCTTCCCTCATAGCTGAAGTTGCACATGCCATGTAGTCTATGGGTTCATAGGCATCCATAAGGTATCTGAACCCTGTCATTGTATCCACAAGACGGGATATCTTTTCCTGCGAGATATTATTATGGACGAATGCATCCTCACCAAGGCGGATAGGCATGCGTATAAAAGATATCTTTTCATATATGGGCTCTATTCCTTCAGAATCAACCTTTGAAAGGAGCAGACGAACCGCATTGGAGCCAACATCTATGGCAGCAAATCTCATTGTGTGTCCTCGTTTTTCAATTTACGTTCAAGGAAATGATATATGTCTTCCTGGGCACGACAAGGGATGTCTCCACTTTTCCTGTATCTGTTATCCTGGAGCTCATTGATTATCCGGGCCTTGGTATTATCTGTGAACTGCAAGTTCATGTATTCTTTCAGCTCCTTTTGAAGAGCAGGATCATACAAAGGCACTGCAACTTCCACACGCCTGTCAAGGTTCCTGACCATCCAGTCGGCCGATGAGATGAAATATCTTTCCTCACCATTGTTGCAGAATATAAAAATACGTGAATGTTCAAGATATTTGTCAACTATACTGATGACCTCTATTTTTTCACTCTGACCTGCAACACCGGGAACAAGTGAACAGATCCCTCTGATGACCAATTTGATACTCACACCTGCTTTACTTGCCTCATAAAGCTTATTGATCATATCCCTGTCCACAAGACTGTTCATCTTTGCATGAATGTAGGCAGGATATCCTGCCTTTGCATTTGCGATCTCATTGTCGATGAATCCTTCAAACGCATTTCTCATATAAAGGGGGGCAACAAGAAGATGCTCATATCCATAGGTTTTATAATTATGCTCAAAGAAATCAAAAACCTTCTCTACCTCATAGGTTATTTGCATATCAGTTGTCATTAACATGTGATCACAATATAATGTGGCAGTGGATTCGTTGAAATTGCCGGTCCCGATACAAGAATAATGAACAGGGACATTTTCCTCTATCCTTGTGATATGGCACAATTTAGAGTGTACTTTCAAACCCGGTACACCGTCGATGATCCTTGCACCTTCTTCCTCAAGTTTCTGGGTCCAGTAAATATTGGATTCCTCATCAAACCTTGCTTGAAGCTCAATAACAACCGTGACCTTTTTCCCGTTCTTTATTGCATTGATCAGCGCGTTTATGACATTGGAATTGCGGGCGACTCTGTAAAGGGTGATTTTTATGCTTGAAACATATGGGTCAATTGCAGCCTCCCTTAAAAGGTCTATGAAATAATCAAACGACTGGTATGGATAATGGAGGAGGATGTCCCTTTCCCTTATTGCAGCTAATATGCTCTTATGACGGATCAGGTCTTTATGGGGCAAAGGATCCTTTTTTTGATAATAGAATGCATCAGGCCATATCTGTGGAAAGCCCATGAAATCTTTTGCATTATGATATTTACCACCAGGGACCAGGTTTTCAAATTTCTGGATCTTCAATCCTTTAAGCGTAAAATCAAGAAGGTAGTAGGGCATTTCCCTGTCATAGACAAAACGTACTGGTTGTCCTTTTTTTCTTTCTTCCAGGCTCTCGGATACCTTCTCAAAGAAACTTCTTGTTACATCGTCGTCTATTTCCAGCTCCGCATCCCTTGTAAGCTTGATAGTATATGCACCTATGGAATCATATTTAAAGGTTGAGAATATATCATCAAGTCCAAAGCGTATAACATCATCCAGCATTATGACACATTTCCTGTCTCCTGAGTCAGGAAGCATGATAAAGCGGGGGAGTACGTCTGCAGGAACTTCTATAAGGGCAAATTTGGAACCATGTGGGTCCCATTTTTTCCTGACATCCACTACCAGATAAATGACCTGGTTCTTAAGGTAAGGGAAATGGTTAATGTCTTTAAGCATTACCGGTATAAGGCGTGGTCTTACTTTTTCATGGAAATAATCTTCAACAAAGGACTTCTGGACTTCATCCAGCTGAGTTTCATCTACTATGAAAATATTATGTTGTTCCAGTTCCTTTGTTAGTTCAACAAATACCCTGTCGAAATCATCACGTAGTTGCAGTACGATATCATGCACCTGTTTCATGACCCTTTTAGGAGAAACACCAACCATGGCATTGGACTTCACTCCTGCATCTATCATGCGCTGCAGTGTTCCAACCCTTACGCTGAAGAATTCGTCGAGGTTTGAGGAGAAGATCCCAAGGAACTTCAGACGCTCAAGCAAAGGGACTTCCGGATCCTTTGCTTCCTGAAGCACCCTTTCATTGAATGAAAGCCAGCTTATCTCCCTGTTAATGTAATCTTTTACTTCACCTGACATAAAGTTCATGTTCCTCAGTCTAAAAAACGTCAAAATGGTATCGTATCTTGATAAAAGTAAGGCTATCCTATTATATAACACTTCATATAGATTCATATATAGTCATATATAGTGCAACATAGTCTCATATGATCGATACAATTTTAAAGGCTCTTTCAGGACGTGTAAATTCCTGATATGGCCTTTGAGAAACTGACGCTGAAATCCGGGTCAATTACATTGGACCACACATCAGGGAATGTTTCAAGAAGGCTTTCAAGTTCCTGTTTCCTGTACTCAATATAAGCATCAACACCCGGATATTTTTGCAGTTCACCGGACATGTTTTTTCCTTCTTTCCTGCTTTCACCCCAGCTGCCACGTTCTTCAAATTTCTTAAGCAGCTCCAGTGCAACTACTGTATCATGCATGTCCCCAAGATTGTCCTGTAAAGCTTTCAAATATTTTATGAGTTCTTTTGATTCCGGTCCAAGTACCTCACGGAAGAATTCAAGTGTATAACGCAAAATTTTAACATCTATCCTCAACTGATGATACTTTTCAAGGGAGGGGTCATCGATTGCCTCATCAGATACCACATTGTCATAAGCTCTTACAGCTGCAAACTGCGTGTACAGAAGCACTGGCAGTACATCCATTACCTTGTATGGGACGGGCTCACCATTCTTTTTAACGGACCGCATTTTCCAGGACTTCTTATGTAAGAGGTAGTCAGCAAAGTTCTTTTTGAATTTATTGTACTTTGAGTCATCAAGGTACACAAGCATAGTACCACGGTTCTTTGCCTTTTCTATTAAAATGGAATCTGTCAGAGGGTCCATCTGCGCCCTCCTTTCAGGTGGCTGGTCTGCAAGGTAATGGTCGATCTTCTCCAGGAAAACATCAAGGTCACGCACGGAACCAAGTACCTTTCTTACGGATTTGATGTTCTTGCGATATGGTGACATCTCATCCATATCAAGATAGCCTTCCAGTACCTCTACAGCTGAGCGCATCCGCATTGCAGCAACCCGCATGTCATGGAGTTCTTCGATGTCCTTGCCAACTTTGGTACCCCTTTCATGCTCGATCATTGCCCCGAAATGGAACATAAGTATCTTACGTGCAGCAGCACGCATTGTATCGTCTGCTCTGATATCGGTCTTTTTCATTGTTCTGAACTCAGAGAACGGTACAGGTATTGCGGTTTTAGAGGTAGTCAGGTCTTCATATTCCTTTAACTCCGGTGACAGACCACACTCTTCAGTGACATTTTCTTCATAATGTGTGTCTATTTCTGTTACCGCAACGTCCACTACTTCCGGAAACTGTGTGGTCTCCAGAGCCGTGGGTTCGGTGTACCCATCATTGCTAGCCTCTTTTTCATTTGCTGTTTCGTCTATGTTTTTATCCGTACTGTTTTCCATGTTTTCTTCCATACCTTCGTCGATTTTATCATTCTGATCCTTGATCTTCCCATTATCGGTCATATTTCCTGACTGCAACCTGCTTTGTGCAGGTTCATTTTCCATAACAACAAACATATCATTTTCATCACTGTCATTGTCCACAAAATATGGTTCATATGAAGCTGATGCTATTGATGTTATATTTGTCACCAATATGCCTGCAAACGTTGCAAGCACTGAACAATCGTTATGTTGCCCGGGCACATTTGTGGAGTCGCTGGCACCTGTACATGTGAAACTTTCATGTGGATCAATTGTCCTTCCCGAAGAGGTTTTGGATGTATACAGGAAATAATTGACAAATATATTTATCAATAGCAGGAAAATGCCCAATGAATATGAAACTATCACATATGATACCCTTGGATAGAACCAGTTCCCTGGGAAGGAGAATGTAAATACAGTTAGTCCTAGGGCCGATAGTACCAGAGCTGCTATGAATGAATAGTTCCCGGAAAGTTTTCTGCGGATACCTGCAATATTTATTCCGGCAAGTATCAGTAATATCCCGGCTCCAAGGAGTGAGCAGACAACAAGTATCACCTCCGGATCAGAACTGCGGCTGAGCCTGCTGACCATGGCAAACAGCAGTCCTGTCATGCATGATACCAGGCCTAAAAGGAAGCTAAGAGATGCTATTAACGAGTATTTCCTCAAAAAAATATCTGATGGCACTGATTCTCCTCCGGCTGCAACTCACCTGCTGACTATTTTGTCATGAATGATGCAAGTACAGGCCGATGTGACCTTTTATTTGATTTGTTTAAGTTCCTGTATGGTTCCCCGAATGATCTTCTGTTGATTCCTCAATTGTCTGATACGACTTTTGATCATTCTTTTCCTTGCATTCTTGCCTTTGTTCCTGGAAAGAGGACCTTTTAATGCTTTAAGATTGTCACTGATTCTTAATTCCACAAAATCCCTGTCTTTAAGTATGGCTTTAACAGGACAGACCTTTACACATTTTCCGCAGTAGATACATTTATCGTCTGTGATAAGAGCTTTACCTTTTACCATATCTATGGCATCCACAGGACATCTCTTTACACATTTCTTACACGACACACACTTCTTTTTATTGACCCATGGCATATTCCAGTCCTCTCATTAATAATGGGTGAAGCAAGTATAAAAGTATATAGTCAAATATTTTTGCATAAATATCTTTAATCTTTCACAAACCATGTGTTTTGAAACCACGATACAATAGGTTTCAGATATGCGAAGTAGGCCGATTTATTTACGTATGAGTGAGAATCCTGGTACTTTTCTATATAGACAAAAGCTATATTCTATTAAGATATAAGTCTAAATGGGGACATCAATTATAGTTCGGGGCAAAATTGTCTTATGAACAGGGAAGGTTCTTTTCTAGAAACGATTTTAGATCCGAATGGCAGTAAAAGAGCCTATATGTCAAACAAGGATCGGTTTTTTACAATTCATTACATCGCTTAGTTGCATCAATTAACGGATTTTTAGAAATGGGTGCTTTAAGCATGGGGGAGCAAGAACGATAAACAAGAAATCAATGATACAAGAGCTTGGTGAAGATGAGCTGCTTCTGCCAAGTCACGTCAACGCTGCATTACTTGCGAATGACAGGGTCAAATATTACTTTACCTTACTTCAAACCGCAAAGGCAAGAGCAGAGCATCCGTATCTGGAGTTTCCTGACCTGAGTATCGAAAGGATCACAACCGGAGAAAAAGATGCTGAACTGGATAATATTGTTTCATCTTCTACTAAACTTCATAATGGTACTTTTATGATTCCTCAATCAGGTAGGATAATCGGTTCAATTTGCAATTGTATCGAAGAAATAATCCTTCCTTTTGCCATTTCAGGTGAAGGTGAAGAAGAGGTTTTTACCAATAGATTCTATGAACTCTCCACGTTCCTTCCTGAACCCGTTTCAAACGTTATTTCGGAAGATGACATAGCAAGGATTACGTCTGGAGACCGGGAACACGGAGATAGTCTGCATATACTTGTAATGGACATACACAAATCCCTTAATAAATTACAGGAAACGATATCCGGAGAGATAATAGATGGTGCAAACACATACATGCTAACTGAAAATGATAAGTTCCTTGTAAAAGCTTTCATGAAAGGATTGAATAGAACTGCACCTCTAAAGTTCGGTCACCCTGGCCTGGGAACAACGGCTACACGCAGTGGTCAGAAACTAATGATACAAAACGATATAGGAGAAACAGATGCTCATGTTCTGGTAATAAATGTTCAGGAAAAAGAGGTCTCAATAACCTATACTGATGTCCACTTGTCCCGGGTGCTTTTTTTCCAGAGTCTCTTTGATTCATACGGAGTGGAATGGAATGATACTTTATCTAAAAGTGGGGTTAGCAGATTTGAGGATAATATTTATCATCTTTCCTCAGGAAAATATTCTGCTCAGGACCCGGATAAATTGAGTTTTTTCCTTGAATATCTTGGGTCAAGGATTGTTTTTCTTATTGACTGGAACAGGGCACGCAAGCAATTACGTAATTTCATGAGGAACAGATATTGTATCCAGTTACTCAAGTGGGCTGCAGACCATGAAAAAGGCCACAGGGGTTTTCTGGTCCTTGGTGGAAAACAGCTTGTTTTTGATTCATTGGAAGTTGCATCCCGAGTCCCAATGAGATATGGTGAACCATTGTACCAGATAATTGGAAGTGAAAAGACAATAGATTTTTTCACATTTGTCCTGGACAGATCTGCTACCGGCCTGTTGGAAAAACAGAGTCAGTTGTTCATAAAGGATGAGATAAAAGCCGAACTTCTCCGTTATTTCCATTCTGCACATGAGGATCTTATGGACCTCTGCTCTGAACACGCATCCTTAATGGTGGAGATGGCAATCACGGTCAATGATACTCTTTTGAACATAAGGCACGGAGTAGATGAAGGCCTTGTCAAAAGAAATGCATTAAGAGCTAAAAAATGGGAAAAACAAGCCGATGATGTTGTAAATAGGGTCAGATCTCTATCTGGCAGGATAGAGGTTGCAGAATTTTTCTCAACTCTGATAATGATTGCAGATGATGTTGTAGACTACTTTGAGGAAGCTGCTTTCATGACAACTGTTGCATGTGATACTATAAAATCCCCGAATATTTTCAGGTGCCTGAGCTCAATAGCTGAATTATCATTAAAGGGAAGTCAGGAGTTCCTGAAAGCTCTGTATGCATCACAGTATGTGACCCATGGTTTTACTCAGGATGAAATGCAGTTATTCCTGAAATCAGTAAATCTGATATTCGATATGGAAGAAAAGTGTGATGATGCTTTGCGAAAAGCACACATCACAATTCTGAAAGAGAGTGCAGACTACAGGGAGTTCCATGTTGCCACAGAGATAGCTGCAAATCTGGAAGAGGCCACAAACTCATTAATGAAAGCCTCTTTTACGATAAGGGACAATGTTTTTGAAAGTCTCAATATGTGGGGTACAAGATAATGTCGGATGATACTGGCAGAATGATCACGTTTGGTCACATATACAGGACAGATGCACCAGTAGAAGAATTTGGCAGGAAAGCATCTAACCTTGCTGAGATGGCATCTTTGGGTATACCGGTCCCTCCTGGTTTTGTTTTGAATATTTCTATATGTGTAGATTATTTCAGGAACTCCAGGGAAATGCCTCCGTATGTTCCTGATTTGCTAAAGAACGGTATCTCTTTTCTTGAAAAGGCAACAGGAAACATCTTTGGAAACGAACGTAAACCATTGCTTGTTTCCGTGAGATCCGGTTCGGCAATCTCAATGCCGGGTGCTATGGAAACAGTGCTTAATGTTGGACTGAACCAGGACACTCTAAAAGGTCTGATATTCCAGACAGGTAACCCACGGTTTGCATGGGATTGTTACAGGAGGCTATTTGAAAGTTTTGCAAAGACTGTTTTTTCTCATAATATTGATGATTATTTTTCTTTTCTTGAGGACATAAAGTTGAAAGAAGGAATCTTCGAAGAAAGTGAGCTTGACTCTTTTTCCATAAAAGAACTTATAAGGAATTATGAAGATTTATTCCTGGATATTAGTGGAAAAAGATTTCCTGATAATGTTTATGAACAGCTCGAACTGGCTGTAATTGGAGTGCTTGATTCCTGGATGAGTCCTAAAGCACAGGAATTCCGCAGGATGGAATTTCATGAAAAGGCCCGGGGAACAGCAGTGACAATACAGACTATGGTATTTGGTAACAGCGATATGAATTCCGGGTCAGGTATCCTTTTCACACGTAATCCGTGGTCGGGAGAAAATAGCTGTGTTATAGATTTTAAGTTCTGTGTCCAGGGAGAAGACCTCGTTTCAGGATACCGGGCAGGTACAAAGAGAATGAATTTGATCGAGGTTTTGCCGGATATTCACAAAGACCTTGTCTATCTAAGCAAATTACTTGAGACACACTACCGGGATATGCAAGACATAGAATTTACAGTTCAACAGGGAAAAATTTACATACTGCAAAGCAGAGATGGCAAAAGAGCACCATTTGCAGCCCTCAGAATAGCATCAGATATGTTTGACGAAGGAATTATCGATTCTGAAACAGCTCTTGAAAGACTTAAAACTATAGATCTGAACAACATTGTTACTCAGGAAATAGTCTCAAATAATAATATAATAGGCAGAGGCGATTCCGCATCATCAGGTATCACATGTGGAAGGATAGCTCTGTCAAATGCTAAGGCAGAACTTTTCTCAAAAGACGGACATGTGATACTCATAAGAAACAGCCCATCTTCTGAGGATATTAAAGGAATCAGGGCATCTGTCGGCTATCTGACTGCAAAGGGTGCAAGGACTGCACATGCAGCAGTTGTTGCCCGTCAGATGGGTAAGGTATGCATTGTCAACTGCACAGATATCAATATAGATATTGATGCTGGAAAATGCATTATTGATAATCAACAGCTGTTTGAAGGCGATACTATCAGTATTGATGGCAACACCGGTTATATATATGAAGGAAAGGTCAAAATAAAGATTGAAAGGCCAACAGAGCTTCTCTCAAGAATCAAGGAATGGGAAACCCTGCCATCTAAAAAAAATAAGGACGGTAAATCATAAAATTTACTTGTCGATTGAATTTTAACCTGATTATCGGCTCAATGTATTAGATACTTGAAAGTACTTTTATTATGATCAAGAAGGAAGTCATTCAAAATACATATCTTCAATGGATATTGCTGAGAAAAAGAAATCCTTCCTTGAACCAGATAGGTATGGTCTGAAAAATATGCTTTTTTTTAATGAGCATGAATTAATTATTCAGGGAATTTTCAAGGAAAGCAATTATTCTTTTGAAAGCTTTTTCATATCCCTTCTTCATTTCTCATTATTACTTTTTTTAATCTTCCTCTTGTATTTTCCTGATGGAATCCTCAGCATGTCAGGTGAAAGAGTCCGATTATCTTTCCTTCGATCTCATTCCATTTCTTGATTGCTTCAGGTGTTGGCAGAAGTTCCACATCACAATCCTTTTTCCTGAAATATGCATCTGCCTTTTTGGAAAGCTTCACCATTCCTTCATGGCCGGAGCCGATGATGAGTTTTTCAGCTCCTTTTTGATAGACATGTTTTGCTTCTCCTACGGATATCTTGTGAGATGTGCCGTAGATCTTCTTGGATAGCTTCTTCTTACGTTTTGATATATCTCCATCAAGTCTTATTATGATATCCTTTTCAAATGTTATCCCCTCTACATTTATACTTCCAAATTCTGTTGCTTCTATGTTAGGCTTCATTTTAATCCTCCCCTATGATTATTATGTTCGAGTCAGCATATAGATTTATCTCAATGTTTTGTCCTTTATATGTCCAGTAAAGATATATACTACAAAGTGCTGAAATATATTTAATTATAAATTGTTGCCAGAATCATCACCTTTATTTTTATGTGACAATGGTAATTATTGTATAAAAGAAGGTGACACATGATGCAGACGATCCAGTGGGGCATCGACCCCGTATCCATGGATATTCTTGGGAAGATATTCCTTTCACTGATGATAGGGATACTTGTGGGTCTGGAAAGGGAGCACTGGCGGGCGGACAAAAAGATATTTGCCGGGGTCAGGACTTTTTCCATCACCTGTATCACAGGTACTCTTGCCATGTTCCTTGCAGATAACCTTGGCATGTGGATAATCATTCTTACGAGCCTGCTTGTTATCTTTGCGTCGGCATCTTTGATATACATGCTCAATATCCTCAAAGGCAAATCAGGGCTTACAACTTCAGTAGCATTATTCTGTACCTACCTATTAGGTATTGTCGTTGCACTGGGATTTTACATGATAGCCATTGTGACCGCACTCCTGCTGACCTTCCTTCTAATAGAAAAAAAGCCTTTGCATTCCTTTGCGGAGAATCTTTCTGAAGGTGATATCGGCAGCGCCCTTAAATTCCTTGCAGTTGCCTTTATACTTTATCCGATAGTTCCCGAAGAACCCATCTATGGTATCATTAATCTCAAATCATCGATAATGATAGTGGTATTGGTGTCCTTCATCAGCTTTGTAAGTTACCTGTCCCTCAGGAAAATGGGCTCTCATGGTGGTATACCGTATTCAGGTCTATTTGGTGGTTTCATTAGCAGTGAAGCTACAATAGCTGCACTTTCGAATATATCAATAAAAAGACCGATACTAAAGGATTCCATCCTCATAGGCGCAATACTTTCTGTGATATCGATGATAATAAGTAATATCATAATAGCATTGATAGCCGACCCTAGTGGCAAGACAGCGTCACTGATGGCCCCACCTTTTATAGTTATGGGTGTGATAGCTATTATATTCGTTGCCATGAAATGGAAGAATACACTGAACCTGGAGGAGAGTATCGATATAGGGTCGCCTTTTGCCCTTGGCCCGGCATTCAAGTTTGGTGCAATTTTTACTGTACTGCTGATAATTGCCAACTTCGCAAACGAATATGCAGGAGATGGTGGTGCCTATGCGATAGCCATTGGTGGAGTAGTCAGCAGCTCTGCAGTTACTGCTTCAGTAGCAGCACTTGCATTCACAGGAAACCTTTCGCCGCACGTAGCTGCTGAAACAGCTATCCTTGCAGGGCTTGTGAGCACTATAAGCAAGCCCTTATACATCAAAATAACCGGTTCAGCTGAATTATTCAGGATATCCTTCTTTTCATTTATGATAATCGTGGTATCGGGAACTATTGCAATGATAATATGGAGTTATTATATAAGGGCACACTTCCTATGATTTTCTCTATAACTATATATACAAATTTGTAGTATCTTAATCGATAACAATGCTTGAAAATGTGGATCTTTCAAAAAGTATCAGTAAAGATGAATATGTTAAATTAATCGAAGATCTGAAGATACGGATTGGGGAGTTGCAGAGAAAAGCATGGAAAATGGATATACCTGTCATTATCGTCTTTGAAGGATGGCATGCATCAGGAATGACTGATATTATCAACCGTTTCATACTGACACTCAATCCCATGGGGTTTGATTTTTACACAACTGGAAAGCCCTGTTACCAGGAGGAACAAAAACCATTATTGTGGCGATTCTGGACGAGGATACCAAAGAAGGGCAGGATTGCAATTTTTGACAGAAGCTGGTATCGCAGGGTCATTATCGAGCATGACGGAAAGTGTAAACCAGGCAGTGAGATGCCCACATGTCTCAATGAAATCACATATTTTGAAAGGCAATTGGCAGATGAGGGATATCTTATAGTGAAATTCTTCCTTCATGTAAGCAAAGAAGAACAGGAAAAAAGATACAGAAAGCTGAAGAAACAGGAAATACCTCTTTTTATAGTGGAAGAAGAGGAGCAGGAATACCTGAATGATTATGGTATGTACCTGCCTGTGATCGAAAACATTCTGGAAAGGACTGACAGAAGTTACGCTCCGTGGACTATAGTGGAATCTGATGACCTGAACTTTGCAACTGTAAAGATCATCGCAAAAGTGGTCCAGTCAATTGAGAACAAAATCGAGGATATCGGGAAAGAGGTATCTAAAGGACAAAACAACAACAATGAAGATTGCATCGTTCCTAATATAGATTCTTCCATTCTTCAAAGTACAGACCTTGACAAGAGTATCACACATAAGGAATACAAAAAAGAGAAGAAGAAATATCTTAAAAAGTTGTCATCACTTCAATATGAGCTTTTTAAGCACCGCATACCTTTGATCATTGTATTTGAAGGATGGGACGCCTCCGGAAAGGGCGGTAGTATAAGAAGGCTCGTTCAGAAACTCAATCCCCGGCTGTATCAGGTAATTCCTGTAGGGGTGCCCACAACAACAGAGCTTTCACATCATTATCTCTGGCGATTCTACAATGAGATCCCTGAAGCAGGTCATATAAGGATATATGACAGGAGCTGGTATGGCAGGGTGCTTGTAGAACGTGTGGAGGGTCTTTGTAGCATCCAGGAATGGAAGCGTGCCTACAGGGAAATAAACGAATTTGAGGAGGTATTGACAAATTACGGCACGATTGTCATAAAGTTCTGGATGCACATGGACAAGGAAGAACAACTGAACCGGTTCAAACAAAGGGAGGACACTCCCCATAAGCAATGGAAGATCACATCCGATGACTGGCGCAACAGGGAGAAATGGGACCTTTATATGAGTGCTGCCGATGAGATGCTCCAGAAGACCAGTACTTCATGGGCACCATGGACCATTGTAGGGTCAAACGATAAATATTATGCAAGGATCAAGATATTGGATACTGTCGTCAAATGCATAGAGAAGGAACTTGTGGAAAGAGGAGTGCGTTAATCTTCCCGGAAGTAGAGGTCCCTTTCAAACAGCAGGCGCCACATGTCTGCTTTTGTATCCGCTCTATCAGCGTCTATGTCCGCTCCCGGTCCTTTGACTTTGATAACTATGTCTTCTTTCAGCAGGTCTATATTTGTTATCTTGCTGTTCATCCTGCTATAGTCCAGGGCATCTGCGATCCGTAAAATAGCTGACATCTTAAGTATATCGTCCTGCATTTTCACAGGTAACCCGGCATATTTTTTTTTCATTGAGAGTTTTTGCAGTTTTATGGGGTTGATACTCTTCTTGTGCAGGAAGGTTGTCCATGGCAGGAAAAGGCATAAAGGGCAGGGGAGTTCCTCCGGGCAGGAGCTAAGCAGTATATCCCTTCCGACCTTATGGTGCTTGCTTATGTCGGTCATGACCCCTATGTCATGGACAAGCGCTGCGAACCTCAATGTCTGGTGCAACTTATCATCAAGGAGATGGATCGTTTTCAGGGCATCGAATAGCTGTAGTGCATTCTCGGCAACCCTGCGTGCATGTTCCTGTTCGATGCCATATTCCTCAAACATTTCCTTCACAGGTGAGAATGAGATCCCTTCGTTGCTAAAATCTGTTCCATAGTCAATGCTCATAGCATCTTTTCGTATGTTTTCAATGAAAAGCTCAAGTCCATTGTCAAATTTTGAACTGCTGCCTGGAACAAGTCCCGCTTCGTCCCTGAAGAATAAAACTATCCGTTGAAGCTGGGATTCAGTACCATCGCCCATAAGTTCCGCCTCCAGCTCAAGATAGCTTTTGCTGTTGTTGTCACAAATAATGATAACATCATCAAAACTCAATTCTGCGATGTGCCTTTGTTCATCTGATACCTGAAGATCCGCTCTTTTGTGCTCCACCAGAAACAGGGGGTAAAGGCTTCCCTGGCCTATAATTTCCAGGACACGATCCTTGAGCAGACAATCGTTCCATTTATCCACAGGGCTCTTCTCTTTCATTGAAAATTCTATTTCTTCCCGTGTATGGATTAGAGAACCGGTTCCTTTCAATGATTTTAACGTATATACAACTTTGTCTTTCTTTTCCCTGCAGCGGAAAGAGAAGCCTGAAGAATATATGGCCATATCCAGTGTATCAAGATATGTATCCATGAATTCACTATCAACAGCTTCAGAAACAGTGAAATCTTCTATAGACTTTGTGCTCATTAACCTCTCGAAGGTGGCACGGTCCTTTACAATGAACTTAGCTTCAATTTCCATATGAAACTATAAGCTGTCCTAGCTTAAAAGAGTTCTATTCTCGGGCAAATTTATACTTCCATGCTCACATTCTATTAAGGATATTGCCCGTGAAGACATTGCCATTGAATAAGGCTTCGGATACATGGCACAGTCTCAAATTTTAATCAATATACATCTATATATTCACGTATCTATGCATATTTGTCTTATTTTTATTCCATTTTTATCCTATTATCCACTTTGAGTCCTGATATAAGATATAATATACAAAATTATTATATCTATATTTTTCCACAATCTATTTTGGATATTAATAATGAATATTTGGTATAGTATGTTTTTTTTTATTATTCATACACATATCACGCAAGCCTTTATAAATGGTTACCAGAAACTACATAAAAGAACATGATATATAAGATACAATTTCATCTTACGTGAAGTTAGATGATTCTCTATTATAATAATCACTAATACGATTGTAAAAATTCCCGGAGGATTCCCATGAAAGTAAAAATAACTGAAACCATTCTTCGAGATGCGCATCAATCACTCATTGCAACCAGGATGCGTACCCGAAACATGCTTCCAATTGTGGACAAGCTTGATGAGGTAGGATATTATTCACTAGAGATGTGGGGTGGAGCAACATTTGACAGTTCTATCAGATATCTCAATGAAGATCCCTGGGATAGACTGAAGGAACTCAAAAAGCACATGAAGGAGACTCCTGCCCAGATGCTTCTCAGAGGACAGAATCTGGTAGGGTACAGGCACTACTCTGATGATGTCGTGGAGAAGTTCGTTCAAAAAGCCTATGAGAACGGTATTGACATTTTCAGGGTATTTGATGCTGTAAATGATATCCGGAATATGGAAAAGGCTATCACTGTAGCTAAAAAGGAAGGAGCTCATGTGCAGGGAGCCATAGCATACACCATCAGTCCTGTTCATACTATTGACAAATATGTAGAGCTTGCGACCGGTCTTGCAGAGCTTGGATGTGACTCCATCTGTATCAAAGACATGGCCGGGCTCATATCTCCCCAGCAGTCATACGACCTTGTCAAGGCACTCAAGTCACAGGTGAACCTTCCAGTCGACCTTCACTCTCATTGCACTTCAGGAATGGCGCCCATGAGCTATACTGCAGCATGCAGGGCAGGCGTTGATATACTCGACACCGCACTCTCTCCATTTGCATGGGGAACATCCCAGCCACCCACAGAATCCATTGTTGCAGCGCTGGCCGAAACAAAGAGGGCCACAGGACTGGACCTTGGGTTGATATCGGAGATATCCGAGTACTTCAAGGAAATAAAGGAGCAGTATCGCTGTATACTCGATCCTATATCAGAGCAGATCGACACGAATGTATTGCTTTACCAGATACCAGGCGGTATGCTTTCAAACCTTGTATCCCAGCTTAAGGAACAAAATGCACTGGACAAGTTCAATGAAGTGCTCAAAGAAATGCCGAAGGTACGTGAGGACCTTGGATACCCGCCACTTGTCACACCTACAAGTCAGATAGTTGGTACCCAGGCAGTGCTGAATGTGCTGATGGGTGAGAGGTATAAGGTAATTCCTAAGGAGGTCAAGGATTATGTACGCGGTCTTTACGGCAGGCCCCCACAGAAGATAAGCGATGAGATAATCGCAAAGATAATCGGTGAAGATGAACCCATCACCTGCAGGCCAGCAGACCTACTCCAGCCCGAATACGATAGATTGAAAAAGGAAGCCGAAGAGATGGGTATTGTCAAGAAGGAAGAGGATATCCTCACCTACATACTCTATCCGGCCATTGCACCGGCTTTCCTGAAAGGGGAACTTGAAGAGGAAGACCTCGCACCAATGATCCAGAATAAGAACCCATGTGCCACAAAAGACTTCTCAGGCATACCAACCGAATACCAGGTTGAAGTTGACGGAGATATCTTTACGGTGAGAGTAAATCCTGTAGGAGGGGCTTTGAAAGTAGTGGCTACTGATGAGGGAAACACTGATGATCCGGTGTCTGGTGCTGTAACAAGCCACATGCAGGGTATGGTGCTTTCCGTAAAGGTGAAGATAGGTGATCGCATTGAAGAGGGTGACACGGTCTGTGTAATAGAGGCCATGAAAATGGAAAATGCGATCCATGCACCACATGCAGGCACCGTCAAGGTTATTATGGTAGCAGAGGGCGATGCTGTAAAGTCCGGTGATGTTCTGATGGGTATAGAGTAGGTGAACTGGCATGTTCAAGAAAGTACTTGTAGCTAACAGAGGTGAAATAGCCATCCGTGCAATGCGTGCATGTCGGGAACTGGGTGTCCAGACTGTAGCGGTGTACTCAGAAGCTGACAGGAATGCCCTTTTTACAAAATATGCTGACGAAGCATACTATATAGGCCCTGCTCCTTCAAGCCAGAGTTACCTGAATGGTGATAAGATCCTGGAGGTTGCACTTGAAAGCGGGGCTGAGGCTATCCATCCAGGATACGGATTCCTGTCCGAGAACAGCAAGTTTGCCCGCAAGTGCGAAGAAGCAGGCATTACATTCATCGGACCTTCCAGCAGGGCAATTGAGCAGATGGGAAGCAAGATAGCTGCCAGGAATACCATGGTAGAAGCAGGTGTTCCTGTGGTTCCCGGGACCAATGAGGCTATATCGGACCCTGAAAAAGCAGCTGATCTTGCGGATGGCATCGGCTATCCTGTGATAATAAAGGCTTCTGCCGGTGGCGGCGGCATAGGTATGAAGATCGTGCATTCAAGGAAGGATTTCAACAACGCACTCCATTCCATACAGTCGGTCGCAGAATCTGCTTTTGGAGATCCCACTGTATTTATCGAAAAGTATGTTGAAGAACCAAGGCATATTGAATTCCAGATACTCGCTGATAAATACGGTGATGCAGTATATGTCATGGAGAGGGAATGTTCCATACAACGCAGGCACCAGAAACTGATCGAAGAGGCACCTTCCCCCGTGATGACCCCGGAACTTCGTAAAAAGATGGGAGATACTGCTGTAAAGGCCGCAAAGGCCATCGGGTACGAGAATGCAGGAACCGTCGAGTTTCTGTATTCAAAGGGAGATTTCTATTTCCTTGAGGTCAACACCAGGTTGCAGGTGGAACACACTATAAGTGAGATGATCACAGGTATAGATCTGGCAAAACAACAGTTGCATATTGCCTGTGGTGAGAGGTTACCATTCAGGCAGGAAGATATTAGTATAAGGGGTTGGGCAATAGAATGTCGCCTCAATGCCGAGGACCCTCTGAACGACTTTGCACCGTGCCCTGGCAAGATTAAAAGATATCGTTCTGCAGGAGGCCCGGGTATAAGGGTTGACAGTGGAGTTCACATGGGATATACTATCTCACCCTACTACGATTCGATGATCTCAAAACTATGTGCCTGGGGAAGTGACAGGGACGAAGCTATTGACAGGATGCAACGAGCACTTTATGAGTATGTTATCATTGGCGTTACAACAAATATCCCCTTCCATAAGGCGGTTCTCAGGCATCCTGCTTTCAGGGAAGGGAAACTCACAACCCATTTTATACAGGATTATAATATCATAGAAGATGTGAAGAAGGTTGTTCAGGAAGATTCTGCCAAAGGCGCTACACTGGCATCAGCACTTGATACCAAAGATCATAAGCTGGCTGCAGCTACTGCTGCTGTGGGCTCTTACATTAGTGCGGCCCAAAAACAGACAAAGTAATAAACCCTTGGCAACAATATATGATATGTGGGTGTATAATTGTGGGTTATATGAAATACTACACATTCGTATGGTGGAATACCTTTGAATGACAACAAAAAAGAGATCATTAGATTGCTGAGGGTATCTGAAGGGGAATCTGTCTCTGGCCAGGAGATAGGGGAAAAACTAGGAATAACAAGGGCTATGGTCTGGAAATATGTAAAAGCCCTCAGAAAGGAGGGATACCATGTCCGCTCCTCGCCAAAGACCGGATACATTCTGGATGCATACCCGGACCGTATCGACCCGGATGAATTAAGGCAGCTATTGAGGACAACCCTCATAGGTGGTGATATCAGGTACTATGATGAACTTGAATCCACCAATATTACTGCCCGGGATATTGCAGCAAAGGTTTGTGAAGGAACTGTAGTGATTGCAGAAACACAGAAAAAGGGCCGGGGGAGAATGGGCACTGAATGGCAATCGATACCTGGCGGTATATGGCTGTCTATTATATTAAAGCCTTCAATTCCTCTTGAGAACGTGTCAAAGATCACTCTTGTGGCTGGTATAGCCGTAGCTGGTTCTTTGAGGAAAAATGGGATCGATGCGCATATCAAGTGGCCCAATGATGTTCTGGTCAGGGGAAAGAAGATATGCGGCATACTTACAGAGGTTAGTGCAGAGGTTGAAAAGGTAGACTATGTTATACTTGGAATTGGTATCAATGCTAACGTCAGGATTGCAGACCTTAAAGAAGAGATAAGGCACAACTCCACAAGTATTGCCAATGAACTGGGAAAAGTTATTGACAGGACTGCTTTTGTTGCAGAGCTCTTTTATGAGTTTGAACAGCAATATATAAGGTTTAAGACAAAACAATTTACTGATATCATTGATGAATGGGTCAATCTCTCCGACACAATAGGAAAAGAAGTAAAAGTTACCACGCCAAGCAAGATAATCGAAGGCAAAGCTGTAGGGATTACTGAAAAAGGGGCACTTGTGGTTCTTGACAGCAACAGAAAAAGACATGAGATTATTTCAGGGAACTGTCGATACAGTGATTGAATCGATGAAGTGATGTTAAATGACAAGTTTAAAGGGAACCTGCACTACCATCATTGCAATCCTTATTTTTCTCTCAATGGCATTTCCTGTATACTCTGAACCATTGTTTATAAAAACATATGCAGATCCTTTAATTGCAAATGATCAAAAGGATATTTCACTTATAAACGGAACCGGGATATTCCTGACCACAGGAGGTTCATGGAATTTCTATCAGGGTTATGTTCTGACTTTAAGAAGTGTTAATCTTGAGCAAAAACAGGTTTGGCTTCGTCTGTTTCATGAAAATGATCTGCTAAAGGAAGAGATCCTCTCTGAAGGTGATGTTTTTGTTTACTCAAAAGACAATGAAATACTGAATATCACTGTGGATACCATATACGTAAGTCCTGAAGGGGAGCTTATTACCTTCGGGCCTGTGTACCAGTATCTCGATGCCGATCTTCCCAAACCTGTCATTGATGAGGGGGCTTCCCAAAACACAGGGCAGGACAATGAAGGCAATGTTCCCGATGATGATAATTCTGTAACAACAGATGGTTTCACAATTCTTATGGCATTTGCATGCATTTCAGCTATTGTGATATGCAGGCTAACAGTTATGAAAAATAAAAAAGGTTAAAAGGGATCAGAACTTCAGATCTCCTTTATCCATCAATAACTTTAGATCCTCAAGACTCAGTCGGCCGCTCTTCTCAAGTTTCTCTTTTGCAATAACGAGATGTTCCTCCTGTTTTTTTCCGTCCTTTTCAACCTGGATGTCATTGAGCTTCTCAAGATATATGCCAAGCTCATCCCGTAACAGTGTAATCTTTTTCTTAAGGGGATCGATCTTTTCCCTGATGGGGGACGTCACGGAATACTTTTCAGATATCTGCGTATGTGCGGTATCAGCAGCTTTTCTCAACTCATCTGCCTGGTTATAGAGATCTATCATTTCAAGGTGATATTTTTGTGACTCCTCTGCAAGTTTGCTTATCTCATCTCCAAAGTCTTCCCTTGATTCAAAAACCTCTTTTGATGCTTCAAATGTTTCTACCAGTTTCTGGTGGATATCATTCGCATCGAATGCTGCTCCAAGCCGCTCCTTTAGGTCCAGCAATCTTTCAAAAAGGTCCGCCTCATGTTTTAGCGGTATGTCTGCATTCAGGAAAAGATCAATATCGGCAGCATAGGCTTTTGATAATGTTTCCACACTTCCCTTTGATAATTTGTTCAGGCCATCTCTTTTTGTTTTAAGATCGCTGATATTATCTGAGAATTGACGGGTCTTTTCATTTACTTCATTCCTTGAGGCCTTCAGGGATGCGATCTTTGCATTTATGGAATCGCGTTTGGACCTGATGCCTTTTGCCTTTGTTGTAATTTCCCTTACCTGGGAATTCAGGCTGTCACGCTTTTCTTTTAGCTCATCAGTGTTTGTACGATGAAGTTTGAGCTCTCTGTATATTGCCTTGAGTTCACGCTCATGGTGACCGATCTGGGTCCTCAGGTCATTCACTTTGTTCTTCAGGTCCTTCTCACTCATTGAGGAAACATCTATATCTGTCATGCTTTAACCTCTTTAGCCTCATCTGCATGAACATTGTCTTCAAGGGGCACCTTGTCCCAGTGTTCTAATGCCTCCTGGTGACTTTGTATCCTGTTCTCCAGCCATTTGTGTCTTGGGGCTATTTCTTTTATTTCTTCTTCAAAGGAAGCTATGCTATTATTATATGTCTCCTCTGAACTATCGATAGAACTTAATTCCATTTTTGAACTAAGTGCTTCCTTTATCCTCTCTTTTACAGCATTAAGACGGTCTTCAACTCCCCGGCTTCCTATATCCAGGGCAGAGATGTCTTCCATTATAGAACTGACCTGATTTTGCTCTTCCTCTGGTGTGAGGGATCCCTTCAACTTTGACAGGCGTCCTTTGACAAGCGATATTCCTTTGTAAAGATCATTATTGTCAGAGACCGAGTCTTGTAAATCATCCAGCAGTTTTTCTGCCTGGTGATAGAACAATTGTCTTTTTTCAGCCAGTATCTCTATTTTTTCCAGGATATCTGCTCTGCTCTTTTGCAAGGATCCGATGTTTTCCTCAAGTGTTCTGATTTTGCCAGTAAGTTCATTGAATTCTGACTTATATTCATCCAAGAACTTTTTATGCTTCCGCACAACCCCTTCAATAAGCTCTTTTCTATCAAAGGTATTTAGCACATTATTCTCTGCGCCCGAAATTTTTATTTCGTTATTCATAGTTAAACCTCGTAGCATTATATCCTGAATATCTGGGCATGTGCTACTTCATCAATGATCTTTATTTTGCTTTTATCTACAAGCCCACATTTGACGGCACATAAAACTGCCTTTTCACCAAATATGTTGACATTTGAGGCTTTTGAGATAATATCAATGGCTTCTTGCTCTGATATGATGTCCCCTTTGTAAAATTCTTCTGTTATAGTTACAGTAATATTGCCTTCTTTAAGAGTCTTTCCTATCAATTCCCTGTCACACAGGGCAACGATGGTGCTAGCGCCGGATTTGTGGATCTTGAGATACATGTGGTCACTTCCTCAAACTACTTTCACGTGTTCCTTGTCGGGTTTTATAAGGTCTCCGGAGCGGCGCATCTTGGATATAAGTTCCTCTGCATGCTGCCTGTCTATCTGTTGGTTCTGAGCTTCCGCATAGACCTCTTCAAGAGGTGCTTTACCGCCTGGATGTTTTTCCCCGACCATTTTGATTATCTCTTTGATCACCTTTATCTTGTCACGCTGGCTTTTGCTTGTACCGGAAGCTATGACATCCACATCAAATGCCCCGGTGTCAGGATCGACGCCCACCTGCCTCAAACAGGAATAAACTATTCGTGTGGTTCTCTTTGCATCTTCCATGCTTGCAACATTGCTAAGCCTCAGACGTGCACTCGCCTCTGCAAGTCTTACAAGTGCCTCTAGCTGACGGGCAGTGACGGGCACTGGTGCATCCTTTCCATCTCCCATCCTTCGAAGGTCCATGTAGAATTTCACAAGGTGATCACGTGCCTCTTCCTCCATTACAGGAAAGATGTTCCTTCTGGAATAGGCAATATACTTTCTCAGCAGGTCGGGGTCGATAACAGGCCTGATGATCTCCATATGATCGTCCACCTGCTCCTGGGTGATGGTACTTGATGCAACGTTCTTGCGCTGCTCTGAAAGCTCACCTGCATAATGGGATTTTAGGATGTGCTTTGCAATCCGGGAGTCCATGTCTTCGTTGGGTGTGTCCAGGAGCACAAATATCATATCAAATCTTGAGACAAGAGCTGGGGGCATGTTTATCTGTTGGGCTATGCCTTCATAACGGTCAAACCGGCCATATTTGGGATTTGCAGCACCAAGGAGGGCACATCGGGATTTCAGTGTGGCGATGATACCGGCCTTTGCAACACTTATGGTCTGTTGTTCCATTGCTTCGTGCAGTGCACTCTTATCCTCGGTGCTCATCTTATCCATTTCATCTACTGCGGCAATACCCATGTCTGCCATGACAAGGGCGCCTGCTTCAAGTGTCCACCGCCCATCTCCCAGGTCATCACGTACTGCCGCAGCAGTAAGTCCACTTGATGAAGCACTTTTTCCAGAGGCGAACACACCTCTGGGGGAGAGCTTTACCATATAACGTAGCATCTGGCTCTTTGCAACACCAGGGTCACCCACAAAAAGCATGTGTATGTCACCGCGAACCCTTGAACCATCTGGCAGGTGTTTGGCAACTCCTGAGAACAACTGAAGTGAAAGTGCTTCCTTGACGTCTTCGTAGCCATAAATTGATGGGGCAATGGACCCGATTACCTTTTTATATATCTCCGGGTCACGGCTCATGGCCAGTATCTCTTCTTCTTCCTGGGGGCTTATCTCAAGTTCATCGAACTCCTGATCCATGTATTCTATGGAATTAGCATGCACGACCAGGTCATAGAAGGGAGACTTGCCTTCCCTTGTTGTCCTCTGGTGGGAACGCAGGACTCCATTTATGATGACACGATCACCGGGTTTCACAATACCTGCAAGGTCGTCCTCAGCATCCACATCAAGGCTCTGGGGCTGTGCGCCTCCCTTAAGGTTCTCCGGGGACTCCTGTACCTGAAGCTTCTGGGCATCAACGAAAACAGACTGGTTCACAAGTATCTTAAATGGCCCTTTCCTGCCACACGTCTCGTTCTCACATTCGTGGGGTTCTGCAAATTTGACATCATTCTGTGGGATCATAGTTACATGCTCACAACGCATGCACTGGAAAGCAGCATTGATGACCTTTGGGCGTACTTCGGTTGCCTTGCGTATCATGCCTTCTATGGCAACAAACTGCAGGAGATGTTTACTGCGGAGGTCCCTGTTAGGTATCTTATTTGGTATCTTTATGAAGCGGATCCTTGCATCATCCAGGCTTTTTTCTACAGGCAGGTCTATCTGCTGGAGTGCATTATCTGCAGCAGGGAGCACCTCATCCGGGTTTAATAGAAGTTCACTGGCAAGTTCCCTGTTAAATATATCAAGGTCTGAGAAATCGATTACCAGACTACGCTGATCAGGGTAGTTGTTCGCAAGTTGCAGAATACTATCCCAATAATATTTCTTAAGGAACACTACTAATTTCTCGTTCCACTTACCTTCAGTCATTTTTACACAAACAATTAGTTAAAAGTCATTTAAGGAATCCAACATGGGCTTCAAATGATATGAATATTTCGAAGCTTATCTCAGGCATGCTCATCAATCAGGTCATTATCATGCTGTCCTTCTCTGATATAGTGCCTTTGAGCACGGTTTAGTATGCCGTGCAGTGTGTGCACTTCCCTGGAAAGGAGGCAAGATCTGCCAAATATCCTTTTGAGCATCAGTTTTGTCTTTTCTTTTTTATGTTCCGGATAATCGATATCATCAAGAAGTTCTTCAAGATGCTCGTAGAATACTCTCATATCCAAGGCATCTGCCAAGGGCGCGTCTCCTCCTGTAAGGTCACTGAACTCGTAAAGGATAACAGCTACAGCGTGGGAAAGATTCATTACAGGATATATCTCTGATGTCGGGATTGTCATTATCATATCACATTTTTTCAGTTCCTCTTTTGTGAAACCATTATCCTCACGCCCAAACAGAATTGCCACTTTTCCATCCCTTCCCGTGAGGCGCTCTTTTACCTCTGCAGGGGAATATCCCGGTACACGCAGGTGAAAATCATATCTGGAGCCTGCGATGCCTGTGGTGCCTATTAAAATACTGCGATCATCTATGGCCTCTTCAAGGGTTGAGACTATCTTTGCATTCTCAAGGATGTCCCTTGCATGTGAGGACATGGCTCTTGCTTCCCCTTCAAGCTTGCATGGATTCACAAGTACAAGATCTGAGAAATCAAAATTCTTCATCGCCCTTGCGACAGAGCCAACATTTCCCTGGTACAGGGGTTCGACAAGTACTATTCTGATATCCATATGACCTATACGACCTATCGTTTCTTGTGATATTTGCACTACTTTAGTGTAACTGCATATAAGTTTAATTATCTCATACATTTCCTGGTTGGTAGTGTGTGGGGCATTATGGCTACCGATAGAGTTTCCTTGATGAAAATCTTTAAATATAATAGACACTACAGTCATGCAACCAAACCGGTTACTTATAAGTAAACACGCGAAAAATGATTACAGTTCTAGTATTAATTATAAGCTTATATTGATATCAGGAGAAAATCAAATGGCTATGGAGTATTTTTCAGGTCTGCCTGTGAATGGCGATATATTACGGATTACTTTTGTACAGATAATGATCTTGGCAAACCTGGCTATAGGTATCTTTTTAATAGGAATGTATATGAACTTGAAGAAGTGGGGTATGGGCTCCACCGGGTATGGTCAGTCACCCTCAAAAAGCATCTTGGCATTCCCAAAGATGCTTATGTACCAGATGAATGAACATGCACATGTTCATAACCAGTCGGTGCTTGAAACTTTTGTTCTTGACATAATCTTCCAGAGGAGGATACTGAGAAGGAGTCCACTTAGATGGTTCATGCATTTCACTATTTTTGTAGGCTGGATGACCTTGTTCTTATTGTCACTTCTGATGTTTGCAGTAGAGATGACATATATGATAGCCGGTCAGTTCGGGATTCACACTCTTGATCCATCCTTGTTCAGAGAGATGCTCGCTGTACCCAACGATATCTTCAGTTATATACTGCTCACAGGCATAATCATTGCCATTTACAGAAGACTGTTCGTTGCAAAGGTCAGGGAAGCCACTATAGCATACGACTCAATTCTCCTTTCAGGACTTACCCTCATCGTAATTACAGGGTTCGTTGCAGATGGTATCAGGACAGGCAGGTTCTGGGGATTCGGTTTACCATTTGAATGGGCACCACCAGCAGCTCTTTTCCATGTTATTATCTCACTGCTGTTCTGTATCGCATACATCCCTTTCAGTAAATACATACATATGATAGCAATACCACTTGCACTCCTTGCAAACAAAGGAGGAGAATAAAATGGCAAAACGTGAACCTTCTATTAATACGGAGAACTTTACAGCGGTCCAGCTCATGGAACTTGATTCATGCAGTCGCTGCGGTGAATGTGTGGACTGGTGTCCCACGTACGATGCATCTGGCAGAGATCCGGGACTTGCACCAAGGGATAAGATCCTCAGGTGGAGAGAATACATCAATAAGTCCTATGGTCTTCGTGCAAAGTTATTTGGGCCAAAAGCAATACCTGAGGAAGAGATAGAGCAGTTTAAGAATGATGTATACGGCTGTACCACCTGCGGAATGTGTGCCACGGTTTGTGAATCCGCTATTAACACAGTCGAACTCTGGGAATCCATGCGTGCAAACCTTGTAAAACGCGGCAACGGTCCCTTCGGTAAACAAGGGGCTTTCCTTAAGCTAATAGGCGAATACAAGAATCCATACATGGCAGATAATAAGGACAGGACCAACTGGTTCCCTGAAGATGTCAAGATCGAAGACAAGGCAGAAGTACTCTATTTTGGAGGCTGTACTGCTGAACTCAGGCAGAGGAAGCTTGCACTTGCGACTGCACGTGTACTCAACAAGCTTGGTATCAAGTTCACAATGCTTGGAGAGGATGAGATATGCTGCGGATCTGCACTTATAAGGACAGGCCAGTATTTCATAAACGATACTGCAAAGGTCAATGCACAGAAGAACATTGATAACATCAAGGCAAAAGGTGCAAAGACAGTGCTCTATGCATGTGCTGGATGTTACAGGGCATCACTTGTAGACTGGCCAAGGCTCACAGGACAGGAACTTCCTTTCAAGGTCGTCCATATCACACAATTCCTTCAGGAGCTCATAGAAAAAGGTGAGATCAAATGGGAAAAATCAATTGACAAGAAGGTCACATACCATGACCCATGCCATCTTGGCCGCCACGTAGGTGTTTTCGAACCTCCCAGAGCTGTCCTTGAATCCATCCCTGGGATAGAGTTCATAGAGATGGAAAGAATAGAAGATAACCAGCGCTGCTGCGGAGCTGGCGGTGGTGTGAAGGCAGGTATTCCTGATCTTGCACTTGGTGTCGCATCAACACGTGTTGAAGATGCACTGGCAACAAATGCTGATATCCTTTCAAGTGCATGTCCTTTCTGTAAGAGGAACCTCAGTGATGGAAGGGATGCAATTGGTGCAAAGGAACTTGACGTAGAGGATGTCATTGTTCTGGTTGCAGAAGCGATGGGCATCGATCTTAGTGACACACCAGCAGAGTGATCAATTCACTCTGATATTTCTTTATTTTTCAGGGCAAGTCGAATATACTTATCAGTACTATCTATCTTCTCATGCAAATCCCCTATGAATTGCTTGGTAAGGTATTTGTAGTAATTGCAATAGCTGCGCTTATAGTGGTGGGGCTGGCATTATTGCTGGGAGCATATACTTTCAGGAAACAACGGATATTGTTCCCAAATTTCATTCTTTTCATTCTCTATCTTTTCTACGGTCCTGCAAAATGGATATGCAGAATATTCGGTATCAAAGACACGATAGTCGATGAGATCCTTGTAGAGGTCCGCAACGCAGTGATGATTGAAGGTTTCAGGGAAATTAAGAACGGGAAGGTCATATTCCTGCCGCAGTGCCTGAGGGATCCCAATTGTAAGGCCCGCTGCGATCCTGTTATAGGGTATGAATGTAAAAGATGCGGGCTCTGTGATATAGGAGCTATCTGTGAAGCTGCAGAAGAGAGAGGTTTTGAGGTTTATGTTATTCCCGGTGGGAGTTTTGTAAAGAAGATCATCAAAGCACACAGGCCTGAAAGCTGCATAGGGGTGGCATGTTATCCGGAACTTGCAGAGTCGATGCAGGGTGCATCACCATTTATGATAGTACAGGGAGTATCACTTTTACAGGATGGCTGTTATAACACAAAAGTTGATGTTGATGAAGTGATCCGTAAAATGGAGGAATGTAATGTATGAGTTCATCGGGGAAATAGTTTCCCTTATCCTTATTATCTCCTTCCTGCTTGCACTCATTGCACTTGCTGTCAGTCGTCTCAGTCTTAACAGGCATGTGTGGCTATCAGGATTCTTTGCAGGTGTACTGGACTTTTTCTATATGCCTTTGAAGTATTTCTTTTTTAAGTTCTCAGATCCGCGTATACTTGATAAATGGATGGTATCTCTTAAGAACATCGCAAGCAGGAACGCTTTCAGGAAAACAAGCAATCGCATGATCATAGCTCCTCACTGCATGCGTTCCATGGAATGCCCTGCATCATCTACCAGAACGGGCATTCAATGTGTTTCCTGTGGCAAATGTATATTTACAAGGCTCAAGGAAGATGCCTCTAAATATGGGTATGACCTCTACATTGTAACCGGCTCTTCATTCGTAAAACATGCGATACAAGAAAAATATTATGATGCAGCCTTGCTGATAGCCTGTGACTATGAACTTAACAAGGTAATGATGGGGCTTAAGGGCAAAAGTATAGTCGCATATGGTATTCCTATGCTAAATGATGGCTGTTTTAACACGGAAGTCGATTATGGGCTGGTTCTTGAAACACTGGAAATGCTTTCGGATTAAAATCTGTCATATACCTGTAAATATCTCATTAAATTTCTGGTCCTTATTTTAATTAAAGATAGTTGAAAAAAGAATAATGTAATGAGTGAGGAGAGTAAGCTCCCTTCTGTTGATGCAATACATTCATCCTGTCTGGCAGGATGATGCGCTCATAAGAGCTGCATTGACGGCATTCGGCTACGCGTCCATTAAACTTCGGGCATGGTCCAAACAACCATTGTGCCCCTACTTCTGACTTGCACCCACGAGGATTCGCCGTTCCATCCGTATTCCATGCGACCTCAGCCGTTAAGCATCACAGCATTAACATGGTACGGTCTCGTTTCTGTGCCAGCGTGCAGAAGACTGCACGAGTTGCAAAGCAACTGCCCAGGCTCTCGCCAGATGCCCTTTACGGGCATTCGTGTGTTTAGAAGGTGGGGAGACTTTCCTCAGGTCAAATGACCCGGCGGCCGTCCTTCCTCTCTCAGCTATAGGCAGGATATCAAGTGATAAAAACCTTATGATTAAAAGACAGGGATGATTTTTCGATTATAGTAATTAAAGTGTGGAAATGTCCCTTTTTCTGAAAAATATGTGTGAACTGCCCAAATTATTATGGCAAAAAACACAACATTTATTACTTATACGAAATAACAAACATAGGGTGGGATATGAAATATAACAGATACCTCATAATCGGTATCACTTTACTGACAATAATGCTGTTGTTCCTGTTCTCTGGGGTTGTTTCCGAAACCGGGAATGAGCTGCTTGGGACCAAGGCTCTCGATCAGATCCAGTATGGGCACGGTAAACTGTTGATTGGAATTGGCTTGCCACTTGTTTTTGCCGCAATCTACATCTTTTACAGATCAAGAGGTGATAAAAACACTAAGGATAAGTGAAACCATTATCACAGTTTAAGTACCCCACAGCCACAACCGCGTGTAAGCAGAAAGTCAATTTTAGAAATGATCTCTTCCTGATGGAAATCTGAAAGTATCTCGAATTCATCCTTATGCTTGACCTTTACATGTTCTATCATTCTTTCCTTTGCTTTTTTTGCGTCATTATCTATGACAATGAAATCATCATTGAATCCAAGATCCCTGCACCGTAGTATGTGTACTATGATAAAACCTCCCTATTCCAGATTGATGTGGTTGCCTTATTAATTTATCCCATATTTTTAAAAACAAAATAACACTTTCCTTCAAAAGAAGAAGGAAATGCCTATCACAAGAAACAGTATTCCTGCAGCATTGGATATAGTTTTCTTATTGATCCTCTCCATCATCACCTTTCCTATATACACGGTCATGCAGGACAGAAGGAACAATGCCAGCATCACACCTATGAATACAGGAAGGGGATTATATTGTGTGGCAAAGAGAGCCGATGCAAGCTGTGTCTTATCGCCCATTTCAGCTACCAGTATAAGGCCAAAAGCTGACATAAAAGGATTCTTCAACTCATAAGAGGTATCGATGTCCTCTTCTTCTTTATTCAACAAGGTAGCAAGTCCAAAGACAATGAACAGCATGCCTGCACCTATGCGTACATAATCCATGGGCAGGCTATTCGCTATGAGATTACCAAAAAGTATTGCAAGACCATCAGTCAAGGCAAATGCAAGCATCACCCCGGCAAGGAGGGATGCATATTTTCTTGTCTTGGTAGAAAGGATAAGTACTGCAAGTTGTGTCTTGTCACCAAGCTCTGCAAGTCCGACAAGTAAAAACGGAATAAATATATCCTGGAACATGTAGCTTAATCAGCAATCTAATATATAAATTATAAAGAATCCGGCTCTGTAGAAATCCTTTCTTTATTAACAAACCACAGATTAATACGCATACACTCACCTACTACGGAGTTGAGTGCCTGCTAATCAGTCGTATAGCAGGTAACGCAGATGAAAAATATCGCGTGCATCAGCGTTACCTGCTAAACGGAGGTTTAGCAGGCACTCAACTCTGTAAGAGGTGAGTGTATCTGCGGTTCACAAATTATGCATAATCGGTTTTCTACTGAGACAAGAATCCAATCTGATGTCTTTTCCAGGGTGAATAAAAAACCTGAAGTACAAAAACGATTTTACCTAATGGGATGGAAGGTGAACAGGAGGTACTTTGTATAGAAGATGAACATAAAAGCTCCATGTTGCAAGCTTTCAGAAAAACGATTCCGGTTATGTTCGGATACATACCACTTGGGATAGCCTTTGGATTGCTGGTCACACATTATGGGTTCCACTGGGGATATTCCGTGCTGATGAGCTTACTTATATTCTCTGGAGCAGGGCAATTCCTTGCAGTTGCACTAACCGTTGCCGGTGCAGGCATGATCGAAATTGTCCTTTCAATGCTTTTTTTAAATCTGCGCCACTCTTTTTTCGGCCTTTCACTTATCAACCGTTTTGCAAGGACCGGAAAGATAAAACCTTATCTCATCTTTGGTATGACCGATGAGACATATGCCTTGATCACAGGAACTCATGTATCTGAAAATGCTCCTGCACCGATGATCTATGGATATATAACCGGGCTTAATCATCTATACTGGGTAACTGGTTCTCTTCTCGGTGCTTTGATCGGCCAGTTCATGGATATTGATCTGAGTGGACTGGAATTTGCACTGACAGCACTTTTTGTTGTCTTAAGCATTGAGCAGTATCGTACTGCAAGGACAAAGTTTCCTTTTATTGCAGCCCTTATTGCAGGAGGGCTGGCTATGATCTTCGCAGAGAGCAGGAACATGCTTCTCATTTCAATAATCATAGGGTCCTTGCTATTGATGTCATATGAAGGGGGGCGAAAAGATGCTTGATGATGATCTGCTCCTGGTTGTCCTGGTGACAGCTTTAATAACTGCTTTTACAAGAGCATTACCTTTTCTGTTCTTCAGTAACAGAAGGCAGCCAAAATATCTCAGAGTGATCGAGCGCGATTTCCCACCCATGATCATGCTACTTCTTGTTCTTTATTGCCTTAGGGATGTAGCCTGGGATATCGCACCTTTCGGCCTTACGGAACTATTATGCATATTCATTGTTGCAGGCCTTCATATATGGAAGAATAATGCTTTGCTGAGTATTTTTGTGGGAACCATACTTTACATGTACCTTATACGGTCGGAAGTATTAATTAATATTTTAATCTAATCCTATATGTATTTCAATAAAATAATATGATCATATTCCCGGGGAGTAAACAAATACGATAATCATTGAGTTTATATCCTGTTTCTCCATGATTTCTAAAATAAACCTGTACAAATGTACTAGTACTATTTTTAAATTGATTAGTTCTCTGCGATTTTATTAGTAGCTCATACATATAGTCTAATAATAAAAATTATATACGAGTACTAGCTAAACGACATCCTACTGCTATATTAAATGAGGAAGTGCAAATATGGTCAACCTTAGACAACCAAATGCAAATGAAGCCACCAGGACCTTCAATCGTTCAAAGAGCGTAACACCTATGTCCGGTATCTGTACACGTTGTGTAGACGGGTGCCGGGGAAATTGTGAGATATTCAAATCAACATTCAGGGGCCGTGAAGTAATATATCCGGGCCCTTTTGGTGAGATTACTGCTGGTGGGGATAAGAACTACCCTGTAGATTATTCACATCTTAATATCCAGGGATATGCAGTTGGTGCGGTGGGTATGCCGGAAGGAATAGTCCCCGGTCCGGAAACAGCCAGGTTCCCAAATGTGAACACGGAAACAGAGTATGGATGGAGACGGAAAGTAAAAATGAAGGTGCCAATTTTCACCGGTGCACTCGGTTCGACCGATATTGCAAAAAATAACTGGGAACACTTTGCTATCGGAGCTGCTATCTCGGGTATTACCATCGTATGTGGGGAGAATGTTTGTGGAGTAGACCCTGAATTGAAACTAGGAAGCGATAACCTTGTCAAAGAGTCTCCGGAAATGGATCGCAGAATAGGGCTTTACAATAAGTTCCACGATGGATATGGTGAAATGCTTGTCCAGATGAATGTAGAAGATACAAAACTGGGAGTTGCAGAGTATCTGTCAGGCAAACATGAGATGGAAACCATTGAGCTTAAATGGGGACAGGGAGCAAAATGCATTGGTGGTGAGATCAAGGTAGACGATATTGGTCGTGCCATCGAATTAAAGAGAAGGGGGTATATAGTAACTCCTGATCCGGAGCTTCATTCTGTGCAGGAAGCATTCAGAATAGGTGCTATCAAGGAATTTGAACGTCACTCCAGACTTGGATTTGTCACTGAGGAAGGGTTCTGCGAAGAATGTGACAGGCTAAGAGATCTCGGTTTTAAACGTATCACACTTAAGACAGGAGCATATTCCATGGCAGAGACCGCAATGGCCATAAAGTATAGCTCTGAGGCCAGGATCGATCTGCTAACATATGATGGGGCACCAGGAGGAACCGGAATGAGTCCATGGCCTATGATGGAGGAATGGGGGGTTCCGACTTTCTACTTGCAGGCAATGATCTATGAATTTGCCCAAAGGCTTTCAAACCGCAGGAAAAGAGTACCTGACCTGGCAATAGCCGGAGGTTTTTCCAGTGAGGATGGAGTCTACAAAGCACTTGCAATGGGTGCTCCTTATTTCAAAGCTGTATGTATGGGTCGTGGACTGATGATTCCTGGTATGGTGGGGAAGAACATAGGTAAGTGGCTAGAGGAAAATGACCTTCCAAAGACAGTTTCAGAGTTCGGGAATACCAAGGAAGAGATCTTTGTACATTATGAAGAACTTAAAGACAGGTATGGCAAAGATATGGAATGCATCCCTCTTGGGGCTGTAGGTATTTATTCATATGCCGAGAGGATCAAGGTAGGATTACAACAATTAATGGCAGGTTCCCGTAAATTCAATGTGTCTACGATCTCACGCAATGATGTAATGGCACTCAGCGAGGAAGCTGCAAAGATATCAGGTATTGCTTATGTAATGGATGCATACCGGGATATTGCTGAGGATATCCTTGACAGTTGATAAGTCAAATGCATGATTTAATGGCTTCCACCCGGAAGCCACTTTTGTTTATAAGACCTTTATACTGCTGCATTTATAACCCATAAGGTTAAAATGCAACTACGATCGAAGGAGGAAACAGTGTGAGCAGTGTGGCCGAGGCAGAAAACAGTATTATCAAGTATGCTGACAAAGAGAAAATGACCAGTGGTGTCCCTCAGCTTGATGAAATAATTCATTTTTTCCGTCTGGGTGATAATGTCGTATGGGAAGTTGAAGATCTTGAAGACTACAGGTATTTTGCCAACCGATTCATCAAGAAGGCCATAGAATCTGGTTTCAGGTGCGTTTACGTAAGGTTCGCTCCCCATGAACCCATACTTGAGGCGATTGAAGGGCTTGATATAGTAAAAGTAGATCCGGGAAGTGGTTTTGATTTTTTCAGCAGTCAGGTCCATAGGATTATAGAATTTTATGGAGTGAAAGTTTACTATGTATTTGATAATCTATCCTCACTCATGGTCGAGTGGGCGACTGATGAACTTGTAGCCAATTTCTTTAAAGTCACCTGTCCTTATCTTTTCGATCTTGAGACCATCGGATATTTCTGCCTTACTCGTGGAAAACACAGTCATTCAACTGTTGCAGGTATCAGGGAGACGACACAGGTACTTATCGACTACTATCACATTAACGGTATGACATATGTCCATCCTCTGAAAGTCTACGACAGATATTCACAAAACATGTTTTTACCACATCTGGTGTCCGGTCAAAAATGGGATCCAATATTAGATAGCGGACAGGCGGCCACTATCTCATCCAGCGACCGTAAGAAAGTACTTAAAGCAGGTACTCTGGGAACGGCTCCATGGGATATGGTATACAGGAAACTCAAATTCCATTACGATATGGGGATTATGGACTCTATCCCTGAGCCGGAAATAATTGCACTAAAGCAGGAATTCTCAAGAATGGTCATAGGTGATCATCCTCGGTTCAACCGTCTTGCGGACAATCATCTTACTCTGGAAGATCTTCTCAGTATCAGGGACCGGATGATAGGATCTGGCCGTATCGGGGGAAAAGCCGTAGGAATGCTTTTATCGCGTAGTATTATCATGAGCAGTGGGAACATAGACGAATTTTCAGATACGATGGACCCTCATGACTCCTTCTATATTGGTTCAGATGTCTTTTTTACTTTCATGATCAACAATGGTCTTTTCCTGCTCAAGATCAAACTGTCAGATAGTTCCGGTATGACAAAAGAGGAGTTTGAGGAAGTAGAAAAAAAGTTTCTGGAAGGTAAGTTTCCAGAGGACATTATCGACCAGTTCAGGGATATGATCGATTACTTCGGACAAGCTCCTATTATAGTAAGGTCCAGCAGTCTTCAGGAAGACAATTATGGTAATGCTTTTGCAGGCAAATACAGGAGTGAGTTCTGTGCGAATCAGGGAAGTCCTGAAGAGCGACTTGAAGCTTTCATGTATGCTGTCAAACTTGTATATGCAAGTGCTCTCAATCCGGATGCCCTTGCTTACAGAAAGACCAGGGGACTTGATTCTCAGGATGAACAGATGGCAATACTTGTACAGCGCGTGTCAGGTGCTCCTTACAAAAATTACTTTTTCCCGGCACTTGCGGGTGTCTGTTTCTCAAAGAACCTTTTCCGGTGGACAAAACGCATAGATCCTGACAAAGGTGTAATCAGGCTTGTCTTTGGAATGGGTACCAGGGCCGTTGATCGTGTAGGAAGGGACTATCCACGGATGATTGCGGTCAGCCATCCGACACTCCGTCCGGAAACAGGCTTAAAAGTGATGAAGTATTCGCAGTGGGATGTTGATGTTCTGGACCTTGATAAAAACGAACTTATAACCTTGCCATTTCAGCAACTCATCAGGGAATGTGATTATCCTGGACTAAGGGTATTCGTTTCGGTCATGAATGACGGATATCTTACTGACCCCTACACCAATACAATAGACTGCTCACAACCAATGGTGCTCACGTTCAATAATTTGATAAAGAATACCAGGTTAGTTAATATCATTGGACAGATCCTTGAGACAGTGGAGCAAGCATATGAGCATCCGGTTGATATTGAATTTACGGCATCTGTTGATAAAAGGGGAAAGGTCAGGATCAACATTGTACAATGCAGGCCCATGACAACTCCTGGCAGTACAGGGGAGATTCTCATACCTGATAACATTAAAAAAGAAAATATTCTATTCAGATCAAGTATGCTCATTAATGAAGGCACAGTAGAAAATATCGAATATATTGTGTATGTTGATCCGGAGGCATATGAAATAGCGGACATGGACACAAAAAAATCGGTTGGTCGTATTCTGGGCCGTATAAATGATATGATCAGCGGAATGGCTACAAAATTCATACTTATGGGGCCTGGCAGGTGGGGCAGCAGCAACATCGACCTGGGTGTCAATATTACTTACAGTGAGATTGGCCATGCTTCACTGCTAGTTGAAATCGCGCGTGAGAAAGCAGGACATACTCCGGAAGTTTCCTATGGGACCCACTTTTTCCAGGATATAGTAGAGGAAGGGATAATCTACATGCCGGTGTACCCCAGCACAAAAGACTCGGATTTCAATGAGGCGTTTTTCAGGAATTCCAGGAACATCCTGACAGATATGATGCCGGAATATGAGCAGTTCAGCGACGTGATCAAAGTAATAAACGTATACGAGGCTTCAGGAGGTTCAAATGCAGTTGTTATAGCAAACCTTCATGAACAAAATGCTGTCTGCTACCTTGAGAAAAAAACAATAGGGAGAACATGGAAACTAAATAAGCTCAAAGGGCAGTGGCACTAAAAAATAAAAGGCATAAAATCAGATGTCTAATATTTATCAATCTACAAATTTGATGCCTACATCTTTCATATGGTTGCGTATGGCCACATTCACAAGCAGAGGTGTAATAGATTCCACCATGGAAGATGCTTCCAGAGGACCTATGTCAAGAGGGCGCATTCCGCAAATATCCTTTACAAGATCAAATACGATGTTCTTTGAGTGCATGTTGTTTCCGCATACTCCTATATCGTAATCAAGCTCTATGTCAAGGTTAGCAAGCTTGGCCGCAGGGACATTGTGGAAAGCAGATACAAGTTCAGTCCCTTCCGGTAACATAGGGGCTATTTCCTGTGCAGCACTTCCTGATGGGGGAGTTACATAACAGAAATAATCAGCTTTGTAATCTTCCCGTGAATTTGTAGATATCTCAAGAGGAACCCCTTCAGGAACAATGATACAACGATCCTTTTCCATTGGAACGACCACAGAGATGACAATTTTTCCTGCAAGCCCAGGTTTTATCTGCTCGATGGTAGAAGCTATCTGCCCATAACGGATTGCAAGGACTACTATATCAGCTTCTGAGGCTGCCTTTGAATTGACGTTGCCTGTGATGTTTGCATCGTAACCGTAATCCTTTAGTATACCCGTGTACTCTGCTGCCTTTGCCTGGGCTTTCTCCTCTCCCCTTGAACCGACTATTATTTGGTGTTTCTGGCCCCACCGGAGAGCAAAACCTTTTCCGATGCTACCTGTGCCACCTATTATTGCAATTTTCATGATAATCCCCTCAAAATTAATTAATTAATTAATTCAGGTCATCCATCCCACCGGATGTGGGTGGATCTATATGGTCTGTAAATCCAGACCATATAAATGTTACCCGAAGCTAAGCAGGATGGTGCCCGGTGGGATCAGATCCATCCACGGTCTTTCATTGCAACTACGACACGCTCAATGGAAACAACATAAGCAGCTGTTCTCATATCAATGTTGTATTTCTGGGATGCCTCATAAACGGCCTTGTATGCCTCGGTCATTTTCCTGTCCAGGCGGGTGTGGACCCTTATTTCACTCCAGTAGTACATATAGAAGTTCTGGACCATTTCAAAGTATGAAACTGTCACACCACCAGCATTACAAAGGAAGTCGGGAATAACGTGGACTCCTCTCTGGAAGAGTACCTCATCTGCTGCAGGTGTTGTTGGACCATTTGCAAGTTCTGCGACAATCTTTGCATTGACCTTGAGTGCGTTCTTCTCGGTGATCACATTTTCAAGAGCCGCAGGAATGAGTATGTCTACGTTAAGCTCAAGGATATCCTCGTTGCTGACAGGCGTTGTGTTTGCAAGGCCTTGTACAGATCCGGTTTTTAACTTGTGCTGGTTTGCAGCCTCAGGGTCGATACCGTCCATGTTCACAACGCCTCCTCTGCTATCACTTACAGCAACTATCTTACATCCCAGGATCTCTGCTGCAAGTTTAGCTGCGTAGTAACCGGCATTGCCATATCCCTGTATTGCTACTTTTGCATCCTTAAGCTCGATACCAAGCACTGCGGCAGCTTCGCGGATAGTGTATATGCCGCCTCTTGCAGTGGCATCTCCTCTTCCAAGGGAACCGCCCATCGTTAGTGGCTTACCGGTAACGACACCCGGCTGATTGAATGATGATATCTTTGAGAATTCATCAACCATCCATGCCATTATCTTGGGGTTGGTGTATACATCCGGTGCCGGTACATCCTTTCTGGGGCCGATTATCTGAGCGATACTGGCTATGTACTTGCGGCTTAGGCGCTCAAGTTCACCTTCGGACATTTCCTTGGGATTACAGATGATTCCTCCCTTTCCTCCTCCCAGGGGGATATCCACGACAGCACATTTCCAGGTCATCCAGGCAGCCAGTGCCCGTACCGTGTCAATGTTCTCTTCAGGATGGAATCTGATTCCGCCTTTTGTAGGGCCTCTGGCATCATTGTACTGTATCCTGAATCCTTCAAAAACCTTGATAGTACCGTCATCCATACGGACGGGAAGTGTGACACGAAGTTCACGCATTGGGTGCCTGAGCATTTCATGTACACCTTCATCCAGTCCAAGGATCTCTGCACATTTTGCTAACTGTTTCCTTGAATTTTCAAATGGGTTTTCTATAGTCATTACTCTTCCTCTTACATGCAATTTATATAGTTTTATAACGGGTAGTTAGTAACCCATTTCTAAGTATAAGATGTTTTCTATCCGGCTTCACAAGCAATATTTAAAAAAAAGAGAGTCCGTTTTTTTTGTTCAATGGATTGAGAACGTAATTCCCAGGTAATCAGTACTTATCCTATCTTTTGGTGATAAGACCAAGCAATTGGCTGATTGTACAATCACTGAGACACTAAGACCAAATTTTCATCTGATCTATGTTTTACAATTCATTCCAATCAATACTATTCTTATCAGTCTTCGACTTCAAGTGCCTGGATTATATCATGGACATTAAGTTCTCCCCTGGCAACCCTGAGCACCATCGGGTAAATGAAGGAACAATCATCTATTGCACTCCATCTCTTTTCCCCGATAGTTCTTATCACTTCGTCCATTACCTTACCACATTCATCACAATATCTGGTTTCACTTTCTATGCCACAAACGATACAATTCATAAAAAACCTCCACTTTTTTGTTCCAGGGAATTCAATCCATGGTTATTTTAAATGTTTGTATCGTTAGTATTTAGGTTTTGAGGTACCTGCTCACAGATAAAGCGTTATATTAATAATAGAATCATCCATTATTCTGCGACACACGTGAATAACAAGACGATTATTGTACTATGTGGTAATTGTCTTATTTCAATTATAATTGCCGGAGGTAAAAACGTGTCTAATGATCTTTTTAATATTAAGATAGGAAATCTATCTTTCAGAAATCCGATTGCACTTGCACCCATGGGGGGCATGACCAACAGTAGCTTTGCAAACGAGTACGCAAAAGATGCAGGTCTTGTAATAATTGGCGGATATAATCTTGATGCAGCAACACAGGAGGCTGCAAAGGCAATCGTTGAAAGAGGCAGGGGAGAGTTTGTGTCCGATGAACCCTTAGATCTCATTGAAAGTGAAATAAAAGCACTGAACGAAGGCCCTGTGAAATGTGTCAATGTCAGGAGCACAACCCTGGAACCATTAATTGAAGCTGCCAGGCTGCTAAAGAATAATGATGCTATTCTTGAACTGGATGCTCACTGCAGGCAGAAGGAGATGACAGGCATCGGTGCTGGTCAGGCACTTCTTCACAAACTCCCGGAACTTTGTGAATGGATTGGAAAAATCAAGGAAAGCGGGGTCATACTTTCTGTCAAGGTGCGTGCAAATATTGTGGATGATATAGGACTTGTAAAGAGTATAGAAGCTGCCGGTGCGGACATACTTCATCTGGATGCAATGAAGGAGGGTGCTGGAGCTGACCTTAAGCTCATAAAGGAAATACGCGATTCCACACGGATGTTTTTGATATGCAACAATTCTGTAACTGATATCGAAGCTGCAAAAGATATGTTTACGCGGGGTGCTGATGTGGTATCTGTTGCCAGGGGAGTTGTCAGTGATCCTGCACTTATAAGCAATCTTGTACGCAGCATATCCTTACTGCAGAATGATATGGGCTGGTACAATGCCCCCAAGCATGTATGCAGAGGGGAAGGTGACCTGAGAGGACTTGCTTTCTGCTGCCTTCCTGTCAAACCATGTCCTGTGCACAATAATATCAAGAAACTGGGCTATACGGCACAGGAATTTGCTGATATTAAAATGGAATTTGCCAGAGGCAATATGCTTGAATATGGTGACAGCACGTGTTTTGGAAGCCTTGCATGGTGCTGCAAGATATCAAAGCCATGTTTCCTGAGGGACGGAGTACTGGAAACACTTGGTGTTACGGATGCCGAGTATATGCGTCTTAAAAAGGAACTTGCTGATCATCTTTTGAACCATGCAAAGAACAGATAAAAACAACATAAAGAATAAGCAGCATCACAATGAACGATTCACTTTATACTATCCGCCGGGGAAACTATCCCCTTTCATCCTATATTGCACGTTGTGCACAGCTTGCAATGTGCCTTGAAGTATCGGCCTCGCCAAAACCCGGTAATGTCCACAGGCAAAGTGACTACGATGATACACGTTACGAGCATTTCCTGGCTTCTGCGGCTGCAGTCTCTCCGGTTGTGGAGGAAGCTTCATTAAATACGACCGGTGTGGGGAGTTTCATAAGCAAGGCTGTTAATGAAAGTGTGCTGTGGCAAAAGGGGGGAAACACTCATTTCGGGGCTTTCATACTGATGATGCCCCTTGCAATGGCGGCAGGGGAGCTCCTCCAGGAAGATGATACATTCACCATCCGGCAACTTGTGGAAAGTGCATACAGGATGGTCAGGAACAGCAGCACAACTGATTCGGCCCATTTCTATAGTTGTTTTGAAGCGGCTGGTGTCAGGGTCAACCCTGCCGATGAATTCGACCTGCGTGACAGGGGTGCTATTGATCAGATACATGAAAAGGACATGACCCTTTACAAACTCATGGACATTGCCAGAGGGTACGATATAATAGCCAATGAGTGGGTCACTGGTTTTAAAAGATGCTCTTTGTGTGCAGAGATAATTATCGATGGCATGCATGGCATCTATGCCCCAAATATAAAAGCTGATATCAATGACGTCACAGTTTATGCATTCCTTAAGATATTGTCAGAGAACGAAGATACATTCATCAGTACAAAACATGATTCAAAGACAGCCTTGTATGTATCGGGCAAAGCTAATATGATACTTGAAGAAATGTATAAAAAAGATAAGGACTTCAATAGTATATTATCATTGATACAGGATCTTGATGATGAGCTTCTAAAAAGAAATATCAATCCCGGGTCCACGGCAGATATAATAATTGCCGGCATGTTCATCTCATTGCTTGCAGGAGTCAGATTCTAATGCTTAGGAATTTAAATCTTGATGATTTTGGTATCTATGAAGGTATCTCTGAAACGATTGTCACAACAAACAGGGGGTGGGCAACAAATGCTGCTCCAATGGGTATCATCCGCCGCAAGGACAAATTGTTCATACGCATTTTCAAGGGCTCTACCACCTACAATAATGTGCTTTCCGAGAAGGTACTTGTTGCAAACATTACCTGGGACCCCCTTACAATCGTTAACTCTACTTTTAGCGACCTTAAGGATTCAGAATTCCAGAACGTGAATTTCAACTCAAGGACCTTTGCCACCCTTAAAAAAGCACAGTGCTGGGTCGCCTTTGAATGTACTAACACAAAACTGACTTCAGAATCATTTGTCACTGAACTGGTACCTATAAGGACCCATATAAACAAGTGCATTATAAGAGCTCCAAACCGTGGTCTTTTCGGGATCATAGAAGCATGTATCCATGCGACAAGATACAGGCTTACAAATGATGAGAAGTATCTCAAACTGATCAAAGCATATGGGGATATTGTAGAAAAGTGCGGTGGAGAGAACGAAAAAGAAGCAATAAAACTACTCTACAGTTATCTTTGACCCTTACCTATGAAAAAGATATAATAAGAAAAAGACTATTTTCACCACATGACAAAAACGATATCATGGGGGATAATCGGTGCAGCTGAAGAAGTGGTCAGGATGTATGGACTTGAGAACGAACTGAAAACCATATCCTGCGGTGAATACCTCGAATAAATATTCCCTGAAACACAGCAAGGCAAAAGCTGGCCAAAGACAGGACGTTTCCTGCTTGATAAATACGACGCACTCGTTTTAACACCGGCAACATCGAACACAGTGCCAAAGATTGCACATGCTACGTCTGATTCCCTGGTGAGCAACGCCGTCGCACAGGCTGTTAAAGGTGTGTACCAGTCTGTATTGTGTCCGTTGACATTGCAGGAGTTGTGATATCGGAATTACCCTTTGCTATTGCCAGGGAATTGTGCAGGAAATGTGACTTTTGCCCTCCACCGGACAGTTGTCCCTGTCATGCCATAAGTGACCAGATAGACCTGCTCAAATGCAGTGGCTGTGGCATCTGTAAGGAACTCTGCCCTTTAAATGCTATAAAAGGCGGCCCTGTGGAGTTGAAAGTAGGGATATCGATTCCATGAATGTCGATATCATCAGGGATCTTGAAGGTATCACCATACTGGAAAGACCAGAAGACATCCCGGGAATACTTCCACTGATCTGAATCGTTCATCATTTTTCAAAAGTACACTGCATTATTTTACCTTATTTACTGTCCTATTTACTATCTTATTCCAAGAAACCTTCCAAGCTTGTTCATATGTCCCAGCAACATTTGCCTTACGACAAAAGATGCCGGTGTTTTACTTCCACCAGGTCTTGTATTTCCCTTGCGTATGGCATCCAGCACACTTTCAATTGTCAGGTGATCGGCCTCTATCTCCGTGTATGACCTCCCAACCATTTCCGCTTCATGGGAATCACTTCCTCCGACCATGGGCAGTCCCAGTTCCAGAGAGGCTTTCCTGGCTTTATTGTTGGGTCCGTCTGTGATACAGCGGGAATTGAGGACCTCAACAGCATCAGTATCCAGGCCCTGCACATAACCTATGCCATGGGATGTGACCTTAAATGGATGAGGGATTATCACAACAGCTCCTTGATGACGTGCTTTTTTGATAGTTTCTTCAGGACTCAGGCCGGGTTCTATATTTTCCCTGGCACCAAGGACAAGAATATGTCCTTTGGAGGAACTCACTTCCACACCTGGGATAACAAGTTGCTTTGAACCGGTTTCCTGTGCCCTTGTGGCACATGCGATGCCTCCTTCTATGGTGTCATGGTCGCATATGGCAAAACCATGAAGCCCGTTTCTGGCTGCATGCTTAAGTATATCATCGGGACTTGCATTACTATCCTTGGAATAACAGGAATGGACGTGAAGGTCAAACTTCATGGGCATAATATAACTCTTCAGTGTTTATAAAGATATTTAAAAAGGAGTTGTGCGAACGGGAAAATAGAATTTTGGTGGTTGGGTGGTTGGATAGGATTGGTGGTACATTAGAGAAGTTCACCCGTTCGCATGCATACTAACGACTTCCTAGCATATATATATAACGCCCTTGATAAAATAATTTAGTACCAAACAGTATTAGTTCAGGATAGTTTTTCAACCATAGAAATGGCTTTACTTATGATCTTCTCCCTTGCTTCAAAGTCAACAGAGATATTATCCCCATAATCAACGCTGTGGACAAGGCCCTCGTCAAATATCCATGCTAATAAAGACATTCCCTCTTCGGACATGGGGATTGAAAGACTTACCCTCTCCCAGACGGGAAGCATGTTATCTATCCGTGACTTCAGTTCATCGAATCCATCCATATTCCTTGCAGACACCGCAACAGGTTCGGGAGCAAGGTAAGAAAGTTCTTGTATTTTCATATGAAGTTCTTCTTCACAGACAAGGTCCTTCTTATTGAAAACAGTCACAATCGATACATCCTGCATCTGGTCCCACATGGTCTGGTGGCATACAAGTAATTTGTTACGTATAGTTTCCAGGGGTTCAGAGGCATCAACTACAAGAAGCACAATATCTGCAAGGAATATCTCTTCAAGGGTGGACCTGAAGGCATCTACCATCCAGTGAGGCAGATCTTCTATAAATCCAACAGTATCCGTAAGCAGTACTCTTCGCCCACCTACATTGAGTGAGCGTGTTGTGGGCAGCAGCGTGGTGAACAGCATATCCCTGGCTGTAACCTCCTCGTCTACAAGAGAATTGAACAGAGTACTCTTTCCGGCATTGGTGTATCCGGCAAGAGCAAGCAATGAAAACCCCCGTGAATGTCTGAGGATGCGGAGTGATTCGTTGTCCTTCTTTATGGTCTCCAGTTCCTTTCGGATACGTATCATGCGGTTCTTTACATCCTGGGCATAAGAGTCCTCATAACCACCAAGTCCCATAAAACCAGGCCTTTCATCCTTTTTCAAAAGTGAGATCACGGCCCTGGCACGGGGAAGTTCATATTCGAGCCTTGCAAGTTCAACCTGCAACTTGGAACGATGCGTGGTGGCCCGGGTAGCAAATATCTCTAGAATGAGCTGGAATTTATCTATAGTCTCGCAACGACATGTTTCTGATATATTGTATATTTGCATCGTTGTGAGGGGATTATAGAAGATCACTTTGTCCGGAACAAGGTCAGCAACAATCTGTGCAAGTTCATCCAGTTTACCCCGTCCAAGATGGAATTTCCTGTCCGGATACCTGGTCTGTGTCAACTCTCCCAAGACCTCATAACCTGCAGCTTCTGCCAGTTCCCTGAGCTCACTCATCTGGTTCTGGTTCCTTTTATCCTCTTCACGGGGTTCGTTTCTTTTTACAAGAATGGCACTTTTCATAAGGAGACCTGACTATATTAATGGATTTCCAGTTCTTTAAGAAGGAGCTTCCTTGCACCAAGCGAGACATGATGTGCAATTTCCATACATCTTCTCTCTCCCATGGATTCCTGATATTTGAAATCCTGGAAGAACATACTATCAATAACCCATTGGGGTTTATTGTACATATCCCCGGATTCTGTGACTATCGTACCTTTAAACTTAAGTGCGGAAACAGTGTTCTCAACCATTTTCACAACATCATGAACATCGGGTGCTTCCTTGCTCCTGAATGTTCTTATGGTTATCTGTTTGACCTTCTCAATGTGGTCTGCAGTAACGGATGCAGCAACAGCTGCACATACCATAAGGTATTCTTCATGTAGCTTGTGACGTCCGGAAATATCAACTGCAATTATGTCAAACATCTTCTAAAGCAAAGTCAGTATATTATATAAGTTTGAGCGGTTCTTACATGTGCTTTACATTCCTGCAAACGTCGAAATGCACATTTCACATCTTTATTCTTCCAATATCGATGTACTCTATACCGTCTGCATACTCCACAGCATATAACATATGTTTCCTGACACTGTTTGCAAGCCTTACGGCCCTTGACATGACAGGAAGCAGGAACTCATAATCCTGGGGAATTGCATGGATCAGATATTCGGAGTGGGTCAGTTTTTCCAGTGACATGACCTCATTATAGACCCTGAAGTGAGTACCGAACTTAAAACCAGTCTTAGGAACGGATCCTCTGCTGCGCAGATCAACATAGGTGTTGTACTTACGTGCAAAATCCGGATCGATGGAAGATGCCATTTCAGAGAACTGCTCTATCCCAATTATACGTCCGTCGGTGCCATCTTTTATATCAATGACACCCTGCTTCAACAGATATGCGGATTCCACAAGGGATAACTGGAGACGCTCATCATCAAGAGGTTTACCATAGAACCCGCGTTCATAAAGGCTGTCAGAAGCCTGTTTGTTCCATACAAGTACACGGTCCTCCAGCATAGTTGCAGGAATGATATCCTCTTTCAAAGGGGATGCATCCATCTTCCCATTTATATCAATCTTTTTCACTTCGTAATAGGTGAGGTCACTTTCCTCATCAACAATTGCAAGCACCATTTGTTTGTGCACATTTGCAGCTGCATTGTAGGCAGAAAGGAGATCTTTAAGGAGCATAGGTATACGCTCAGATCTGACGTAAACAAACATCTTAGCCTGTGTCTTTCCAGGATGACCGCCTCTGGGGTATACCCTGAAATCCGTAACACTGGGCTGTACGTAGTAGCCTCTCTCACGTAGGTCCTTGTAAACTATATATTTTAGTTCAAAGAACAGTTGCCTTTTTGATGCTTCAATGAAAAACTCCTCAAACTCAAGTGTCTTTTCGTCAATGGTGATCTCAAGCTTCTTCTTGTAAAGCAGATATGCAGCCTCAACAAGCGTGAGTTCAAGTGTATCACCCTTTGGGCGTCCGTAATACCCGGTATTGTAAAGCTCATTTATAGCCTGTTTTCCGGCTTTTACCCTATCTTCTGCAAGTTTTCCGATCAAAGATGTCACCTGAAATGGATAATAATGTGATTGTCATATGTATGGTTTAGATATCGGGCCCCCTATTTAACAATGGTGGATTGATATATATCATACTATACACAGGCACATGGGGATTAAAAAAGATAATTTCTGCAGAGGAGTGCATGGGGGTAAAACTATTAAAGTGTCAAATAAAACATTAACTTGAGCAATATATAATATGTAAATCAAACGGAAAACTGGACACAAGGCTTCTTATAAGGGGGAGTTATACGGAACTTAGCCAGGGCGTCCTGAATAAACTTGAAGGGATAGGACAGATAGATGTGGTCATCGGTATTCTGACCAAAAATGTAGAACCTACTATACTTCATGTAATGAATGTTGTTCGTGAAGGTGTGTTGCAATACCTGTCACAGTACAGGACCCTGGTTGTTATTTCAGATGGCTTCTCAACTGACCGGACTGCAGAACTTGCAGGTATGTTCCAGATACAGCCTGTACAAAAACTGGTAGTGGAGCAAATGGGTGTTCCCGGGAAAGGAGATGGCATCCACACCGTCATGGAAATAGCAAATCATGTAAGGTCAAAAGCAATTGCATTTGTTGACGGTGACCTGTTATCCATAAAGGAGGAATGGATCCAGGAAATGGCAAGGCCTGTACTTTACGGAAGAGCGGACCTTGTGGTACCTTTCTACGTGCGTGATAAATTCGATGGCGTGATCACCAATAACCTGGCATATCCTTTCACAAAAGCCTACTATGGCAGTGATATAAGGCAACCCATCGGGGGAGAGTTCTGCATTTCAAGGGAACTGATGATAATTTTGCTTAACCATCCGCTTTTTCCTTCTGATTTTGGGATTGATATATTCATTACAACAGTAGCTGCAGCAGAAAGAAAACGTATCAGGGAAGCAATGCTTGGATTGAAGCTCCATGAGTCCACAACCAAATACTTGGATCCCGAATCCTCCCTGATACCAATGTTCCGTCAGGTTGTTACAACCATGTTCGATCTTGCTATCTATTACTCACACCGCAACCAAAGACCTGCAAAAACCGATGTTATAGTATCCGATTATTATGGCCCCATCCCTGTTCCGGTGGAAGTTAACAGAGAAAAAATGCTTGAGACCGTAGCAATACGCTACAATGAATATTACGATATATTTGAAAGGATATTACCGGAAGATGTGCTGCGAATAACACGTTTTTTTCCTGACGGGAACGCATCACTTGACGCAAATGACTGGGCCAGATGCGCATGGTATCTCTTTTCAGAGTATTCACAGACAGAGGATATTATGCTTATAGACGCTCTCAGGGTACTGTGGCTTGCAAGGTTCATCGGATTTTACAATGAATGCAAGGATATGGATTTTATAGAAGCTGAAACCGCTATCCGTGAAAATGCGAAAATATTCGAAGACCTCAAATGCGATATACTCAAAAAGAAACTATGATGAAGCTGTCATCTCTTATCATTAGGCTTAACTATATCAAAAAAGCTTTGTTCAAAGAGTTTTTATGGAAATAACTTTGAAGCCCCCTATCAAAGATAGGCTTCCGTAACATAACGGTGCATCATACGGTGGCTGTTGAAGTAATATGCTATCATTTCAATGGAATTGTTCATAACATTGATCCACTCATCCTTTCTGTGATAGTATTTAGGCACCATTATATATTCCAGTTTATTGTAAAGATCGTCCAGTTCCATCATTTCAACCTGCTCCGCAGATTTATCCGCATCCGGTTTTGGCCCGATCGAATAACCATTCACACCTTCTACACATCCTTCTATCCACCATCCGTCAAGCACACTGAAATTGACTACCCCGTTGTGGGCTGCTTTCATCCCGCTTGTACCGGAGGCTTCAAGTGGTTTCTTAGGTGTGTTAAGCCATATATCCACACCTGATACTATTTTCAGGGAAAGGTCCATGTTATAGTTTTCCAGGAAAGCGATCTTTATTTCTCCCTTTAGTTCTTTTATATAGCCAAATATCTTTTCAATGAACATCTTCCCCTGAATATCCATGGGATGTGCTTTTCCTGCAAAGACAAGTTGTATCTTTCCGGTTTCATTGACCTTTCTTAAGCGGTTCAGATCCGAAAAGATGAAGGTTGGCCTTTTGTATTCTGTGATGCGCCTTGCAAAACCAATGGTCAGTATGTCATAAGCCATGTCGGTTCCACATTCATTGTTCACATGGTCGATGAGCTCTTTCTTTGCAAGCCTGTGGGCATCCCATATCTCATTATCCGGTATGCTCCGGACGCGTACCAACAGCTCCGGTTCATTTGCCCAGCCAGGCAGGTACTTATCATACAGCTTCCTGAAATGCGGGCAAACCCATGTGTGGGAATGTACTCCATTTGTGATGGAATAGAACTTGTAGCCGGGAAACATCTTTTCAGAGATCTGCCTGTGTCTTTTTGCTACACCATTTACATAGTTTGAAAGGTTCATGCCAAGCAGGGTCATGTTAAGTTCCGTCTCTCCGCCATATTTTTTGAGAATATTAATATCATCGTTATTACCTATTAATTCAAGTACAAGCTCATGTGAGAATATATCATGCCCGCTTTTTACCGGTGTGTGGGTAGTAAAAACACAGAGTTCTTTGACCTTGTCCTGGTTCATATAGTTGAGGTGTAGTAATTCAAGGGCAAGGAGGCTGGAGTGACCTTCGTTCATATGATACTTTGTTATTGGACAGCTCAGGGTCTTCAACATCCTGACACCACCAATTCCAAGCACCATTTCCTGTTCCAGCCTGTATTTCCTGTTTCCTCCATAGAGGCTGTAGGTTATCTGCCGGTCTTCAGGGGTATTTGCCTCAACATCGGTATCCAGGAATATCACAGGAACCGTCTCTTCAGTGTGGCTTCGGTGTTCATAAAGCCACGCTCTGACCTTCACATCCCGGTTTTGTATCTGTACGGTCACTTCTTCGGGGAGAAGCTCCATATAGTCAGATGGAGACCATTCATGCGGATGCTCCGACTGCCTTCCAGCATAATCAAGCTTCTGAATGAAGTAACCTCTTTTATTGATAAGTGTGACCGCAATGAGCGGAAGACCCAGATCAGCACTTGCACGTATGGTATCGCCTGCAAGTATTCCCAGTCCTCCACTATATGTGGGGATCTCGTTCTTCAAACCTATCTCCATTGAAAAATAAGCGATCTTACGTCCTTTTACGGAAAAGACATTATCGATTGTATCCATACACCTTCATATCCCGTGAAATATCTCCCTATGAATGATGATGTTCAAAATATCATAATAGACTTATACTGGGCAGATAATATACTTTTTGATTTACAGGGTTTAGATCTGAATATGTTCGAGATCTTTTAAAGCTGCTTTCTTTAGCTGTTCTCTCAGGTCAGGTAGTGCAGAAAGTGCCCGCTTCCAGTCGGGCATCTGGATACTTGGGGGAACTTCCAGGTATATGTTGCCACTTTTAAGAAGGATCTCAGAGAAGACTTCCACATACTTTTCTTCTACATGCCTGTCGTATATCAGGTCATTGCACACAGCATCAGCATAGTGCTGCCTTATAAGATCCTGTGCAAAGCGTAGATATTTCACATACAATCCCTGAATGAAGGAACTGGATATCTGGATGCTTGTTGTCTCATTGGTTATTCTAAGCAATGTCAATACAATATCACTAACCATCTTTGATAGCCCTTCACTGATATCTTTTCCCGTCTCTTTGTGTTTGTGGTCATAGAACCCCAGGTCCGTCTGGCATGTACGTTTCAGTGAACTGTTCCTGTAGACCTCTGCAAGCAGGCCGACTTCCAGACCCCAGTCTGAAGGTATTCTCAGGTGAAGTGCCAGATCTGATGTGAGGGCAAACTCGCCTGCGAGTATATATCTGAAAGACTGGAGATAATCAAGTACCTCAGACCTGTCAGCTACATCCTGCTTCAGGGCTTCAATGAAGGGCCGGACAAAAAGACGGAACACCCTTCCGTACATCATCCTGTTTTCCTTATTGATACGAGCATAATAACCTTTGTTAAAAAGGAAGTTAAGCTTTGGGTTTAGTATCGGGTAAAGCAGTTTTGCAGTGAAGTCCTTTGAATAGGTTACTATATCCGCATCATGAAGAACAATAGCGTATGCATCCAGGCTTGCGATACCTATGGCTATCCAGACATCTTTTCCTTTTCCCCGGAACTGGGAAATATCGAGGTCCTTTGCTTTCATACAATTGATTACGCTGGTAACAGAGGGACCATTACACCAGATTATAATATGGGTCAGATTGAGGTTGTGGAAAAAACGTACAACATCCTCATATTCGTCTTTACTGTCCGCAGCAAGTGAAATTATTACCTCTGATATGAAATTACATTTGTTCAGCTCATATACTATATTTGCAAGGCTTGGACTTTCTAGTTCCTGATACAACATTGGAATTATCAAGGCCGAACGTCTGCTGATAGCAAGCTCTTGTAAATGGTATATGATCTTCTCGCCATCGTTTGAATAATCATGTATTGTAGTTATTTTCTCCTGATAGAAATCCACTCTGTGCCACTCCCTTATAAATTACTCCTATTTAATTATTATTTTGATACTGATTGTGTGCTTTAGACATTCATTTGAAAGCATAAGCATTATCAAATCTGTTAATGAAATTCCTGTAGGCACGGATATATTCAGCATGAGGCCATATGAGGGGTATTGTCACATATGCAAGACCATCGTTCCATTTAGTATGCGATCTCACGTTTTCTATCATGGTCATCTTGCTGTCCCTTAGTATCATGGCATTCGTGTAATCCTCAAGCCATAGCTCAAATCTGTCGATGGTAGAAATATGCTCGGGAAGCATATGGTTATGCGCCATATCCACTACCCATCCAAGGTACATCTCGGCCATGTCCATGTTATCGGTTTCTGCGTAATGGTTTGCCAGTTGGCATGTAAAGTGACACCAAGGTCCATATCCTCCATTGTTCCTTCCCCAGTACTCGGGATACCTGTTAAGCCCGCCTATCTCATGGTCCCATAAATTTTCATGTATCCTTTTGACTGTAGACCTGATCTTTGTATCATGGTCACTTACAAGTTCAAAGTAGGCAGGAGCGTATTCAACTACATCCACGTCTATTACCGTAGAGGCAAAGGCATCATAACCAATGGGCTTGCTGTTACGATCTTTGACCCGGATGCACTTGATAAAGGACCTTCTTCTGGGGCTATAAAGGCGAGTCATTATTGACTGTCTGACCTTCTCTGCTTCAACCTCCCAGTCTGAAACATCCTTACCTATGGCATGACCCATTTTAACAGCTGCGATCATTCCGGCACAACAGGCGCAATTTGCATATATCTCAAAACCGTGTTCATACGCAGGATATTCGTGGATGCTGTTGATGGTATGTATAAGGTCGACTTCTTCATTTTTATTCATAAGGATGAACTGAACGGCCTTCTCTATCTTTTCCCAGTGTTTTTCAATGAAAGCCCTGTCTGCCATTTCATCAAAAAAAGATGCACCCGTAGCTTCAAAATATTTTCCAAGCGCAAAGAGCACAAGTCCGTTGCCATCGATCTGAAGGTCTTTATAACTTGCATCATTACCATCCACATCATAACGCTGGGAAAATTCCCCAAGGGGTTTCTGGGCATTGAGAACAAATTCAAGTGCTTTTTTTGCCTCATACAGCATGCCGGCAGCTATGGCTCCAAGTATATCCACCGAGTGATCCCTTGGATAGATAAATGGATAACGTGTTCCGGGTGGACTTGCATAGAAACCACCATTTTCGTGCTGGTTTTTTTTCAAAATATGGATACTGTTCTCATAGATCTTTGATGCTTCAGGTAAATTCAAAAAGTTCACCCCTTTTTAGATATTGCTTTTTTGATTATATTCGACCTTGTATACACAAAATACATGCTCGAGCAACTCATCTACATATTCTTGTGTTATCCCTGCCTTTTCAATAGCTTGTTCATTATACACTTTAATGTTGTTAATTGCAGACTTGCTTCCTACATTGTATATCTTTGCTTGCGCAAGCTCTGCCCGACGTCGGGTGTAACTATGTTGAAGTATGCCAAGGACACTGGAAAGTGCCGGGAAGTTCCATGGGTCCTCAGATTCGTCTTTTAACTTGTTTGCATAATTCATTAGTTTGCTGAACTGATGTGGTGTTTCACCATAGATATTGTTGAAATCTATTAATTCGCTACCAAAAGGACAAATCGGTAGATAATTTATATCATCTTCCCAGGCTCCCTCAAAACCCGGACCTTCTATCTCTGCAAGTTCTATGCCAATGGAATTGAGCAAACGGTAGGTTTTTTCAACGCCATCTATGTTGACCATTTCAACAATGGCAATGAGAAATGCTTTTGGAAGTATGTTCTTTAATCGGATCATCTTTTGATTCCACTCTCCCTGATAATTTCTTTGCGATCATGTATAACCTTTCAAGCATGTAGCCTAACGGCTAAGAATAACCCCTTCAATGTTTTTCTAGATATTATCTCCCGAATTATAGTCTGTAATAAGACTATAAATAATGATTCAACAAGCCCTATAGATAAATATATTATACTAATTATGACTATAATTCTATGGCCATAATTCGGGTTTTTTATGATGATAATGGACTATTTTACAGAGAATGATTATATGCAATGCACTTCTATTTGAAAAAGAGGTTTTTTATGCAAATTATCATGGCAGGTGGATTCGCAGGTACAGAAAAGGAAAAGACTGTTGTCTTAATTGGAAATATTCTGAATTCAATGGGTAAGAAGGTTGCTGTGCTGATTACCGAACATCTGGAGAACGAAAAAGAAAATTCGGTTGTTGCAGACTCCGGGGTATTTGTCAGAAAAATGATAAGCTCGTGTGTTCCCTGTAGTTTCCTGTTTGATCTGATGGCTGAAATAGAGGACATTAATGAACAAGATACCTTTGATCATATCATTGTTGAACTTCCTTTCAATTCCATGCCTGGTGAAATAAGAGAAGGCCTGGGTAATATGAAAAATATGGATATGTCCTTTTCACCGATCATACATATTTTTGATGTAATAAATCTGGAAAGTGACATCGATCTTATACCGAGGGTTGTCAGTAACCAGATAAGGGAGTCAGAAATATTACTCATGGATGCAGATGCAGCGGCTCCTGAAAAGTTAGCAGCATTAAGGGAGATAATTGGGACGATGAGTCCTCAGGCGAGGATATTTGAACACAAGATCGGTTCAAAAGGACATGAATTGAGTGACTTTGTTGATATGGTTATACTTAAGGGCATTTAAATTGATTTTAATATCATAACAACAAATCATATTTTTTCAGTTTAATAGCAGATGCATCGGTTTTTTTATACAGACCAAACAATTAAATTTATGACCCTTATCATCCAATATGGTGCACTCAATAGAAATAGCAGGTGACTGGCATATAAGCTATTATGCATGAGTCAGCGGTTTGCAGGGAAAGAGCCAGTGCTTATTCTGGTGTTCAATTAGGCTTCATTTATGAAAAAACAGTTATGAAAAAGGATACAAGGATATTTCGTACAGGTGGGATTATCGGGAATGAGCAGATAATTGAAGCTGCCCGAATACTGAGAGAAGGCGGTACAGTTGCTTTTCCCACAGAGACTGTTTATGGGCTGGGAGCAGATGCACTGAATGAAAAAGCTGTAAGCCGGATATTTGAAGCAAAAGGCAGACCTGCAGACAATCCTCTCATAGTTCATGTAGATTCAAAGGAAAGATGTATGGATCTGGTTCGCAACGTACCGGAAAAGGCATTGTTGCTGATGGATGAATTCTGGCCCGGTCCGCTTACGCTTATTATGGAAAGAAAACCAATAGTTCCTGACGTGACCACAGGCGGATTGGATACCGTAGCTGTCAGGATGCCTGGGAATGAGATAGCGCTGGAGTTAATAAGACAGTCGGGCAAGCCTATAGCCGCACCCAGTGCAAATCTTTCCGGAAGGCCAAGCCCGACCACTGCAGGGCATGTACTAAGTGATCTGTCAGGACGGATAGATGCAGTTGTGGATGGTGGTGAGGTCAGTATTGGTCTTGAGTCTACTGTTGTTGATATGACCGGTGATATCCCTGCAATATTGAGGCCCGGCAAAATAACTAAGGAAGAGCTGGAACTGTGTATTGGTGATGTGAGGATCGCCTATGATGACAAGGTACATCCTGAAAGCGAGACCGTTCGCTCTCCGGGGATGAAGTATACTCACTATTCTCCGGATTCAATTGTTATTCTTGTAGAGGGGCAGCATGAGTCTGTGATTTCCAGGATCAAAGAGATGATTGTCGATTTTAATCACAGGGGTGCAAATATAGGGCTGCTGCTTACCGAAGAAAGCAAAAAAGTATTTCCATGTGAGATTTCTCATTCACTTGGTGAGAAAGAAAAACCCGAGCAAGCTGCAAAGAACCTTTTTTTCGGGCTCCGGTATCTTGATGAAAAAAAGGCAGATATAATAATAGTGGATGGTTCATTTGATCCGGATGGAATAGGACAAGCTGTTTTTAACAGGTTGCGCAAAGCTGCTGATATGATTATTAAGGTGTAGTGATTACATGAAAATGGAAAAGAAAAAAATGATGAATGAAAGGCAAAGAAATATAGCTGTCCTGCGCACTAACAGGCAGTTGCTTAAGATCAATGTGCTGATACTCAGTATCGGTCTTGCACTTTCATATCTGGGACATGAGACAATAGGACAACCTATTCTCTGGATAGGGATAATCATCTTTATATATACTACGATCTCAAATCTGATTGCCAGAAAAAAACTGAAGAAATAGGAACTTTCAGTAGGTGCAGACCATGTTCATGAAAATATCGGCACTGTCCAATGAACCCTACTTACATTAGGTACTAAACAATATTACTCATAAGTGTTTCTCTAAACTTTATCTCGTTTGAGAACAGAGTGGTACTTGGTGGTCGTAATTGTCTCCGTTAGCCCCTCGATGGGGGAAACAATCTTTCGTACCACTTAGCAGATACCACCAAACAAAGAAAAGGAATAGGTGAAAGGTCGTTGGTTTTTTAATCTGCGCACCTTTCTCTTATTTCATATTATTCTATATTGTTTTTGATTATTTTTTGGTTATTTCTTTTCTGGTAAAGCAAAACCTTTTAATGAACTTTAATATCAATGGATTTTAATATTTTCTTTGCATTGTTCTGCTGTCTGATGGTATTCTGACAAACCCCGGTCGGCAAAATCGGTGCCCAAAATCGTATGCTTTTGAATTATGTTATCAATTTCTTAATTTTGCTCAGTAGCTATGGAATCAATTAAGGTGCTTTAATACTTAATAATCCTCCAAAATAATGTTTCCTTATTATTTATTAACTGTGAAGGAAAATGTATAATTGTATGTTGTGCTTTGTCTCCAGAATTTAATGGTGAGAATGCATAGCCTTTTATTAAGAAATACCCCCACGTACCACCACAGAACCGGGGAAATAAATGTTCATTATGGTCGTTTATTTCTCCAAATCTTTTTTGGGCAGATATTTTTGTAGATCTTTGAACAAATCGGAACCTATATATCTAGAGAAGTAAAACCGGATATTAATTACTGAACAATTAGGCCCGGAAGCCTATGGATATTCAACGGGGGTTTCATTATGTGGAGTAGTAACAAATATCTTAGATTGCCTTTAATGGTAATGTTGGTCTTAGTGATTATTTTCTCATCAGGGATTGTGGTAGCGTCTGCAACAGCATCTGTTCAAATATCACCTCAGTCCCATTCGGGTATATTATCTGGTGAATCATATGGTGTTGATGTTGTTGTTGATTCAGGTGTTGACCAGTTGAAAGCCGCACACGTCAAACTGGCCTATGATCCTTCTGCTTTTGAAGTGGTAAGTATAACAGAGAGCACTCTGTTTGATGCAGATCTTCTTTTAGAACCCGGAAGTGGTGATAAAGGAGATGGCACTATATCCTATGGCTTTGCTAGCTATGAAGACAATTACGCTCCTGGCACCGGTACTCTTATCAGTATCGTTCTTAAGGTGAGCGATAATGCGGAGGATGGTGTTTATAGTATTAGTTTCACAGACGTAATGCTTATGGGCAGTGATTCCAGTCTCATCACGGGCACAGCAACAGGGGCAGTGGTTACAGTCGGTTCCCAGACGCCTGAACCTTCTGCTCCTTCTGATGTTCTTGATTTTGGAAGCACCAGTGAAAGCACGTCCGGTACATCAGGGACGACCGCCACATCAGGAGGGCCCATTCCTCCCGTGTCCAGCACCGCTCAGGAATCTGATTATTCTTATACATTTGGTTTCCATCCTGATGATTATAGCGTAATGGACCGTTACGGTACAGTGCAACAGGATAATACTGCTCCTTCTGATAAGATGGAGACGCTTGCCAGTGACATTATCAAAGAGCTAGAAGATGATTACCTTTTCTCAAAAGGTAAGGTCATATCTGTAGGTGTCAATTCTGCCGGCTATCTTGTAATAGTTTTCTACAAACCTCTGGCAGCAGATCGGGAATATATGGATGAGATATATACTATTATGGACGGTAAGGCACAGGAAGCAGACATGTCGGGCGTGCCGGTTGAATTTGGAGAGGGTACCGGACCGCAGGTAAGTAACGTACTGCAATCGCTGCTCCAGAGGGCCCGGTCAACCGGTGAGGCAGGGCTTGAACAACTGACAGACAGTGACAGCCCTGTATATGATCCCACTGTTTTAGCAACAGCCGGGAAGATGCCGCAGATAAATACGGAAAAAGAATGCTGGCAATGGTATTTCAGGGATTCCTATGCAATCTCCGATGCTGTCAGGGATGATCTGTTGCCCTATTTGCAAAGTGGTGCGCTCCTGAATATGGGTGTATCTCCTGACGGATACTTTGAAGTAAGGATCAATGAAGGTGCTAATGTTGACAGAAATTCACTGATGGATGAAGTATATACTCTGATTGACAGGGAAGCGGTTAATATTGGTATAAATGAAGTCCCGGTGGTTTTCAGACTTGCCAGTCCGGTTGATGACAGTTTGATATCTGTGCCAGAAGAAGCTGGTGAAGAGGATATCCCCCTCTCTGAAGGCGAAGCAAAAGAGACACCTGGTTTTGCTTTCCTTGCTGGTCTCCTGGCATTGTCTGCTGCATGCTGCATGCAGTCAGTTTTCGTGAAACGTAAACCATGAACGCAGGAATATTAAGAAGGAAGGACCCATGAACACGATAAGAATGATACCTTTTCTAAAAAGGTTTTTTCTTTATCTTTCCCTTTTATTTGTTATGTGGGTGCCGGTAGGCGGGCAATATTTCTCTGCCTCTGTAGTAACAGTGGATCTGAAGAATTTCTTCCTGTTCTATATGCCTTTGAATTTCATCCCCTTTGTTGCCCTGGTACTTGCCACTGGACTTGAAAGGAAGAAGACTCTGAAGGTCTTGTTTGCCGGACTTCTGCTAACCATTGCTTTTAATTTGTTCATAGTTTTTTTGCAATTGCTTTTCTTCTCCTACCAGGAACAATTGCTTTACATCTATGCCATCGGAAGGATAGCTTTTCCGTTCCTCTTATGGCTGGCATTTACATATGATACGGTTATTTTTCCATTGCAAGGCAGAGCCAATGGCACACAATGATCTTGCTACTTTTTTATTTTGATACTTATAAGCATCTATTTTCATCCATGGTCCTCATATTGACAGAAACATTGTTTCTAAACAATATTTCAGAATTTTGTTTGTAAACAGTGCTCTGAACATCTATTTCTTATCGGTTTATAATATCTGACCCCATATCAATATTTGGGGTTGTCGGTGGGATAGTCCAAGGCAACTTCACTTGGATATCATTGAACGAGTGGAGATAAAGTCATTTTTTGTTTGATGGTATCGAAGAGTCGGTATTGCTTAAGAAAGGAGGATATAATATGAAAGTGAAGTTGAGGCATGAGCTTTTAGTGGTTGCTATTGCTCTTATTGCAATTATCGCAATGGCAGCTGCAGCTAGTGCTGAAGATGATGTAAATACATTGCGGCTCTATGGTGAGGATGGTTATAGCGCAGCGTTCCCTTATATGGATCCTGTAGCTCCATTTGACCCAATGAACCCTGAAGCGCCACAGAAAGATTTCGTGACGTTTAACCCGGCCTTAATAGAGGACTTTGGGAATATCTATGTCAACAATGTTGACTCCAAACAGAAAGTCTTTGCAAGGCAGTGGTTCGTACCAGATTACACAGAACCAACGGGTATGGTCTGGCTGGATAAATTCAAATATGAATGCACCAAAGACAACGTTACTGAAATTGTAGAAGGCGATTCATCCACTATGCTGGAAATCGAAGAGAATTCATGTTACAAATACAAGGAATGGATACCATACAGAAATGAATATCTTTCTGATGATGTAGTGACTGAATTCACTTACATGTTCGTTGACAAACATTATCAGCCAGTTGAGGCTACAGCAAAGAGCCCAACAGGCGCCTACTGGACCAATTTCTACTTCCCGGTTGCAGACCGTGACGATGCCCAGATAGGTCTTGACAGCTTTGACATCAACGATGATGGTATGGACGACATGGTTACCCTGAGAAGGGTTGGCGATTTCAACAAGGACGGTCACAAGGATATAAGCATCCGTTCCGAGCTGTTCGCAGTCAATATCGGTGACAGACTACAGTTCCTTGACCACATAGTAGAGATCGAGGGAATCTATTACGTCAACGGTAAGCTCGATTCCGTAGCTGTGAAGATCTTCTATAATGGTAACACTAACCCTGAACAGATAGGTGGTATACATGTCATACAGGTTGACAAAGGAATCCTTAGTTCCGGACGTCACACAGTAACAGACGATTATCCACAGTTCTTCGAACCATGGTATCTTAAGGTAGAGGGCGCAGCTGCTGGCATGGACAAGGTCCTTGTACATGTAGGACGTCAGATCTATGAAAGAGAGACATTCTTCGTGGATGGTGCAGAATATGATGTTGCTAGGATATTTGGTTCTTCATGGAATAATGTCAAGTACATAACAATCAGAAACCCTGTACCACAGGACACAGATGTTTCCATGAACGACCTCTCAGTCGTTAAGAAGAACATCAAGGCCAATGAATATGTTCCAATGCTGCCACCATTTAACCGTGAATACACAATGATAGATGACATAAACATTCCAGACTATGCATCTGATGATCTGACATGCTACTATGGTGACAATCTTAACATGTACGCACCTGATGGTGAGTGGTACGAATCCAACTATATTGATTCGGCCTATGATACTATCGAAGAGCGTAAGATATACGGTGTTGGCCCAATGCTTATCTACTTCGTTGACCATGCATTCGAGTCAAGATTCCACACCGACCTGCTGGAGATTCTTGATGAAGAGGGTATAGGCGAAGTTGAAGCACAGGCATGGAAGTGGCTGCACATAAGGACAATGCCGGATGAATATAAGGACTTCGTATACCCAGAAATGCCGGATATAGATGATGGATATGGTGACTTCCTGTTCACAAGTTCATGGAGAGCACCAAACTCTGATGTATGTGAGACACCAAGGGATGTAGTTCTCCCACAGAGGGTCATGTTCGTCTACGACCAGGCAGAAGGTTTCACTGACATCTATGTAAATGAGATCGACGAGAACACCAACGGCCTTAGAATATACGGTGAGGATGCATACAGCGCAGCATTCCCATATATGACTGCAGAAGGACCATTTGACCCACTAAGCCCTGAAGCACCAATTAAGGACTTTGTAACCATCAACCCTGCAAAGATAAAGGCAGGTATAGTTGTGGACAACAAGGACTCCTGGCAGAAAGTATTCTTCAGGCAGTGGTTCGTACCTGAACTTGTAGTGCCAACCGGAAATGTCTGGCTTGACAGCCCCAACAAATACACCTGGGAATTCGTTGTCAATGAGTTCACATACATGTTCATGGACAAACACTACCAGCCAACAGAAGGTACTGTGATGTCTCCAACCGGAGCATACTGGACATACTTCTACTTCCCGGTTGCAGACCGTCTTGACCAGATAGGTCTTGACAGCTTTGACATCAATGACGATGGCAATGACAATGTTGTTTATCTCATGGATGTGGATGACTTCAATGGTGATAAACTGAAGGATATCTCCATAGCTTCTGAACTATTCTCCATAAACACAGGAGATAAACTGCAGTTCCTTGACCACATTATAGAGATCGAGGACATATACTACAAGAACGGTCAGCCGGACTCAGTAGCAGTAAAGGTCTACTACAACGGTAACACCAACCCCGAGCGCATTGGTGGATTGTATTCACTTGGCGTGGGCAATGAAATACTGACTGCAGGACGTCACACTGTTATTGCAGGTCAGGATCCACAGTTCTACCAGCCATGGTACATGGAAACCGTAGGTGTCAATCCAGACAATGGAAAGGCTCTTGTCCGTGTCGGACGTCTGCTCCACACAGCTGAGACATTCTTCGTTGACGGTGCTGAGTATGATGTTGCAGCTATCTTTGGTAGTGGTGAAGACAATGTCAAGTACATAACCATCAGAAACCCGGTCCCAGAACACGAGGATGTCAGATCCAATGACCTGTCTGTGACTTTGAAGATGGTCGATGACTATGAGATCATTCCTGTACTGCCACCATTTAACCGCGAGTACGTCATGATCGATGACATCGATGTGCCACACTCTGTTCCAGATGAGGCAACAACCTGCTACTATGGACAGCTAGATGCTTCCGGACCATATGTGGATGACCTGCTCTGGTATCAGGACATGTACATAAGCAGCTCATGGGATACCATTGCAGAACGTATGTTCGAAGTCCCGGCCCTTGAGATATACTTCACCGGTAAGGACATTGAAGAAAGGTTCAACACAAACCTGCTGGAGATACTTTGCGAAGGTACATACAACACTGCATCATCCAACTCTGTAGCACCAGTTCAGAGCTGGGTATGGCTGAACATCAGGACAATGCCTGACTTCTACAAGGAGTTTGTCTATCCGGATGTACCAAATGCAGGCGGAACAGGTGACTACCTGCTGACCAGTTCATTCCTTGCACCAAACTCTGTGGTATGCGAGAATGTTGATCTTTCAACAGAATTCCAGAGGCTTATGTTCACGCACAACCCACTGGACGGTACAGGACTGTACATGAACGGCGGTGTACCTGCTGGCAACAACAATGAACCACCTGTTGAAGAGATGAAGGGTGACTACAACGGTGATGAAGTTGTCAACTTCTTTGACTTCGTTGAATTTGCAGCTTGCTACAACTCAGTAATGGGTGACAGCAACTACAACGCAATCTTCGACTTCAATGATGATGGCACAATAGACTTCTTTGACTTTGTAGAGTTTGCAGGAGTATATCAGTCTTAAGCCTGATGTAAGAGGTGAAATCATGACAAATATAACATGGAAAGGAATGGCAGGATCTGCTGCCATCCTTTTAATATTTTGTGCATGTTTCATGGTAGGCGTAGGACTTGCAGCGGCTGCACCATCGGTGTCAGTAGATCCACAAACCAATGAGTACGATGCAGGCGATACGTTCCAGGTCAACATATTGGTGGATTCCGATGCGTCTGACCTACGTGCCATGAACCTGCAGCTGGACTATGATCCGGCAGTTCTCCAGGTCAATAGCATAACCAACAACAACCTGCTTGGAGCAGGAGCACTGGAAGCACCAGGAAGTGGGGATGATGGAGCAGGAACCATTACCTATGGTATTGCAGCCACATCCGGTCCATATGCACCAGTAGCCGGTAGCATGATCACTATTAACTTTGAAGTGAAAGCGGGAGCTGCTGATGGTATCTATGACCTTGGCCTGATGAATGTGATACTCTTAGATGAGACCAGCACGGCTATTGACGGAGTAGCTGTCATGGATGCAACGGTGAAAATTGGTGATGATGTGTTACCACCAGTGCCTGTTGATCCGACAGTGAAGATCACTCCTGCAATGAGCGGTCCGGTTGCTCCGGGAGCCACATTCCAGGTAATGGTCGATGTGGATTCAGCTGATGAGCCGCTCCGTGCTGTGAACCTGCAGCTGAAATACGATGCTGCAGTTCTCATGGTGAACAGTGTGACCAACGAGAACCTGCTTGGAGCAGGGGCACTGGAAGCACCAGGCAGTGGTGACGACGGTGCAGGTACCATTACATATGGTATTGCCTCCACCGCAGGAGCTTACACGCCGCAAGCCGGTACTATGCTGACCATCGAATTCGAGGTGAAGGCAGGTGCTGCAAATGGCATCTACGCCCTTGACATGGACAATGTGGAACTCATGGATGAGACCAACACGGCAATTGCCGGAGTGCTTGTCACTGATGCTACCGTACAGGTGGCTGACGGTCCTGTTGTAATGCCGGAGGTAATGGTATCTCCAGTTACAAGCGGACCTGTAGATGTCGGTGAGACATTTCAGGTTGAAGTGATGGTCGATTCCGCTGACAAGAACCTGCGTGCTGTGAACCTGCAGCTGGACTACGATGCTTCAGTGCTCATGGTGAACAGTGTGAGCAACGAGAACCTGCTTGGAGCAGGAGCACTGGAAGCACCAGGCAGTGGTGATGACGGTGCAGGTACCATTACATATGGTATTGCAGCCACAGGCGGTGCCTACCTTCCAACAGCCGGAACAATGTTAACCATTGAGTTCGAAGTGAAGGCCGGTGCAGCAGATGGTGTCTATGACCTTGAGCTGATGAACGTGGTGCTCCAGGACCAGACCAATGCAGCAATTCCGGGAGTTGTGGTCACGGATGGAACTGTTGAAGTTTCTACAGTACCAAACGTTGTGCCAGTGCCGGAAATAGTCTCTCATGCAGACGGTGATGTTGTCTCAAAGACACAGATAGTTGAAGTTGTGGATAATTCCGGACAGGATGACATCCTTACCGCAACCTTTGCTGTCTTTGCAGATACCAATGGCAACTGCATTGACGATGAGGTAGGCGGTGTCTGGACAGTATTCGCAACAGACAACGACGGCTCTGATGGCTGGACTGCTGTGCTTGACACAACCAGTGTACCGGATGGCCAGTACCTGATCAAGGCAACATTGGATGACGGACAGGATTCAGCATTCCACATCGTATGTGTTGAGGTGTACAACCCAGAAGGAATAATACTCCTGCCGGGATGGAACCTTATATCGTTCCCAGAAACACTTGAGAATGCAAGTGTCGACTTTGTGCTCCAGGACTTTAGTGACACAGAAGTTGATTATGTATTCTATGATGATGCATCTGCTGGAATGATGGCTGTACCAACCACCTTCGAGCCATTGAAGGCATACTGGGTACACAACAACATGAGTGGAGAGGTTGTCATTCTTGAGGACTATCTGACACCGAAGGTGCCATCTACGCCACCATCGCTGATGCTCTATCCGGGATGGAATGCAATTGGCCACAATGCAAAGGTTGAGCTATCTGCAGAGATCGGGCTTGCAACCATAGATGACAGCTACATCAAGGTCAAAGGACCCTGGGTAACTTCTGCAAGTGAGTATGCCTATGTGGGATACAACGGAGTGGAAGGTGTTATCAATGGTAACCAGGTCGGTACCGATGTATTTAGCATGAACGTATACGAAGGATACTACGTATTCGTAAACGAGGAGTGCATATTGGCCTGACAGCTGAATGAAACATGAAATACAGCGCAGTGGGAGTTCTTTCTCACTGCATTTTTGATTTATCGAAGGTGGGACGTATGATAAGTGGTTATAAAAAAAGAGCTTTATTACAAGTATTTATAGTGTTATTTGCATTCATGGTCATACCTGCTGCAGCTAATGAACCTCCATTAGTCCTGGAAGGTAATCTGTTGGTAGATGGGAAGCCGGCAGTTGTAGGGACCGAGGTAGCAATAGTTGTTGATGGGAAGGTCGTAGGTGAGACGACTGTGACCACTGAAGGTATTATCGGCGATAAGCGCAGCAACAGACTGGGTATACCCACGGGTTACGATCTTGTCAAGGTTTATGTTAACGGAGTGGAATCGCAAACCTTGGATCTTAAGAATTATCAAAGTGGAGAAGCAGCATCATTTGACATTAGTGCAACAAGCCAGCCAGCAGGCAATGAGGCAGAAAAACCCTTATCTCCTGGAGGTGGTGGAGGTTTTGGCGGTGCTGATACAACCGAAACTGCTGATGATGTAAGCACTGATTCATTATCTGTGGATACAGAATCGCAAACCCCGCTTCCCAGTACACAGGAAGATGTAGGGTATGAAGCCGCAGATGAAGGATACCTGCCGGTGAGTAGTTCCAAAACCAATAATATGCTTCTTATAATGGGGCTTGTTCTGGGCGGAATTGTCATTGGTTTCTACGGATACAGATCAAGAAAATAAAGGATGGTACTGGAATGTTGGATGGTACTGGAATGTTGGAATGAATAGTTCTTTCCAACTTCTATTGACCATTGGGGTATCTGGCTGTTGTAAAGAACATTGTAGCTGTGGATGTGGTCATATTAGACGAAGCAGAACTGCCATTAGTGTGGAGATATTAAAAGCTGCATTGGAAGGAGCTAAAAAAACACACATAGTATACAATGCAAATCTAAATTTTGATATGGTTAACAGGTATCTTACAATGCTGGAAGAAAAAGGACTGATAGAACATAAAGGAAACCTCTATGTAACAACCTCAAAGGGAAAAGAGTTCCAGGAGATTGCAGAAGAATTGGGTCTGTAGTTCTACTTTTACTTGTTTGGATAATGAATGCCTTGATCCGAATATACTTTATCAGATCTATTTTTTATCAAATCCATTTATTATGTCTTGAACATAAAAATTTTCACGTATAATCACAACTTGTACATAAAATATAGATTTATTGTACAGTGTCTTCCTTAATTTATTATAAGCATGTTCACAGTATTTATTCTATGTATAGTTTATGTACACGAATAAATGTATATAGGGTCATGGTATTTATACGGATGACCAAGCTACCTATGAGATAAAGTTGAAAAATTGGGACATAGGTTTACTCTGGACAACTCCAAAGAAGTACAGCCCCCAAACGTCAATGGAGGAAAAAAATGCTGACCCGAGAATTAATATATGGATTGGTTCCTTACTCGATCCATCAAAAGATAGTTAGATGGAAATGCAAATTCAAAAAACAGGATGATCTGCTTATAAAAAATCACCTTGCCTTATATCCCCATTCCCTGGATATAAAAAAAGTGGTAAGAGATGATCTTGATAAATGCGTTGCTTTTTTACCATATTGTGCCAAACCGATGGGAGAACATGAATGCCCTGTATCTGATAAGGTTAACAACAGGAAGAATCAGAAATGTGTCAAGGTATCCGGTGGCAAGTGTAAAGTTCCATGTTCTCTTGGAGACATGGTGGACGTTCTCACAAAACATGGTTTTAAAAAGGAACAGATTTTTATAATAGACCGGGATTCCAATCTATTCCCATGGCTTGTACAGAAAAGGAAAGAAGGCTATGAGTATTTCATGCCAGGTACAGGCTGCAAATATGGTGTGTCCTATGCTATTGATTATATAGGTAAGAAACTTGGTTATAAAGGGTGTATAGCCTTTGTAGATGACTATTGCCCCGGGGACAAAGAAAATGGTGTCTGTAAATGCATGAACGATTATCTTGGAATGGAAGGTATCGATAAGGGAAAGAGGACCAAGGTGCACAAAGAGACGATTATAATGATGGACCGGATCCTTTCAGGTAAATATCAAAATGAAAACGTTGAGGAAGTACCTAATAGATCCCCGCATCCAAGTGAAGTACCTTCCAGTATTTGATTTTTTATTTGATAGCTGGTTTTAACTTCCATTCACAATTTTATTTATTTATATATTTAATTATTTATTCATTTCTTCATTCTTTTCTTTTTTTTTGTTTATCTTCTTTATTTTGCAATTCTGTTTTTATATTTCACATTTTCTGGAAAAAAAGACCTTTTATGCCGCATTTTGTTTTAACGCCAAGCTTTTAGAACGAGAATTCAGTTATAGTTGTTTGTGGGATAACCGGCTACATAATTCGCATCTTAGGAGGGTTAATAACGAGAGTATCAATTTTAGAGAAGCTATACTCATTTGTTCCTTATTCGCTAAACAAAAAGCTGATCGAGAAGAAACTAAGTTGCAATCATATAAATAAAAGTTTGCTCAACTGCAGTATAGCTATTTCATCCCCTTCCCTGGATATACAAACGATAGTCACAGATGAGCTTGACAGTTGTATTGCTTTTCTTCCCTATTGTACAAAACCGTTGGGTGATCATGCTTGTCCGGTATCATGCAAACAAAGATCAAGGAAGAATCAGAGTTGTTTGAAAATCGAGGGCAGAAATTGTAATATACCCTGTTCTCTTGGTGACATGATCGATATCCTGAAGGAAAAAGGATTCACAAAGGACAGGATATTCATAATAGACAGTGATTCTAATCTTTTTCCCTGGCTTGAGCAGAAAAAGAATGAAGGATATAAGTATTTTCTTCCAGGGGTAGGATGTCACTATGGGGTATCTTACGCATTAAATTATGTCCAAAAGGTGATTGGTTTGGAAGGTTGTGTTGTTTTTCTGCAGGATAATGATCCTATGGACAAAGCCCATGGTGTGTGCAAGAATTTTTTTGATTACAATAATATGGAAAAGTGTGACAAAGGAAAAAGAACAAAGATAAGTAAGGAATCACTAAAGATCATTGAAGATATATTGGCCGGTGAAATTGATCTGAAAGCAGACAAACACTGAAATCAACTATTGCCATGTCATCTATTTGATAGCATTTTTTTAAAAATATTTTACTGCACTTTGTTACATAGCAATCCTACTGATTTATGTTTGCTGTTATAATAAATACAGACGAGCCCAAATTATTTCCTGATAACAAATACCTCTTTTACTTATAAGGGTGGGGCAAGAATGACAAAATGTAGAACACTATTAATAATATCTCTGGTGTTGCTCGCACTATCAGGTGCAGCGGCAGCTATAACTGTGGATGGAGTTAAAAGCATTGGAGAATGGGATGAGAACTGGAACTTCGGTCAGGTCAATGGAACTGCCTATGATCCGAGCGGTCCATTTGGCAATAAAATGGTTGTATTCCAGAACGGAAACTGGTATGATGAGGATCCTATTAGCGATGCAGGATCAAATTTCAATGAAAACCTTAGCGTTGAAGGACCATATCCAAGTGGTTATGATATAAAAGGAATATACGCTCATTACGATTTTATAAATGATACTCTATATGGTTTGTGTACTGTATACGGTCTTCCGGGTGATCTTGATGGTGACGGGAATATCATCGGACTCACTAAAAATGGTGATATTGTCGGTAATGTAAGTGGAAAACCAATTACAGGCATTGGTCCGGCAGAACAATGGAGTATCATGATATTCCAAGACGATAAGATGATAATGATCACAATTACGGACAATGACTGGAAAGTGAGCACAGTAGGTTTTACTGGAATTGATGAGAATGACATCCTTGCTGCAAACAGTAATGCAGGTGGGCCTGACGATTGCGCTGATTGTGTCTATGAAGTATCAATACAGAACCTATCTAATTATTTTGATTTCACTCCCGGAAATACATTTAGTGTAAGTGTGAGTGCCGGGGGCAACCTTGATATTGTCGGTGAAGATATCGCAGCTGTATTCTTCCAGATACCAAATCCGATAATAGATATTGAAAAATCAACAAATGGAGAAGATGCGGATCTTGCACCAGGCCCGGGGATACCCGAAGGTGAGAATGTAACCTGGACCTATGTTGTAACAAACACAGGTGATGTTCCTCTGGAAAATATAAGTGTTATTGATGACAAACTTGGTCCTATTACTAATATCATTGATCAGGGTGATGGGGACGATATCCTTTCGATCGGTGAATCATGGATCTTTGAAGCTACAGGCATCGCTGAATGCGGTCAGTATGTGAACAACGCAACATCAGTTGGTTTCTTCGACGTGATCCCGGTCTTTGACACTGATCCAAGTCACTACTTCGGCGAATGTCCTGACATTGATATTGAGAAGGCAACCAATGGTGAGGATGCTGATGAAGCACCAGGCTCTGGTATCCTGCAGGGTGCTACCGTCACGTGGACCTATGTGGTGAACAACACCGGTAATGTGCCGCTCAGCAATATATCAGTCATAGATGACCAGGGTGTCATACCTGTTTACCAGAGTGGTGATGTCAACGATGATGGTATTCTTGATGTTGATGAGATCTGGGTCTATGAAGCTGCAGGAATTGCCGAGTGCGGTCAGTATGCCAACAACGCTACGGTTACCGGGGAATATAAAGCGGTAATTGTGACCGATGAGGACCCAAGCCACTACTTCGGCGAATGTCCATCAATTGATATCGAGAAGGCCACCAATGGCGAGGATGCTGACGATCCAACCGGACCTTTCATCCCTGTGGGTGCCAGTGTAACCTGGACATATAACGTCACCAATACCGGTAATGTCGATCTTAGCAATGTTGTTGTAACTGACAACGTTCTTGGTGAGAT